>JAJZDW010000055.1:0-2502 GCA_021851405.1 Pseudomonadota bacterium
GCCTGTGCCGACCTCATCTGTGTGCGATAGCGTACAGATTGACCCGACCTGTCGCGCCACTCTACCCACTGTGCTGGATCGATCATGGAGAAACTCCGTGCTTTCGCCGACACCACAATCCGCCGTCGAGTCACTGCAGATGACTCTCGACTCAATTGCTGACGGCGTGATAGCGATCGACATCCGCGGTACTGTCACATATCTCAATCCCGCCGCCGAACGCATGACCGGTTGGTCGCGCACGGCCGCGTGCGGACGCTCGCATTTGCAGGTCCTGCACATTATCGATGGTCAAAGCCGCGAACCCGCGGTGAATCCACTGGCCACCGCCATTCTGCAGAACAGGACCGCGACGCTGAGCCCCAACAGCGTCATGATTCACCGCGACGGCTCCGAGACCGCGATCGACGACACGGCCGCGCCCATGCACAACGAGCGCGGCGAACTGTGCGGTGCCGTGATCGTCTTTCGCGATGTCGGCGTGACGCGCTCAAGGGCACTGGAGTTGGTTCACAGAGCCCAGCACGACACATTGACCGATCTTCCCAACAGATTATTGCTCAACGAGCGGCTGACGCAGGCCATCTCGCTCGCGCGCCGTCGTCACTCGCTGCTTGCCGTCCTATTTCTCGACGTGGATCGGTTCAAGCAGATCAATGACTCCATGGGTCATGCCAGCGGCGATGCATTGTTGCGCTCCATGGCTCATCGAATGATCCACACGGTGCGCGAGTCCGATACGGTGAGTCGCCATGGCGGCGATGAGTTCATCATCCTGCTGCCGGAAGTGGAGCAGATACGTGACGCAACCCTCTGCGCGCAGCACTTGCTCGCTTCCCTGCACCGCCCCCATTCGATTGATCCGCAGATGCTGCGCGTCACGGTCAGCATCGGCATTGCGCTCTTCCCGACCGACAGCGCCGATGCAGACACCGTCATCCGCCACGCCGACATCGCCATGATCAACGCCAAAATGCTCGGCGGCGCGCAGTGTCAGCTGTTCTCCCCGCGCATGTGCGATCACATGACGGCCGCGCTCAAGTGACTGTGCACCGAGCGTTGCGGCGCGCGCTCGGGCCGCAGAAGGCGCCCGCATGCTCGCCCGCGCAGCCGATCACCCCTGTGTGCGTCGATAGATCTCCTGAACCGCGCGGTAGCACATGCAGGAAGACGATTCGAGTTCCTTCTCATTCAAAATTCGCAGCCGGCCGCGCCGATAATAGATGATGCCTCGGCGCTTCAGCACGCCAGCGGCCAGACTCACCGCTTCGCGGCGCAACCCGAGCATATGCGAGAGAAATTCCTGGGTGAGAAAGAACTCCGGGGCGCCGACGCGATCACGGGTCATCAGCAGCCACCGCGCCAGGCGCGCATCGGCCTCATGAAACCGGTTACAGGCCGCCGTCTGCGATATCTGCGTCAGCAGCGCGAACGTGTATCGATACAGCGCCTGCTGCAGGGGCGGATTGCGGTTGAATTCCCGGAGGAAGCACGCCGCGGACATGCGCAGTGCCTTGCCGCCGCCCTGAACGATCGCGCGAACTCCGGATTTTCCGACGCCCAGAATGAACGGCATGCCCGCCATGCCCTCTCTGCCAACCATGCCCACCTCGAGGCTGCGACGCTTGTCCACGGTGGTCAGCAGCGAAATCAGACAATCAATGGGAAAATAGACGTACCCAATGGTCCGTCCCGGCTCGTAAAGCACTTGGCGGAATTTCAGCGTAACGGGCTGAAGTTTCTCGCGGATGAATGCGCGATGGCGCTCCGGAATGCCCGCCAGGACCAAATTGGACAGATACTCATCGCTCATCGTCCTCTCCTCAACTGGGCACGGTCGCGACATGACACGACATCGATCGAACCATTGACTCGCGCGCCAGGCGCCCGAGCGCGACACGCGCTCCGTCCGTGAGCGCAGAACGCGTCCGTCCGGCGCGCCGGATCGGCCATCGACACCGCGCCCCCAGAGCGACGGTTCTCGCGCGGCGGCGCAAGGAGCGGAGGCCGCGACGCGCCAGCGAACTCCCCGCGCACCGTGAACCGGGATCACCCCGGCCTCGGCAGCCGCAGCGTGGGATCTTCGGCTGCGGCCAGGGAGTGCCGATGGAGCCCGTAGCGCGAGGTGACGGAGGCGACACCATCAGATTCGCGGCCCGACCGCCCGCCTGGACGCGGCCATCGGCCGGGCCGGCGCGCAGCAAGACCGGCACCCCGCGGGGGAGCGCGACGTCTCCTCTTCGGACGCCGCCCGATGTCGCCGTGTTCTTCGGACGGCCCGATCGCAGAACGGCCGAATCCCCGAGTCGCTCGACACCCGGCCGGCGCGGCACATCCTCCGGTGCAAAGGTGGCGATGCGGGCTGCTGCGGAATCGCACCGGCAGCGAACGGCTGACCAGCGCCTACTCCAGCCGCGTTCGGCTTCCGGCCCGTCGCGCCGTCGCCTTCGCCCGCGGATCCGGCGAGGTGGTCTCACGCTGCGTGGGCTCGCCGGGATCCGA
>JAJZDW010000055.1:2602-13459 GCA_021851405.1 Pseudomonadota bacterium
AGACCCGTCCGATGCGACTGCGCCGTCCGGAGAGTCTCGGTGCCGCTCAGTCCTAGCCGTGAGGGTTGCCAGCAATGCCCCGGCGCCCATGGCCGCAGCGCTCATCAGCAGAGGATGCCGCTCGAACTGCTGCCGCCAGTCGGTGACCGAGTGCACCTTCCCCTGCAGCGCCTCGATGTTGGCGTGCAATGCTTTGCGCTTAAGCCGAAGGTCAGCAACTAGGTGCGCGGATGTCTTGCTCATTCAAGGCTCTTGGTTCAATTCCATGCGCTGTTTGGACGAGCCGGCGAGCCTCTTCAGCCGCCCGGAGCCGCTCCTGACCATGCAGGCGGCGCAAATCGCCAGCGCGAGCGCGACGATCAATGCGGCGGCCCACGGACGCAGGACATATGAGAGAAGCATCACGACGGCGAGGAGCGCAAAGAGGACGGCAAACACCGCACTGAGAATTCCCATGCCGAGCCATTGCGCGCCCGCGCGGGCGTCGAGGACCTCCTCGCGCACCTGCGCCAGCGCGAGCTGCACCTCCGCCCGCAGAATGTCCTGAGCATCGCTCAGCACTTCTCGAAGAATGTCGAACGCGGAGCGCTGTTCGTCAGACATGGGATCTGCCCCGACCTCAGTTACGCGCCCATAATTTGCCGAGCACGAAGCCGATGATGGCGCCCCCGAGGAGCGTCAGGCCCGGGTTGTCTTTGGCGAGGCGCTTGGCGTCCGACAACATGCTCGTGGCGTCGTGTTTGCGAAGATATTCCGCGGTGTGGTTCAGCGTATTGGCGGTGGCGTGGGCGGCGCGAGTGAGCCGCCTTGACCCGACGGAGGGCTCCGCCGGGGCGTGCGACTCCGCGCGCGCAGGGCCCGCGCGGCTCATGGAACCATCCGCACTACCGCCATTGGGTGATGCGAAGTGCTCCGGGCTCGTGGCGTGACCGCTCGCGCGGGATGGCGCATCGAGCGGTTTCGCGGTGAACTCTGGACCTGAAGCAGGCGGCGCGTGGGGCGCCGAGGAGATGTTTTCCGGGGACATGTCGTGGACTCCTGACCAGCGGTATTTCCGACACTGGTGCGCGGACGGTTGGCGAGCCCCTGAGGGCTGTGCACACCATGACTCTGCGGCAGCGCCGATCGGGCGCGCCCAGGGGTTGTGTGCTCACTCGTCGATTATGCGCGGTACACCCGCGCGGTCTGTGCGCTGCTAGACATAGCCGGCGCGGCTGAACGGTGCTGCCGAGTCGCGGATCGGCAAGCTCAGTGACCACCCCTCGAGAGAACGCCGTCTGCGTCCCCGGCAGTTCCGTGGACAGAGTCCCATTCGGGCACTGGAGGGCGGCCTCAAGGTGACCTGCGTGCACGCAGGGTTACGAGCGCCGGAGCGTCGCGGTCTTGGGAACGAGGGAATTCGAGCGGCTTGCGCAACCTCGGGCGCAGCGGCGCTCGCAGTTCCTGAGGCTGCACCGTTTTGGGTGATGACGCGAGGTCATCTGACGCGCTCATCTCAGTCCGCCCTCGGCGCCGACCGCAGAGGGCTGGACCGAGCTCGTGGCCATTGGACTGAAGGCCCCGGGCGCCGGATCACGTCTCGCGTGCTGCCGGAGGACGCCGGCGGCACGCCTGAAATGAACATTGCTTTTGAATAGGGCGATACCTGTGACGGCTCATCGACTGATTTGGGCACTCCGGCCATGACGGGCTCATGGGCGCCGCTCGCCTCCCCGATTCGGACAGCGCGCCCCGGTGAGCACCCTGAACACTGACCTCTGCACTTCGCTGTGCCTGACCGCACGCGCACCGCGTCGCTCCCGTAGGACCTTCCATGCGGTTCACGCCGCGCCCCGGCGGCGCCACCCCTTAATCTGGGCGCGGCTGCCTCATAGGCGAGTGACCGGTCCGTCACGCCGATGGCGCGCCACGGGGTCACCGGGCCGTGGCGAGCACCGCGTGGCCTGCGGAAGTGGCTCCTGGTCCGTCAGCGCTCACCCCGTGGAGGAGGACGTGGGCGAGGATCTGACCGCAGTTCGAACCGATCGGCGGAACCTCACTTGCTGCTGCAGGCGGCCCTCCAGCGCACTCGTACCGAAACATTGCAGCCGCGGAATGTACGAAAAGGTGGATCGATGGGTGCAAAAGGCCGTCTTACCGTGACGGATTCGGGGGGAATACCCGGCACTCTCCGCGCTGAGCAGAAAATGGCGCGAGACGCCGAAACGGGCCGCCTCGGCGGTGAGCGCCTTGGTATTGCCGAACGGTGTCTGCGCACAGCTGGCCAACAGTACCGAGAGAGTAAGGACCAAAGACAGATGTACTTTGCTCACGGCGCGGTCTCCTTCCACTACGTGCGGGCAGAATCGAGACTGTTATCCTACCCCTCGTCGCACGGTTCCTGAAAGCATTTAGGCGGCCTTGAGCCGGGTGTGCCGTGAAGGCGTGGCGCAGTTCGGTGCGAAGCGGGGCTGATCGAGCGCGAAGCGCACGCTCTGGGCCCCCTCCCGGCAGCCATGGCGCGCCAAGCGGACCCCGTGAGCCCAGGCATTCCGCAGAGTGTGCCTGCGGCAGCGTCACTCACAGTTCCTCGGCGTGGCCAGGCGCGCGGGCACGACCGTCGGTATCCAAAGATGCCACGGCCAAGACATCACATCCAACGAGCCGCGCGTGCCCGGCTGCGCGGGCGGATACGACATCAGTCATGGCGTATCGGCATGCGCTCAGGACTTGAACCGCAGGGCTCGAGGGGGTCGTCGCTCGCGGTGTCGCAGGTCCGGGTCCACCGAAATGCCGCTGCCATCGGTCCCGGCGGCGCGCCCCAAGCACAGGTCGCGCGCGTACGAGCCGCTCAGGTACCGGTTCTCGCACTTGCGCAGACGCCGAGTTAATCTGCGCTGCTCGGCGCCCCCCGGTTTGGACAGCACTGCCTTGAATGATTTAGCCAATGCCCACACGCCGATGATGCAGCAGTATCTGCGCATCAAGAGCAGCCACCCGGACGTGCTGCTCTTTTACCGTATGGGCGATTTCTACGAGATGTTCTACGAGGACGCACGCCGCGCCGCGGCGCTGCTGGACATCACGCTCACCTCACGCGGACAGTCGGCGGGTCAGCCGATCCCGATGGCCGGCGTGCCGGCGCACAGCGTGGAGTCCTACCTGCAGCGCCTGGTGCGCCAGGGCGAGAGCGTGGCCATCTGCGAACAGAGGGGCGATCCGTCGAAGTCCAAGGGGCCCGTCGAGCGCGAGGTGGTCCGCATCGTCACCCCGGGGACGGTGACGGATGCGGCGCTGCTCGAGGAGCGCCAGGACACGCTGGTCGCCGCGGTGGCGCGCGACGGGGATCGCTTCGGACTCGCCTGGCTCGACCTCGCGGCCGGCCGCTTCACCGTCCTGCAGTCGAGCGGTGTCGGGGCGCTCGAGGCGGAGCTCGAGCGCCTGAAGCCCGCCGAGCTGCTGGTGGCCGAGGATCCGCGCGAGGCGCTGCGCACCGGCGCGGCGCTGCGCACCCGTCCGCCCTGGCACTTCGAGCTCGCCAGCGCCTCGCGGCTGCTCACCGACCAGCTCGGCACGCTCGACCTGAAGGGCTTCGGGGCCGATGAGCTGCCGCTGGCGATCGCCGCCGCGGGCGCGCTGCTGCAGTACGTACGCGACACCCAGAAGAGCGCCCTGCCGCACATTCGCGGGCTGACGGTCGAGGAGCGCGGCGAGGGACTCCTGATCGATGCGGCCACGCGCCGCAACCTTGAACTCGACGTTAGCCTCACCGGCCGCGAGGATGCGACGCTGTTCGCGGTGCTCGACGTGTGTGCCACGACGATGGGCTCGCGGCAGCTGCGCCGCTGGCTGAATCGGCCCATCACCGATCCGCAGGCCCTGCGTCAGCGCTATCAGGCCGTGGGGGCGCTGCTCGAGGGCCGCGCGTTCGAGGAACTGCGCGAGCGGCTGCGCAGCGTCGGGGACGTCGAGCGCATCCTCTCGCGCGTGGCGCTGCGCTCGGCCCGCCCGCGCGATCTGACGCAGCTGCGCGCCTCGCTCGGCGCGCTCGCCCCGGTCCATGCCGCGCTGGAGCGGATCGACTCCCCGCTCATCGCCCACACCCGCGCACGGATGGGCACGCACGAGGCCGAGACCGAGCTGCTGCGCCGGGCGATCGCCGAGGAGCCCGCGACGTTCCTGCGCGACGGGGACGTCATTGCGGCGGGCTACGACCCCGAGCTCGATGAGCTGCGGCGCATCGCCACGCACACCGACGAATTCCTGCTCGAGCTCGAACGGCGGGAGCGCGAGCGCACCGGGATCGCATCCCTGAAGCTCGGCTACAACCGCGTCCAGGGGTTTTTCATCGAAATCCCGCGCAAGGATGCCGAGCGCGCACCGCAGGAGTACCGTCGGCGCCAGACGGTGAAGTCCGCCGAGCGCTTCATCACCCCGGAGCTGAAGGGCTTCGAGGACAAGGTGCTCGGGGCTCGCGAGCGCGCGCTCGGGCGCGAGAAGGCGCTCTACGAGGCGGTACTGACGCAGCTGATCGAGCAGCTGCCCCCCCTGCAGGAGACGGCCGGGGCGCTCGCGGAAATCGACGCGCTCGGGGCACTCGCCGAGCGCGCCGGCGCGCTCGAGTGGAGCGCCCCTGAGCTCACCGACTCCCCGGCGATCGGCATCCGCGCCGGCCGTCACCCGGTGGTGGAGCGCTTCGCCGCGGGCGCCTTCGTGCCGAACGACCTCGCGCTCGATGATGCGCGGCGGATGCTGGTCATCACCGGCCCGAACATGGGCGGCAAATCAACGTACATGCGCCAGACCGCGATCATCGTGATCCTGGCGCACATCGGCAGCTACGTGCCGGCCGCCGAGGCGCGGCTCGGTCCCGTGGACCGCATCTTCACGCGCATCGGCGCGGCGGACGATCTGGCCGGCGGCCGCTCGACGTTCATGGTGGAGATGACCGAGGCGGCCAACATCCTCCACAACGCCGGACCGCGCAGCCTGATCCTGATGGACGAGATCGGCCGCGGCACCAGCACGTTCGACGGCCTGTCGCTCGCCTGGGCCATGGCACGGCACATCGGCACGCGTCTGAAGGCGTTCACCCTGTTCGCGACCCATTACTTCGAGCTGACGGGCCTGGCGAGCGAGATCGACGGCTGCGCCAACGTGCACCTGGATGCCACCGAGCACGGCGAGGGGATCGTGTTCCTGCATGCGGTCAAGGAGGGGCCGGCCAACCGCAGCTACGGACTGCAGGTCGCGCAGCTCGCGGGCGTGCCCCGCGAGGTGATCACCCAAGCGCGCGAATACCTCCGCTCGCTCGAGGCGCAGCGCGATGCGCACGAATCGGCGCTGCAGCCGCAGCGCGAGCTGCCGCTGTTCGCCACGGTACCCGAGCCGCCGCCCGATCCGCTGCGCAGCGCACTGGAGGCGCTCGACCCGGACACGCTCACCCCCAGAGCGGCGCTCGAGGCGCTCTATCGCCTGCGCCAGCTGCTCGAGGACGGCAGAGACAGCGGCCCATGACCCCCCTGATTCGCGCCGCGACGGGGAGTGACTTGGAAGCCATCCGTGCGCTGCTCGAGGCCGCCGGGCTGCCCACGGCAGACCTGCGCGACTCGCGGCCGATGTTCCAGGTGGCGGCCGCCGGGACCGAACTGGTCGGTACCGGCGCGCTCGAGATCCATGCCGAAGCCGCGCTGCTCCGTTCCCTCGCGGTCGCCCCGGCGTGGCGCGGATGCGGCCTCGGACATCGGCTGGTGAAGGCCCTGGAACGTCAGGCACGCGCTGCGGGCCTGCAGCAGATCGTGTTGCTGACCCAGAGCGCAGAGGCGTTCTTCACCGGACTCGACTATGAGGTGATCGCGCGCGCGCAGGCCCCGGAGGCCGTGCGGGCGAGCCCGGAATTCGCCGCGTTGTGCCCGCAAAGCGCGACCTGTCTGCGCAAGACGCTCTAAGACCCCACCGTTGGCGTGCCGGATACCGAGTCTCCCTCGGGGTGCCGGCTCCGCGTCCCGGAAACGCCGATGGGCGCACGCCCATCGACCGTGACCTAGACAAGACGGTCACGAATTTCCCGCCAACATGACACCGCAGAGCGGCCTTCGGCTAGACTCGCAGGCGGCATGGGTGACGCGACCCGGAGCCCCCGGCAGGGATTTCATTCCCTCCTCTGGGCCGGCGCGAGCGGACCTCGGAGGCCTCTGCAGTCCGAGCACATTCATTCGGACCGCACCGGCGGGACCCCGCGGGACAGGGACGCGTCACGGAGCGCAGCGGTGAATCTGAACCGGGTGCCTGCACGGGCACCCCGCATCAAGAGGCATACGCTTGATGAACGACAATGGCGCGACGGCATCCCTGAGCAATCGACTGGCGGATCTGGTCGCCGAGAATACGACCAACGGCGTCATCATCACCGATCCGCTCGGCCACACCCTCTGGATCAACGAGGAGATCGAACAGATCAGCGGCTACGGCCCTGCGCAGTTCATCGGCCGCAAGCCCGGTGAGCTGCTGCAGGGCCCGGAGAGTTCCCCTGAGGCCATCACACTGATGCGCACGGCGATCGCGCACCAGCAGCCGTTCGAGACGACGATCGCGAATTATGCGAGGAATGGCCTGATCTACTGGGTTCAGATCTCATGCCGGCCGTTCTACGCCCAGGACGGCGCCCTCGAGGGCTTCATCAGCACCCAGATCGACATCACGCGGCTGATCCGGCTCGCCGACTTCAATACGCTTCACGCCGCGATCAATCATCTGGTCGCGAGCAGCCCGGATGATGTGTCGCTGTTCAAGCCGCTGTGCGATCTTGCCGTCCGGCACGCCCACCTGGAGCTCGCCTGGATCGGCAAACCCGATGACCGCGGCCGCTTCAGCATCCTCGCCGCCTCGGGACGGGCAGTTCAGTACCTCGAGAGGATCGATGTCAGGACCGACCCGGACCTGCCGCAAGGACGCGGGCCGACCGGGAGTACCTGGCGGGACGGTACACCGCGCTTCAATCAGTCGTTCGAGTCCGCCGAGCACCTGGGACACTGGCGCGAGCGCGCGCGCCGCTACAACCTCGATGCCAGCGCCGCTCTGCCGATCTCGCGCAACGGCAAGGTCTGGGCGATTTTCACCGTCTATCATGCGCGCTCCGGGATCTTCGATCACGAGCTGCGCGAGACACTGACCTCCCTCGCACGCGACATCTCGCATGGACTTGACCGGATCGACCTGCGCAACCGCGAACGGGAACTCGCCCAACAACTCTACGAGGAGCGTGAGCTCGCCCGGGTGTCACTCGCCTCCATCGAGGACGGTGTGCTGACTGCCACCCCCCTGGGCACCATCACGTACCTGAACGCCAAGGCCTGCGAGCTGACCGGTTGGACGGCCGCCGAGGCACTCTCGCGACCTTCCCGGGAGGTCTTGCGGGTACGTCGTCACGAGGCGCAGCAGGACCTGCACGACGTCATCGCCGAAGTCCTCGCGCACCACCGGACGATCGAGCTGTCGAGCGACCATATCCTGGAGCGGCGCGATGGCACCCGCGGCTTCATGGAAGGCTCCGCCTCGCCCATGTTCTTCGAAAGCGGCGTGTTGCGCGGCTGCGTCGTCGTGTTCCGGGACGTCTCGGCGCGGCGGCGGGCATTCGAGACGCTCGAATGGCAGGCCAACCACGATCCGCTCACGGGACTACCGAACCGCTTCGCACTGGAGAGACACCTGTCGGGGCAAATCGCGGCGGCGAAGGCGCGCCACCGCGGCCTCGCCGTCGGCTTTCTCGATCTGGATGACTTCAAGCCCGTCAATGACCAGTTCGGCCACCAGGCGGGCGATCAGTTGCTGCGCGATTTTGCCCTGCGCCTCAGCGAACACATGCGTCCGACTGACTTCCTGGCGCGCCTGGCCGGCGATGAGTTGGTCGTGGTCATCAACGATCTGGACCCCGCAACGCTCGCACCGACGCTCGGGCGCACGCTCGAGCGCCTGCATCGGGTCGTCGAGACACCCTTTGCGCTCGGCTCCGGGGATCAGTTGCACATCGCGATGAGCATGGGTGTTGCCGTCTACCCCGACGATGGCGATGACGTCGACGGCCTGCTTCGCCAGGCCGATGCGGCCATGTACGCTGCAAAAACCAACAAGTACAGCCGGGAAACCTGGTGGCGTCCGGCAATGCTCGCCCTGGAGGAGCGCGCGGCGGAACAGCCGCTCGATCCCTACGGAAGCACCGCCCGGGACCTGCTCAGCAAGGCCGCGGGATTCTGGGACGGACTCGAGACCCGCTTCGTCGAGCTGTTCTACGGGCGCCTCGCCACGCAGCCTGCGGCGAATCGCATTCTGTCGCTGCTGGATGACCCCGAGCGCGAGCGACTGAAGGAGCTGCAAGCCGAGCACGTCAAGCGCCTGATCAGCCCGGACCTGCACCCCCAGACGCATGCACACGTCTCGAGGCACATCGGCGAGATGCACGCGATGATCGGCTTGGACAACAGTGACATCATCGGCGCGCTTGACGACTATGGACGGCTGCTGCGCCATGCGAGCCAACGGCTTCCGTGGCGGGTCGATGCGCGCTTGGCATTGGATTCCATCATTCAATCGCGGCTCGCCGAGGAGATCCAGCATCAAAGCGCAGGCCGCGATACGGTCGAGCAAGCCCGGATCCTGAACCTGACCCGGCTCGAGACGAACCTGCAGCAATGGCTGCAGGACGGAGAGTTCGGCAGTCGCGTTGCCGCGCATCTGTGCGAGATGCCGTGCATCTATGGCGTGTCGATCGGACGCCCGGATGAGAGCGACGAGTTCGTACCGGAATTCCAGGGGGGCTTTCGCGATCCGGCGCGCGACGACCCAGCACCCGGCGAATGGCCCGCCGGGGATCTGATCGGCGAGGTCTCGGCCGAGTGGCGCAAGGCCTGGCTGTCCGGACAGATCGTCGTCAAAGACAGGATCGCCGGATCGGACCGGCGCGCACCACAGCGTGCCCACGCCCTCCCTATCGCGCGCAGTGCAGCCTGCGTGCCGATCCTCGATGCGCGGGGCCATGCCCTCGTGGTGGTGTGCCTGTTCGGCCTGTACCCCGGGCAATTCTCCAACGCCCTGATGCGCATGTGGGTGGAGTCGATCCAGCACATGATCGGCCCGGCCTTCGTGCGCATCGAGACCGCCGGTGCCGCGCCGATCGATACGGCGACCCGCCAGCGCTACCACGACCTGCTGTTCCAGGACCAGCTGCAGATCGTCGTGCAGCCGATCGTGCAATTTCCGAGCTGCGAGGTGCAGAAAATCGAGGTTCTGGCGCGTCTTCGCGACGGGGATCAGCTGCTCAGTCCGGCGGCGTTCCTACCTTCCTTTACCAAGCAGGAGCTACAGGCGCTGTTCAGAAAAGGCCTGCGCCAAACCGTCGCCTGGCTCACCCAATGGGATCGCGAGGGCCTCAGTCTGGCCGCGGGATTGAATCTGCCCCCCTCGGTGTTGGTCTTGCCCGAGTGCGCGCGCTGGATCGAGGAAGCCCTCGCCGAGGGGGCCATTCCCGCACACCGGCTCTTTCTCGAACTGCTCGAGTCGGAGGCCGACAGCGGCATCGCCGCTGAACGCGATGCGGCGATCTCGCGTCTCGCGACGCTCGGGGTGCAGCTGGTCATGGACGACCTGGGCTCCGGTTACTCCAGCCTGAAGCGGATGCGCACGCTGCCGTTCAAGGGCGTCAAAATCGACCAGGACCTGGTGCGCTACGCCACCACCGAGCCGATCCGCACGGTCCCGTTCATCGGTTCGCTGATCCGCATGGCCCAGAGCCTCGGACTGGAGGTCGTCGTGGAGGGCCTGGAGAGCCTCGAGATGCTCGACATGGCCGCGCGGCTCGGGGCCGACTACGGTCAGGGTTACGTGATCGCCAGACCCATGCTGCCTGAGGCGCTCCCCGAGTGGATTGGTCAGTGGCGCGCCCACGCGCCCCTGTACGGACTCGATACGGCGCTCGGCCGGCTGGCGGCATCGTTCCGGTGACGCCGGGCGCGCCGCTCAACCGAGGGAAAATCGCCCCTCACGCAGAAAGTACGCACTCTCGCGCGCGACGCGCGCTGAGACCAGCATGCCCATGTGACTCACCGGCACGACGATGTGATCGGTGGCCCCGGGCAGGCGCGTCTCGCTGACGGCCACGGTGCCGTCGCTGTCTTCGCCGAACCCGGCCAGAAACTGCCCCACGCCGAGGGAGTACGAACCGGCCACGATCCCGAGCGGTCGGGCGAAGCGCCAGCGGCGCTCATGCGGCGTGAGCAGCTCCTCGGCCACCGAGCGGCCCATCAGCGCGCTGATGAAGCGCGACTGGCTCGCCTGCAGTGCCGCGCGGCTCGCGACACAGGGCGTGCCGAGAAACACCACGCGCCCCGGGGGCGGGGCGCCGAAGCGCTCGAACAGCCGGTAGATCACCAGGCCGCCGAGACTGTGCCCCACGAAATGCACCCGCGGCGGGGCGAGTGCGCTGACGAACTCATGCAGCGCATCGGTGATCTGCTCCATGCCGTGAGTGACCGCGGAGTAGCTGAACGCATGCACCTGCGCGCCGAGCTCGCGCGCCAGGCGATGACGCAACAGCAACCCCTCGCCGCCGGACATCCACAGACCGTGGACGTAGATGATGTGTTCCGAGGCGCTCATGTGCGCCTCGGGCGCGCGGCCGCCCGGAACACCATGCACTGCCGCCCGCGGCTCACACCACCGGCTTGCGCACCCGGATGTGCAGCTCGCGCAGCTGCGCTTCGCTCACCTCGGTCGGCGCATCGGTGAGCGGATCGGCCGCGGTCTGCGTCTTCGGGAAGGCGATCACCTCGCGGATGCTGTCCGCGCCGGTCATGAGCATGGCCAGACGGTCCAGCCCGAAGGCGA
>JAJZDW010000016.1 GCA_021851405.1 Pseudomonadota bacterium
CGTGACCGCCGATTCCGGGCACACGCCCAAAATCGGTCACCTTCCAGCGGAATGAGCGGTCACGTTCGGCCGGAACGGCCGGTCACGTTCGTCCGGAATCAGCGGTCACATTGGTCCGGAAAACGCATCTGGCGTTGCGCCCGGCATGGAACGGCGCGATGCTCGCCGCATGCCGCCCGAACCGCGCCCCATCGACATACTGCGCTTCATCGCCTCACGGCCCGCCGGGCAGCCGACCCGGGACACTGACATCCCCGGCCTCGAGGCTGCGGGTGGCCGTGCGTGCATCGAATGGCTGGCTCATTGCGGCCTCATTGAGGCGAGCGTGAGCGAATCGGGCTGCATCGTCCGGGGCATTACCGACGCCGGCGAGGCGATTCTGGCGAAGGCGCGCCCTATCACGCCGCCGCCGCTGCGGTAGCGCGCGGCACCTTCCGCTTCTCCGCTTCGGCCAGCGCCTCGAACCTCGCCCGCGTCGGCGCTCGAGGTGCCACCCGCCAGCGCAGCTCGCCGGCACCGGATGACCACACGGCCAGGGCATCACATGCGAGCCTCTCAGCCCGACAGCGCGCGGCGAACCGGCAGAACTCGCAGGGTTCGGGGGTTTTCATCGCGACGCCCTCGCGCGGCGGCGCTCGGCCTGAAGCAACCGAGGCAGCGCGAGGAGCGCCTTGCGGCGCTCACGCTGGGCGAGCCGGCGCGCCCAGCCGGCATTACGCTTCCTCACGGCCGGCCACCTGCGCGGCCGACCGGGACGCCCCGATCGTCTACCACATAACACTGCGCCGGCTCGGCCCGCTCGTCGGCGTCGGATTGCATGGCGTTGGCCGCAGTCAACGCGGCGTTGATCGACCCGTAGGTCGAGGCCAAGTCCTCGGACTCAGGTTCGCCGCCTCGACGATACCGCAGCACGCGGACCCGGTACCGGCGGCCTAGGTCTTTGAGGTCACGAAGGTCAGTGATTGTGTCAGGTCGTGGCATTTTGGTACCTCATTGAAGCGCCGGGACTCTCGCGCCCGGCCAGCGGCCAACCCCACGCCTCGAGGATTCCTACTAACCGGAGAAGGCGTTGGTCGGCTGCCGGTGTTATTGAACGTGCCACCGCCGGCTGGGCACGCCCGAGCTTACGGGTTGCACTACTTCATGGATCGAGCGTTGCGGCGGCGTCCTTGAGCAGCGCGAGCGCTTGGTCGCGCAGGTCGAGCGCTGTGCCGCGCAGGTCGGTCTCGCTCGGCGTCTCGGGCGCCAACAGCTTGAGGCGTCGATCCAGCGCTGTGTTGGCTTCGATGTTTGAAAACCCGTACAGCTCGGCAGCCGGTCCCCAGGCGCGAACCAACTGCTGGAGTGCCGTCACGGGGCGCAGCCCGGCCTCGTACAAATCACGCAGCCTCTCGAGTTCAGCGAGGCGCGGCTCGGCGTTCGCGCGGAGCACCTCGATAACAGCGGCCCGCACCCGTTCCTCGGCCTGCCCCAGGTCAATCCGGGCTGACTGCGCGGCCTGCCGCAGGTCGGCGAGCGCATCCTGCGCACCGGCAGCGACAGTGCGCGCATCCAGCGCCAGGTTCGCGGCGGTGGCGGCATGGTCGAGCAGGTCCGGATCGGGGCGTCCCTCCTCGGGGCAGCCCGCAGCGGCCCAGGCGCGCGCCGCGTCTCGGGCGAGCGACTCGGCTTGGGCGGCCTCGGCATCGAGGCGGCGGGAATCCTCGAGCACCTCGAGCGCACGAGCCACCTTGCCGTCGGCCTCGGTGTGCGCAGCCTGCGCGGCGGCACGGTCGGTGTGCGCAGCCCGCAGCCGCTCGCGCGCGGCGTCCATCAGCGCGGCATGGTGCTGCCGCTCGAGTTCAGGGGGCAACGATGCGGGCGGCGCTCGGAATGCGCCGGGTTCATCCGAGACAGCGAGGCCGATGACGGCGCGGATCGTTTGACCGATGCTCATGTCTCATCGCTCCTTGGTGTTGAAGGCCGTGAGATAACGCGGCGCCTGCTTGAACGGTCCCCAACATTCATCCGGCGCGCCGTAGAACTTGACGATCGGGCGGCCGGTACGGTCCGGTTCTTGCACCTCACGGAGCGGTCCAGTCGGTCGGCGGGCGGCCTCGCTTGCTTCGCGGTAGATTGTTTCCTCGGCGAGGTGCAGCGCGCCACTGCGACGCATGCCGTCGAGGTCTCGGACTGACATCTTGCCGTAGGTCGGCGAGAAACCCTTGAGGCCACTGGCGAGACGGATGCGGTAACTCGCAACGCTTTCCCCGGGCAGGTGCCCCGGTGGAGGCGCTCCGACCGCGGCGCGGTAGGCACCATCGGCTTGCGCGCGGTAGGCATTGGCGCGGACTTCGTCGGTAACATCGTCACGGGAGGCGGCCATTATTTCGGCCCTCCAACAGTGTGCGAGCCGGGAAAACCGCTCGAGCTGCCGATCTCGTTCTCGGCGTTACGGGGAGTCCCGCCGGTTGTCGCGGGCCGCACGCCCTGCGCGCGCTGGAGTTCACGAGGGCTGCGGTCACGATCGTCGGGCGTCGGCTTCGGCTGGGTCATGTGTTCGTGCTGTGTCATGCTATTTCTCCGGTGCGAAGGTGGTTAGTCCGCCGATTTCGGCGTGTCGGTCCAAGTGTTCGGCGACGCCCTCCCGTGCGGCGTCGGCGGTGGGGTCGGACTCGGCCGCGGTCTCGGTCGCAAGCCGGGCCAGCTCGGCGAGGCGCTGCTTGCCTGCGAGTGCGCTGTCGAGCAACACAGCCGCCGCATTGCTTCGGCTCCGGCGCGCACCGGCAGCGGCGCGGTCGAGGCGGCGAACTACGCCGGGAGGCAGCGAAAGAGTCACGCGAGTTTGTGTTGACATGGTGAGTATGATGGGGTGTGAGCGAGTCACAATAAATAAGTTTGTTTCTAACGTATCGACCTATCGGTTCGGCTGTTGGGCCGGAACCGCGGGCGGGGCGTGCTTCGTGAGCCACTCATTGAGCGCCGCGCGCGCAATGCTCGCAGGCGTGCTGCCAAGCGCCTGCGCGGCCTGCTCGAGCTGTTCTGTCAGCGAGGGCGGCAGCGGCAGCTTCGTCGATTTAGTGAGCATCGGATTACCTCGACTGATAGATCAGCGGCGCAATGACAATCTTGCCGTCTACTACTCGGCGCCCGGGTTTCACCGGAAACGGAACCAGTAACTGCTCGCTCGGCGGGACTTCCACGCACGCGCCGTCGATGAAGTGCCGCCCAGGCGCGAGCATGATCCATGAGCCGGGCGCATCAGGGCCAAGCGCCGCGGGTTTCGTCGGCGCGGTCGTAGCGTTCGGGGGCGATCTTCGGAACATGCTCATAGTTCAGACCTTCGTGCGCGGATCAGCGAAGACCTCGAGCACTCCGTCCGCGAAGGCGGCGAGCAATGCGCCGACCTGCTGCTGTTCTGTGCCCGACACTCCGAAGCCGGCGATTGCGTGTATCAGGTGATTGCGCGTCACGCCGCGGTGCGTCGTCGTCTTTTCGTGTGCGTGCCGAGAGATTCGCACCCGTCCCGCGTTCACATGACCGCTTGCCGCAAGCACGCGCTGCGATAGCGGCATCCGCACAATGTCCTGCTCGGCGCTAGCCGCACCGATCAGCTCAACCGGGTGCGCATGCTGCACGTCCTGGTACAGCGTCACGCCGAGGCCTTGCGGTTCAATGGCGACGGGCGAGCCGAAGCCGGGCACCCTGATTTCCCGCCGTAGTTCACCCAGGCGCTCGGCCACTCCGGGCGCCCAGTCGCGCATCAGTTCGGGCGTGAGCGTGTCGATGTCCCAATCGAGTACCACGAGCGGGGTGCGCCCCTCGCCGTGTAGCCAGAAGCTAAAGACGACGACGGCAATATCATCGGGCGCGTCTGGATCAATGCCGGCCGCCACGAGCGCGAACAGACCCGAGGCCATCTCAGGGAATTCAACGGGGCCGAGTCCCGCATCGGCGGCCGGTGCGAGCAGCGCCTCGGGCTTGATATAGCCGCCCGGTGGCGTCCCGAGCATGAGTTCGTGAATCGCCCAGCACAACGCATCGAGGCGATCGGGGCTCGATGAACCGCGGGAGCCGTCGTAGCTGGTGAGCTGATCCTCAAGCGGCCCAAATACGCCAACGTGATGCACGCGGCCCTGCTCATAGAGCGCGCTCACGGGTTCGGCGCGCGTGATCTTTCCGCGGCTGGCGTGAACGCCACGGAACGGAATCGACGGGTCGACCGAGCGCAGGGTCTTCTCGACAAGATCGCCGCCCTGATTCGTCTCGGCCACGATCCGATCAGCACCATATCGCCGGTACAACTGGATAGCTTTGCGCGCCCACTCCTCGGGCGGATACCGGCCGCTCGCATCGTCGAGCACGTACCCTGCCCCGTCTGAGCCGAGGCCCGCAACGATCAAGCCGGTTTCGTCACTGTCCGGCCCAAAAGTGACTGCGGGGTCGACTGCAACGACGACGCGCTCGAGGCGCTCGGGCGCGCGTGTTACGCGCAGCTCCTCAATGCGCTCGAGGTGCCAGAGTGCGCCGGGCACGTCCGTCAGCAGTTCGGCGTCGATTTCCTGCCGCCCCAGGCGGGTGCCCGCGTACTTGCTCACAATCTGAGCGAAGAACTGCGGCGCGAGGTTCTCCCGGTTGGCGTAGCTGCTCGATCGCGTGACGACGACATCCTGCCCCTCGCGCGCGAGCAGGGCCTTAAAGGGCTTGATCGGCCTCGGCGTCGTCGTCAGGAGCGCTCGCGGGTCTTTGCCCAGGCGCAGGCCCATGAAGGCCATATCCAGCACGTCCTGCGCCGTGCGCATAGCGCAGAGTTCATCAATCCAAAGCGTGTCGCACTGCGGGCCGCGGAGGCGGTCGGGCTCATCAGCCGAGAACAGCAGCGCCTGAGCGCCGTTCGGCCATGTCACTTTGCGCAGACTCGGCTGGTAGATCGGTCTCGCATGACTCGGCGCAATCGTCAGGATGCCGGCCGGCCCCTCGAGCAGCACGTCTCGGCAGTCGCCCGCAGTCGGTGCGATCAGGTGGATGAATCGCGCTGCACCCGATGCGACGCGCTCGAGTATCCACTCTGCGCCGGAGCGAGTCTTGCCGGCACCTCGGCCACCGCAGAATATCCATGTCGTCCAGTCACCATCTGGCGCGAGCTGCTCGGGCCTCGCGGTGAGGCGCCATGCCCCCGCGAGTGCCTCGGCGAACGCCGCATGAAGTCCGGCCTGTCCGCTCACTTGCCATGCTCCAATGCCGGCCGAGCCATCGAGGGCGGACCGTCGAGACGCTGGAATTCGGCCATGACGGCGCGCGCGGCCTCGGGGTACTTCGATAGCACGCGCAACAGGTCAGACTGGAACCGGGCAAACTCGGGATTTGCGATCAGGTTTATCTGCACGTTGTTCTGCACCAGCGGACTCGAAGCCAGCTCGCCGGTAAGGCGCCCCGTGGCATTGATCGAGTCAGTCAGGCGCCCGGAGATACGATCCAGCGTCACGGCATCGCCCACCTCGGCAGCGGCCGCGTAGGCCGCCCACAGCGGCGCACGCACGGCCTTGTGCAGGTCGAGAACGCTCTCGGCCTCCTCGCCGATCTTGGCGCCGAGCGACTGCAGGGCGGCGGGGCCGGCGATCAAGGCCGCCTTGCGCTCCGCCGAGACGTGGCCATTCCAGTGACGGAAGACGGAATCCTTGCTCAGATTGAACTTGCGCGCGGTGGCGTTCTGGCCAGCGCCCGAGGCGAGCAGCAGCTCTATCCGCGCCACTTCAGGGTGCGCGCAGACCTTGCAGGGGCCTCGGCGTCCTTTAATTGCGGGCAAGCGGGATACTCCAACGGCGCGAAAGGTCGGCGCGCTCATGGCCATAATCCTATCGACCGGATCGGCGGCGATGAATCGGAACGATTCCAACCTAACTGCCACTCCCGGCCTCGGCATCGAGTGCCTCGATGTCGGCCGTCAGCCTGATCCAGTTCACGTGCCATGCGACCGTACTCGGCGCCAAGTACACCCCGAGGCCCTTCAGGTGCCACTGGATTTCTTTTGCCGTGAGCGGCCGGGCGATCGGGTTTCGGGTGGCGTGCTCGAGCATGAGCTGCCGAATCAATTCACGTGTGCGAGCGCCACGCTCGGCGGCGAATTTGTTACGCGCGGTCATGTGATCTCTCGCAGATTTGAACGCCGAGCAAATCGCGCACGGCGCGCTGAGAAAGCCGCAGCGCCTCGGCAATATCGAAGGGCGTTAGGCCACGGGAACGCAGCTCGACAGCCGCAGCGCGCAATACGGCGCGGTCCTGCGGGGCATGCCACCTCGAGCGGTCAAGTGCTTCTGCGAGCTTCGCCGGCATCGAGGCGCTCATGCGGCACCCGGGAGGCAACTCACGGCAGACGGCATGGAGCGCCCGGAGTGTGAATCGTTTGCAAATTGCCCCGTAACACACTGTTTCATTGGATTTTTTCCAATGCTTCCGGATTGGTAATCCGATAGAGGCCACGAACGGTGCGGTGCGGCACCAACCAGGGACGGCAGCCAAGCGGGAGCACGGTGCGCGTCGCGACTCGCCCAAGGGGCCGGCGCGCGGGCCGAGGGGGCGCGTCTCCCCTTTCCGCCTGCTTTACCCGCTATCCGCGCGTTCCTACTCGGCGGAATGGGCCGCAGGGCCATGAGCTGCTCCAGGGGGCCAACTCGGCGGGTACCTACTAGGCGGCGGCTATATAGGAAAGGAAACCGCCGCCTAGTACGGCGGCTTCCCTTTCCACTGAGCGAACCGCGCGATTCGCCGAGTTCGCCGAGTTCGCCGAGTACGCTCACAGGACGCCCTCCCCCGGAGCAGTCCCGCGGTAGTCAGCAGGCGCGAGGTAGGTCTGCCGCGAGCCTTGGCGCTCGCCCTTCGGCAGTTCGAGCTGCGCCAGCAGTCCTTGAGCGATGGCATGGCGAACGCCGCGGCGGATCGTGTCCCGCTTCAGTCGCTTACCGTCGACAATCGGGCCGCCCTCGTTCGCTAGCTCGCTTGCGGTCAGGCGCACCCCTGCACCATTGGCGAGCTGCTGGCGCACGTAGTCCACCACGGCGGCCGCCTGCCGGGTCAGCTCCTCGAGGTCGCGCTCTGCGGCGTTCTGTTCGCGTTCAACGGCATACTCGGCCGCGCTCGGTGAGCGCAGCGCCTCGAACCAGTACCCCCTGCGGCGCAGCCAGAGAGGCGGCGCAGCGTTCGGCTTCGCCCAGGACAGCTTGGTCCAGTACAGACGCAAGATACTCCCGGCCTCGATATCGCCCATCGTCGCCATCAGGGGCAGCGGTTCGTCGGGCTTCAGCGTCTCGGGCTTCACGCCAACGAGCTGACGCACGAGCCGCGCCTCGTCGGACTTGGCCGTCCCGCCGCGGCTCGCGTACTGGTCGACGGTGCCGCTCCGCGCGACGTTCTGCGAGACGTGGTCGAGCATCTGCACGCACGCCCGCATGGCCATTGCGGTCTCGTGCATCATGGCCGCGAGGAAGGCGTGCCCGTCGTTGCCGTATCGGTCCCCAGGGCTAAAAAGCGCCTCGGGATCGAGCGTGATATAGACCGGCTGGATCGGCGCCAGGAGTTCAAGCAGCAAGTCGTACACGGGCGCGCGGTACATCTCGCCAGTGAACTGCTCGACCTTGACGATGCGACCGTATCGCGACGGGTTCCAGCCAACGATCCGGATCAGCGCCTTGGCTTCGTTCGCCTGCGCCTCGCTAATCTGCCGGTTGTCGAGCGCGTCAGCGAGCGCGCGCTGTAGCACGTACCGCGCTCGGTCCGCGCCATCCTCGGCCGTCACGAGCACGCACGGGCCTTGCGCGCAGGGCTCGGTGTCGGGGTACGCAGGCAGACCGAGTGCAATGCGAACCTTTTCGGTCAGCGCGAGAGCGGTCTTGCCGGTGCCACCGGGACCACAAAGGCTTGCGCCCGCCTCGGGGAAGCGCGGGAATTGGACGAACCGGGGCGCCTCGGCTGCGTCAATCGCAGCAGGTCCCGCCTCGAGGTCCGCGATGATCGAGGCACGGACCGACGCTAGCGGATCATCGGTGCCCTTCTTCGGCGCCTCGCCTGCCGAGTCCGGCCCTTCGTTCATCCAGTCGGGCGGTTCGCCGATCGGTGCGCCTTGATCGGGCGCCAACTTGACGCGCTCGAGTGCGGCCTCCAATGTCTTTGAATCGACATCAGTTATCACGGCGTCTCCTTTCGCGCGCCGATCCGTCGCAGGATGTCCGCTACGTCTTCACCGGCAACGGGCGATCGATAGACCGCGACCTCGCGGCCGGCCTTATTCCAGCGTTGCGCGCATTGAATCGCTGCACGCATCCCGGCTTGGTCGTGGTCCGCATAGACCGCAAGGCAATCGATGCCGGAAAGTACCGGGAAGGCCGCCATGTTGCCTGCATCAACTGTTGCCCATATCGGCGTGAAGGCGCGCGCCGATACAAGCGCGGTTTCTACGCCCTCCGCGAGCGCGAGCCCGTAGGTAACATCGGTATCCGGCCACAGGCGGATAACGCCTCCGCGTTTGCGGTGCCCTGCAAGCAGCAGTTTGTCGTGCTCGCCACCGGCTTTCCCGCGGCCGTCAGCAGCCAGCCGGGTGAAGTGCAGCGTTATCGGCGTAGCGCTTCGAGCATCAGTGACGCGCGCACACAGGCTCGGCGGGAACTTCGCGCCTCCCGGCAGGAAGTGCAGGTCAGAATCCACTGGCGGCAGGATGCAACCGCGGTGCTCGAGGTAGATCTGCCCGACCGTCCCGTGCAACGGCAGCGTGCGTCTCCATATCGCCTCTGCACGGTCCGACCAGTCGAGCGGCGCGGTCGAGTGAGCCGGCACCGGCACGATGTCAGGACGGCGCTCGAAATTCTCGGCTTTGGTGAATCCGCAGCGGTGGCAGTACAAAACAACGCCGCGTTCGTCGGCCGTAACGGCGAGCGCTCGATCTCGAGAGCCGCGGTCACAGACCGGGCAAGGCCCCCGTGTTGTTTTTGTCACGGCTGCACCGCCTGCGGCGAGAACAGCCGGATCTGTATTCCGGGACGCCATCCACGTACACGCGGCAGGCACGTGGGACAAACTAACAGTCCTACAGGACGCTCTCGCATCCTGCAGGCAAATAGCCAGGAATCCGCAGGTGCCGGTTGCGAGCAGTACCAACAGTTATGACCGGCACCGAGCAGCCGCTCACGTTCCGCCTCGGCGATGGACGGAGTGATCGCGCGCAGCGCCAGGATTTTTTTGAGACGGTAGCCTCGGCGGCCGATTGGAGACAGCTCGACAAACGCGCTCACAGGGCCGCCCGCCATGCATGAGCGAGTCGCTCGCCGCGCAGCCGCTCGAGGATCGCGCGCGGCTTCGCTTTCCAACTGTCGATTGTCGATCCGGCCGTGACAATCCGGCCGCGGCGCGGCTCGGGCAACCCGGCGATAAATGCACCAATTGCCGATTGTGTTATGATCCGCGTGCCGTTCGTCCGAGCGGGTCCCTTCGAGTCAGCCGCCCGGGTGTAGCCAGCACCCGGTGCGGCGCATATCTGCGCCACTTAAGCCGCCTCGCTCGTTTTGCGATTCGGCGCCGGCACGTACCCCGGCACGTCGGCGGCTCGCTTCTCGAGCCAGCGCGTGTAACGCGCACCGAAAATGACAAGTTCGCGGCCAACGCGAGCAATGGCGCCCTCCTTGAGGAGGTCGTCACGGTGCGAACGGACAATGTACCGGGCACGCGAAGTCGTGCCGGGGAAGACTGAAGCGGGCCAGCCCTCCAAGTCCCACGAATGGGGCACGTCGGGGGCGGAATTAGAACGTGTGGACATCTGCGCTGCTCCTGGACCAACACGGTGTTGGTCGTCTTGGCGCGCAGTTTGAAATGCCTATGCGTGTGTCGATAGGCGACAAAATGCCACTATTTTTGGGCTATTTTGTCCCCCGAGTCCGGGTGTGCTTTCGCGCCCGGGCGGCTCGCTTCTTCAGAGTGGGAGCGGATAGAACGGGGAGCCCGTTCGATCCACTGAGGCAGTCCAGGAAGTCCGCAAACTCGAAATTGCTCATGCCGGCATGCGTGCGGCACAGCACCCGCAGACTTTCCGAGAGCCTCGTCGAGAACGCGATCGCTCGCCCCTTGCGCGGCCGATGCGCGCCCTTCCATCCGCGCATGCCGTCAGCCGCCCGCGCGGCGATCAGATAAAGGTCGATCGCCGCACTACGTCCGCCAATAGGCTGCTCCGCGCCCGCGAGCCCAATCTTCGCGTTGAAGGATCTGGCGCGCTCGACCTGAGCATGCACGCCGAGTTTCCTCAGCGCGGCGCCCGCCGCTTCGAGGTCCTTCTCGAGCTTCGCGGCGATCTTCGCGAGCTGTCGGATGCGCCCCGCGTGCGGCTCGCCTTGAGGGGCAATCTCGAGCCATCGCTCGATCTCAGCAACAGCCGCGGCGATCAGCGCCTCTCGTTCAATCTTGAGCGGCCGCAGGGGTAACGCATTGGCCACGGCGCGGGCCAATTTCTGTGATGGAGTCATGGCGCGCGCCTACTTCGCTTTGCCGCCGAGCCGCTCATTGAGCTTGTCCGCGCCGGTCGGCTTCGCGCCGGGCACCAAATGCGCGTATCGCTTCGACGTGGCCACGTTCTTGTGCCCGAGCTGGTGCGCCACTTCGGCGAGCGTTGCCCCTCCCTGGATCAGGAACGAAGCCGAAGCGTGCCGCAGGTCGTGCCATCTGACATCGGGCACGCCCGCCGCGGCGCGGACTCGTTCCCAGCGGTCGATCAGGGTGTAGCTCGGTAGCGGCTTGCCGTCAGCGCCCGCGAAGACATACGCGCCGGGCAGCGGCCGCACCTTCCCCGTGCGCAGCGGCTCAAGCGCGGCGAGCACCGCGGGCGGCATGTGTGCCCGGCGTGACGTGTCGGTCTTTGAAACGCGAATGGCAACGGTGTTTGTTTTGTCGTCTATGTCGCCCCATCGCACGCGGAGCTGCTCGCCCTGCCGGCAGCCGACGCCGAGGGAAAAAACGACGGCGGCATACATCAGGTCCGAATCCGCCCGCGCCGCCTCAAGCACGCGGCCGAGTTCCTCATCGCTCAGGAAGCGCTCGCGTGCCTTCGGCTCGGACAGCAGCAGCCGCGGCGGCCATACCAGATTCGGGGGCAGCAGGCCGGTTGAGCGCCCGAAGTTCAGCATGGCGCGCGCCGCGGCGAGGTAGCGATTGATCGTGCCGGCCTCGTAGTCCTTCGAGAGCGTGTCGCGCGCGGCGCGAAGCAGGACGGGGCTCGGGAATTCCAGCGCCTTGCTCGAGCCGTACTCGTTCACCCACCACGCAATTTGCCGCTCGCGCTCGCCGTGGGTGGCCAGGGCCTTGGTCTCCGGATCGGCGAGGTACTCATCCGCGAGCTGGCGCAGCGAAAGGCTGCCCACGTCCGAGCGCACTCCGCCGCGCACGCGCTGCTCGCGCAACGTCTTTTCCAGTCCCTCAGCCCATTGCTCGGCGGCCTTCTTCGCGCCCTTGCGTGCGTCTGGAAAGTCCCGCTCGTGGAACGTTCGGCTTGAGGGCTTGAAGGGGCGGATGCGCACCTGCGCGACGTAGCTGCGCGAGCCGTCGCTGTTCCGGCGTTCGTCGATTGTGGCCATGTCAGCAGCCCTCCACGATCGCGCAAAGGAGCGGAATCAGCCCTGCCGCGCGCCGCCCTCGATGCGATAGCGGCGTGTAGTTCATCTGATCCGCATTGAGCCGAAGCAGGAGCATGAGCGCCCGGACGGATCGCCGGGACTTGATAGACTTGCCAGTAGCCATTGCAGCACCTCGTATGCTGGTGATGGTCAGGCCTCGGTTGGTGTTACCAGCACCCTCCGGGGCCGTCTTTTTTGTGCGCCGTGAATCGCGCACAAACGCAATTCTACCCCCCTATCGGACCGAAGTGCAAATTAAGTGCAAATTCGTGGCTATTTTTTAACCAAATTGGCCGAAAATCAGACAGCGGAAAAGCGCCTCAAGTACTTGTTTTTATTTGGCTTTGGGGCGTGACGGATTCGAACCGTCGACCAGCGGATTAAAAGTCCGATGCTCTACCGACTGAGCTAACGCCCCAACGGGGTCGCGGCGAGGGTCCCGAAAGGGCCGCCGCAGGGGTGCGGATAATACCCGGATACGCCGATCACTGGTAGCGCGTGGGGTCCACGAGGCCCGCGGCCTCAAATCCCGCCCGGCGCAGCCGGCACGAATCGCACCGGCCGCAGGCCCGTCCCTGCGCATCCGCCTGGTAGCACGAGACCGTCATTCCGTAATCGACCCCGAGGGCCATCCCCTCGCGGATGATGCGCTCCTTGGTCCAGGTGATGAGCGGCGCTTCGATGCGGCAGGGATGGCCCTCGACGCCCGCCTTGGTGGCCCGCTGCGCCAGGTGGGCGAACGCGTCGACATATTCCGGCCGGCAGTCCGGATAGCCCGAATAATCGAGCGAATTGACGCCAATGAAGATGTGCTCGGCGCGGAGGACCTCGGCCCAGCCGAGCGCCAGCGAGAGCATGATGGTATTGCGGGCCGGCACGTAAGTGACGGGGATCCCCTCGCTCGGGGTCTCGGGCACCGCAATCGAACGGTCGGTCAGGGCCGATCCGCCGATGCCGGCAAGGTCGACCCGCATCACCCGGTGCTCGCGCGCCCCGAGCAACGCGGCC
The DNA here is from genome assembly GCA_021851405.1 of Pseudomonadota bacterium. Lineage (GTDB taxonomy): Bacteria > Pseudomonadota > Gammaproteobacteria > Steroidobacterales > Steroidobacteraceae > 13-2-20CM-66-19. Next base: position 12,633 of record JAJZDW010000016.1, read on the forward strand.
ACCCGGGCCGCTGCGGTGAGCTCCGCCTCGTGACGCTGACCGTAGGCGATCGACAGCGCATAGCAGCGCAGGCCGCGCGCACGCGCAATCGCCAGCACGGTGGCCGAATCCAGGCCGCCCGAGAGCAGAACCACCGCGGGCGGGCCGCTCACGGGCGCCCCCGCCACAACACCCCAGAACGGAACCGTCGCGCGCGCTTGACCATCATTTCCCCGGCGTATTGCCCCACAGCACCTTGTGCAGCTGCACTTGCAGCCGCACGGCCAAACGATCCGCGAGGATCCACTCGGCCAGCTCGCGCGCCGGCAGCTGCTCGTAGCTGGGGGAGAACCATACCGTGCCGCGCTCGGCGAGCGCCAGCTCGCACACCCGCGCGACGCTCCAGTCGTAATCCGCCCGATCGCAGATCACGAACTTCACCTGATCCTGCGCGCTGAGGCCGGCCAGCTCCTCATAGCGGTTGCGCGCCTCTTCGCCGGATCCCGGCGTCTTGACGTCGACCACTCGGACCACGCGCGGATCGATGCCCGCCAGGCTGAGCGCGCCGCTCGTCTCGAGCGAGACTCGCGAGCCCGCATCGCACAGGCGACGCATCAACTCCAGACATCCCTTTTGGGCTAGCGGCTCCCCGCCCGTGACGCACACGTACCGGGGGCCGAGTTCACTCACCCGCTCGAGCACCTGATCGATGTCCCACCACTGTCCGCCGTGAAAGGCGTAGGCCGTATCGCAGTACTGGCAGCGCAGCGGACAGCCCGTGAGACGCACGAAGGTGGTCGGAATACCGACCGTGTCCGCCTCGCCCTGCAGGGAGTAGAAGATTTCGGTGATCTTCAGCCGCGTCGCCGACGGCGACGGCGAGGCGGCCTGCGTCGTGCTCACTGTCCGTGCGGGTGCAGCACGTGCGCGGCCCGCTTGGCCAAGTCCGTGCCCGGAAATTGCTTCACCAGCGCCTTCAGTTGCGCGTGTCCCGCACGGGTGTGACCCTGTGCGATCAGCGTATTGCCGAGATCGAACATCGCCGCGGCCGCCTTGGCCGAATCCGGCCAGCGCGTCAGCACGGTGCGAAAGCACTTCTCGGCCTTGCCGAAGTCCTGGTTCACGTAATGCGCCTCACCGAGCCAGTACTCGGCGTTCGGCGCAAGTGCGCTCGTGGGGTAGGTCTTCAGGAACCCCTTGAACCCGCTGATCGCCACCGAATAGCTGCCCGATTTCAGCGCATCGAAGGCCTGTTGGTAGACCGACTGCTGGGTCGGATCGACTCCGGACATCATCCCGGCGAGCGAACCGGAACCGCCGCCGCCCGCGGCGGCGGTTCCACTCGAGGTCCCAGAACTGCCCGACGCGCCGGCATTCGCCGAACCCGCCGCAGCGTTGATCGCGGCCGCCTCGGCCGCGCTCGCGCGCTCCAGCTCTCCCATGCGTTTGGTCAGATCCGCATCGAGCGCACGCTGCTGGCGAGTGAACCGCCGATCGTGCTCCTGCAGGCTGTCGACTCGGCCGCGCAGGCTGCGCACCTCGGCCTGCAGCGCGTTCTGCTGCTGGGCGAGCTGCACCAGACTGCCATTGGAGACGAACTGCTCGAGCTTGCCCACCCGTGCGTCGAGATTATCGAGCCGCACTTGAGTGGGATCCGGACCGGTGGCGCAGCCGCTGAGCAGCGTCACCAGCAGCGCCGCAGCCGGCGCCAGCACGCGCAAGGCACGCATGGAAGCTCCCGCGCCCCGCTCAGTGACCCGGCTGCGTCGGCGTCAGATAGACGATGTCGACGCGACGGTTCTTGGCCCAGGCGACCGGATTGTTGGCCGGATCGACCGGTCGCTCCTCACCGTAGCTCACGACGGTGATCTGATTCGGCGAGACGCCCTGCAGCAGCATCGCCTGGCGGACCGACTCGGCACGGCGCATCCCCAGACCGATGTTGTACTCCGGCGAGCCGCGATCATCGGTGTTGCCCTCGAGCCGAACGCGTGCACTGGCATGATCGGCGAGGTACTTCGCATGGGCCGCGACCACCTCGATGCCGTGTCCGCGGATCACCGCGCTGTTGAATGCGAAGTGAATGGTGCGGTCCGCGAGCAGGCCCTGCTGCGGGCCCGGCACCGAGCTCTGATTGCCGAGTGAGCCTTCCCCGGCGTTCGCGCCGGAACCGGCGCCCTGACTGGCGGCACCGCTGCCGGCCGTCGCCGTCTGCGAACTGGCCGGTTTGACCGGCTTGCTCGCGCAGGCCGCCAGACCCAGAGCCGCGGCCAACACCATTACCGTAACAATGCGACGCATAACACCCTTCTCCGTTGTGCGCCGGTCCCCCGGCGCTCTGTTGTGACACACTCGCGCGGCCCGTCGGGGACCGTGCTGTTCGAATCTTAATGCGAATGCGGGGGGAACGGCCCCCAGCTCGGATCCTGAATCTGCCCGTGCGTGGGCCTGAGGGTCATGCCCGTCAGCCCATCGATCGACGTGGTCGCCAGAATCGCCTCCGAGCCGCTGCCCGGCCGATTGGCGTAGATGAGCTCCGCGCCATTCGGCGCAAAGCTCGGCGTGCTGTCGAGCGGACCGTGGGTCAGCACCCGGAAGGCGCCCGTCTTCAAGTCCTGCACGGCGATGCAGTATTGTCCGTCCACCTGCGTCACCACCGCCAGATGCGTTCCATCCGGCGAGACGTGCGGGTCGGCATTATACCCGTCGGTGAAGGTGATGCGCCGCGGCAGGCTGCCGGGCGTGAGCGACTTGCGGTAGATCTGCGGGGAGCCGGCCCGGTCGGACGTGAAATAAAGCGCACGGCCGTCCGGCGCCCAGGTCGCCCCGGTATTGATCGCCGGGGTATGCGTGATGCGGGTGAACTGGCGGGTGTGCAGGTTGAGCACATAGATCTGCGGATAGCCCGAGACGCCGCTCAACGTCAGCGCAAGTTCCTGGCCGTTCGGGGAGAACGACGGCGAGCCGTTCTCCCCGGCGCGCGCCGAGACACGGTAGCGCTGCCCGGTGCGCACCCGCTGCAGGTACACCGCCGAGAGATGATCTTCGAAGGAGACGTAGGCGAGCCATTTTCCATCCGGTGACCACACCGGGGACATGATCGGGAAGCGCGACTCGAGGATGAGGTGCTGATTGTAGCCATCCGCATCCGCCACGACCAACTGAAAGCGTTGCGCCGCGCCGCTTCCGACCACCGCCACGTAGGCGATGCGGGTGTCGAACGCACCGCGGATCCCGGTGATCGCCTGGTAGATCGCATCGCTCACGCGGTGTGCGGCGTTGCGCAGCGCCGCGGCCGAGCCCGTGAAGCGCTTGCGTACCACGCTCTGGCCGGTCAGGACGTTGAGCAGATTGAAGTCGACGGCGAGCTCGCCGTTGCCGACCGGCTTGACGCGCCCCACCACCAGGTAATCGACGCCCGTGGTCTTCCAGGACGGGAAAGCCACCTGCGCGGCATGATCGGGCGTCGCCGGCATCTGTGCGGCCGGCAGGCCGCTGAAGCGCCCGCTGCCGACGAGGTCGTGCTGGACCACCGCGGCGACATTGACCGACGCGCTGCTCGTCTCGGCGAACGGCACGACGGCGATCGGCACCGGATGGGTCACCCCGGAGGTGATCTTGATGGTCAGCTGCGCCTGCGCCGCCGGCAGGCCGCCGAGGGCAAGCAGTGCCGCGATCGCGGCGGTACGCATGCGGGCAACTCTGGTCATGGGTGTCATGGCTCTCAGTTCGAATTGGGTGCGAATACGAAATTGATCTGCTGGTGATACAGGTCCGGGTCCGGCGGCGGCGGCAACGGAGAGGCGCGATACACGGCCGCTTCGATCGACTCGCGCACCGCCTCGTCGCCATTGCACGCGCCGAGGCTCACGCTGCTCACCGCCCCGCCCGGCACCAGGACCACCCCGATCGTGCAACTGAGGTTCGACCGCGCCGTCGGCGGTTTGATCCACGCCGCCTCGACCCGCTGGGTGACCTCCGTGATCCAGCCCCCGACCGCCGCGCGCATCTGGGCATTGGACTGCGCATCCTCGCGCAGCGCCCGCTGCAGCTGCGCAATACGCTGCGCACGCGCCTGGGCGGCCCGCTCGGCGGCGAGTTTACGCGCCGCGGCGAGCTTCTTCGCCGCCTCGCGCTTGCGCCGAGCCTCAGCCCGCTTCTTCGCCTCGGCGCGCTGTTGGGCGAGCGCCTTCGCCTTGGCTTGGGCCTTCGCCTCGGCCGTGGCCTTGGCCCGGGCTTGCGCTTTCGCCTGGGCCTGGGCCTTGACCTCGGCGGTGTGCTGCTGCTGCAGCCGCTGCTGCTCCGCCTGCGCGGCTGCCACACGTTGCCGTTCGGCTGCGGCGGCCTGCTGACGCAGCGCCTGCTCCTGAGGCGTCGGGGCCGGCGGGCCCTGGGGCGCGCTCACCGGGGGCGGTGCCGGGGGCTTCGGCGCCGGCTTCGGCGCCAAACCGACGCCCCTGAGGGAGTGGGCATCGACCACCGTGGCGTCGAGCGACACACTCGGGGTGATCGGCCGGTGCGCGTAGTGCCACCAGCCGTAGGCGAGCAGCCCAATGATGGTGCCGTGCAGCAGCACGGACATCCCGATCGACAGCCACCGGTCGCGCGCGGGCTCGGAGGACATGGTGCGGCGCCTCGTCAATGGCTCGACCGGCCGGCGGGCGGCTGCGTCATGAATCCGACCTTGCGCGCCCCGGCATCCTGCAGGAGCACCATCGCCCGGACGATGACGCCGTAGGAGACCGCCGTGTCGGCGCGGATCATCACCGCGCGGGTCGGGTCGGATTGCAGCGCGGCGGCCACGTGTGACTCGATGTCGTTCGCGCTCGCCGGACCGAACGCCGGCTGTGCGCCCACGACCAGATACAGCCCCCCGCTGCGCGTCACCGACAGCACGATCGGGCTGCGCTTGCTGGTCGGCAGCGTCCTGGCGGCCGCATGAGGCAGCGTCACCTTCACGCCCTGCGTCATCAGCGGCGCGGTGATCATGAAGATGATCAGCAACACCAGCATCACGTCTATGTACGGCACGACGTTGATCTCCCCCATCAGTCTGCGCCCGCGCGAGACCTGTGCCATGGTGCGCTCCTAGCGGCCCTTCGGGGCTGCCATCGGCGCGCTCCCCGCGGCGCTCACCGTCGGGGCGGCCGCGATCCCACGCGTGGCGTGCCGTTGCAGAATGGTGGAGAACTCCTCCATGAACGCATCGAAGCGCACCTCGAGCCGTCCGACCTGATCGGCGAAGCGGTTATAGGCGACCACGGCGGGGATGGCCGCGAACAGGCCGATCGCGGTGGTGATGAGCGCCTCGGAAATCCCCGGCGCAACCGCCGCCAGCGTCGCCTGGCGCACATCACCGAGGGAGGAGAACGCGCTCATGATGCCCCACACCGTGCCGAACAGACCCACGTACGGGCTGGTCGAGCCGACCGTGGCGAGGGTGGCGAGGCCGTGCTCGAGCCGGTCAATTTCCTTCAGCTGCGCCACGCGCATCGCGCGGCGCGAGCCCTCGAGCACCAGATCGGTCGATCCGGCGCCCTGCTGGCGCTGGCGGGCGAACTCGCGAAAGCCCATCTCGAAGATGCTCGCCATGCCGCTCGCCCCGCCGTGCGATTCGATCGCCCGGTACAGCTGCGCCAGATCCCCGCCGGACCAGAAATTGTTCTCGAACTGATCGGCCTCGCGACGCGCCCGGCCGATCAGCAGCCGCTTGCGAAAGATGATCGCCCAGGAGATGAGCGAGGCGAGCATCAGCAGCCCGATCACGATTTGCACCACGAAGCTCGCCTGCACGACGAGCTGAATCAGCGACAGATGTCCACTCATGAGGTTTCGGCTCACTCCCGGTTAGTTCAACGCCGCACGCAGCGTCTCGGGCAGCTTCGTCGGACGCATCGTGCGCGCATCGACGCAGGCCACCCGGACCTCGGCAGTCACCAGCGGCTCGGCCTCCCCGGCACGCAGGATGCGCTGCGCGAAGCGCATGCACACCGCGCCGTCGGGGCGAGGCTCACAGGTCACGAGCAGCTCATCGTCGAGCCGCGCCGGCCGGCGATAGTCCACCGATACGTTCACGACCGCGAACAGCACGCCGGGTTCCCGCGCCATCTCCTGCTGCGAAAATCCGAGCGAGCGCAACCACTCGGTGCGCGAGCGCTCGAGGAAACGCAGATAGTTGGCATAATAAACGATGCCGCCGCCGTCGGTGTCCTCCCAGTAGACCCGCGCCGGCCAGGTGAACTCGCTCATGGATTCTCCTCAAACAGCGTCAGGGGCGCAGCGAGGCGCTCCGGGGGCGTGCGGCCGAAGTGCTCGTAGGCGCTGCGCGTGGCCATGCGACCGCGCGCGGTGCGCACCAGGAAGCCCTGCTGGATCAGAAACGGTTCGATCACATCCTCGAGCGTGCCACGCTCCTCCCCGACCGCTGCCGCGATGCTCTCGATGCCCACCGGTCCGCCGTCGAACTTGTCGATGACGGTGGTGAGGAGCTTGCGATCGAGGGTATCGAACCCCTGCGGATCGACTTCCAGCAAATCGAGCGCCGCTTCGGCCACGGCCGCAACGATACGCCCGTCTGCCTTAACCTGAGCGTAATCGCGCACCCGGCGCAGCAGCCGGTTGGCGATGCGCGGGGTGCCCCGGGCGCGCTGTGCAATGCGCAGCGCCCCGACCGCATCGATCGGCACGGCGAGGATGGAGGCGGAGCGGCGCACGATGTGCTCCAGATCGGCCACGGCGTAGAACTCCAACCGCTGCACGATACCGAAGCGATCTCGCAGCGGCGAGGTCAGCAGCCCGGCGCGCGTGGTGGCCCCGATCAGCGTGAACGGCGGCAGATTCAGCTGGATCGAGCGGGCCGCCGGGCCCTCCCCGATCATGATGTCGAGCTGGCAGTCCTCCATGGCCGGATAGAGCACCTCCTCGACCACCGGGGAGAGCCGGTGGATCTCATCGATGAACAGCACGTCGCGCGGCTGCAGGTTCGTCAGGAGGGCCGCAAGATCCCCAGGCCGCTCGAGCACCGGACCGGAGCTCTGGCGCAGGTTCACGCCGAGCTCGGCGGCGACGATGTGCGCGAGCGTGGTCTTGCCGAGCCCGGGGGGGCCGAACACCAGCACGTGATCGAGCGCCTCGCCGCGCTGGCGCGCCGCGCCGATGAAGATCTCGAGCTGTGCGCACGCCTTGGGCTGCCCGACATACTCGGCGAGCCGGCGGGGACGGATGGCCTTGTCGGCCACCTCGTCCTCACCGCTCGCCTGAGCACTGACGATGGGGCGTTCGAGATCCACGCGCTACTCCCGCACCGCACTCTGCAGAGCGCGGCGGATCAACTCTTCGGTCGAGCGCACCTCGGGTCCCGCGTTCTTCAGCAGGCGGCTCGCCTCGGGCGGTTTGTAGCCCAGCGCGATGAGCGCATCGAACGCCTCGATTTGCGCCTCGGTGCCCGCGGCGGGCAGCGGCCGCTCGAGCGGCGCGGCCTCGAGCCGGTCGCGCATCTCGACCACCAGCCGCTCGGCGGTCTTGCGCCCGATACCGGGCACACGAGTGAGCGCAGTCACGTCGTGGCCGTGAACGCACGCGGCAAACGCCTCGACGCTCAGCCCCGAGAGCAGCGCGAGCGCGATCTTCGGCCCGACGCCCGACACCTTGATCAGATCGCGGAACAGTCGCCGCTCGGCCTCGGTGCCGAAGGCATACAGCACGTGCGCATCCTCGCGCACCACCAGGTGAGTCAGCAGACGCACCGGCTCACCCACTGCCGGCAGGTGAAAATACGTCGACATGGGCGCTTCGAGCTCGTAGCCAAGACCGCCCGCCTCGACCGTGAGGTGCGGGGGCGCCTTGGCCACAATCTGTCCCCGAATCGAGCCGATCATCAGGTCGTGCCGCTCCCGTTGGGTGCCGCGCCGTGCGCGGCGGCCAGCCGCGCCATCGGGCGCGAGTGCGCGTGGCACAGCGCCACGGCCAGCGCATCGGCTGCATCGGCGGCGAGCCGCTCCTGAAGCGACAGCAGCGCACACACCATGTGCGCGACCTGCTGCTTCTCCGCGGCGCCCGAGCCGACCAAGGCCAGCTTGATGGCGCGCGGAGCATACTCGAATACCGTCACGCCGTGGGGCACGGCGCACAGCGCCGCGCCGCGTGCCTGGCCGAGCTTCAGCGCACTGTCGACGTTGCGATTGACGAACACCCGCTCGACGGCCACCTCGGCCGGCTCGTGCCGGGCGATCAGCTCGGTGAGCCGCTCGAAGATCAGCCGCACGCGCACCGCGAGCGCCTCGGCGCCCGGCACCGCGATGCACCCGTGCGCCAGATGGCACCAGCGTCCGTCGCGCCATTCGATCAGCCCGAATCCGGTGATCCGCGAGCCCGGATCGAGCCCGAGGACGCGCAGCCCGGTCCGCTCGGCCGCCAGCACCGGCGGCGGCGGCGCCGCAGCGCTGCCGCGCTGCGGATCAAACGAGCGCCAGGCGCGGGTCGGATATCGCGACATTCGAATACACCTGGTGCACGTCCTCGACCTGCGCCAGTGCCTCCAGCAGCTCCCGCCAGCGCCGCTCCGCGCCCGCCGGCAGCGCCAGCGTCTGCGCCGCCCGCTCGCTCACCGCCGCGACACTCGGCACCCAGCCGGCGAGCGCGAGCGCCCGCCGGATCGCCTCGAATTCTTCCGGATCGGTGCGCACCTCGAGCTCCTCGGGTTCGACGCCACAGACGCGCTCGGCACCGGCGGCATATGCGGCGGCCGTGAGCCTCGCCGGCTCCATCGCCGCAAAGCGCATCCAGCCCACCCGGTCGAACAGATAGCGCACCGCGCCCTCGGCGCCGAGAAAGCCACCGTGCGCCCGGAATACGCCCCGCAGCACCGCGCGCAACCGCTCGGGATCCTCGGTGCGGCACTCCAGCAGCACGGCGGCCCCCGCCGGGCCGTAGCCCTCGAAGCACACCTGCTGCACACCGGACGGATTCAACACCATGTGAAAATATACAGTCCTGCGGCGGCACGGCACAACCCCGGAAGGCCACGCCGGTTTCGGCTGCCGCCAGCGTGTGGCTATGATAGCCAGGAACCCGGCCTCAGGCATCGACGCCCCCGTGCAGACCACACAGCACTGCCCGCCCGCCCTGCTCGCATCGATCGACGCACTGCGCGCAGCCCTCGCCGAGGGCGGCGTCGAGGCCGCGGCGCTCGAGCGCAGCGCCGAGGCGGCCGCGATCGTGGGGGCGCTCACCGAGGATGCGGATCTGGCGCATGCGCTGGTGCTGAAGCCCGTGCTCGCCGCGGCCGCCTCTGCGCCCAAGGCGCTCGCGCCCCTGGCCGGCCCCGGCGTCTGGAGTGCCGCCGCGGCGCTCTCGAATTTCGCCGACATCGGCCTGCCGCAGCACTGGTCTCCACAACAGGGGCTGGATGCCCGCCAAGCCGAGACGTTGCGCAAGATGCTGCTCGCCGTGGTGAGTGATCCGCGGTTGATCCTCGCTCGGCTCGCCGAGCAGCTCACTGCGCTGCGCCACGCGCGCACCCTCCCCGCCGAAGCCCGCCGGCGCCTGGCGCTCGAGACCCGCGCCATCTTCGCCCCGCTCGCCAACCGGCTCGGGATCTGGCAGCTGAAGTGGGAGCTGGAGGACCTCGCCTTCCGCTACCTCGAGCCTGCCGCCTACCGGCACATCGCCCAAGCGCTGAACGAACGGCGGCGCGACCGGGAAGAGTACATCGAGGCGTTCTGCGCCACGGTGCGCGCCTCGCTCGCACAGAGCAACATCACCGCCGAGGTGTACGGGCGGCCGAAACACATGTACAGCATCCACCGCAAGATGCAGCACAAGCACCTGGAGTTCGAGCAGCTCTTCGACGTGCGCGCCGTGCGCATCGTCGTGGAGTCGATTCCCGACTGCTACGGCGCGCTCGGAGTGGTGCACGGCCTGTGGCGCTACATCCCGGGGGAGTTCGACGACTACATCGCCACGCCCAAGGGCAACTTCTACCGCTCGATCCACACCGCGGTCATCGGTCCGCAGAGCAAGAGCGTCGAGGTGCAGATCCGCACCCGCCAGATGCACGAGCACGCCGAGCTCGGCGTCGCGGCGCACTGGACGTACAAGGAGGGCGGCCCCCCGGATCTGCACTACCAGCGCAAGATCGAGGCGCTGCGCCGCGTACTCGAGCCGATCGGTGCCGAGAGCGCCGACAGCGAGCGCGAATTCCTCGAGCAGGTGAGCACCGAGCTGTTCCAGGACCGCGTCTACGCCCTGACGCCCAAGGGCGAGGTCATCGACCTGCCGTACGGGGCCACACCTCTTGATTTCGCCTACACCGTGCACACTTCGCTCGGGCACCGCTGCCGCGGCGCGAAGGTCAACGGGCGCATCGTGCCGCTCACCCAGACGCTCGAGAACGGGCAGATCGTCGAGATCATCACCGCCAAGCAGGATGGGCCGAGTCGCGACTGGCTCGCCCCGGAACTGGGCTATCTGGCCTCGGCGCGCAACCGCGCCAAGGTGCGCGCCTGGTTCCGCAAACTCGACGCCGCCGACAACCGCGGCGCCGGGCGCACGATCGCGGAGCGGGAATTGGCTCGGCTCGGGGTGTCGGCGGCGCAGCTGCCGGAGCTGATCAGCGCACTCACGGCGCACGACACCGAGCACTTCCACCAGTTGCTCGGCGAAGGGGAGATCACCGTCGCGCAGCTCGAGCACGCCGTGCAGCGCCTGACGCCGCGCCCGCAAACGCCGCTGCCGGCTGCGCGGGCACCGCGCCCGGCGCGTGGTGGCTCACCGGTGGACATCGAAGGCGTGGGGGATCTGCCGATCACTCTGGCGCGCTGTTGCGCACCGATCCGACCGCAGCCGATCGTCGGCTATGTCACCGTCGGGCGCGGCGTGACCATTCACCGGCGCGGCTGCCCGGGGTTCGTGCGCATGCGCGCCGTGCGTCCCGAGCGGGTGTTGAAAGTCGAGTGGAGTTCGCATCAGCCGAGTGAACTGCCGGTGCAGATCGCCGTGCACGCCTATGACCGGCGCGGCCTGGTGCGGGACCTCACCGACGTGCTCGCCATGGAGCGGCTGAGCATCCAGGGGATGACCACCACCACGGATCCGACCGCGGGGACGGCCGACGTCCACCTCACCGTGGCGGTCGAGAACGAGGCGCAACTGCAGCGGCTGCAGCGGCGCCTCGAAGCGGTCTCGAACGTGATTTCGGTGCGGCGCGCCGGCTAGCGGTTGATCGAGTCGATCGCGCGCTTGTCGGCCGCGAGCGCCGCCTCGTGCAGCGCCTCGGAGAGCGTCGGGTGCGCATGAATGGTGCGCTGCAAATCCTCGCTGCTCGCCGAGTACTCCATGGCGAGCACCGCCTCGGCGATCAGCTCACCGGCCATCGGCCCGATGATGTGCACACCGAGGATCTCATCGTCGTCCTGCGCGGCGATGACTTTGGCGAAGCCCTGTGCCTGCTCCATGGCCCGGGCGCGACCGCTCGCCAGGAACGGGAACGAGCCGACCTTGTAGGCCCGCCCGCTCGATTTGACCTGCTCCTCGGTGAGCCCCACCCAGGCGATTTCCGGGGCGGTGTAGATCACTGAGGGAATGACCTTGTAGTTGACTTCACCGTAGAGGCCGGCGATCAGGTCGGCCACCATCACGCCCTCTTCCTTGCCCTTGTGCGCCAGCATCGGTCCGCGCACGCAGTCCCCGACCGCCCAGACTCCCTCGGCGCCCGTGCGGCAGTGTTCGTCGACCTTGATGAAACCGCGCTCATCGAGCGCCACCCCGGTGCCCTCGGCCAGCAGTCCGGCGCTGAACGGACGGCGGCCCGCCGCGACGATCAGCCGATCGACCGTCACCTTGTGCTCGCCCTTGGCGTCCTGATAGCTCACCTCGACCGCATCGGCGCTCAGCGTCGTGCCGGTGACCTTGGCGCCGAGTCGGATGTCCAGACCCTGCTTCTTGAAGTGCCGTGCGGCCTCCTTGGCGAGCTGCTGATCGGCCATGCCGAGCAACTCGGGCATCGCTTCCAGCACGGTGACCTCGGCACCGAGGCGCCGCCAGACGCTACCGAGTTCCAATCCGATCACGCCGGCCCCGATGACCCCGAGGCGCTTGGGCACCGACTCGAGGTCGAGTGCTCCCCAGGAATCGACGACGTGCGGCGCTTTGAACGGCGCGACCTTGAGCTCGACCGGTGTGGAGCCGGACGCGAGGATCACATGCTTGGCGCTGAGCACCCGCGTGCTGCCATCGGCCGCGGTGAACTCCACACGCCGGCCGGGCAACAGCGTGCCGTGGCCCTGCAGCGCCGTGACGCCGCTCGCCTTGAACAGCGCCAGGATGCCCTGGGTGCTCGCCTTGACGATGCCGGCCTTGCGCTTTTGCATCTGCGCGACGTCGAAGCCGACTTCCCCGACCCGAATGCCGTGCACCGCGAATTCCTCGCGCGCACGGTGATAGAGCTCGCTCGACTCGAGCAGCGCCTTGGAGGGAATGCAGCCGGCATTGAGGCACGTGCCGCCGAACGCATAGCTGCCGTCGCGGTTGCGCCACTCGTCGATGCAGGCCACCGAGAGCTTGTTCTGCCCGGCGCGGATCGCCGCCGGATATCCGGCCGGACCGCCGCCAATGACAATCACGTCGAATGAATCGGCCATGTTCAAATCCCCAGCAGCATGCGGCCCGGATCCTCCAGGCATTCCTTGACCGTCACCAGGAACTGCACCGCCTCGCGTCCATCGATGATGCGGTGATCGTAGGTGAGGGCGAGATACATCATCGGGCGGATCGCGATCTGCCCGTCGAGCACCATCGGCCGCTCCTGAATCTTGTGCATGCCGAGAATGGCGCTCTGCGGCGCGTTCACGATCGGGGTGGACATCAGCGAGCCGAACACGCCACCGTTGGTGATGGTGAAGGTCCCGCCGGTCAGCTCATCGATGCCGATCGTGCCGGCGCGCGCCTTCTTGGCGTACTCGCCGATCTGCTTCTCGATCGCCCCGAAGCCTTTCAGGTCGGCATCGCGCACGATCGGCACGACCAGGCCGCGCTCGGTCGAGACCGCGACGCCGATGTCGTAGAACTCGTGGTAGACGATCTCATTGCCGTCGACCGAGGCGTTGACCACCGGGAACTTCTTCAGCCCCTCGATGCACGCCTTGACGAAGAAGGACATGAAGCCGAGCTTCACGCCGAGCTCCTTCTCGAAGCGGTCCTTGTAGCGGGCGCGCAGGTTCTGCACGGCCGTGAGATCCACCTCGTTGAATGAGGTGAGCAGCGCCTGGGTGGATTGCGCCTCCACCATGCGCTGCGCGATGCGCTGGCGCAGCCGCGTCATCGCCACGCGATGCTCGGCGCGCGCACCGCCAGCCGGTGCTGCGGGGACCGCCGCGCTCTGCTGGCCGAGGAATCCGACCACGTCGGACTTGGTGAGCCGTCCGTCCCGGCCGCTCGAGGGAATGGTGCCCGGATCGAGCCGATTCTCCTCCACCAGCCGGCGCACCGACGGGCTGAGCTTGTCCTTGCCCGCCGCGTCCTCCTTCGCCGGGGCGCTCTTCGTCTCGGACGGGGCTTCGCTGCGCGCCGCCGCGGGAGCCGGCGCCGGCGCGCCACCCGCAGCCGCCACCGCGCCCTCGTCGATCAGCGCGAGCACCTGACCGCTCGTGACCACCGTACCGTCGGCCACTTTCAGCTCGCGCAACACGCCGTTCGCCGGGGCGGGCACTTCGAGCACCACCTTGTCGGTCTCGAGGTCGGCGAGATTCTCATCGCGGCGCACCGCATCACCGGGCTTCTTGTGCCAGGCGACGAGCGTCGCGTCGGAAACGGACTCCGGAAGTTGCGGGACTTTGATTTCGGTCGTCATGAACTCTTTCTCATCGGGGCTGCGGGCGTCTTGCGCCCGCGGGCTTGCGTCAGGCGCGGGGTCTTGCGCGCCGAATTCTCCGTGGTCGTGGCATGCAGCGCCGCTTCGACCAGCGCCTGCTGCTCGCGCTCGTGCGTCTTGCTAATCCCGGTGGCCGGCGCGGCGGCCGGCGCCCGGCCGGCGTAGAGCACCTCGGCGTTCTTCTCGAGCGGCTCCTCGAGCCGATGGCGGATCTGGTACCAGGCGCCCTGATTCTGCGGCTCCTCCTGACACCACACCACGTCGCGCAGGTTCGGGTAGCGCGCGAGCACCGCCTGATATTCCTCGCTCGGGAACGGATAGAGCTGCTCGATGCGCACCAACACCACATCGCGGCGGCCGGCGGCGCGGCGTGCCTTGAGCAGATCGAAATACACCTTGCCGCTGCAGAACACGGCGCGACGCACTGCATCGACCTCGACTTCGTCGACTTCGTCGATGACCCGCGCGAACGCACCGCTTGAGAGTTCCTCGAGCGCCGAGACCGACAGCTCGTGGCGCAGCAGGCTCTTTGGCGTCATGACGATGAGCGGCTTGCGAAATGGCTGGAGCATCTGGCGGCGCAGCATGTGAAACATCTGCGCCGGGGTCGACGGCACGCACACCTGCATGTTCGACTCGGCACACAGCTGCAGAAAGCGCTCGAGGCGCGCCGAGGAATGCTCCGGCCCCTGCCCCTCGTAGCCATGCGGCAGAAAGAGCACAAGTCCGCAGTACCGCTCCCACTTCGCCTCACCGGAGCTGATGAACTGATCGATGACGACTTGCGCCCCATTGGCGAAGTCACCGAACTGCCCCTCCCAGATGGTCAGGCAGCCCGGCTCGGTGGTCGAATACCCGTACTCGAAGCCCATCACCGCCTCTTCGGAGAGCACCGAGTCGATGATCTGCACGCGCGGCTGGCGCTCCGCGAGGTGTTGCAGCGGCACGTACACCTCGGGGCTGTTCTGATCGTGCAGCACCGCATGGCGATGGAAGAACGTGCCGCGGCCGCAGTCCTGGCCGCTCAAGCGCACCGAGTAGCCGTCCTCGACGAGTGATGCGTACGCGAGCGTCTCGGCGCAGCCCCAGTCGAGCGGCATCTCGCCGGCGAGCATCTGCGTGCGATTCTTCATGATGTTCGCCACGCGCGGATGCAGCGTCAGCCATTGCGGCAGCTGCGTCATGCGCTCCCCGAGGGACTTCAGGCGCTTCATGTCCACGCCCGTGCCGATCCGCTCCGACCAGTCCGACTGCGCGTAGCGCGTCCAGTCGACCGTGAACTGGTTGCCGATCATGCCGAGCGCGGCCCGCGCCAGCGGCTTGCCCTGATCGAGACTGTCGCGGTACTGCGTGACGAGCGCGTCCGGCTCGTCCTTCTGCACCACGCCCTCGCCGACCAGCCGCTCGGCATACAGCGTACGGGTGGTCGGATGCTTGCGGATGACGTGGTACATCTGCGGCTGCGTGGCCGCCGGCTCGTCCGCCTCGTTGTGACCGAGTCGCCGGTAGCACACCAGATCGATCACCACGTCCTTGTGATAGCGCATGCGGTACTCGAGCGCCAGACGCGTGACGAACACCGCCGCCTCCGGGTCATCCCCGTTGACGTGAAAAATCGGCGCCTCGAGCATCTTGGCCACGTCGCTGCAGTACAGCGTCGAGCGCGCATCCTCGGGCGCAGAGGTGGTGAAGCCCACCTGATTGTTGATCACCAGGTGCAGCGTGCCACCGGTGCGATAGCCGCGCGCCTGCGACAGCTGCAGCGTCTCCATCACCACGCCCTGACCGGCGAAGGCGGCATCGCCGTGGATCAGCACCGGCAGCACCCGATCGCCCTGGGCGTCGTCGCGCCGCTCCTGGCGGGCGCGCACCGAGCCCTCGACCACCGGGTTGACCACCTCGAGGTGTGAGGGATTGAAGGCGAGCACGGTGTGCACGTTGCCCGTCGGGGTGCGCAGATCGGCCGAGAAGCCCTTGTGGTACTTCACGTCGCCCGAGCCCTTCAGATGACTCAGGTCGTAGTTGCCCTCGAACTCCGAGAACAACAGTGACGGCGGCTTGCCGAGCAGGTTGACCAGTAGGTTCAGGCGCCCGCGGTGCGCCATGCCGATGACCACTTCGTCGACCGCGACGCTGCCGCAGCGCTGGATCAGATCATCGAGCATCGGGATCAGCGTCTCCCCGCCCTCGAGCGAGAAGCGCTTCTGACCGACGTACTTGGTGTGCAGGTAGCGCTCGTGCCCTTCCGCGGCGGTGAGCTGCCAGAGGATGTTGTGCTTCTCCTCGGCGCTGAATTTGTGCTGCAGGCGGCCGGCCTGGAAGCGATCCTGGAGCCACAGTCGCTCGTTCGAGTCCGAGATGTGTGCGAACTCCGCGCCCACCGAGCCGCCGTAGATGATCTCGAGCTCGCGCAGGATCTCGCGCAACTTCATGCGCTTCGGCACCGCCTCGATGCGACTGCCGGTATAGAACTCACCCTCGAGGTCCGCCTCGGAGAGCTTGAAGTACGGCAGGTCGAGCACGTGCGGGCGCGGCCGCTGCGTCAGACCGAGCGGGTCGAGCTTCGCCACGAGATGCCCGCGGTTGATCCAGATCTGGATCAGGCGCGAGACGGCCGCCTGGCGCACATCGGCACCGCGGACGCCGCCGGGCGGCGCCAGGGCGCGCGGCTGACGGGCCCGCGCGGCGATTCCGGCCTCGATCGGACCGGCAGGCCGCTCGTTGCCGCCCCCGCCGGGCAGACTTTGGAAGTAGCGACGCCAGCGCTCCTCTACGCTCGCTGGGTCAGTGAGGTACTGCTCGTAGAGAGTGTCCAGGAAATCGGCGTTGCCGCCGAAGAGGGGTGTAGGTTCAAGCATGCTGGGAGAGGCAACTGCGAATCGCTAGTGTAACGGAAAGGCCACAGGCGAGGAATATGCAATCGTGCGTCATACGCCGAAACTTAACGCAGATTCAGGATACGAGTGCACGGGACACGCCACAGTCTCACAGCATGCCGAGCAGTGCCAGCTCGTAGACAATTAGTACGACGTATCCGGCGAGCACCGCGTACAGAATGAGGGGCACGGGCAGGCGCCCGAAGGCCTTCAGCCGCGTCAGCATCGTCAGGCAGACGATGCCGATGCCGGTCAGGGTCACCTTCACCGCGATGAAGGCCGCGCCCGTGCCGCGCACCAGGGGCGCGAGCAGCGGATTGACCTCGTAGGCGCCGTGGTTGATCAGCAGCAGCGTCAGGGCCGCATCGGCGCACGAGAGCGCCACGATGAGCGTGGCCACCGCGAGCCACCACGGGTGGTGCCAGTCGACCGCCCCGAGACGCTCCTCGCCGGTGCGGCGCGGGCCCTGCCGGCGCGGGCGCACGCTGCCCCAGACCAGCGCCCGCAGGACGCGGGCGCGCCGATCCGGCCCGCGGCGCCGCTCGAGCTCGGCCGGCTCGCTCGGCGGTTCACGGGCGCCGGAGGCGCGGTCGGGAAGCGGTCTGGACACGGTGGGGGCGCGCGAAGAGTAAGTCAGTCGGATTGTAGGGCGCACTCCCGCCCCCGCCGCCCGCGGTGCCCCGAAGTGTGATGCCGATCGCATGCCGCGGCTCACCGGCACCGCCGGGCGGAGCCGCGGGGGCGCCGCTTGGGCGCGGACGCTGAAACCATATCCCAGAGGCTTGCACGGTGCGCGGGAGTATAGTGAGGCGCACCGGTCCACTTGCGCGAGACCCCTCATGAGCCAGACCGCCGCGAACCCCATTCGAGAGAGGCCCGGCAAATCCCTCGGCCTCGCCGTCACCCTCGCCTTTCTGTTCGGCCCCTTCGGCCTCGCTTACGCCAGCCTCACGGGCGCCGCGGTGATGCTGATCGTCTCGGTGGTGGTGCTGGTGCCGGTCCTGCTCGGGCTGTTCATCAACGCCGTGATCTTCCTGCCGGTGTGGATCGTGTGCGTGATTTGGGCCGCCTTCGCCACCCATGAGCGCCTCCTGAGCGCCCCCGCGGAGGGGACCGGACCGGCGGGCGATGGCGCCCCCGGCAGGAGTTGAACCTGCGACCTACCGCTTAGGAGGCGGTCGCTCTATCCACTGAGCTACGGGGGCGGGGCCGGCGGTGAGTTTACCGGCCCGAGGACCCTGCCGCTCGGTTGATTGCCCGGCGAGCACCGGCGTTCAGTTCAGCGGATCGAGTACCTCAAGGGCGAAACGACTGGGCTCGTGACGCGCCGTGGCCGGACGAACTTCGATACGGCCGCGCCCGGCGTTCTTCGCCGCGTAGCAGGCGGCATCGGCCACGCGCAGCAGCGCCGCGGCATCGGCCGCACCGGGCTCGGCCCAGGCGACCCCCATGCTCGCCCCCACTCGAAAATAGTGCCCGCCCTCCCAGTGCAGCACGAACTCCTCGATCGCAGCGAGCGCCTCGCGCGCCACCCGCTCGGCCCGCTCACCGGGACAGCCGGGCAGCAGCAGCGCGAACTCATCACCGCCGATGCGCGCAGCGGTGTCGCTCGCGCGCGCGTGCATCTTGAGAATCTCACTGACCCGCCGCAGCGCCTCATCGCCGGCCGCATGGCCCCCGCGATCGTTGATCTCCTTGAAGCGATCGAGGTCGATGAACACCAGCGCGCAGGGTTCATGCTTGCGGCCGGCCACCTCGCGCAGCCGGACGTTGAACTCACGATGATTGACCAGATCGACCAGTGGATCGTGCGTCGCCTGGTACTGTAGCGCGCGGGTGAGCTGTGCATTCTCGGCGGTGATGTCGAGCACCTTGCCGATGGTCTGGTCGGTCTTGTACGCCGAATGCGCCACCATGGCGACGTACACGACGTTCACGAATGCGAGCGCGTAGTGCAGCGCCAGCGGATCGGTGAGCAGTCGCCACTCCATCGACAGCGCAAGCGGCGTCATGAAGATCATGTAGCAGCGCCACAGCGCCCCGTAAGAGGTCATCGCCCCAGCGATGACGCCGGCGAACACCAGCACGGTGAGCATCCGATGCGCGACGTCCCCGAGCGGCAGAAACAGCAGCGCCCCGATGCCCCAGACGATGCCCGAGACCAGCGTCGCGGCATCGAGCCGCCGCCGCCACTCGCGGGCCGAGCGTGCCAGGGGATTGCGCTCGAAGGTGCGGCTCTCCAGATGGCGCAGGACCGAAAGCGACACGATCAGCGCCAACCAGGCGAACAACATCGTGCGCGAGGCAACCTCGTAGAGCAGCGCCACCAGCATGGCCGCGCCCACCACCGCCGCGCTCAGCATGAACGTGAAATTGCCGTAGACCAGCCGAAGCCGTTCGAGGTCGGCCCTCTGCGCTGCGTTCTCCGACGGGTTCTCGCTCACATCGCGATCGCCTGCACGCCCTAATGTGACCCGATTTTACCGCCGCGCGGGGCAAAAATGCTGTGCGGGAACCCGCACCCCGATCAGTCGCCGATCACGACTGGACCGAGTCCAGACGCCGGCGTTCCTCGGGGGTCGCCTGGTGCGGCGCTCGGCCTGGCGGACCGCGAGCGGCGGTGCAATCGGCGCCTGCCTCTTCTGCGGCGTGCGCGCGACGGTGTGTACGCATGCGCTGAAGGTCTGGGTCGATGCACCGGCGCGGCGAGCGTGACACCAGAGCCGCCCCTCTGCGACACACCTCAGCGCAGCGGCGAGGGGGGAGCGTCGATTTCCTCGCGACCTCCTCGATCACTTCGGACCTGACGGCCGCAGCCCATCCCCCGGCAGTGCCCGTCAGGATCTGCCGCGCCCCTGAACCCGAGCGCGAGTACCGGCGGGGCGTGCCGCTCAGGCCCCGGAGGCGCCGGACTTCAGCTGCGCGATGATGTCAGTGGAGAACTCCCCGGTCACCAACAGCCGGTGCTCCACGTCGTCCATCACCTCGACGCGGTTGCGGCCGCTCGACTTCGCCCGGTACAGCGCCTCGTCGGCCAGCTGCAAAGCGCCATAGGGGTTGCGCCAAGCGGTCGGCTCGACCACCGCGACGCCCACGCTGATCGTGAGCACGTCGCAGCAGCGCGAGGCGTCATGCTCGATCGACAGCGCCTGCACCGCCTGGCGCATGGTCTCGGCGGTCTCCCGCGCACCGGCGCGATCGGTATCGAAGAGAATGACGCCAAATTCCTCCCCACCGTAGCGCGCCACCAGATCGAGCGGCCGGCGCGCACAGCATTGCATGGCGAGCGCCGCCTGGCGCAGCGCGCGGTCCCCGGCCTGGTGGCCGTAGCGATCGTTGAAGGCTTTGAAGTCATCGATGTCGATGAGCATGATCGCGATCGGCCGCGCATCGCTGCTCGCCTGGCGCCACAGTCGCGCGAGGCTCTCATCGAACATGCGCCGGTTCTTGGTCCACGTGAGCACATCGTGCTGGGCGAGCTCCCCGATCAGCTGGCTCTCGAGGAAGGCACGGCGAGTCTGGCGCTCAAGCGCCAGAGCCCCGAGGGCGCAGGCGACGAAGGTAGTCACCATGAACAGCGCCGTGCTCAGCGCCGTGTTCGCCGACAGGTGATACCACCAGGTCGCGACCAGTTCGCTCGTCAATGCGAGCACCCCGGCGAGCAGTGCGGAGCGGAACGTCAGACCGAGGAAAAAGAACGGCCCGATGAGCGCCAGCGGGGCCACCATCAGCGCGTCGGTCGCGCCCGCGGCCGACGCCCGGATCACCAGCACAGTCCCCACCACGTTGCGCAGCGGCACCAGCACCT
This sequence comes from Pseudomonadota bacterium, assembly GCA_021851405.1. Taxonomy (GTDB): domain Bacteria; phylum Pseudomonadota; class Gammaproteobacteria; order Steroidobacterales; family Steroidobacteraceae; genus 13-2-20CM-66-19. Next base: position 33,163 of record JAJZDW010000016.1, read on the forward strand.
GCGCCATCGGCAGGTACCGACGCTCGTAGCTCGGACTCCAGGCGAGCCAGAGCAAGCCCACGCTGCTGGCGAGAACGACGGCCCCGGGCACACTGAGGAAGGGGAGCCGGTGCCCGAGCAGCGTCTGCATCGCCCGTAAGGTGACCAGCAGCATCGCCAGGGTGCACGTGCCGCGCACGACGACGCGGTTGTTGCGCAGCACGCTGCGCACATAGTGCGACTCGATCGGCTCCGGAAACGGCACCGCCCGCGTCTCTTGCTGCAGCTGCGCGGCGTATTGCGAATCCGGCAGCGTCTCGAAGCTCAGGCCCTCAGTCATGGACTTAAATTAATGCAAGTCCTGCGCGCTCGCCGTGACCGGCAGCAAGATATGAACACACGCTCCCGGCGGACTCGAGGCCCGCCGGGGTGGACGATTATTTCTTGTATGATCAACCAGTTATGGCTTGATCTGCCCGCGCAGCTCACCGGCCGGGTGGCGGTGGCTGTGCACATTGAGGTACAGATCGCCGGCCAGGAATGCCCGGTACTGGGCCGGCGTAAGCTTTGCCCCGGCCGGCACCCGCCAGAGGTTGGCACCCGTGTGCTTCAGCCCGATCACGACCGGACCGTTGGTGCCGGCCGCGCCCTCGTGGATGTGCACCATGGTGGGGCGGATCCCGCGGGTGACCAGCTTGCCCCGCACCGCATGATCGGGCAGCACCGAGATCACGGCCCAAGCGCTGGCCGCGCTCTTCACCGCCGGCACCTCCGCCGCTCCGCTCAATCGAACGTGCACCGTCGCTGCACTGGCCACGCCGAGGGCGCCAGCGAGCACTGCGAGGACTCCGAACCGCTTGATGTGCGTGATCATGACCCGCCTCGAATGACGCCGATGATGCTGCGTAACTTAGCATTTCACGCCCCGTGTCGTCATCGCCCGGCAACGCGATTGCGCGAGTCAGGGTTGATGAATGCCAGGAAGCCGATCAGCGTCACCGTCGGCGTGCTCGCGCCCAGGCGCTGCAGCGGCGGCCGCGAGGGCGTGCACGCACCGCCGTCGGCGGACCCCAGGGAGGCTCCAGGCCCTGGCGCGCGCAGCGTCGAGTCGGGCCGTGCCGTCCTCCACTCCACCCGCACCGGCGCGTGGCCTACCGTGCCCGTACGACCCCAGGTCAGCGCAACGGCGCGCGCAGAGGCGACGGACCGAGGCAAATCAGCGACCGATGACTGCGGCAAAGCGCTACCTTAACGGTCCCATTTTCGATCCACTGGCATGGAGATCTGCAATGCGCCCCATCCTGGCAATGGCGACCGCTGCGCTCCTCGGCACGAGTCTGATGGCCGCGGCAGCCACCCCGGCCGTGCACAAGCCGTCAGGGCCATTTCACGGCCTGAAGTTCCGCGATCTCGGCCCGGCGGTCGCCGGCGGCCGAGTCACCAGCGTGCTCGGCGTCGCCGGCAACCCCGCGCTCTATTACGTCGGCGCCGCGGGCGGCGGGGTGTGGAAGACGCAGGACGGCGGCATGAGCTGGAAGGCGATCTTCACGCACGAGCCGACGCAGTCGATCGGCGCGATGGCCCTCGCCGGCGGCAATCCGAACTGGCTGTGGGTCGGCACCGGTGAGGCGAACCCGCGCAATGACGTGCTGAACGGGGACGGGGTGTACTTCAGCCCCGACGGCGGCAAGACCTGGGTCGACAAAGGTCTGAACGACGCCGGCCAGATCGCCGCGATCGCGGTCGATCCGCAAAATACCAACATCGTGTTCACCTGCGCCGAGGGCAACCTCTGGAAGCGCGGCACGCAGCGCGGGGTGTTCATGAGCACCGATGACGGGGCTCACTGGCAGCGGGTGCTGTACCTCAACGACCACACCGGCTGCAGCACCCTCGCCTTCGAACCGGGCAACCCGAAGGTGCTCATCGCCGGCATGTGGCCGCTGCAGCGGCGCGCCTGGATGCTCACCAGCGGCGGCAAGAGCGGCGGTCTGTACCGCTCCACCGACGGTGGGGTGCACTGGAAGAAACTCACCCACGGCCTGCCGGCCGGACGCATCGGTCGCAGCGCGGTCGCGTTCGCGCCGAGCCAGCCGCAGACCGTGTATGCGGTCCTGCAGGCCAAAGGGGGCGTGCTGTGGGTCTCGCACGACCTCGGCAGCCACTGGCAGAAGGTCAGCGACAACCACAACGGCGACGTACGACCGTTCTACTTCACGCAACTCGCGGTGATGCCGAACGACCCGCGGCGGCTGTTCCTGCTGTCGATGAAGATGATGGAGAGCAAGGACGGCGGCAAGCACGTGTTCTACGCCGACAAAGGCGTGCACGTCGATCACCACGCCATCTGGATCGATCCGAGCAACCCGAACCGCATCATCCAGGGCAACGACGGCGGGGCGTACCTGTCGCTCGATGCCGGCAAGCACTGGCAGTATCTCGATAATCTGCCGATCGAGCAGTTCTACCAGGTGGCCGCGAGCGCCACGGCCCATCCCTGGCCGTATCTGGTGTGCGGCGGTCTGCAGGACAACGACGCCTGGTGCGGTGCGAGCAGCGACTACGAGCGCGGCGGCGTGACGGGTGCACAGGACTGGTTCGATGTCGCCGGCGGCGACGGCCAGTACGTGGTCCCGGCTCCGAATGACGCCTCGATGATCTACGCGACCACCGACGACGGCTTCGCCACCGCGCTGAACCGCACGAGCGGCCGCAAGCGCGAGATCAACCCCTACCTGCGCGATGTGCTCGCCGGGCTGCTGCTCTCGGGCAAACCGACCTACGCGCAGAAATACCGCTTCGACTGGACGACCCCGGTCGCGGTCTCACCGACCGACCCGAAGGACGTGTACACCGCCGCGAACGTGGTGTTCCACAGCACCGATGGCGGTAAGCACTGGAGCGTCATCAGCCCGGACCTGACGCGCAACATCAAGGCCAAGCAGCAACCGAGCGGCGGACCGATCAACCTCGATATGAGCGGCGCGGAGACCTACGACACCATCCAGTCGCTCGCGCTCGCCCCGACGAATCCGAAGGTCATCTGGGTCGGAACCGACGATGGCTGGGTCTGGGTGAGCCGTGACGACGGCGCGCACTGGCACAAGGTGACGCCGCCCGGCGCCCCGCAGTGGGCCCGCGTCTACAACGTCGAGCCCTCGCCGTTCGCGGCCGGCACGGCCTATGCGGCCTTCGACGGACACGAGATCGGCAACGATGCCCCGTACGTATTCCGCACGACGGACTACGGCAAACACTGGACGCGCATCACCAACGGACTGCCCGACAGCAGTGTCGAGGTCGCCGCCGAGGACCCGAATCACGCCGGCCTGCTGTTCGCCGGAACGATCTCGGCCGGTCTTTACGTCTCGTTCAACGACGGTGCGCACTGGCAGCCGCTGCACGCGAACCTGCCGCGCGGACTGTCGGTGTGGGACGTGAACTTCGCGCCGGATCATCGCGGGCTGCTGCTCGCGACCCACGGCCGGGGCATCTGGGTCCTGGACAACCTGCGCCCCCTGGAGCAGTACAGCGCCACGGCGATGCGCGCGCCGCTGCACGTGTTCAGCGCCTCGACGGGCGTGCAGCTGTATCACTCCTACACCAACGGGATCGGTCCGAGCGGCTACGTCGCGCCGAACGCGCCCACCGGGGCGATGATCAGCTACCACCTCGCCAAGGCACTGAAGCCGACGCCGGCGCAGAAGGCGGCCCATCACGGCCCGGTACGGATCGTGATCCGCGATGCCGCCGGCACTCGGGTGACGACGCTGTATGGACCGGGTAAGGCCGGGTTCGATACCGTCGTGTGGAACCTGCGCTACAAGGGCGCCGCCAAACTCAACCCGCCGCTCGGCTCCGCCCATGGCGGGGGTTTCGGGCCGGCCGCTCTGCCCGGCCAGTACACGGCGAGCGTGCACGCCGGGACCGCGATGCAACGCGTGACGCTGAAAGTGCAGTCCGATCCGCGTTACACGGTCACCCTCGCCACGGATCGCGCCGACACCCGAGCCGGCCTCGCCGCACGCGAGGAGCTCTCGGCGGTCAACCGCCTGCTCAATCACGTCGCCGTCATGCGCAAGAGCCTCGCCGGCGTACTGGCGCGCGGCACCTCAGACCCGGCCTGGGGCCATCGGCACGCGGCTTTGCTGACCCAGGGCAAGGCGCTGCAGAAGACCCTGACCGCCTACCAGAACACGCTGTGGAACTCGCATACGCAGCACCATGCGGAGGAGGATTTCCTGCGGCACTTCTCGCACCTCCACCGCAAGGTCGACACCCTCTACGGCATGAGCGCCGGACTCTGGGGTGCCAAGCCACGCGCGCAGCTGCTCGGCCTGATCGCTGCCGACCACACGCTGATCGAGCAACTGCTCACTCGCTACGACGGCTCGGTGCTGACGCAGGTGAAGGCCTGGAACGCGGTAGCGTACGCCGAGGGCGTGGCCACGCTGCCGACCGGTTCAGCCGTGACGTTGCACACCCCGCCGGCGCTGCCGGCAACGGGGGCCTGAGCACACGCGCAGGGGCGCAGCCCCGACGGCTGCGCCCCTGCGGCGGTGTGCCGCGAGCGTGCGGGGCTGAGCGGCTGCGGCGTCGCTTGACCCGTTCTGCGCCTCAGGCTGAGCGCAGCGCCGCCGGGTCTGTCGCGCGCCCGCGAATCCGCCGCGCCGCATAGGCCAGCACGAAGCACGCGAGCACGCACCAGCCGCTCAGCCACAGCAACTGGCGCGGCAGCGCCACCCCGCGATCGATCAGCAGGCCCGAGAGCCCCGGCCCGATCGCCGTGGAGAGCACCATGGCCGACACGATCATCGCCCGGATGCCGCCGAGATTGGCGAGGCCGTAGACCTCAGGCCAAAGCGCCCCGAGCATCGTGGACGTCAACCCATTACTGATGCCAAACAGAAACATCGACACATACACGCCCCACACCGGCGCGATCAGCCCGAGCACCGCCGAGGTCACGGCGAGCGGCGCGAGGAAGTACGGCAACAGCCGCACCGCGCCGAACCGATCGATCAGGTGTCCGCCGGCCAGACCGAACACCACGGTAGAGAGCGACATCACCGGAAACGCCGCGGCGAAGATCAGCGGGTCGTACCCGCGCAGCGCAATCAGGTAGTCCTGATTGAAGAAGATGACGGTCGCGATGAACGGCGGGGCGAGCGCCCCGACCTGCAGCAGATAGAACACCGGGTCGCGCAGCACCTCGGCCCGCGTCCAGCTGCGCGCGGTGCGCAGCGCACTCGCCTTCACCTCCTGCGAGTGCGGCACGCGCCCGACCCGGGTCAGCGCGAGGATCGAGGGCAGCCCCACCAGTGCGATCAACCCCGCCGAGGCGATCCACGCGGCTCGCCAGCTGCCGCCCGCCCGATCGAGCAGCACGACGAAGACCGGCAACAGCGCAATCCCGGCCTGTTGACCTGGCAGGATCAACGCCATGGCACGCCCGCGGTTGGCAACGAACCAGCGGCCGATTTCCGTGTACGCCGTCTCGGTCATCATCCCCTGGCCGAACAGGCGCAGCAGGTACAGCGCGCCGGTGAGCCACACGAGGTTCGGCGCCAGCACCAACAGCACACAGGCGAGCGCGAGCGCCGGCATCGTGAAGCGCACCACCTTCCAGCCCGGCATCAGATCGAGGGTCCTCCCCAGCCACGGCAGGCTGAGCGCGCTGGCGAGCGTGGCGAGCATGTACAGCCCGCCAAAGCCACCTGCCGAGAGATGAAACGTCTCGCGTAGCGCGGTGCCGGACAGGCCGATAAAAAAAGTCTGCCCGAACGAAGAAAACATCGTGAGCAGGAAGCCACCCCCGAGCCAGCGGGCGTTCTCACGCATGAACCGCAAGGTATCGCGTCCAAAATCGATCATCTGGGCGGAGTGCTCGAGCGGGGGGAGGAGTCCGAGTATGACATTGATCAGCCCTCACCCGTCACGGGCGGCCGGCCTAGCCGCGCCCGCCCCCCGTCGCCCGAGGCCTCTGCGCTGCCCCGCACCGGTGCACCGTGCCCGCACCGCTCACGCTGAGCGTCGGCCCTCCCCGGGGGCCGGCCGTCGCCCGTGCGGTACGTAACTCTGCGGATCGATGTCCCCAGCGCACCGGCGTAGAAGGAAGGCCCTGCGTACCGTCACGCGAGGGTCGGCCATCATGAAACGGATCATTGCGCTGTGGATTTGGGTCGCCGCGAGTGCGGCCGTGCTCACCCCCGCCGCGGCTCTGGCGCAACAGAACATGGGCGGCACGGGGACTCTGCGCGCGCGGAGGTACGACACGCAGACCGTAGAGACCCTCCGCGGGACCATCATCGCGATCGAGAAGGTCGCTGACCACGGCCGCCGCGCCTATGGCGTTCACCTTCTCTTGAAGACCTCCGCCGGCGAAGTGTCGGTGCACCTCGGACCGAGTTGGTTCATCGCGCGTCAGCACCTGAAACTCGCGCCGCGGGAGATGATCGAGGTGACCGGATCACGGGTCACTTACGAAGGCCGGCCCGTGCTCATCGCGGCGCAGATCCGCACAGGACACCAATCCATGGTGCTGCGCGACTCGCGCGGCTTCCCGCTCTGGAGCGGCGCGCGAGCACGTTGAGTCGGGCTGCGCCCCTGAGCGCCCCCAAGGATCAGCGGCTGAACGGATCGAGGGCGAGCAGCGCGAAGCTCGCCAGCCAATGCTCCCCCATGTAATTCCCGGTGAGCTGCCCGAGTGCGCTCGCCAGGTGCGCCTCGATGCTCGCGCCCACCGTGCGGTGCAAGGGATGCTCGCCCGGCAGCGCCGCGCCGATGCGCCGCCAGCACCAGGCCCGGGAGAGATTCAACCCGTCGAGATGGGCAATCTTCCCGTCGGTCCGGTCGCTGACGGCGGCCGGCGCGAACAGCGTCGACGGCCTGCCCTGGGCCGCCTCGGGCAGAAACGCATCGAACCACGCGCCGAACGCGGCCGAGCCCAGCACTTCGGCCATCAGCGCCGCCTCGGTGAGCGCCGGGGAGAGAAACTCATCGAGCGAAGGCTCCCAGGCCTGACAGCCGCGATCCTCGCCGTACCAGCGACGGGCACTCTGCGCGCACCGTTCGGCGAACGCCCCCTGTCCGTCCGCCGCGGCATAGTCGAGCGCCAGCAACAGCGCAAAGGCGGTATTGGCGTGTGCACCGGAGCGGATCGGGTAGGTCGCCAGCGGCAGAAAGGCCGCGAACCGCTCGACGAACATCATTGCGAGCGGCGCTAGCTGCGCGGCCCAGGCGCGACCCTCGGCACTCTCGTGGCGCACCAGCTCCCCCTGCAGCATCAGCAGCCAGGCCCAGCCGTACGGGCGCTCAAAGCCGCGACTCGCGGGCGCGCGCAGGTACGCGCACTCGGCGGCGACCTTGGCGGGCGTGAACTGCGCATCGAACCACGCCCGGATCTGTCCGGCCACTGCCAGGGTGGGCACGCGCCGATACAGCCGCGCGAGCAGCCAGTGCGCGTGCACGCAGGAGTGCCAGTCGAAACTGCCGAAGAAGATCGGATGCAGCGCGCGCGGACCACGCACGTCGCGCTCCTCGCTCAGCACGTGATCGAGTTTGTTCGGGTATTCGCGCCCGACGTGGCCCAGCGCGATGCGCGCGAACTGCTCGGCCCGATCGGCATCGAGGATGATGGAGCGGTTCATGGCGACCTCAGAAGCGAAAGACGAGCACATACATCAACACGATGTTGCAGGCGAGCAGCCCGATCGCCGTCGGGATCTGCACCTTGATCACCGCATTGCGATCCGGCAGCTCGAGCAGCACCGCCGGCACGATGTTGAAGTTCGCGGCCATCGGCGTCACGAGCGTACCGCAGAACCCCGAGAGCATGCCGATCGCACCCATGATGGCCGGATCGCCGCCGAAGCGCTGCACGATCAGCGGCACTCCGATGGCCGCGGTCATCACCGGGAATGCCGCGAACGCATTGCCCATGACCATCGTGAACAACGCCATGCCCAGGCAATACACCAGCACCGCTGCGAACGGGTGCCCGAGCGGCAGCCAGGTCGTCGCCACGTGACCGACCGCGCCGCCAACGCCGGCCAGCGCGAACACCGCGCCGAGCGCCGCCAGCAACTGCGGCAGCATCAGCGCCCAACCGATCATGTCGGCGAGCCGCCGGCCCTCCTCGAGTGCCGCCTGCGGCGGTGCCTTCGCCTGCCAGAGTGCCACCAGGAGCGCCACCAGGATCCCGACGGCAAGGGCGATCAGCGTCACGTTGTTCGGGTCGGCCAACGGCACTCCGCCGACCTCGATGCGCCCCAAGGTAAACGTGCCGATCACGGCCAGAAGCGGAATCAGCAAGGCCGGGACCAGCAGCGCATTGCCGCGCCGAGCCGCGCGCTGCGCGCGCTCCTCGGCGCTGCGCCGCTCGGTGCTGCCGCGCCCGAGCGCACCGGTGCCGCCGAGCACAATCAGCGCCACCACCAGCACCCCGTTCGCCGTATCGCCGATGCGCGAGCCGAACAGGAAACTCACGGCGAGCAGCCCCCAGAAGGCCCCGTTGCCCCAGCGGCGCGGATTGCTGCGATCGCGCACGCTGAGCAGCGCGAATGCGCTGAACATCGCGCCGGCGAGCGCGTACACCTCGTGCAGATCGATCAGGGCTGCTCTCCGCCGGCGAGGCGCTTCAGCTTCGCATCGAGGCGCCAGAGCCGCACGCCGTGGATCAGAAAGGCGAGCAGCGCCGTCGGAATCGCCCACATGGAGAGCCGAAAGGGTGCGATGTCGTAGCCGCTCTGGGCGAGAAAGCCCTTGATCAGCAGGATCGAGGAGACGGCGATGAAGATATCCTCGCCGAAGAACGCCCCGACATTGTCCGCGCTGGCCGCATAGGCGCGCACCAGGTGGCGTGCAGGCCCCGAGAGCCGCCCGAGGCGGCTCTCGGCGGCGCCCTCGGCCATCGGCGCCACGATCGGACGCACCATTTGCGCCGGGCCGCCGAGGGAGGTCAGACCGAGCGCCGCGGTGAGCTGGCGCAGCGCCAGATACAACAGGAGGATCCGCCCGGCGGTCGCGGCGCGCAGCCGGCCGATCAGGGTACGAGCCCGCTCGCGCAGGCCTTCGTGCTCGAGCAGCCCGATCACCGGCAGGATCAGCCAGACCAGTGAGACGTAGCGCGTCGCATTGAACGCATGACCGAGCGCGGCCAGCACCCGCAATGGCGCGATCCCGGCGGCCAATCCGGCCGTGAAGGCCGTGACCAGGATGACCAGCAGCGGATTGACGCCGGCGGCAAAACCGACCACCAGCACCGCGATGGCAAGCAGCGGCCAGAGGTTCATGCCGCCCCGAAGCCCCCACCGCCCGGGGTGAGGAGCGTGAGCACATCGCCCGCCCCGACGGTGAAACTCGCCGTCGCGCCGATCGGCTCGAGCGTGCCGTCGGCGCGGCGCAGCTCCCCGGCACCAGCCGCGCCGCTCCCCGCGCCCTGCAGTCCGAACGGGCGCACCCGCCGGTGGTTGGCGAGCAGCGCGCCGGTCAGGGACGCGCGGAACTCCAGGCGGCGCAGCACGCCGTCGCCGCCGCGATGCCGGCCCGCGCCACCCGAACCGCGGCGAATCGCGAACTCGCGCAGCAGCACCGGGAAGCGCATCTCGAGGATCTCCGGGTCGGTGAGCCGCGAATTCGTCATATGGGTCTGCACGGCATCGCAGCCGTCGAAGTCCGCGCCCGCCCCGGCGCCCCCGGCGATGGTCTCGTAGTACTGCAGGTGCGCATCGCCGAAGGTCAGATTGTTCATCGTCCCCTGCGAGGCGGCGAGCACCCCGAGCGCCCCGTACAGTGCATCGACGATGCACTGGGAGGTCTCCACGTTGCCGGCGGCCACCGCCGCGGGATAGACCGGGTCGAGCAGTGAACCGGCCGGAATGTCGATCACCAACGGCTCGAGGCAGCCCTCGTTGAGCGGGATCGGCCGCTCGATCAGCGTGCGAAACACGTACAGCACCGCCGCGACGCACACTGCCCGCGGCGCGTTGAAATTGCCCGAGTGCGCCGCCGAGGTCCCCGCGAAATCGACGTGTGCCCGCCCGTCCTCGATGCGCACGCTGACCGCAATGCGCGCCCCATCATCCAGTTCGTACTCGAATGACCCCGAGCGCAGCGGCGCGATCGCCGCGCGCATGCACTCGGCGGCGTTCGCCTGCACGTGCGCCATGTACGCGCGCACCCGCCTCAGGCCGTGTCTCGCCACGGCACGTTCGATCTCGGCAATGCCGCGCGCGTTCGCCGCCAACTGCGCGCGCAGATCCGCCACGTTCTGATCCGGGCGCCGCGCCGGATAGCGCGCAGCGGCGAGCGCGACGCGCAGCTCCTGTTCGCGCAGCCGCCCGCCGTCGAGCAGCGGGAAGCACTCGAGCAACACGCCCTCCTCCTCAATGGTGCGGCTGAACGGCGGCATCGAGCCCGGCGTGCTGCCACCGATGTCGGCGTGGTGCGCGCGCGAGGCGACGAAGCAGTCCGGCTCATCGCCGGCGCAGAGAAACACCGGCGTCACCACCGTCATGTCCGGCAGGTGCGTACCGCCGTGATACGGACTGTTCAGCATCCATGCATCGCCGCGGCGCAGCGCACCACGGCGCGCCTCGATGACCGCCCGCACGCTCGAGCCCATCGAGCCCAGATGCACCGGCATGTGCGGCGCGTTGGCGATGAGACCGCCGCGCGCATCGAACAGCGCGCAGGAGTAATCGAGCCGCTCCTTGATGTTGACCGACTGCGCGGTCGCCTTGAGCACCTCGCCCATCTGCTCGGCGATGTGCATGTAGAGGTTGTTGAAGATCTCGATCCGAGCCGGGTCCGCCCCCTCCTCGTGCCCCTCGTGCGCGCCGGGCGGCGCGGCGGGCACCGCCGGGGCGCACTCGAGCAGCCACTGACCGTCCGCACGGCGCTGCGCATGCCACCCCGGTTCCAGCACCAGCGTCGAGTGCGGTCCGACGATGAGCGCCGGTCCCTCGAGTGCGTCCGCCGGTCCGTCGGCCGTGGCGAGCGGCACCTCGCGCCACTGCCCGTCGAACCAGACCGGTGCGCGCGGCGGCAGCGCCGTCCCGAGCCGCTGCTCGGGCATGCGCAGCTCGCCGGGCACGAGCGAGGGCATGCGCACCTCGGCACGTACCGCATCGATGATGATCTCGAGCGCCGCGCTCTCGAACCCGAAGCGGCGCAGATGCTCCGCATCGAACGCCGCGCGGACAGCCGGCTGCGGTCCGAGCGGCACGGAGAATGTCGTCTCGCTGTCCCCGGCGCGCACCTCGAGCAGATGCACCGCCTGAGCCGCCTGCGTCGCGCCGTACGGTGCGAGCTCGTGGCGCGCGGCCCGTTCGAGTTCGGCGAGCCGTCGGCCGGCCGCCTCGAGCGCGGCCGGATCGAGCGGCAGACGCAGGCTGGCGCGGCGCACGGCCAGACGGTCGGCGACGCCGATACCGAACGCCGAGAGCACGCTGGCGAGCGGGTGCACCAGTACGCGGTGCATGCCAGCCGCAGCGGCCACGCGACAGGCATGCTGACCGGCCGCGCCACCGAAACAGAAGAGCGTGAACTCGGCCGCATCGAGCCCCTGGCGCGTGGAGACCTGGCGGATCGCATTGGCCATCGACTCGACCGCAACGTCGAGGAATGCCCCCGCGAGCGCCTCCGCGCACCGCTGCGCGCCCTGCGGCACGGCGGCGCCGAGCGCCGCGAATTGCGCCGCAACGCAGGCCCGATCGATCGGCGAGCGGCCGTCCGCACCGAACAGCGCCGGCAGCGTGTCGGGACGCAGCCGCCCGAGCAGCACCTGCACGTCGGTGAGCGTCAGAGGTCCGCCACGCCCATAACAGGCCGGTCCGGGCATCGATCCGGCCGATGCCGGGCCGACCGCGAGTCGACCGTCACGCACCGCCAGAATCGAGCCACCGCCCGCGGCGATGGTGTGCACATCGAGCATGGTCTGCTGCAACCGCACGCCGGCGATGAGATGTTCGAACCGCCGCGGCAACTCCCCGTCGAGCAGCGAGACGTCGGTGGAGGTGCCGCCCATGTCAAACCCGATCAGTCGCGCGAGGTCTGCGTGCGCGCCGATCCAGGCCATGCCGATCAGACCGCCCGCCGGTCCTGACAGTACGCTCGCGAGCGCCCGGAAGCGCTCGAGTGCCGCAAGACCGCCGTTGCTCTGCATCAATTCGAGGCGCGCGCCGGGATCGAGCGCGCGCAGCTGCGCGGCGAGTCCCTCCAGGTACGCCCGCAGCGGCGGCGCCAGGTAGGCGTTGAGCACCGTGGTGTCCCCGCGCGCGACGAATCTCACCAGCGGGGAGAGCTCATGGGAGACCGACACCTCCTCGAAGCCGATGCGCCGGGCGAGCGCGGCGGCCTGACGCTCGTGCTGCGGATGCTGCCAGCCATGCAGGAATGCGATCGCCACCGAACGCACACCGCACGCATACGCCTCGCGCAGTTGCACCTCCAGAGACGCCTCATCGAGCGGCGTGAGCACGACGCCGTGCGCGTCCAGGCGCTCGGCGGCCTCGATCACCTGCGTGTACAGCCGCTGCGCGAGCACGATGTGCCGCGCAAAGATGTCGGGGCGGTTCTGATAACCGATCGCGAGCGCATCGGCGTGGCCGGCGGTGGTCACCAGCAGCACCTCGGCGCCCTGGCGCTCGAGCAGCGCATTGGTGGCCACCGTCGTGCCCACCTTGACCGTCTGAATGCAGCCCTCGAACCGATCCCGCGCGCCGAGTTCGCCCTGCAGGATCCGGCGCATCCCGAGGATACCGGCGTCCTCTGCGGCTGCCGTCGCGGCCTGACGCGAGAGCACCTTGCGCACGTGCAACCGTCCGTCGGGTGCCAAGCCGATGACGTCGGTGAACGTGCCCCCGCGGTCGATCCAGAACTGCCACGCCTGCATCGTGGGATCTTATCAGGGCCCCCGGTACGCGTGGGGGGCGGTCCCGCGCGATGCTAGACTCGATCGCAGCGAACTCGGACGGAGAACGGAGCATGCAGATCGACTTGACGGGCACGGCGGTGCTGGTGACCGGGGCAAGCCGCGGCATCGGTGCCGCGATCGCTCGGGCCATGGCCGGGGCGGGGGCGCGCGTGGCCGTGCACTACCATCGTCAGCGCGCACCGGCCGAGGCGCTCGCGGCCGAACTGGGCACCCACGCGGAGATCTTCCAGGCCGACCTCGCGCGGCCCGAGGGGTGCGCCGGACTGTGGAACAGCGTCCGCGAGCGCTTCGGCCGCGTGCACACGGTGGTGAACAACGCCGGGATCGCCCTCTCCAGCGCGCCGGACGGCGCGCTCGATCAGTGGGTGGGGGACTGGGACGCGACGCTCGCGACCAACCTGCGCGCCCCGGGGATCCTCAGCAAGCTCGCCGTCGAGCACTTCTGCGCCCACGGCGGCGGCCGCATCATCAACATCACGTCACGCGCGGCATTTCGCGGCGATCAGCCGCACTACCTCGCCTATGCCGCCTCGAAGGCCGGTCTGGTCGCGCTCACCCGCTCGATCGCGCGCGGCTACGGCAAGGCGGGAGTGCTCGCCTTCAACGTCGCACCGGGGTTCACGCGCACCGAGATGGCCGAGGACTTCATCCGCCAGTATGGGGAGGCGTACGCGAGCTCGGACATCGCGCTCACTCGCCTCACGGAGCCGCGTGATATCGCGCCGATCGTGGTCTTTCTCGCCAGCGGCCTTGCCGATCACGCCACCGGCTGCACGATCGACGTCAACGCCGGCTCCTACGTGCACTGATTGCGCGCCGCCGGCCTGCCGTCCCCGGTGCGCCGCTGCGCTTCGGCCTACTGCTGACGGTAGCCGACGCGAAAGGCGCCCCAGTGGCGTCCGTTGACCCAGATCGGCGCCGACAGGTCCTTCATCAAGACGAACTGCCCGCCACCCATGTCGCGCCGATAGGTCTGCAGCAGAAACGGCTGGATACTGCGCGCCACCTTCTGCACGGCCCGATCCTTGAACACGCGGCGATTGCGGCAGTGCGCGGCATTCCACACCGGATCGCGGCTCGGCGGCTGACGATACTCGGGATTGTGCGTCGGGAGGTAGCCGCCGCGCGCCCAGGCGACACAAAAGATGATGCGCGGGTCGGCCCGTTGCAGCGGGTCCTGCAGCCCTGGCAGGATGCGGTCGGTGAACTCGACGTAATCGGTAAGGTACTGCTTCGGATTGGTGCCGGGGATCTCGCGGTAGCGTTCATCGAACAGCTGCGCCTCGGTGATCTCCCCGCGCGCGATCGAGGCCTCGAACAGCTTCCCGATGCGCTGCGCGGCCTCGATGGCGAGCCGGATGATGGGCGTATCGGCGGTCTCGATGCCGCTCGCGGCGATCAGGCCGATCAGCTCCTCGCTCACCCCGAGCAGCCGCTCGACGCGCCGGTCCGCCTGCGTGAGGTTGCTCGAGGACAACTGCACCCCCTCGGCGAGCGTGCCGAGCTCCTCCAGAGTCGCGTTGCACGACTCGAGGTTCGAGGTGGCCGCCCGCGCGATGGCATCGATCTCCCGGCGCACCGTGGCGAACGCCCCGTGCGCGCGGTTGACGACCCCGTGCACCGCTTCGGCTCCGTGCCCGGCCTGTCCGGCGTGCCGGGCCGCATCGCCGCTCTCACCGATCAACCCCTCGATCTGCACCGTCAATGAGCGCACCGTGCTGGTGATGCGCTCGGTCGCCGCACGCGTGCCTTCGGCGAGGTTCTTCACCTCGCCGGCCACCACCGCGAATCCCCGGCCCGCCTCCCCGGCGCGCGCCGCCTCGATGCCCGCGTTCAGCGACAGCAGCCGCGTCTGCTTGGCGATGCCCTCGATGGAAGTGGACACCGAGGTGATCTCCTTCAGCACCGAACTGAATGACCCTAATCGCTCCTCGATCCGCCGCACCGCACCGGTCAGCGCCCCGATGTGCTCGAGCGCCTTGCCGAGCAGCTCGCGGGATTCGGCGATCTCCCCGCCGGCCGCGGAGGTGGCCTGCTGCGCCTCGCGTGCCGCCCGATCGATGTCGCGATTGCCCGTGACCATCGCCTCGGTCGATTGATGCAGTTCCTCGAACTGCGCGGCCTGGCCCGAGACCCGCGTGGTGAGTTCCTCCAGCTGTGCGGCGATGTCGGCGACCTCGACGCCAAGAGAGCCGACGCGAGTGGCGATCTCGTTCACCAACCGGCCGTTCGCGCCGGACGCGGCCGCGCCGCCGCCTGCGCTGCCATCGCCGGTCATGCCGGATACCGGAGTGGACATGGGCATGCCTCCGCTACGGCGGGGGAGCGAACCCGCCGGACTCATGACGGACCGGAGTATGCGCCGAACCTCGGCCGCTTTCCCGCAGGGCCGCGCGCCTCAGCGGTCGCGCCGCCGCACTGTTCGAGCCGCGGAACACTGCCGGCACGTCAGGCCCGCTGCGAACGCGCCACGGGTGTGAACCGACCCGGCCGCGCTAGAAAGCGGGGTTGCCGTCGCCGAAGCGCTGGGTGTGCAGTTCAAGGTGCGCCTCGCCGTTCGAGACTCGCGCCATTTCGGGCGACTGGACGCAGACCTGGTTGCGGCCGGCGTGCTTGGCCGCATACAGCGCCTGATCGGCCCGGAACATCAGCGTCTCGAGCGATTCGCCCGGCGCGCCGGCCGCAACGCCGAGTGACACGGTGATCGAGCCGATGGTCTCGCGACTCTGGTCCCGGCAGATCCGCCCGCGCTCGACGGTCGATCGGATCTGCTCGGCCACGGTGCGCGCCCCCTCGAGCGTCGTCTGCGGCAGCAGCAGTGCGAACTCCTCCCCGCCGATACGCGCAGCGATGTCGCGGCCCTTGATGCTGTCGCGGAAGATCCCGGCGATGCTGCGCAGCACCTTGTCGCCGAGCACGTGCCCGAAGGTATCGTTGATCTGCTTGAAATGATCGACGTCCGCGAGCACGACAGCGCTGCCGGCCAGCCCGCTGTCCGTCTCGAGTACCGTCTTGGCCTCGCGCAGAAAGCCGCGCCGGTTGTGAATTCCGCACAACGGGTCGATGACCGCCTCGGCCTGTGCGCGCTGCAGCTGCTGCGTGAGCGTCTTGACCTCCTGCGTGCGCCCCTCGAGCTTCTCGCTGAGGATTTGCGTCATGGTCTCCATGCGCAACGCCTCGCTGAGCAGGCGCGAGATCACCTGCTGGATCTTGGCGACCGTGACCTCCTCGCCGAGATCCGTGCGGCTCTCGCGCAGCGTGCGGCTGAAGTGACCGGTGTCCTCCCCGGCGCTGTTGAAGGTCTGCGCGGTGTCATCGAGCAGGTTCTGCAGGCGCATCTGCAGATCATCCAGGACCGCCGCATCGCGCTCGGACACGTGGCGCATGTACAGCCCATACACCTCGTCGTCATCCAGAGGTTCGTTCGCCTCGATGCGCGCGGCGAGCGCGGTGCTCAACGTCGGATTGATACCGGCGAGGTGTTCGTACCAGATGGTGTAGCTGATGGGATGGTAGGCGGCTGTCTGACGCGACATCAGCGGCAGCGTCAGACGCAGCAACTCGGCGCTTTGGTCTTTGCTCTCGATGTATCTCATGGCGAAATCAATCGATCGCCCCGCGCGGCGCGCAGTGCGTGATAGTGGTGCGTGAACCCCTGATGCCCGCCGCAGGAATGGCGATGCCTTTCTTCTTGTATCGGACGCATCAATGACCCTTTACATAACCAGTTGATCTTATTCCCTTTTGCACACGATTGGAAACGCGCATCCGTAACGGCGGGCGCCCCTGCGAACCTACGGTGGCGTCCCTGACGAATATCACGGCGATGCACATTGACGCTGGCGCGCGGCTGCGCCCGGGGGCCTGCGGCGCGCCCCGCTCAGGACCGGCAAGGAGGCCCGGGAGAGGCTCGTGCGGGCCGATGCTGCGGTGTGCGAGGCTCGGACCGAGAGGCTTCCGGGCCGCCGGAACGGGCGGGCCAGCCGCCCCCGGCCTCTGGGAACCTCGCCCGATCACGCCTCGACGGCGACGAGCGCACTGTGCCGATGCGCCGGTCCGTCGCTCCGCGCCGCGCCGCGCCCCGAGGAGGGGGGGTCCTCGGAGCGCGGCGTCCGCTCAATGCACCTCGCCGTCGTTGGCCTCGTAGGACGCGAGCGTATTGCCACGCCGGGCCGCATAGGCGCGCAGGTAGCGCTGAAACGCCCCATAGCGGCGCGCGCCCTCACTCGCGATCCACTCCTGGCGCATCTGCTCCGGTCCCTCGACGGTCAGAATGGACGTCGGGGTGTAGAGCTCGCTCGCCGTCAGTGAGATCCCGGCCCCGTGCGGATCCGTATGCCGCTGCAGCCACCCGGTGCTCAGCGCATGCCCTGCCGCCGCGGCCTCTCGCCGCAGGAGCTGCTGGTTGCTGCATTTCCCGGCATTGAACTGCACCGGCACCTGCATCGGCAGCACCGGCACGGTCTGCACGCGGGGGGAATTCGCCCAGATGCCGGAGATGACCTGTGCGTTGGCGTCCCACTGAGACATCGGCGGCAGGTGGAAGACCGCCTCGATGGTCCGCACGATGTTCACCTGCGAAAGCGGATGCGTATCGAGATCGCCGGATTTGACCCAGGGACCCATCGCCAGCGCGAGCGTGCGATGCGCGTTGATATGATCAGCGCCGCTTTGCGCATCGTCCTCGGTCAAGAAGACGGCCATGTGCCGCCACTGAGGCGTTGCGGACAGGTAATGCAGCAGCTGCGCCGTGGCGTGATCGTTGTTGGCCACGTAGTACGGCGGACTGTAGTAGCACGGACTCGCCCCGGCCGTGTGATCGTCCGGAATCCAGATGAAGATGAAGTGCGGGAACGCCTTGCCGGGGTGCGCCTTGAGCCAGCCGATCGCCGTGGACACCCGCTCGGTGTCGCGGATCATCCGATTCCAGCCCGGGTAGGTCCGATCCACGTGCGCGAGCATGGCGCGGCGGATCACCCCGTCGCGGGCGCGCGCGAGATTCTCCCCAAAGTCCTCGAACGACACGTGATGCGCCAGCAGGTTGTTGAACAGATACAGGCGCTGCGGATAACTGATCCAGGGGTTGGCGAACGCACCGAGCTGGCGGTGGGCGTATTGCAGCGCATCGTGGCTGGCGCGCGCCTGGGCCGTCAGCGGCCCGGTGCCGCCCGGGCCGGCGTTCCAGAGCAGACCGCGGTCGGAGTAGTACTCGGGCCAGAGCCGCTGCACCACGTCCGAATCCGACGCACCATCCGTCCATTGATGTCCTTGCGCGGTGACTTCCCCGTCCGCCATGAAATTGGCGAACAACACGTCATGGGCCGCCCAACGGTACAGGTTCGGCAGCTCCTTCGCCCCGAACAGGTCGAAATGGGCATTGGCCCAGGCGCCGGCCGGACGATACTCGCCGAGGTCCTCATCGAACGTCTTGTTCTCGCGCAGAATGAACACCACGTAGTGGATGTGACGGCGGATGAGTGCCGCCGCACGTGCATTGCTGTGGGCGAGCGCCGCCCGCTGCGTCGGCAGAAAGCCATCGTCCGCGAGGCTCTCGCCAGTCCACGCGCCGAGGCGACGGGAGAGTCCCTGCAGCGGCACTTTCTGCAGCAGACCGTGCATCATGTTGCCGATGTACTGCCAGTGCAGATTCGGTCCGGTCCCGAATCCCTTCGCCGCGACCACGTAGAGCATCTGGTGCGAGACGGTCAGTGCACTCGGATACCAGCCGGTGGGGATCAGACCGAGCCGCCGGCCCGTGGCCGTCTCATAGACCGCGACATCGTCATTACCGGCATTGGCGACGAACAGTCTGCCGTGCGCCACCGCGAGCGCATCGGGATAGCTGCCCGGCGGCGCGCCCGCGTAGGGACTATCGTTCAGGGTGCGCTCGGCGCGCAGCGTGCGCGTGTTGACCTCGACGATCTGGTCATTGTTGGCATTGGCGACCCACACGTCGGGCCCGCCCGGCATGGCCACCATCGCCGTCGGATGCACCCCGGCCGCCACGGTGTGCGCACCCACCCTCGGACCGGTCAGCACCCCGCCGAGCACCTTCAGCGTGCGCCGGCTGAGAACGGTCACACCGCTACCGGCCCAGTCGCTCACGACCAGGCGCCGCCCGCCATCGGCCAGCACGACCTCGAACGGATACGGTCCGACGTTGACGTAGCGTGTCCGGCCGGTGCGCAGGTCGATCCGCGCCAGGCTGTTGGCGAGCATTCCGGTCACATAGAGGTGCGCACCGTGCGGCCCGAGTGCCACGGCGTCCGGATAGAAGTGGTACGGCTTGTGGCTGTGGTCGCCCTGGTAGGTATACGGGTACTGTGCGCGCGGAAACGCTTGCCACTGCAGCGGATACTCGCGCACCACGCGAACCGCACCCTGGTGCATCTGCAGTGCCAGCACGCGGTCGGAGGCCCCACCGGTGGCATACACGATGCCGTGCGGCCCGGCGGCAAGACCCTGAAACAGGTCCCGATGCGACACGACGGTGGTGGCGACCGGATGCGGATTGCGCTGCGCGCGCTCGGTTGCGAGTGCCTGCGCGGCGCGCGTCTTGGCCGGCTCGTTGGGGCTGTACACCGTGCCGCCCGGGCCGGCGTGGCGGGGGTCGGTCGCGATGGCCGACCCGCCCGCGAATGTCTGGACGCTGAGCTGGCGCGCAGCTGCGCCCGCGAAGGTCGCCAGGCGCGCCTCGCGGCGCAGCCCCTGGCTGTACCAGGTGACCGTCTGGAACGGCGTCGAGCCGTTGGCGAGCACCAGCACCTGTGCGCCGACGCTGAGCACCTTGGTGGGGAAGTTCGGCGTGCTGATCAGCGTACCCACCGGTGAGACCCGGCGCCAGGTCGGCAGTACCCCGATGTAGTGGACCCGGTTGACGGCCGTGACGGTCACCGGGCCCGGCACGAAATCGCGCGCCGTGCCCGCAGCGGCTGCCGTCAGGGCCGGCAGGCCCATGCCCAGCAGGATCCCGAATAGCGCGCTGCGGCCGCGCGGGGTGTTGATCTTCGTCTCTGCCATGGTGTCGTCTCTCCAGTGGGACTCTGGCGCGGCGCCCGCACGGGGCGCAAGCGTGCCTCGGCACGGCAGCAGCCGGCGCAGCGGGAGGCTACGGACGAAAAATGACAGGCCGATGACCGGCCGATGACCGGCCGGTCCGCCGCTCAGCGGCCGAAGGCGACCAGAAACTCAATGACGCGGTGCACGAAGGCGTAGAGCGGAACGGCGAGCAGCGGCGCCAGCAGCGCCGAGGTCGCCACGCGCCGGCCCGGGAACGCCCGAGCGCGTCCCGACGAGGGCGCCAGCAGGCGCTTGATCCGCTGCTCGAGCCCGCCACCGGGCCCGCCACCGGGCCCGCTGGCGCGCACGGTGCGCGCCGGCCGCGGACCGGCGATGGCCAGACGGGCCACCTTGACCAGAGCAGAGGCCAACGCGACGCGTTTGCGCGGATCGGCACCGCTCGCGCGCTCATCCGCCTCGATCTCCGTGGCCGCCTGCCACTGGGCGTTCA
The DNA here is from genome assembly GCA_021851405.1 of Pseudomonadota bacterium. Taxonomy (GTDB): domain Bacteria; phylum Pseudomonadota; class Gammaproteobacteria; order Steroidobacterales; family Steroidobacteraceae; genus 13-2-20CM-66-19. The sequence continues at coordinate 53,589 of JAJZDW010000016.1, forward strand.
GCCCCCGGCCCGCCGGCAGCCAGGCGAGCACGTCGGGCACCGCGAGCAGCGCGAGCCGCTTCAGGTTGTCCCGAGCATCGATGTGCGCCGCTTCGTGCGCCACGACCTGACGAAATTCCTCCCCGTCGCACGCGGCCGCCACGCAGTGCGCCGCCACGATCCGCTGCCGCCAGCCGCCGACCACCGCCACGACGGGTTCGGCGAGGTTCACGAGGTTGACCTCGGGGCCGCCTTCGAACGCCTCGGTGCGCAGCAGTTCGGCGCTACGCACCAGCGCACGGGCCGCCCGAGCCGCCTGCCCCGCCCGCCGGATTCCATCGAGGCACACGAGCAGCGTCAGCCCCGCCGCCAGCACCAGCAGCGGACCGGGGTGGTCATCGGCGTGCGCCGGCTCATACAGGAGGAATGCCGGCAGCACCACGGTGAGCACCGCCAGCGCCGCGCCGGCCGCCGGCAGCAGCCGCAGGGCGAGCAGCGCATCGGCACGCTTCAGCCGGGCAAACCCCCCGGCCCGCCAGCCGGCGGCCACGAGCACCGACAGCAGCAGATTGGACAGTCCGTAGCTCGCCAGGAGCACCAGTACGAGCGTGGTCGGAAAGCTCATCTCGCCGGTCCCTGCAGGCGCAGCCGCTCGGCGTGCACCAGCGCCTCGAGTTCATCGAGCAGCTCCACGTCGGCATGTCCGACCGCCTGCACGAGCGTGGAGAGCAGCGCCGAGCTGTCGCGGCAGGCGCCGAGCAGATCGATGACCTGCCCGGACATCATTTGACCGAGCAGCTCATCGCGCGTGCAGCGCGGTTCGTACCCGAAGGCCCGCCCGAGTCGGCAGCGGTGCAGCACTCCCTTGCGGTACAGACGGTCCAGGGTCGTCATGAGGGTCGTGTACGCCAGTTGCGGGAAAGACGCATGCACATGGCGCACCGTCGACGCCCGACCGCGCTCCCAGAGCACCGCGAGCACCCGGCGCTCGAGCGGCCCGAGCTCGACTCGATCCTCCACGCGAACCCCCTGCCTCATCCCGCTGCGGCGATTCGCCGCAACCGAAGCCTCGCAAGTTCCGCGGCTCCGTGCAATGCCCGCTGCGCCGGACGCGCGGTGCGCAATTACGACCCCTGGTAGTACTGCCCGGCCGTTCTTTACACTTCCCGCAGGGCACGCCCTCACAGCGCATGAGGGGGTTGTCCCTGCGCCGCCGAGCATCGCCACGGCGCGCTGCGGACCGCCGGCACAGCCTCTGCCCAAAAGAGACCCGTCGGCGCAGCCGAACCCCGTCGCAGCGTCCTGCGGAACGCGCCGAGGTCCCCGCGCCGAGTCCGTTTTGAAGGGAGAACATGTCATGCCCGATGCACCTGACGCAGTGGCGATCGCCCGCGTCGTTCACCCGCGAGGGACCGCCACCTCGCCGCCGGCGCGGCGATGCCCCACCGACGCGACGGGGTACCGATGGCTGCTCGCACTGTGCGCCGCGCTCCTGTCGCACGCGGCCGCGGCCGGCGCACCGCAGGAATCGGCCTCGGCGCAGATCGGCCCGGTACTGATCGAGGCACGCCAGCCGCCGGTGCTCGGACTGCGGACCCATGCACCGGTGAAGGTGCTCACCGCCACGACGCTGCACAACCTCGGTGTGGAGAACCTCGGACAAGCCTTGCGGCTGATGCCGCTGTTCGGCAGTTCCAATGGGCTCGGCACCGGCAGGACGAGCAAGTTCACCAACGGCGGGGAGCAGAGCGCGGATCTGTTCGACTTGACCAACTCACGGGTGGTGATTCTCGTCAACGGACAACGCTGGATCGAGGGCTTTCAGGGCGACACGGACCTGTCGACCTTTCCCGTGGCGCTGATCCAGAAGATCGAAGTCTATCCCGCGCGCGGATCCGTCGCCTACGGCGACGGCGCGATCGCCGGTGTGCTCAACATCATCACCGTGCCTTCGTTCAACGGCGTCATGGCCTCGGCGGGCACCGGCATGTCGCAGGGCAGCGGACATTGGGACGGACAGCGCACCTGGGCCAGTGTCGCGCTCGGTCGGCGCGGCACATCCTCCGGCCTGATGGCACTGCTCAGCGAGTCGAACCAGAGCGGCGTCTCGAGCGCCGCACGGGCCCTCACCGGCGAACCTCTGGCCGGCAGCGGCACCACCCGCGAAAGCCCGATCACCCCGTATGGTCAATTCACGTTCGTGCCGACCGGCGGACCTTACGCGAATTCGAGTCTCTGCCCGCTGCAGAGCACGGGATCTCGACTGTGCAACCTCACCGCCTCCCCGGTCGCCGGCGGCGGCTTCGTGCCGCTCGGCACCGCGACGGCCTTCAACACCCTGCCCTACAACGATCTGATCATGCCCTTGCAGCAGTGGGGCCTCTACGTCAGCGGCTACCATGATCTGGGCGATGGCGTGCGGGCCGATGCCAGCGTGTTCGTCGGCCAGCGGACCGCGAGCCAGTCCGGAGCGCCGAGCACGATCACCCTCGGGACCTCCGGGCTGCCGATCTCCATCAGCGCCAACCAGCCCTACAACCCGTTCGGCGTGGCGCTCGAGGCGAGCGGCGCCAATGCCAACCTGATCGCACTGTCGCAGCGGCTGAGCGGACTCGGACCCGTGCTGTTCCACGACCGCTCCGACACCTACCGCGCCACGGTCTCGCTCACCGGCCGTCTCGAACGCGATGCGCGCTCACCGTGGCACTGGCATATTGAGTATCTCTGGTCGGCGAGCCGCGTCGAGGATCAGAATCAGGGGCGGGTCAACCTGAACAACCTCGCCTTGGCCCTCGGCAGCCCGCAGGCCTGCGCCTCGGTGCCGCAGTGCACGCCGGTGAACCTGTTCGCGGGACCGGGCGGCCTGACTGCCCCGATGCTCGCGTTCATCGGCCTGCCCGAGCACAACCAGATCGCCAATTCGCTCCAGACGCTCGACGTGCGGCTGGCGCAACACCGGCTGCTCAGCCTGCCGGCCGGTCCACTCGCGCTCGGTCTCGGCTACCAATACCTGGCGCGCCACGGCGACTTCACGCCCGACCCGGCGGCGAGCCAGGGGATCGACAGCGCCGTGCCGCTGCTGTCGGTGCCGGCCTACGTCGGCGGTTACAGCGGCAACGCCCTGTGGGCCGAGAGTATCGTGCCGATCATCGGCGGCGTTCATGCCCTGACGCTCGGTGCGGGTCTGCGCGTCTACCGTTATTCCGATACCGGCACCGGCCACGTCGCCGAGACCACCCTCAGCTTCGATGCCCGCACCGATCTGACGCTGCAGGCCGGCTGGACGCAAGGCTTTCGCACGCCGGATCTGCGTGAGCTCGGTCAGTCCATGCCGGGTGCCGCCGCCACCATCAGCGATCCGTGCAGCAACTACAGCGCAGCATCGGTGGCGCCCACTGTCGCGGCCGCATGCGCTGCGGCGAGCATCCCGGCGAGCTACCTGCAGACGAACAACCAGGTGCAGAATCTGAAGATCGGCAACTCCGCGCTGCAGGCCGAGCGTAGCGAGAATAGCTGGCTCAGCGCCCGGTGGACGCCACACGCGGTGGCGGGACTGGCCCTGAACATCGCGTACTACCGCATCAAGATCAATGCTGCGATCAGTCGCCTCAGCCCACAGCAGACTTTGATCGAATGCTACGATCTGGGCAACACGCCGTCCTGCGCAGGCATCGACCGCGCACCGGACGGGCAATTAACCGTCGTCTCCACCCAGGCAACGAACGGCCAGAGCATCTTCACCGACTGGCTGATCGGCGGCTTCCAATACGCCTGGCGCACGACGGTCGGCCGCCTCAGCGTGCGCAGCGACATCGCCTGGACACACCACTACACCGTGGCCACCGCGACGAACCAGGGCATGCAGGTGCAGGAGCTGGCCGGCGTGGAGCTCGGCTCCGGCTCCCCCAGCGGCATTCCGATCTGGGACGGCACCGCACTGCTCGAATGGACGCAGGGCCGGTGGGAGGCGGGCTGGCAGATCACCGCCATCGGCCCGATGAGCGAGGCCTGTAGCGACCGCTACGACGGCACCCCGTACAGCGACACGGCGCTCGGCCTGTGCTCGCAACCGAACCTCACCGACTCCAGCCAATCACGCAACCACCTCGGCACCACCCTGTATCACGACGTCTATCTCGACTATCGGTTCTCGCGCCGATTGACCGTGACCGCCGGGGTCGACAACCTGCTCGGCAAAGCCCCGCCGATCTCGGTCACACAGTCATCGAACTACGATCCGTCGATCTACCGCGCACCCGGCCGCACGGTCTATGCCAGCATGAATTACCACATCAGTTGAGACCCGGCGCTCGCCCTCGAGCGCTCCGCTCGCCGCAAGAGTCCTCGCAAGCAACTCAGGCGGCGCAATCGTGCGCGGGCCTCCGCATCATTTTCGCGCGCATCGCCACGGTGCGCCTCGCGCTCGGCAGCGTCGACTCGGCGCCGCTCGACACCACCGGTGCCGGTCCGGTCGCGCACTTGAGGTTCGAGGCCGCCGCTGGCACGCCGCGGGTATGCACCGGTCTGCTCGCGGCCGTCCGCCGGAGTCACGCAAAGTGCATACTATGGCGTTGCGCTGCGGTCTGCGCCGCGCGCCCCACCCGGAGTCACCATGACACGCGCTGTGCGCACGATGGCGGCACTCGCCCTGGTTTACGGCGCGCTCGGCGCATCCCCCGGCCATGCCGCGACGCCCCTGCGCGCGCCCATCGTGTCGACCCAGGAGGGACGGCTGCGCGGGCGGCCGCGACCGGGCGGAGGCGCGGAATTCCTCGGCATTCCCTATGCCGAACCGCCCGTCGGCCCATTGCGCTGGAAGCCCCCGGTGCCGGTCAAGCCCTGGCGCGGGGTGCGCAGCGCGGTGCACTTCGGCGCGCCCTGCCTGCAGCCGCCGCTCGGCCCATGGAATGCACGAGCGGCCGCCTCAGGGCGCGAGGACTGCCTGTACCTGAATGTCATCGTGCCGCGCGGGCCCCTGAAGCGGCCGCTGCCGGTCATGTTCTGGATCCACGGGGGGGCCAACATCGGCGGCACCGGCGGATCGGCGCTGTATAACTTCGGAACGCTGGTCGATCACGGCGTCGTTCTCGTCACGATCAACTACCGGCTCGGCCTGTTCGGCTTTCTCGCCGACCCCGCGCTCACCCGGGAGTCCCCGCATCATGCCTCGGGAAACTACGGGCTGATGGATCAGATTCTCGCCCTGCGCTGGGTGCGTGCAAACATTGCGCGCTTCGGCGGCGACCCACACAACATCACGATTTTCGGACAGTCCGCCGGGGGCACCGACACCGGACTGCTCATGGCCTCCACCGCGCGCGGACTGTTCCAGAGAGCCATCGAGGAAAGCGGCACGCCGTTCGTACCCCCGGTCGCGCCCCTGGCGCAGGCCGAGCGCGCCGGAGCGCAACTGGTGGCCGCCCTGGGCGCAATGCCGGGCGCCGCAGGCATCGCACAACTGCGCAGGATGTCGGGTCGAACGCTGCTCGAGAAGCTCTCGGCGTTACCGCGCGGTTCCGTGCGGTATCCGCTCCCGGACGTCGACGGCTGGGTGATCCGGCGCGTGCCGTTGCTCACCTATGCCGCCGGCCGCGAGGCCCCCGTACCGCTGCTGTTCGGCACGACGACTCGGGAGATGAACTTCCCGCTGCCGCTCAGTGTCGTTCGCGCGAGCATCCGCCACGCGGCCGGATCGCTGGCACCGCAGGTGCTCGCATCGTACGGATTCGCGCACGGGGCAGCGGGCACCCGCAACGCGAAGTACGGCAGTGCGCTCAACCAGCTGCTCGCCGATGACACGTTCCGCTGTCCAGCCGTGCTCGAGGCGCGCTGGCACGTCGCAGCGGCTCATCGTGTCTACGAGTACGAATTCGATCATCCGCTGCCCGGCCATGCCTTCGCGGTGCACTCCTCGGAGCTTCCGTACGTGTTCGGGACCTTTCCGAGCCACGGCTTCCTCGGCGCTCACTTCACCGCCTCGGATCGGCAGCTCTCGCGAATGATCGAACGCTACTGGACGAACTTCGCCAAGACCGGCAACCCGAACGGACCTGGGCTGCCCGCCTGGCCCGCGTTCGGCCGCCGCGAGCGCTTCGTTGAATTTCAGGCGAACGGCCGTCTCACGTATGCGAGCCACATCCGTCGCGCGCACTGCAGGCTGTTCCGCGAAATCGTCCGGGCGCGCATGAGCGCGTCGCACTGAGCTCAGCGCCGCGAGCCCGACTCGGGGGACTCTTCAGCTGCTCCTGCGCAGGCGCTGCAGCCGAAAGTCACTCATGATTTCCTGCGCGGCGTTGTGGCCTGGCGCTCCGGTGACACCGCCTCCGGGATGGGTCCCCGACCCGCACAGATACAACCCGCGCAGCGGCCCGCGATAGTTGCCGTAGCCGAGCATCGGACGCGCGGAGAACATCTGGTCGAGTTGCAGCCGGCCATGGAAGATATCCCCGCCGATGAGCCCGAACGTACGCTCCAGATCCAACGGACTCATGATCTGCCGCCCGAGCACGGATCGCTTGAAATTCGGGGCATGCTGATTCACCGTCTCGATCATCAGATCGGCGACCTTCTCGCGGTGATCGTCCCAGGACTGGCCATTGGGTAGCTCGGGCGCGACATGCTGGCAGAACAGACTCGCCACGTGCCCACCGGGCGGGGCGAGGGAATCATCGAGCGTCGAGGGGATGACCATCTCGACGATCGGCTTGCGCGACCAGCCGCTGGTGCGCGCATCGAAATACGCCTGCTCCATGTAGCCGAGCGTGGGCGCCAGAATGATGCCGGCGGTATGGTGATCGGCCACGGCGGTACCGGGCAGGCAGGTGAAGTCCGGCAGCTCCGACAAGGCGACGTTCATGCGGAACGTCCCCGACCCGCATCGCCACTGACCCATGCGCTCGAGAAACGGCTTCGGCAGGACCGCCGGATCGATCAGACTGAGATAGAGCAGCCGCGGATTGAGATTCGAGACCACCGCCGCCGCCCGCACGATCTGGCCATCCGCCGTCACCACCCCGACCGCGCGGCCCTTCTCCACCATCACCTCGCGCACCCCGCTGCCGACGCGGATGTCCACGCCGCGGGCCGCAGCGGACTTGGCCATTGCCTGCGTGATCGCACCCATGCCACCGACCGCATGACCCCAGGTGCCCTTCTTCCCGTTCACCTCGCCGAAACAGTGATGCAGCAGCACATACGCGGACCCGGGAGAGTACGGACTGGCATAGTGTCCGACGATGCCATCAAAGCCATACAGGGCCTTGATCGGTTCGCTCTCGAACGAGTCCTCGAGATAATCGCCGGCCGAAGTCGCGAACAGGCGCAGCAGCTCCCGTCGCGAGTCCATATCGAGCCGCCCGAGACGCGAGCCGAGCCGCGCGGTGCGCAGCAACTCCGGGATCGCCGCGAACCAGTTCCCCGACACCACGTTCGGTGGCGTCTGCAGCACCAGTTCGCGCAGCACATCCGCAATCCTCTCCAGGCGCTCCGCGTAACCCTCGAGACGCTCGGCGTCGGCCGCGGAGAACTTCGCCACTTCGCCCCGCGTGCGCCCCGCTCCGCTGCACAGATAGCGCCCATCGGCCGTCGGCAGGAAGTTGGCGAGCCGCCGCTCCACGATGCGCAGACCGTACTCGTGAAGACTCAGGTCGCGAATCACCTTCGGATTGAGCAACGACACGGTGTAGGCGGCCACGGAGTTGCGAAATCCCGGATGAAATTCCTCCGTGACCGCCGCACCACCGACCACAGGGCGGCGCTCGAGAACGGTGACCTTCAGTCCGGACCGCGCCAGATACGCCGCGCACACCAGTCCGTTGTGACCGCCGCCGACGATCACGACATCGCGTCGCTCAGCGGTCATGATGACGATGGCTCCAGCCCGGCAGCGGCGCCCGAGGGGCGCGCGCCTCGGGGATGGTCGAGCGCATCCGGCGTGCGAAATTTCGCAGACAGACTTCGTTGTCCCCGAGCGGACCCACCGAGTAGCTGTCCGAGGCCATACCGGCCTGGACACGCTCGATGAGCGCGGTGTCCTCGCGATTGACCTGGCGGTTGATCCGCCAGTTCAGATAGCGCGCCGCGCGCATCTCGCGCCGCTCATCGGGGTGGACGTAGGCGATCTCGCGGATCAACGTTTCGGTCGGAGAAATCGGCAGGAACTGCATGAAGTCGACCTGATCGGGATAGATGTCGAAGGCCAGATTGGGCCACAGCTTGAAGTAAATCCACAGCCGCTGACGCGCCGCGGACAGATGAGCCACGGGCGGCAGCAGCCGCTGGTACCGCGCCTCGGACCAATTGCTCGATGCCGTCGGTCGCAACTGCCCCCACATCTTGTCGATCCAGGGCCGCGCCTCGATGCCGTAGCCGTCCCCGAAGAGTCGCGAGAGTCCCGGATGCGCCACGGGAATGTGCAGGCCGTCGGCGTAATTATCGGCAATGTTCTTCCAGTTCACGGCACGCGGACGCAGCGTGACCCGTCCCTGGGGAATCAGCTCCTCCAGGCGATACTCGGCCAGCTCGTGCAGGTACGGCGCAGCCATCTCGCGCACGCTCGGCGCACCGGGCGCGAACCGCACGAACACGAAGCCGAACAAGATCTCCTGCTCCAACGCGACCAGACCATGCTGCTGCCGGTCGAGCCCCTGGAACGCATCGCGCTGTGGTAGAGCGATCAGACGTCCGTCTGTCGCGTAGGTCCACGCATGGTACGGACAGGTAATGCGACGTCCGCACTGTCCCTTGGGTCCATCGAGCAGGCGGGCGGCGCGATGCCGGCAGACGTTGTGGAAGCTGCGCACCTCGCCGTCATCGCCGCGCACCGTGACCACGCTCTGGCCGAGGAACTCGAACGTGTGAAAGTCACCGCGCTGCGCAATGTCGTTGACGTGGCAGACGAGCTGCCAGCTGGTGCGGAAGATCTGCTCCTGCTCGCGCTCGAAGAACTCCGGATCGCGATAGATCCATGCGGGCAAACTGCGCGAGTCCTCCTCGACTGCAGAGACGATGTCGGTCGCAGATGCGTTCACGGCCGGACTCACGTGGCCCACTGTTGAACGACTGTACAGCAGTATTTTGAGCACGGTCAAGCGAGCGCCTTCCGCGGCGGCGCTCGCCGCAGCCGGACCCGCTCCTCGCGCCCGGGGAGATCCGCCGTGCGGCGTATCATGGGTGCACCGCGCGATGGGGTCCGCCCGCGACGATCGCGCCATGATGAAGAGAGTGCGTTGATGGTCCCAGAGCGCCGCCGGCCGAAATTTCACCGCGCACCCGCGAACGTGCGCCGCGAAGCGCTGATCGATGCGACGCTTGCGTGCCTGCGCAAGCACGGGCATGCGGGGGTGTCGGCACGGCGCATCGGCGCGGTGGCGAGGGTATCCCCGGGACTGATCACGCATCACTTTCCGAGCCTCTCGGCTCTGGTCGCGGCCGCCTACGAATCACTCGCCATGTCGCTGCTGCACTCCATCGAGCAGCATGCCCGCGAGGCGCAGACGACCGCCCGGGAGCGGTTGCGGCGGTTCTTTCAAGCGTCGTTTGCCCCGGGACTCCTCGAGCCCGGACTGTTCAATGCCTGGCTCGTGTTTTGGAGCATGATGGCCCATGATGCCCGGGTCCGCGCGGTTCACGACCGCACCTACGTCGCGTACCGCGCCGTGCTCGAATCGATGCTCGGGGAGCTATCGGGTGACGGCGGAGCACCGCATTTCAAGGTGCGACCGGCCGCCATTGCACTCGCCGCGCTGCTCGATGGCCTGTGGATCGAAGCGAGCATGAACCCGCGCACGTTCAAGCCCGCCGAAGCCGTCGCGCTCTGCGATGACTGGATCAGTGCGCTCAGCGCGGGCGCCCTTCCGAGCCTGCTGCACCCGCCCGCACGGCGCACCACGCGACCCCGCTCGCCCCCTGAGCCCGGCCCGCGCCGCTGATGCCCCCGAGCCTTACGGCTGGGGAGCATCAGCGCCGACGAAGACCAGGCTGCAGCAGGTGACCGCACCTTCGGCTCTCTCCAGTTCCGAAACGTCGACCTCGCAGACGACCAGACCACGGCGGCGCAGCCGCTCGGCGGTGCGCGGCTTGGAGGCCGGATAGATCACCTCGTCGCCGAGCAGCAGCGCATTGGCTCCGAGCGGCTCGGCAGGGTCGACCTCGATCCACTCAAGCCCCCTGAACGGCTCGGTGGCGACGAACTGCGGATTGACCAGCACAGTCTCCGGGCCCACCACGGTCACCGCGCTCTTCAAATGCAAGCAGCCGTGCACCGGGACGGCTTCGACCCGATAGCCCAACGGCGCCACGTGGCCCGCCAGCTGCTCGATGCCCGAACGGCTGCTGCGACCCGAGAGTCCGACGTAGAGCGTCCGGTTCACACGCAACACGTCACCGCCATCGAGAGTTGCCGGCGCCGCAATCCCCGCGATCCGCCGGTACCGGCCGAGCACGTCCGCCACCGAATCGGTCTCGGCGCGCCGCGAGGGCGCGCCCGGACGGGTCACGACGGCGATTTCATCGAGAACGATCGCGGTATCCTCGACGAACACCGAGTCGGCGAGCATCGGGGCCTCGGGCAGCCGCTCGAGACGACAACCCACGCGACTCAGCGCCTGCTCGTAGGCCGCGTGTTGCTCTCGCGCCCGGTCGATGTCGATCGGCGTCCGCGCCAGATGCGTCAGCTCGCACCGCAGCAACGCCAGACTCACCGGGCGCGTCACCGCGATGCGCACCTGCTGCGGGCTGCTCGGCATGGGCACCTCGTCAGGAACGATATTCGACACGAAGAATATCAGGTACTGTGTACGGGCTCGAATTCCCCGTCCTCTCTTCGGAGGAATCCGCGACATGCACCCCGGCAGTGAACCGCGACGCAGCCTAGGTCTGGCCACCACCACCTCCGTGGTGGTCGGCAACATGGTGGGCTCGGGAGTGTTTTTGCTGCCGGCCGCACTCGCGGTGTACGGGCGATACAGTCTGTGGGGCTGGGGATTCAGCACCGCCGGTGCGCTGCTGCTGGCGTGGATGTTCAGCGACCTGGCACGGCGCATGCCCCGCTCCGGCGGACCGTACGCCTATACGCGCGAGGAACTCGGGGATTTTGCCGGCTTCCTGGTCGCGTGGATGTACTGGATCAGCATTGCCGCATCGGTGGCCGCGATTGCCGTCGCGTTCGTCAGTTACCTGGTCCCGTTCGCACCCGCACTGGCCGTGCACCGTTGGGCCGGCGCCGGCGCTGCTCTGCTCACGAGCTGGGTGCTCACGGGCGTGAACATCTGGGGCGTGCGCGCGGCCGGCCGGCTGCAACTCGTCACCGTGATCCTCAAACTCTCCCCGCTGTTGGTGCTGGCCACCGTCGGCAGTTTCTATTTTGACCCCAAATTGATCACGGCAGGACCGGCCACCGTCAGTCCGTTTGCCTCGATCAGCACCTGCGCAGCCCTGACGATGTGGGCCTTCGTCGGCCTCGAGTGCGCCACCATCCCGGCCGATCATGTCAAAGACCCGGCAAGAACCATTCCCAGAGCCACGTTGCTCGGCACCACCATCGCCGCCGTCGTGTATATCGCCTGTACCACGGTGGTGATGGGCATCGTGCCGGCCGCAACGCTCGCACACTCCAACGCGCCGCTCGCCGCCGCTGCGCAAGCGCTCTGGGGAGGCTGGGCCGGGGATCTGATCGCCGCGGCCGCGGCGATTTCGTGCTTCGGTGCGCTCAACGGCTGGACGCTCATGGCCGGGCAGTTCGCGCAAGCCGTCGCCCGCGACCAGCTATTCCCGAGCGTCTTCGCCCGCGAAATCCGGCGCGGCACCCCAGCGATCGGGCTGGTGCTCTCCGGACTCATCGCCAGTGGCCTGATCGCCATGAACTACAGCCGCGGTCTGGTCGGCACCTTCGACGTGATCATCCTCATCGCCACCTTCTTCACCCTTGTGCCGTACATGATGTGCGCGGTGGCGGAAGCGCTCGGCAGCCGCGAGCACGCCCGCCCGCTACGCAACGTGCTGCTGGCCGCGGTGGCATTCGTGTTTGCACTCTGGGCCGCGGCCGGCACCGGGCGGCACTCCCTCTACTGGGGCACCCTCGTCATGCTCGCCGGCCTGCCCGTCTACGCGTGGCAGAAATGGTCACAGGTGAACCACGCTTGAGCGCCACACGCCGCGACCTTCGTAGCACGCGGCGCTTTGCGATTCACCCGCCTCACCGACAGACCCACGCCAGTCTGCGCCCGAACCGCCAGCCCCTGAGCCCGCCTATCACGCCGCGGCTCACCGCGCGCTGCGCTCAGCAGGTGCGCGAAGTGGGGCGCGCACCTTGCGCAGGCGACCTTCACTCACACGGTGCCGCGGTACCTTCACGCACTCATGCCGTCCTTGGCGAGGACCGTACCGCAGGCCGATCACGCTACTGGCCGCCGCGGGTCACAATGGCTCGAAGCGCGCCTGGAAGAACCTGAGATACCGTGGCTCGTGGACGAGTTTGAGTCCCCTCGCGGTCAAGCGCTTGCCGTACACTTCGATCACCGACTCTGCGGTCACGTCCATGTGAGCCTGCGTGTAGACACGCCGGGGAATTGTCAGGCGCACCAGTTCCAACGCCGGACGGTAATTCTTGCCAGTCTCCTTGTCGCGGCCTGCTGAGACGATGCCGCGCTCCATGGCGCGCACCCCAGAATCCTCATAAAGATGCGCCGCGAGCGCCTGGGCCGGAAACTGTTCCTGATCCAGGTGCGGGTAGAACGCCTTGGCATCGAGGTACACGGCGTGACCGCCAATCGGGCGCACCACGGGGACTGCGGCCTCGATCAGCTTCCGCCCGAGATACTCGACCTGGCCGACCCGCGCCCGGATGTGATCGTCAGCGACCGACTCGACGATGCCTCTGGCCATTGCCTCCATATCACGACCCGCCATGCCCCCGTAGGTGTGCAGGCCTTCATAGAGCACGACGAGATTGCTTGCCTCCTCGTAGCGCTGCTCGTCGTTCAGCGCCAGCCAACCGCCGATGTTGACCAGCGCGTCCTTCTTGCCGCTCATTGTGCAGCCGTCAGTGTATGAACAGAACTCCCGCAGAATCTCCGCCACGGTCTTGGTCGCGTACCCGGACTCTCGCTGTTGGATGAAATATGCGTTCTCGACTGCACGCGTCGCGTCCAGCATGACTTTTATGCCATGGCGCGTCGCAAGCTCATGTACGTCACGGGCGTTCGCCATCGACACCGGCTGGCCGCCGGCCATGTTGACGGTGGCCGCAAGACTGATGTAGGGGATACGATTGGCGCCGACCCTCGCGATCAGGGCGCTGAGCGCATCAAGATCCACATTGCCCTTGAACGGCAACTCGAGAGTCGGATCATGAGCCTCGCGGACGACGACATCCGCGAAGGTCGCACCGGCCATCTCCTGATGTGCCCGGGTCGTCGTGAAATACATGTTTCCTGGCACGACATCGCCAGGCTTGATCATGATTTTCGCCAGTATGTTCTCCGCGCCTCGTCCCTGATGCGTCGGAACTACAAATCGATACCCGTAGTGGTCGCGGATGGTCTTCTCGAGATGATAGAAATTCCGACTCCCCGCGTACGCTTCATCACCCATCATCATCGCGGCCCACTGAGAGTCGCTCATCGCGTTGGTGCCGCTGTCGGTGAGCAGATCAATGTATACATCCTCGCTGCGCAGGAGGAACGTGTTGTACCCCGCTTCCCGAATCGCAACCTCCCGCGCCGCCCGGGAGGTCATACGAATCGGCTCGACGACTTTTATCTTCCAGGGCTCGGCCCAGGGGCGATGTCTGGTCGGGGAACCGTTTGGAGATTCTGCATTCATTCGCGCCTGCCTTCCGTCGGCGCAGGCCCGACGGTTACCGAGTGATCGACGGGGGGGTATCCCCGCAATGACGTCCGCGCCTTTCGCGGGCGTCAGTCCGAGAGTAAGTGGCGAGGTCGGCCCAAGAAAGCGTATAATTACGGCAATATCAATCGATAACTTCGATCATGTCGCGCCCCGATCTCGATGCGATACGCGCCTTGGATGCCGTGGTGCGCCACGGCGGGTTCGCCCAGGCGGCGGCAGCGCTGCACAGAGTTCAATCCACGGTGAGCTATCAGGTCGGTAAGCTCGAAGCACAGCTCGGGGTGCCGCTGCTGGATCGGACTCAATACCGTGTCCAATTGACCCCCGCGGGGGAGGCATTGCTCGCGGAGGGGCGCCGCCTGCTCGGCCAGGCGGATCGCATGGCGTGCATGGCTCAGCAGTTTTCCTCTGGCTGGGAGCCGCGCCTCACCGTGATTCTCGACGGGATCCTGTCGCTTGAGGCGACCTTGCGCGCACTAAAGACATTGGCCGACGAAAAGGTGCCAACGCGGATTCAATTAAAGGTCGAGTATCTCGGCGGCGTCCAGTTCCGCTTCGAGAAGGACAACGCTGATATCATGCTGGTCAAGGATTATGTGGGTCGTTCGGATCTCGACGCGCATCCACTGCAGGAAGTGGAATGCGTTTTATGCGTTTCGCCGCGACACCCTCTTGCGAACCACGCCCGCGTCACGCTCTCTGATCTTCATGAGCACGTGGAGCTCTCCGTCCAGGATTCGAGCGACCGGGGCGACGATGAGCATATGTTCGGCGGCGATCGCGTCTTCTATCTCTCCGGATTCATCGCCAAGAAGCAGGCTCTGCGGATGGGCTTAGGCTTCGGTTGGATGCCGCGCTATCTCGTCGACCGCGAATTGCACACCGGCGCGCTCACCGAGCTGCACTACGCTGGTGGCTCTAGATATCGTTTCACGCCCCAACTCGTTCATCGCGTCACTGCACCGCTCGGTCGGACCGGACGGCGGCTGGCGGAGTTGCTCGTCGGCGGATCGACGCCGATTCGGCGGCAGTGACGCCGCTCCCGGTCCCCAAAGGGCCGGGTCTGCCCGGTGGGCGCATCAGTTTCCCGCCCGTAGTGATCGCCTACGCGGCTCGCGCAAACAGTTTCCCCTTCGATCCAGAAGAAGCAGGCCGTCGTTCTTTTGCGGACCGATTGCAGGGATCATTCAGGAACAATGTTCTCGGGCGACTGTTTAAGATCTCGGAACACGGGGCATGTACATACCGCTATGAAAACCATCATCGAGCCGTTTCGCATCAAGGCCATCGAGCCCATCCGCCTCACCACGCCCGCCGAGCGGCGCGAGGTGCTCAAGAGCGCCCACTGGAACCTCTTCGCGGTGCGTTCGGAGGACGTCACCATCGACCTGCTCACCGATTCGGGCACGAGCGCCATGAGCGCGCGGCAATGGGCGGCCCTGATGGCGGGCGACGAATCCTACGCCGGCTCACCGTCTTTCTACCGGTTCGAAGCGGCGGTGAAGGCACTCATGCCGTTCGAACACGTGATCCCGACGCATCAGGGACGCGCCGCAGAGGCAATCCTCTTTGCCCTGATCGGCGGCGCGGGGCGGGTGATTCCCTCCAATGCGCATTTCGATACGACGCGGGCAAACATCGAGGCGAGCGGAGCCGAAGCGCTTGATCTGCTCATCGCGGAAGGACGTGATCCTGCCTCGCGTCATCCCTTCAAGGGCAACATAGATACCACGCGGCTCGAGAGACTTCTGGAGGAGCGCCACGCCGAGGTTCCCGCCGTGATGCTGACGGTCACGAACAACACCGGAGGCGGCCAGCCGGTGAGTCTCGAGAACATCCGCGCCACGGCGGCGATTGCCAATCGCTACGGCAAGCCGCTGTTCATCGATGGTTGCCGATTTGCAGAAAACGCGTACTTCATCAAACTTCGGGAGCCTGGCCAGCAATTGCGCGCCGTACCGGACATCGTGCGCGACATGTTCTCGGTTGCCGACGGCATGATCATGAGTGCCAAGAAGGACGCGCTCGCCAATATTGGGGGCTGGCTGGCGGTGAACGATGACACACTGGCCCAACGTGCGCGCGAGCGGCTCATTCTCACTGAGGGATTTCCGACCTACGGCGGGCTGGCGGGCCGAGATCTCGAAGCGATCGCCCAGGGTCTCGCCGAGGTCATCGACGAGGATTATCTTCGCTACCGCTTGCGGACCTGCGAATACGTCGTCGAGCGCTTGCGCGCGCTCGGTGTGCCTACCGTGGAACCGAGTGGTGGGCATGCAGTATTCATCGACGCGCGTGCCTTTCTCGATCACATTGCGCCCCTGCAATATCCCGGGCAGGCGCTAGTAGCGGCGCTGTATGAGCATGGTGGCATTCGCAGTTGTGAGATCGGCACGGTGATGTTCGGCCGACAGAGCGACGGCAGCGAACGGCCCGCCATGATGGATCTGGTGCGCCTCGCGATGCCGCGGCGCGTGTACACGCAAGCCCATGCCGACTATCTGATCGAAGTCATCGGCGAGATCGCGGCGCGTCGGCGTGATCTGCGCGGGCTCCGCATCGTCGAGCAACCGCAACGGTTGCGGCACTTCACTGCGCAGTTCGCGCCGTTATGAACGAATGCGCGATTTGCCATCACCGTGCAGGGGAACATGCTCCCCTGCACGGCGATGCTCATCAGCGCTGTGCCGTCACACGCCAAGTTCCGGACCCTTCCCTCGCGGACGGACGTAACGGGTACCGACGCCAAGGACCGCACGCACAATCGCTTCATCACTCCTATTGGGCCGCATCAGCGACCAGACATAAACTCCAGCGGTACGGTCCGCAGGCATACGGATGGCGATTTTCACTCACCATGTACGAGCGCTGCGCCTGGGCGCCAGCTAACAGCGCGGGCGACCGTGAGCCAACGGCTTCACCGCCGCTCGACCCGCCACCCATCGATCTGCTGCCCCGGCACACCACCAGTGCGCACAAGGGTGGAATCGGCACGCGCCAGCCGGACGAGCGGTCCAGGTAGCAGCCGCAGCGGTAGCCGACCGAGAGCGAACCAGGCACGAGGCGGGAGGCCGGCATACAGACTACCGGCATGCGATCCGGCGGCCCCGGCGCAGGTGCCGCGAGCGCGGAAGCGTGGAAATCGACGCGGGCGCAATCAAGGCCACATAGCCCGTGCCCCACGGATGTCCGCGACACCATGTTCATAGCGAAACGCCCGCCGGGACCCGCAACCGCACGCGGGCGCACCGCGAAGAAATTCAGGTCAATCCGCGCACCGAGACTCTCGTAATTCCTGACGTTACGTCCCGCAGCTCGCTCCACCACCCCACCTCCGTCAGGACGGCCGCTGCGAATTCCACGGCAGTCCTTTCGGCCCCCCAGTCACACCTTGTACCGTTGCCGGCCTTCATCCTCCTGACCCTCTCCGCAGTGACTGAATAAAAAAAACGCCCTGTATCTACCCTGATACATCCGACGGTGCTCATAGCGATGCCCAGCGACCGCGCCGAGCGCGGCGCATCAACGTACGGTGTGCTCAGACTCGAACGGCCCGAGGATTTCCTCGTCCTTGCGTAACAACTTTCACTGTCGATCCCGACTAAAGGCGATGCCGCGGCAACACCTAAGGCACCTCGCGTGCTACGTACAAGCCCCACTGTGAGCACGCCCGTCGTCACTATAGCGTGCCCCCGCATGCACGTGACATAAGAAGTTCTCCACATGTCTCGGCGCGTCGTCGTACTACAGGGTGCCGGATCCACACTGGAACTGGACATCCTGATCGCCGCCCAGAATTGGGAGATCCGACGTGCGACCCGACTCGAAGACGTCCGCACCGCCGGCGGTGAGTCGGACTGCTCGGTCGGCATCGCGGTCTTCGACGAGGCGCTCATCTGTAGCCCGGGTGACTTTATGAGGATCGATGCGCCGAGCGACATGGAGTGGCTGGCCGTCATCCCCAAAGAGGCGCCGCGAGATCCGCGAGCGGCGCGCGCGCTCGCCTCCATATTCTTCGACTTCCACACGCTGCCGCTCGACGGTGCTCGCCTGCTGCACTCGCTCGGGCATGCGTATGGGAAATCCCTGCTGCGCCGCGCCGCCTTCGCCCCCCCGATCCGCAGCCGCGGCCAGTACGGCATGATCGGCGACAGCCCGGGCATGCAGGCGCTCTACCGCCAACTCGAGCGGGTGATGCGCGCGAGTGCGCCCTTGCTGCTCACCGGCGAGAGTGGCGTCGGCAAGGAACTCGCCGCCCGGGCAGTGCACGGCGGTTCGGAGCAAGCCGCCGGTCCATTCGTACCGGTCAATTGCGGCGCACTGCCCCAGGCGCTCATCGAAAGCCTACTGTTCGGCCACGAACGCGGCTCATTCACCGGCGCGCACGAACGACAGATCGGTTCGATCGAGGCGGCCGACCATGGAACGATCTTCCTTGATGAGATCGGCGATTTGCCGCGTCCCGCCCAAGCGAGCCTGCTTCGCTTCCTGCAGGAGTCCACCGTGACCCGGGTCGGTTCGACCCGCGAGCTGCGCATCGACGCCCGCGTCATCGCCGCAACGCACAAGGACTTGAGTGCCGCGGTTCGGGCCGGAGAGTTTCGCGAAGATTTATTTTATCGACTGAACGTGCTGCATATCGAGATCCCACCACTGCGGGCACGTGGCGCGGACAGCGTCCTCCTCGCGGAGCACTTTCTGCATCGGGAAATCCTCGGCTGCCAACCCGGCGTACGCGGCTTCTCCGAGGCCGCACTTGCGGCGATCCGGCACCACAGCTGGCCCGGGAACATCCGCGAGGTCCTGAACAAGGTGCAGCACGCGGTCGTGATGTGCAACGGTCCGCTGATCACCCCAACGGACCTGCAATTGGAGCGCCGCGGCGCGCTGTGCGTCAGCGGCTCCCTGGCCGACGCACGCGCGGGGACCGAGCGACAACTCATCGAGACCGCGCTCGATCGCAGCGGCCACAACATCGCCGCGACCGCACGCGAGCTCGGGGTCTCCAGAGTCACGCTCTATCGGATCCTCAAACGTCTGGGGATGTCCCCGCGCGGACGTCTCAGTGCGCTCGACACTTGAGCGATCAGTCGCCATGCCATGGGAGCAAGAACAATGCACCGCTACCGTACCCTTGCCGCAAGCACATTGCTCGCGGCCGCGTTGTCCCCCTGTGCCCACACATTCGCTGCCGATTCTCCGCCCGCCACTCAGCCCACTCCAGTCGGCCAGGCGCCGGCGGCACCGCAGGGCCCAGCACCTGCGGCCCAGGTCTTTGCCGAGCCCACGGCATTGACTCCGCAGGGAACTCTGGTCCTCGAGCCGTCCATCCAGTACGTGCATTCGACCAACAATCAAATCGCCCTGCTCGGCTACACGGTCCTGCCCGCACTGACCATAGGACTGATTGACGTTCAGCGTATCGAGAGCAACCTGACGACGTACAACCTCACCGCGCGGTACGGTCTACTGCGGCGTCTTGAAGTCGAGGTGCGGGTTCCGTACGTGATCGAGAACACCACCACGGAAACCCGACCGCTGGCCACCGCGGCCACCACCAATTCCTATTTCAACGCCTCCGGCAGCGACATCGGCGACGCGGAGGTGGCATTGCGCGCGCAGCTGAACGAATTTCACGGCGACAACGTCGTGTGGATCGGGTCGCTGCTATTCAAGTCGCATACCGGCACCAGCATCTTCCAGGAACCGATCGACCCGAACACCGGCCTGCAGAGTACGCTCGCCACCGGATCTGGGTTCAACGCGATTCAGCCAGGCATCACGTTCCTCATGCCGTCCGATCCGGCGGTCTTCTTCGGCGGCGCCGATTACACTTACAGCATCAGTCGCAACGTCGGGCACGGATATGGATACATCCATCCCGGCGCCATTATCGACGTGACCTTGGGCATGGGTCTGGCGCTCAATGCGCGCGCCTCGTTCAGCATCGGTTACCAGCACAGCATCGTTTTCCAGACCACACAGACCTCACCGGCAAGTGGTCTGGCGCTCGCCCGAGTCGGCACCCTGCAGCTCGGGACGCTGCGCTTCGGCGTCACCTACCAGATCAATCGCAGCACGCTGCTGAACATCACGATTGGGATCGGGGTGACACGCGATTCTCCCGATCTCGAGGCGACCGCCCGCCTGCCGATCTCCTTCTGAGGCGCCCCGGTCCGGCTCAATGGCTGATCGAGGCCGCCACCTGCGCCTGGATCGCCGACGCCAACGACAGCGCATTGGCCACCGGCAGACTGCCCAGTGTCGCGGTGATGGTCGTTTGAGTCTGGATCGTGGTCGCAAGCACTTCATTCTGCACTGCGGTCGTGATCGCCGATGCGTTCGGGAGGTTGGTGATCACGATGACCGGCACCACGCCGCCGGCACTGGGCGAACTCGTCACCTGCGGCGATGCTGCCACGATCGGCGCAATGTTCGCCGGTGCCGACGGAACCGCAGGGCTCGCTGTGACCAAGGGGCTGGCCTGAATTGAGGGGTGCGCCTGCGTCGCCACCGGCGCGGTCGTTGCAACCGCAGGCTGCACTGCCGGTGCCGAGACCGATGGCGCCGGAGCCGACGGAGCCGATCCGCTGCCGGTTCCGGACAGTGCGCCGTTGGCGACCGCGACAGCATTCGTGAGCGCACTGCCGAATTGCGCGGTCGATCCACTCTGCACGTCAGGAGAGCTCACCGATCCGCTGGTCACTCCAGGGGTACTCGAGGTGACCGCGGATGCACTCGCCACCGCAGGAGCGCCTACCGGCGCGGTCTGAACTGGAAGCGCGGTGGCAACTGGGGTGGCCACCGGGGTGGCCGCCGGGGTGGCCGCCGGGGTGGCAACGGGGGTGGCCGCCGGGGTGGCAACGGGGGTGGCCGCCGGGGTGGCAACGGGCGTGGACATCAGGAGTCCCGCCGCGCTGCTCGCAGACGCGCCCTGTCCCGAATCGAGAACCTGGATCAACTGGGCGAGCGGACCGGTGACCGAGATCTGCGGCAGGCCACCGGAGGCCAGATTGCCGAGATTGGTGATCACCAGCTGCATTTGCGCCACGACCTGGCCGTTCACCTCCACGGTGCGCGCGATCGCAAAGTATGCGACGAGATTGCCTGGACTGAAATCGAACCCGCCATGCAACTTCGCCAGCTCAAAATCGGGCACGATCACCCAGGACGCTTCGGCCCGTTCTGCGGCCATAATGTTCACCGGCGAAGCGACTGCAGCCGCACTAGAGCCGATGCACAGTCCCATGATCAACGGTTTGAGAATGCGCATACGGGCCCCCACTCGCTCAGAAGCGATTCCCGTTCGGTATGTCGAGGAACTCAAGGGCCAGCGAATGCCGATCCACGCCGAGGAACAGCGGCGGCGGCGTTGCCGATGCCCAATCTGCCGGCAGGTTGAACCGGGCGATATTCAAATCGTTGCGGATCACGAAGAACAGATTCCCGACCCGCACGCGCGCGAACGCCTTGCGGGACATCACCCGACGACCGAGCGCAGGATCACCGAGCACCACTCGGTAGGCATTGGCACCCTTGACGACGACGAAGTGGCGGTACCCGTGATCGGTAATCAGGGCGATCGCCGGGATGCCGATCTTAATCAGCGTACTCAGTGGAACGCGCACGCCGTCGGCGACGTAACCCAGGCTCTGCAGATAGCGCTTC
The DNA here is from genome assembly GCA_021851405.1 of Pseudomonadota bacterium. Classification (GTDB taxonomy): domain Bacteria; phylum Pseudomonadota; class Gammaproteobacteria; order Steroidobacterales; family Steroidobacteraceae; genus 13-2-20CM-66-19. The sequence continues at coordinate 75,084 of JAJZDW010000016.1, forward strand.
ATATCGAGCAGAGAGAAGCCCTCGATGCGGATCTGTGCCTGATTGCCGACCGCGTACATCGTTCGAAACACTGCCGTTTCTGTGGTCGGCCGTCCGTACTGGTAGGTCAGCAGCGTCGCCAACGCCGCCGAGCCGCAACTGAAGTCGTACTGCTGATGCACCGTGCGGCGAAATGCCCAATAAAAGCGCATCTGCTGCAACGTGTGGACCGGCACCGAATACGACTCCCCGCCGCTCACCTGGATCATGCTCTCGGCATGCACGGCTCGAGCGGCCAGAAGCCCGAGCGCCACGGCGAGCATCGCCCTCAGGGGTTTACGCACGGCGACGCCTCTACTTCTGGCCGGTCAATTGCAGGTTCAGGATCGTCGAATTTTGAATCAGCACGTTGTTGCCGGTGTTCTGGATCACGATCGGAATGCCCGAGGAATTCGAGAATGCACTGCTGCTGATCGAGTTTGAGCCGGTCGTCAGCTGCGAGGCGACGTTTCCGCTCACCGCGCCGTTGGAGTTGTTCTGGCTCAATTGGGTATCGGTGCCCCCGCGCTCCTTGGCGAGCAACGCATCCCCGATCACCGCGGCGCTGAGCAGAGCCGCCGAGTCTGGCGAGGATTTTGCGGCCGCGGCCTGCGCTTTGGACTTCGGCCGCCGTGCTGTCGCAGTGCTGTGCACAGGCACGTTCTTTCGTGCAGTCGGTTGAACGCTCGGACGATGTTGGATTTTCGCTGCCGGAAGGGGCGCTGTGGGCGTCTCACCCCGCGCCGCAACAGCCCCGAGGACGCCCAGGGACGCCAGCATGATGATCGGTACTATGGGGCGATTCATGGCAACCTCCGCAATGAGCGCTCGGAGCGTCGCGCCCACCGCGCGACGCTCCGAAGCGCTCCCCGGTGCTAGTGACCGGTCGCTGAAAGCGACAGGTTGGCCTGTACGTTGACGCTCTGCTGGATCAGCGACGACATGCCGCTGTTCTGGCTCGCCACCGTGATGCCGGCCCCATTCGTGAAGGCACTGCTGATGTTGTTGGACATGTCGAACGTCCCGGCGGTGACGGTATTGTTCCCGCCGATACCGCCTGCGCCGCCCGCGCCGCCCACCGCACCATTGCCGACGCCACCGGTTCCGGTCGTCGGCGCCTGCGTGCCTCCGGTTCCGGAGCCGCCGCTACCGCCGTTGCCGCCGCCGCCACCGCTACCCGCATTGCCGAGCGATGCCGTCGCGCTGCCGTTGGCAGCATAGCCATTGGTGGCCGATCCGCTCGAACCACCCGCTCCGCCCGTATTGGTGCTGGCCACGGTGTTCGCCGCGCCACCACCGGTACCATTGCCCGACGTTGCGGCGCCACCGTTGCCGCTCGTCGAGGAGTGGTTCGACTTCGTGCTCGAGCCACTGTTCGCCGCGGCACTCAGGCCTCCGTCCGCCGCGCCACCGCTCCCGAATCCGCCGCCCCCGGCGCCGGTCCTCGTGAAGCCGACATCACCGCCGCTTCCTCCGGAACCGGCGTGCGCGCTACCGTTGCTGGCACTTCCGTTGGTCGTGTCGCCGGCGGTCACTGAGCCGCCCGACGCCCCGACAGCACCCCGGGCTCCATTCCCGCCGGATGTCGTCATGCCCGCCGAGGATCCGCCGCTCGCGCCGCCATATCCGGCGCCACCCTTGCCGCCCGCCGCGCCGCTCGCGCCATTGGCGTTACCGGAATTCCAGGCCGTATTGCCGATGCCGGCCACCGTATTTCCAGATACCGTCGCGTTCAGGTTCGACGTCGCGGCGACCGTGGTGTTCCAGGTGTCGTTGGTGACGGTCTTCGTCAGGTCCGTGGTCGTTGTCGTGTTCGTCGTCGTGTTCGTCGTCGTGTTCGTCGTCGGGTCATAGCTGCTGAGATTTGCCGACGATCCGAGGTTCGCTTGCGGGCTGCCGTTGCCGCCCTGCGTGGCTGTACTGTTCTTCGTGACCGACGTGGATGGAGGATTCGCTATCGCCAGCCCGGAGGCCGACGCCAGCGCCATGGCGATCGCCACGGCAATCAGTTTGTTCGTCTTCATTGAGGATTCTCCGCACATGGATGGTTTGACTTCGCGATGCATTGCGCCGCCGCTCACCACTGCACACAGTCGGTTCCTGGCTGCAACGCTCCTCAAGCAACCCTCGTGCCACGCCGGGAATTTCCCCCAAGTGGCTGATCAGAAACACTTCTGCGCCCCACGATGCGGCCCGTTCGCCGCTGCAGCGACGAAACATGTGTCGGGTTCGAATCACCTCCCGGACGGTGGCGGCGCCCCCCCGGACCACACCATCGCCGACCACCGTCACGGCGGGCGGCGCACCCCGGCAGCTCGCAGATGACGCGCGGTCGCATGCGCTCAGCCCGGGGTGAGGGCAAACCGCCGCAGACCGCCCTCTCCCGCATGGCCTCAGCGGGTCCGCTCCGTCGTGAGGGTGAGCCGGATGGTTTAGCGTCGAACCCGTCCGGACCCGACACCGCAGCGCTCGACCCGACCCGGATCGGTGCTAGAATTCCTCGGACCCATAGCTCAAGCGGTGGAGTGACGTGAAAGCATCGATCGTTGCCGGACTCATTCTCGCGGTGGGGGGCCTGTTTCTCATCCTGCGACCGCCGCATTACGCGTCACGAGAGCGCGTGTTCAAGATCGCGGGCGTTCAGGCGAGCGTGCGCCACGAGAAGACACTGCCGGGCTGGGTCGGGGGAGGCGTGCTCGGCGCCGGTATCGTGTTGCTGGCCGCAGGACTGGTGAAGCGCCGCTGAGGCGCGTCGATCGTGCTCCCGCCCTGACCCCTCCTCGCTCTGGGTCTGCTGGTGCTTGAGCGGTCTTGGCCCGGGCGGGCCGTTCGGCCGGTTCGCGGTTCTACGCGGGGCGACGCTGAGCGCACAGGGCGATCACCCGCCGCATGTCCTTCGCCACACGGGCCGCTCCCCGTGCATCACGTCCCGGCCTCAGGGCCGATGGCGAGTGATGAGCCTGCGACGAACTGCCGCCCTCCGCCCGCCCTCCGTCCGCCCGAACGCCAACACTGACGCCGTGTCAGCAAGCGGCGCAAAGGGTTTGCACTGACGGGATCGCGAGCATTCGTTCTCGCTCCGCCGCGACGGTGCAGGCCGTGCACTGCGAGACCTGCGGTGATCGCACACGCTGACCGGGCATCGCGCCGCAGAGTCTCCTCCGGGGCGTCGATCAACAACCCACCGTGGAATTCGCCGACCTCGGCGACGTATACTCGACGCTCCCTCAACGCAGGAGACTCGCATGAGCAAAGGCATGGACAAGAAGAAGGAAGCGAAGAAGAAACCGGCGAAGACCCTCGAGGAAAAGCGCGCGGCGAAGCGTGAAAAGCGCGAATCCCGAGGACGCTGAGAGACACTCGCCCCCGACTCGCCGCAACGAGCACCCCTCGTTCGCGGCGAATACGGGGATCGGCGCGATGCGCTCGGCACTTCGGTTCCAGCGCGTCCGCAGTGTCTTCGTCAACGCGGGTGCGGGCGCCTCTCGGCCGGGAGCTCTGCCCGGGCTTACGCACCGCTTCGGGGGCGCGGATGCCGCTCTGCGGCAAAAGCCACGCGCGCCATGTGCGCATTCAGGGGCTGTCCTGCTCCATCGACATCAGGCTGCACCGGGACACCGCGGCGGTGCCCGCTCCGCCGCTGACCGTGGGAGCATCCCGCCTCCGCGCAAGAAATCCGCGTAGAAATAGTCAATAAGTCATTGATTTAATTTGCTTTTATTGTGCGATTCAGTGGCTTTCTCGACTGAATCTTTTCGCGCCACCGTGACGACCCCGAGGCGCTTCTCCCACTGGACGCTGCACTGCCAGGGCGATCCCGCCCCTCCATTCAAATCACACCGTCACACCGTCGAATCCGCAGTGCGCGCGCATCACCGCTAGCGGCGCCACACGCACCGCCCGGAGCGGCGGCGTGCACCGTCGCTCATCCCGGTAGCGATGAGGTCGCTGGCGGGACGCGCTGAAGCCAGACGCTTCCGAGCACCGCCGCCACCAGCGCAAAGCCGGCTCCGGTCCCGAACGCCGCCTGATAGCCACCGGCGAGCGCTTGCACCTGACTGGCGCCCGCGGCGAGCAGGCCGCCACTGCGTGCCGCCGCCACACTCGCCAGAATTGCCAACCCCAACGCGCCGCCCAGCAGGAATGCGGTGTTCACAATGCCGGATGCCAGACCGGACTCCGTGTGCGCGACCTCGCTCATGGCCGCCATCAGCATGGGATTGAACGCGATGCCGCCGCCCACACCGAGCAGGAGCATGCCGGGCAGAATGTCCGCGATGAGCGTGCCCGCCACCGGCGCCCGGGCGAATAGCGCCAGGCCACTCGCAGCAATGACCAGGCCCGCACCCAACGGACGGCGTACGCCAAAGCGCATCACGAGCTTGGCGGACAGGCTGATCGAGAATGCCGCCATCACCAGATTGGCCGGCACGAAGGCGATCCCGATCTGCATCGGGGTGAACCCGAGTACGCGCTGCATGTACAGCGCCGAGAGAAAGAACCAGGCAAACATGGCCGCCGACCACAGCATCGCGGAAATGCTGGCAATGGAGAGATTGCGCAGCCGCAACAGACTGAGTGGCACGAGCGGGTGAGGGGATCTTGACTCGATGCGCAGGAACAGCGCGAAGAATGCCGCGGCGAATCCGAACACCCCGAGCGTGCGCATCGATGTCCACCCCGCGCTATTGCCGTCGATCGTGGCGTAGACCGCCAACAGCAACGCGAGCGTGACGGTCACGGCGCCCCCGACGTCAAGATGCCGAGCGCCGGTGGCCTCCCCGGCATGGCGCGGCAACACCCGCCAGCACAAGGCGAACACCGCAGCCCCAAGCGGAACGTTGACCAGGAAAATCCAGGCTCTATCGAGTTTCGAGTGGGTAATGCGGCCTGAGGCGGCACGGTTTTCCCGGTAGTCCACGGCGTCGTAGCGAGCGCCTGTGGATCCATGAGAGCGACCCCGTCGAGGTGGCACGATGCGTCCT
>JAJZDW010000017.1 GCA_021851405.1 Pseudomonadota bacterium
GCGGCGCAGCGCGGCGCACGGCGCACGCTGGCGGAAGTCCTCGAGGCGCTGCAGCGCGCCCTGCACCCGATCATGCCGTTCATCACCGAGGAGATCTGGCAGCGCGCCGCACCGCTCGCCGGCTGCCCGGGCGAGACGGTCATGAACTCGTCCTACCCGCTACCGGAGCAGTTCCCGACGGATGAGGCGAGCGAGCGCGAGATCGGGTGGATTCAGGCCTTCGTCCTCGCGGTCCGGCAGATTCGTGGCGAGATGAACATCGCGCCCTCGCGCCGCATCCCGGTGCTGCTGAAGGGCGCGTGCGAACAGGATCGGGCCTACCTCGAACGCCATCGTCCCTACCTCGAGCGCCTGGCGGGCATCGACTCGGCGCGGGTCCTCGCCGGCGATGAACCGGCGCCACAATCGGCGACTGCGCTGGTCGGGGAGCTGACGCTGCTCGTGCCGATGGAGGGGCTGATCGACGCCGCCGCCGAAGCCGAACGGCTCGAGAAGCTCCTCGCTCGCGCGGAGAACGATCTCGGCAAGGTACGCGCGCGGCTCGGCAACGAGAGCTTCGTCAGCAATGCGCCCCCCGCCGTAGTGAGTGCCGAGCGCGACCGCATCCTCGAGCTCGAACGCACGGTGGCCGGACTCGCCGCGCAGCTCGAGCGGGTGCGCTCGATGCTGCACACCGGCTAGTTGGCGTCCCGGCCCGAAAGGTCGACGTCGTCCTCGTGACCGAGCGTACATGCTGAGGCCGCTCGATGCTCGATCTCTTAACAGCCGTCGGATGCCCTGATGCGCATCTTGATACGGCGTCAACTCCGACGTCATATCAGAACGCTGCGCAAAGGGCGTGAACCGACGGGGTCGCGCGCATCCGAGCTCGCTTCGCGGCCCCCCGGAAATCTCGATCAGGTGCGGACGATTCGATCGACAAATGCCTGCACACGGGCCATTCCGGAGTACGCGTCGGCGATAGGAAGATGAAGTTCCTGAGCCAATCGCGTGACCGGCTCAACCCAGTGTGCCGGCAGGTCTAGCAGCGGTGGCCACGAATGACTCCCGCGAGTCCGGAACACCGCCTCGCATGCCTCACGAAGCCCCTCGTAGTCAGTCACCAATGTTTCCATGAGCAGAAGATCAATCAGATCGCGAAAACGATCGTTGCGCTTCCCGGGTCGGGGTGGCAACGTCATGCCATGGAGTTTCTGCGCAATGTGGAGACGGAGAGGCAGGCACGGGAGCGCGATGGGACCTGTGACCCCGAATGCCTCCGTGAGGGGAATCGCCTGCAGCCATTCGACCTCGGACTCGCCCGGTTCGGCTCGCGCGATATCGATGGTGATGCTTGCCCAGGTTCCACCGCGATAACTCACGGCGAATTCCATGTTCACGACGCCATTGTCCAGGACCAGCGGGTCTCGCTTGCGTCGAAAGGAGAACCCCTGATAGGGGTCGCCCGTCATGGCACGCTCTAAGGTTCGCGCGAGGTCGGCGTCCTGATCGTGTGACACGACATCGATGTCCTTCGTTGCTCGAGCCCGATCGCGTAGCCGCAGTTCGAGTGCTACGCCTCCCTTGATGATGAACTGCGGATTGCCGTCGCCAGTAGCTCGTTCGAAGACGCCGGCTGTAATCATGTATGAGATCCAGGTGCGAACGCGCCCTTCGCTGACACCGCTTGCGCGCGCGTACGCTTGGGCATATTTCGCCAGTACGCCCGCGGACGGCGGCGGACGGTTCGGCGGCTTTCGTGGGGGAATCACTCGGATGCCCGGCATCGTTTTCGGGGACGCACTTTTCGAGATTGCAGCGGCCCGCCTAGGAGTTCTTCTTCGAGCCGATCGGCTTCATCGAAAGTCAGGTGGCCAGTCTTGCGTCCGTCCGTGATTGCTTGGCGGACGAGCGCAGGCCCGATGTGGGCAGCATGCACGTCGCGGATGGTGCGCGCGGCGGTGGTAACGGGTACGCCTTCGATTTGCTTGATATCTCGCGGTTCGAGATCCGCGTAGTGAAGAACTAGGTATCGGGGTAAAGCGCGACGAATGCGAAGCGCATGTGGAAAGGTGATGTGCACTTTCGCAGGACTGACGTCCGACAATCCGTAAATCGCCAGGGCGGATTCGTGAGAAACGGTAGCTTGTGCGCCGGGGCGGCGGACTTGCGGCCACAGAGCCGCTTCCATGTACTGGCCGAGTGGCGAGACGGGGTATCGCGTCAGTCGATAGACACCGCGCGATACGCGCTGGATGTCACCCTGTCGATGAAGCTGAACTAGCCGCACCGGATGCAGACCGGCCTCGCGCGCTTGCGCCGTGGTGAAATAGCCCAGTTGCCCTTCGGCAATGTCGTACAGGAGGGTATCCCAGCGGCGCGGCTTCATTCGAACCTCTTGGCAATAATATAACGTACGTGCATATTATTGACAAGCGAAGAAGAGCTGGCGCACCCGTCACCGATCGCGGAATCTCCCCAGCCACCCTGATGGGTGCGATCAACGAGCGGCGATACCGACCCACGAGTCAGGCCGGTCGAGGCAGCGAGCCGACCAGGAGATGTTCCGCCGGGATCGAAGATCTTGCTGAGAATCACCCGGTCAGCGACCGTGGCGCCGCTGCCCGCGAGCTTGCGCACACCGCTGTGCGACACGGGCTCGACACGAGCCTCAGCCAGTATGGCTCTAAAGAGCGCTCATGCCGCCAGCCGTTCGGGTTGCCATCGCGGTGATGACCGGAGTATTTGCAATAGTGGCCACGGAAACTACTTTCAACCATTCGAATGCGGAGCGCTCGTCGTCCGAACCAGTGACGACTACCGGAATGGATTGACACGTGCACGCTTCAACCTGTCGCAATGTTAAGAACTACGGATCAGCCGTCTGCAGATCGTAGCCCTCGACGTATGGTCTTCAATCCACGACTTTCAGAACATAACCCATCGGGTATCTGATCATCCGTCATGTCGGAGCCGTTCACGCGCGCAACCCCGCGCAAGCGGCCGCAGCGGCATCTGGCGCTCTGCTCATCGCCCTGGTGTCCGCCCGTCACTTCGGACGATTTCACGGCGGCAATGCCCCGAGTTCGGCGGACGTACCGGGTACTGGGTGACGCCGCGGCGCGCGGCGACGGCGACCCCGTAGCACCGGCGCAGGCCCGCGCCGGCACGCAGATACCCGGCGCTAGAGCGCGTGCTCGCGGGTTTCGCGAAACACGATGTCGGGCCAGCGCTCTCGGGTCAGCTCGAGGTTGACTCGGCCCGGCGCCAGATACACCGGCGCGTCGCTGTGATCGACCGCCAGGTTCTCGTAGGCGCGCGAGCGAAACTCCTCGAGCTTGCGCGCGTCGTCGCAGACGATCCAGCGGGCCGTGTAGACGTTGACCGGCTCGAACACGCAGCTGACGCCGTACTCGTCCTGCAGGCGAAAGGCGACCACTTCGAACTGCAGCGGCCCGACTGCCCCGAGGATCAGATCATTGTTGCGCAGCGGCTTGAACAACTGCGTTGCGCCCTCCTCGCACAGCTGTGCGAGTCCCTTCTGCAGCGCCTTCATCTTCAACGGATCCTTCAGCACCGCGCGGCGGAAGAGCTCCGGGGCGAAGTTCGGCACGCCGGTGAACACCAGCCGCTCGCCCTCGGTGAAGGTATCACCGATGTTGATCGTGCCGTGATTGTGCAATCCGATGATGTCCCCGGCAAAGGCCTCCTCGGCATGCTCGCGCTCGGCGGCCATGAACGTGAGCGCATCGGAGATGCGCACCTCTTTGCCGAGCCGCACGTGATACAGGCGCATCCCGCGAGTGTAGCGACCCGAGCACAGGCGCATGAACGCGATGCGGTCGCGATGACCCGGATCCATGTTGGCCTGGATCTTGAACACGAAACCGGTGAGCACCGGCTCGTTCGGATCGACCGGCCGCTCGCGCGCCGCGCGCGGCAGCGGCCCCGGCGCATGGCGGGTGAAGGACGCCAGCAGCTCCTCGACGCCGAAGTTGTTGATCGCGGAGCCGAAGAACACCGGCGTCTGCCGCCCGGTGCGATACGCCTCGGGATCGAACGGCTCGGTCGCCCCGCGCACCAGTTCGATCTCCTCGCGCGCCGCGGCGGCCTCGGCACCGAGAAACTCCTCGGCCGCTGCGCTCGAGAGTCCCTCGATCACCTGGTTCTCCCCCATACGGCCGCGCTCGGCGGCGTTGTAGACGTACAGCCGGTCCTCGAGCAGGTGATAGATGCCGCGCAGCGCGCGCCCCATGCCGATCGGCCAGGTCACCGGCGCGGTGCGGATGGCGAGCACGCGCTCGATTTCATCGAGCAGTTCGATCGGCGCGCGCCCTTCGCGATCGAGTTTATTGATGAACGTCATGATCGGCGTGTCGCGCATGCGGCACACCTCCATCAGCTTGATGGTGCGCTGCTCGACGCCCTTGGCGCAGTCGATCACCATCAACGCCGAGTCGACCGCGGTCAGCGTACGGTAGGTGTCCTCGGAAAAGTCCTCGTGGCCCGGCGTATCGAGCAGGTTGACGATGCACTGCCCGTACGGGAACTGCATCACCGAGGAGGTCACCGAGATGCCGCGCTGCTGCTCGAGGCGCATCCAGTCCGAGGTGGCATGGCGGTCGGCCTTGCGGCCCTTGACGGTACCGGCCATCTGGATCGCCCCGCCGAACAGCAGCAGCTTCTCCGTCAGCGTCGTCTTGCCCGCATCGGGATGCGAGATGATGGCAAAGGTCCGCCGTCTGCGGACTTCGGCAGCAAGGTCAGTCATGGATGTTGGGATTCAGGTGTGGTCAGCGCGGCTTGCGCGCAGGGTCAGTTTCAATACGCAGGCGTCTTCGCGGCCGTTGAGCGCCTGGTAGTAGCCACGGCGCATCCCGATCTGCACGAAACCGAGCGAGCGGTACAGCGCGAGCGCGGCACAATTCGAAGGGCGCACTTCGAGGAACGCATCGAGCATGCCGGCGGCCGCGCCATGTTCGAGCAAGTGCTCGAGCATGCGTCGGCCGAAGCCGCGGCCACGATGCTCCTCGGCGATGCACAGGTTGAGCACGTGCATCTCGCCGGCCCCGAGGCTCATCACGCCGTAGCCGGCGACCCGCTCGGCGAGCATCATCACGCGGCAGACGTAGCCCACGCGCAGACAATCGCGGAAGATGCCCGCGGTCCAGGGAAAGGTGTAGGCGGCCCGCTCGATGGCGAAAACCTCCGCGACGTCCCCGCCGCACATCGGGCGGATCGAGGCCGGCGGCAGCGATTTCAGCAGTTCAGGAGCGGTGGCCATCGTTCGGTTCTGGGTTGCGGATCTGCGCGAACAGGTTGCGCGCGAACTGCAGATCTTCCCACGCCTTGCGCTTCTCGCCAGGCGAGCGCAGCAGATAGGCCGGATGATACGTCACGACGAGCGGCACGTTGTGTTCGCCGAACGCGTGCGCCCGCCCGCGCAGCCGCCCGAGCGGCGCGTCGGTCCCGAGCAGGGTCTGCGCCGCGATGCGCCCGACGGCGAGCAGCAGCTTCGGGCGCACCAGCGCGATCTGCCGGTGCAGGTACGGCAGACAGGCGGCCACTTCCTCGGGCCGCGGATCGCGGTTGCCGGGCGGGCGGCTCTTGAGGATATTGGCGATGTACACGTTCGTCTCACGGCTCAGACCAATCGCCCGCAGCATCGCATCGAGCAGCTGCCCGGCGTGGCCGACGAACGGCTCCCCACGCCGGTCCTCCTCGGCCCCCGGCGCCTCACCGATCACCATCCACTCGGCGCGGCGATTGCCCACGCCGAACACCGCCTGAGTCCGGGTCTCGTGCAGCGCGCAGGCGGTGCACGCGCGCACCTGCGCACGCAGCTGCTCCCACGCCTCGGGCACCCCCGCCTCGCCGGCAGGCTGGGGCGGGGCGCTCACCACCGGGCCCGTCGGTTCGACGGGGCCTGGCTCGGGCGCGACCGGAACCGTTGCGGCGCAGGGGTGCGCCGACCGCAGCACCCAGTCGTCGATGCCGAGCGCCTCGAGGTACTCGGCGCGGCGCACCGCCTCGCTCATGAGGGCGGCCGCTCCCGCTGCGGCAGCCGGTGACGGCGGCGCAGCCGGCGCCACAGCCACTGCAGGGGCGCTGAGACCGCGTAGCCGCCGAACATCATGAGCAGGATCAGCGGCGGATCGCTCGCGATCAGCACGAACGCGAGCGGCACGAACAGCAGGAAGATGAAGCGGATCGGCCCATCGAAATCGACGGTCTTGAAGCTGTAGAAGCTAAACCGGCTGACCATGAGCGCACCGGCAAGCGCCGTCACCGTGAAGGCGACGATCAAGCCGGTCAGGCCCGGCTCGCGCCACTGGCTCGAGACCCACACGAAGCCGGCCACCGTGGCCGCGGCCGACGGACTCGGCAGCCCCTCGAAAAAACGCTTATCGACGCTGGCGGTGCGCACGTTGAAGCGGGCCAGGCGCAGCGCGGCCGCCGCGGCGTAGAAAAAACACGCCAGCCAGCCGAACCGTCCCCAGGCGCGCCCGTACTCCGCGATGCGCACCACGCCCCACTGGTAGGCGACAATGGCCGGCGCGACGCCGAACGAGACCATGTCAGAGAGGCTGTCATATTCCTTGCCGAACGCGCTCTCGGTGCGCGTCAGGCGCGCCATGCGCCCGTCGAGCGAGTCGAACACCATCGCGATGAACACGGCCATGCCGGCCTGCGCGAAGTGCTTGTCGATGGCCGCGACGATGGCATAGAAGCCAGAAAACAGGCTCGCGGTGGTCAGCAGGTTCGGCAGCAGGTAAAAGCCCCGCCGCGGCCGACGCAGCGCGTGCGCCTCGGGCGCGGGGTCATCGCTGTCGGGACTGGGGTTCTCGTACATGGCGCGGGCGGACTCGGTCGGGCCTCTCGGGGGAGCTCACCGGCACATCTTATCAGCTTGGGCCCAGCTGTTATGATGCGGGCTCACCCCGAGGCCAAGATCCGTGTCATGAGACTCTCGCAATATCCGATCCAGACCACCAAAGAAACCCCCGCCGAAGCCGAGATCGTCAGCCACCAGCTGATGCTGCGCGCCGGGCTCATCCGCCGCCTCGCCGCGGGCCTGTACAGCTGGCTGCCGATGGGCCTGCGCACGCTGCGCAAGGCCGAGGCCATCATCCGCGAGGAGATGAACCGCGCCGGGGCACTCGAGGTGCTGATGCCGGTGGTGCAACCGGCCGAGCTGTGGCAGGAGTCGGGCCGCTGGGGAAAATACGGTCCGGAGCTGCTGCGCCTGAAGGACCGGCACCAGCGGGATTTCGTGGCCGGACCGACCCACGAGGAAGTGATCACGGACATCGCGCGCCGGGAACTGAAGAGCTACCGGCAGCTGCCGGTGAACTTCTACCAGGTGCAGACCAAGTTCCGCGACGAGATCCGCCCGCGGTTCGGGGTGATGCGGGCCCGCGAATTCATCATGAAGGACGCCTACTCCTTCCATGCCGATGAGCCGTCCCTGCAGGCCGGCTACCGGCTCATGCACGAGACCTACACGCGCATCTTCACGCGCATGGGGCTGAATTTCCGCGCCGTGCGCGCCGACTCTGGTCCGATTGGCGGGGATGTCTCACAGGAATTTCACGTGCTGGCCTCCTCCGGCGAGGACGCCATCGTGTTCTCGGATACCGACGGCTATGCCGCCAACATCGAGGCGGCCGAAGCGCGGGCGCCCGAGGGCGAGCGCCCCGCCCCCAGCGCACCTCTGCAAAAGGTGCCGACCCCCGGGACCAAGACCATCGAGGCCATCGTCAAGCTGCTCGGCGTGCCACCGCAGCGCTGTCTGAAGACGCTGCTGGTGGAAGGCGACGGCGAAGGCGATGCGGCGGTCGTGGCGCTCGTGATCCGCGGTGATCACGAGCTGAACGCCACCAAGGCACAGCACCTGCCGGGGGTCGCCTCGCCGCTGCGCATGGCCGGCGCTGAGCGCATCCACGAGGCGACGGGCGCGGAAGCCGGGTTCATCGGACCGGTGGACCTCAAGTGCCGCATCTACGCCGATCACAGCGCGCTCGCCGCGGCGGATTTCATCTGCGGCGCGAACGAAAAGGACATGCACCTGACCGGGGTGAACTGGGACCGTGACGTCCGGAGTTACGTCGCCGCCGATCTGCGTAACGTGGTCGAGGGCGATCCGAGCCCGAGCGGCCAAGGGCGCCTGAAGCTCGCCCGCGGCATCGAGGTCGGACACATTTTCCAGCTCGGCCGCAAGTACAGCGATGCGCTCAAGGCCCTGGTGCTCGATGAGTCCGGCCGGGAAGTGACTCTGCTGATGGGCTGCTATGGCATCGGCGTGACGCGCGTCGTGGCGGCGGCGATCGAACAGAATCACGATGAGCGCGGCATCATCTGGCCGGAGCCACTCGCCCCGTTCCAGGTGGTCCTGGTGAGCCTCGGGGCGCAGAAGACCCCGCAGGTGCGCGTGGCGGCCGATCGGCTCTACGGGGAGCTCACGGCCGCGGGCATCGAGGTTCTCTATGACGACCGCGACGCGCGCCCCGGGGTGAAATTCGCCGATGCGGAACTGCTCGGGATTCCGCACCGGCTGGTGGTGGCCGAACGGGGCCTTGCGGCCGGCCGCCTGGAGTACCGGCATCGACGTGAGAGCGAGAGTGTGGATTTCCCGGCCGACGAGGCCCTCAACTTCCTGCGTGCGCGAATCGGCTGCTAAGGTCGCCGCCGCGCTGCTCGCCGTCCTCGCGCTGGCACTCGTCCCGCGGGCCGAGGCGGGCGGGCAGCGCGACCCGGCGCTGCGCCCGATCGTGCAACACGCGATCCATCGGGCGCAGTGCTTCCTGAACCGCTACGACGCGGCGGTGTGGTACACGCTGATGGAGCCGCGCATGGCGCGCTTCGTCCACAATCCGGCCGAGCGGCTGCGCATCCTGAAACAGGTGTACTGCGTCACGCACCAGTCCGGGGCGGCCAAGGTGCCCCCAGGACTGGTTCTGGCCGTGATGCAGGTCGAGAGCGACTTCAACCGCTGGGCCGTCTCCGGCAGCGGTGCGGTTGGCCTGATGCAGGTGATGCCCTACTGGCCCGAGCGGCTCGGCATGAAGGGTTATGAGTTGGTACACGTCGCCGCCAACATCCGCATGGGCTGCGCCATTCTGCGCTACTACCTGTCGATCACCCACGACGATGTGCGCCTCGCGCTCGAGGAATACAACGGCAGCGTCGGGCGGCACTTCTATCCCGACCGCGTGCTGAACGCGTGGGAAAACTGGAACGGCGCAGATGATCTGGGCTTTCCGGTGCGGGCCGCACCCGCGGTTGCGCCACGCCGGTAGCGGCCGCGGCGGAAAATCCGCGGTTGCCACCCCCCGCCAAGTCGCTCAAGTGGCGGTTCACCGGGATCCCGATCCGCGCGGCCGGAGCGCGCCACGGCGCGCACCGGCGATGCCCGGACCGGCGTCCTCACCATCAACACGATCAAGCGCTTCTCCTCGCACGCTCTGCTCGCCGGCATGATCGGCAACGTCCTCGCGTGGTACGACTTCGGCCTGTACGGCTATCCGGCGCCCGCGATCGGCCCACCTTGTGATGTTGAACGCGCGGCTGTCGATCGGTGCACTGGCGCAGGTGCCGGTTCGCAGCCTTGAGCCGTTGCGCTGAGCCGGCCGGCGGGCGTGGCCTTACGCGGTATGGAATCCCTGCGGCAGCTCCCCGGGCGGATGCGCCGCCTCGCTCACCTCGACGGCCTCGACCCGACTCGCGCTCGAGCCCTCCCACAGCCAGGCGATGAACGTCTCGACCCGCGCGGGCTCGCCGCAGACGAACACCTCCACCCGGCCGTCGGGGAGGTTGCGCGCATGGCCGTGCACACCGAGCTCGCGCGCACGTCGCTGACAGGTGGCGCGGTAGAACACCCCCTGCACACGGCCGGACACCAGACATATCTTGCACAGCATCGATTCAATATACCCTAGTGCGACTGTCCACCGGAGCGCCACACCGATGAGCGAAATCCTTGTTTTGTACTACTCCCGGGGCGGTGCGACCGCCGAACTCGCCCGCCAGGCCTGCCGCGGCATCGAAGCGGTGCCAGGGGCGAGCGCCAAGCTGCGCACCGTGGCGCCGGTGAGCGCCGAGAACGAGGGCCCGGCCCGCGCCGTGCCGGCCGCCGGCGCCCCGTACGCGACGCTCGAGGATCTGCGTTCGGCCAGCGGGCTGTTGCTCGGCAGCCCGACCCGCTTCGGCAACATGGCCGCGGCACTGAAGTATTTTCTGGACGGTACCGGGAGCCTGTGGCTCTCCGGGGCGCTCGCCGGCAAGCCGGCCGGGGTGTTCACCTCGACCCAGACTCAGCACGGCGGCCAGGAATCCACCCTGCTGTCGATGATGCTGCCGCTGCTGCATCACGGCATGTACCTGGTCGGCCTGCCGTACACCGAGCCGGCGCTGCAGCACACGATCGGTGGCGGCACGCCCTACGGCGCCTCGCACGTCGCCGGCGCTGACAATTGCGCGCAACTCGCCGCCGATGAGCGCGAGCTCGCCCAGGCGCTCGGCCGGCGGGTCGCCGCGCTCGCCGTGCGCTTGGCCACCGCGCCGCGCGCGTGAGGCCCCGAGGCGACCCTCAGGAGCGCCCGGGGCGCGCGAGGACTTCGCGGATGAAGGGCACCGTCAGACGCCGCTGGGCCGCGAGCGCCGCCTCATCGAGCGTATCGAGCAATGCGTACAGCTGGCCCATATCGCGCGGGAAGCGCCGCTGCAGCCAGCGCGAGGTGTCCTCCGGCAGCTCCAGGCCGCGCAGTCGTGCGCGCAGCCTGAGCGCCTCCTGCTGTTCGGCCTCCTCGAGCGCACGCAGCTGAAGGACCGCCGCGGCCGTGCAGCGCGAGCCGAGATCCGCCAGCGCCCAGCGCAGCAGCGCCGGCGGCCGGTCGGCGGCGAGCACCAGCGTGGCGCCGGATTCGCTCACCTCGCGCACCAGCGTAAAGAGCGCCCGCTCCCACTCGATGTGCCCGAGCACCGCATCGAGATCATCGATGGCCAGGCAATCGAGCTGCGGCAGCCCGGCGAGCACCTCCACCCCGAGCTGCGCCAATTCGCCGAGCGGCACGTAGGCGGTGCGCCGGACGCTGCCCGCGGCGGCGCAGATCGCCTGCAGCAGATGCGTCTTGCCCGCCCCCGCGGGGCCGCAGAACCAGCTGACCCCGGGCTCCCCGAGTGCCGCGCGGCGCGCATGCTCGAGCGCCTCGGCGTTGCGCGCCGGCAGGAAGCTCTCGAACACGGCGCGATCGGCCAGGCGTACTCCGAGCGGCAGCTGCTGCATCGTCATGGTTCAGGCCGCCCGCTGCGCAGCGTTCCACGCACGGCGCGTGAAGGTCGCCCCATAGTCAAAGCCCGACAGTGCCGTGGTGAAGAACACAATGAGCGCAAACGCACGCAGCTCGCCGGCAATCGGCAGACGCGAGGCGGCCACTAGCATCACACTGGCGAGGTACAGCAGCTGCGCGGCGGTGTTGATCTTGCTGATCACCGTCGGGCGGCCGCGCAGCGGGCCGAACCAGACCCGATAGATGAGCGCCCCGAGGGCGATCATCACGTCGCGGGCCACGGCGGCGGCGGTCACCCACCACGGGACGAGGCCGAGCCAGGCCGACTCGACGAAGACCACGACCAACAGCAGCTTGTCGGCCGCCGGATCGAGTACCTTGCCGAGTTCCGAGACCCAGTTGAAGCGCTTGGCGAGAAACCCGTCGAGACCGTCGGAGACCGCCGCGACCACGAACAGTGCCAGGGCCAGTTCGTACCGATGCGCGTGCAACGCACCGGCCACCGGCCAGATCAACGCCAGCCGGATCAGACAGATCAGGTTGGGTATGTGGCGCACGGCTCAGGGCGAAGGCGCCGCCGGAGAGTAAGGGGCAGGAGGCGCTGCCCCGCTCGGCGCCGCCGCGCCGAGCGGGGTCGGGCTCGAGGGGGTCGGGGCAGGAGGCGCGGGCGGCGGCGGCACGTACCGGTAGGTCAGCACCCGGTCCGAAGCCTGCGGCTTCAAGCGCGGCGACAACGAGAGCCTCTGGCGCAGGCTCGCCGCACCACCGCGCGCCCAGAGTTCGAATTCCACGGTGCTGCCGTCGATCTCCCGGACGGTGCTCTGGTGGACCCCCGGCACCGCCGCCAGCATGGTCTCCGCCCGCGCATAGTCGGCGAGGGTCCGCAGTCCCACGATGCGAACCGGCGTCTTGGCAATCCCGCCCCCCGGGGCGGCCTGCAGCGGCGGCGCCAGCCATTCGACGGTCTGATCGATGCCCGCGGTGACCGAGCCGGTGAACTGGCGAGTGGCGAACGGGGTGACGAGTGTCCAATGCCACGTCTCGGGCACCGGGACCGCAGCGGACGCCGAGCCCGACGAAGCCACCGCGGCCGCGGTGATGTCCCGGCCGATGAGCAGCTGCTCGGCACCGAAGTTGCGCGCCATCGCCAGCAGTGCCGTGGAGGGCAGCAGTGGCCCGTCCGCCGTGCGCACCGTCAACGGCACGATACTGATCGGCAGCCCGCGCCGCTCGGCCGCCTGCTGCACCAAGGCGCCGTCCGCGGCCTGCTCGAGCGCCGCCGGCGGGGGACTCAGTACGACGAGGGTGAAGGGACGATCGGCGTTCCAGAGATTGCGGCCGGCGGCGCGGATCGCCTGCTTGAGCGGGCCGGCCTGGAAGGTCACCTGCAGCGTGCCCGTCGGCCCCTGCTGATAGCCTTGCACGTACTGCGCCGCATGGGTCGTCAGCGCGGCGAGCGGCGGATCCTCGGCCGCGGCGGTATGACCCGTGGCCCGCACCAGCACGGCCTGCAGCGCCTGGGCCAGTGCGGCGGGCGTCTGCGCCGCCGTATCCACGGTGAACACCGGCACCTCGCGGCTCGCCAGGCACACCGCCGGAAGTGCTGCACAGGTCAGCAGCGTCAACAGGCGCCCTACGCGCCGCAATGCGGTGGTCATGCGAACAAGCCTTCAATCCTGGTGTTTGTACCGCGCCACGGCGCCGGACGGAATGTACAATACCATATGCGAACCGGCCGCAAGGCGGCAGCCCCCAGCCTCGGAAAGACCACTGCATGACTGATCCGAAAGTCTCGCGCGGCATGACGTACCGCGACGCTGGCGTCGACATCGACGCCGGAGACGAGCTCGTCGAACGCATCAAACCGCATGTTGCGCGCACACGCCGGCCGGAGGTGCTGGCCGGGGTCGGCGGGTTCGGAGCGCAGGTGGAGATCCCGGCCGGTTATCGTCGGCCGGTGCTCGTCTCGGGCACCGACGGGGTCGGCACCAAGCTGCGCCTGGCCATCGACACCGGCCGGCACGACACCATCGGCATCGATCTGGTCGCCATGTGCGTCAATGACGTGCTGGTGCAGGGTGCCGAGCCGCTGTTCTTCCTCGATTACTACGCCACCGGAAAATTACGGGTCGAGGTCGCCGAGGCGGTCGTGCGCGGCATCGCCGAGGGCTGCGCGCAGGCCGGCTGCGCCCTGGTCGGCGGCGAGACCGCCGAAATGCCGGGCATGTACCACGGTGAAGATTACGACCTGGCTGGGTTCTGCGTCGGCGTGGTGGAGAAGGACGCCATCATCGACGGCCGCCACACCCGCCCGGGCGATGTGGTCATCGGCCTCACCGCCTCCGGGCCGCACTCGAACGGCTACTCGCTGATCCGTAAGCTCCTCGCCACGAGCGGCGCCGATGCACACACCATGCTCGAGGACCGACCGCTCCTCGAGCGGCTGCTCGCCCCGACGCGCATCTATGTCAAACCGCTGCTCGCGCTGGCGCGCGCGGTGCCGCTGCGCGCCATGGCCCACATCACCGGCGGCGGACTGACGGACAACATCCCGCGCGTGTTGCCCGAGGGACTGGAAGCGGTGCTCAAGCGGCGCAACTGGCCGCACGACCCGGTGTTCGACTGGCTGCAGCGCACCGGCCGGATCGAGGCGGCCGAGATGTACCGCACCTTCAACTGCGGCATCGGCATGGTGGTGGTCGTGCCGGCCGGGCACGAGACCGCCGCGCTCGAGTTCCTCGCCGCACACGGCGAGCAGGCGCAGCTGATCGGGGAGATCCGCTCCGGTACGCGTGGCGTCGTCATCGAGTGAGCGCGCGCGGTGCACTGCGGCTCGGGATCCTGATCTCCGGCCGCGGCTCGAACATGGCGGCGATCGCGCAGGACTGCCGCAGCGGGCGCCTCGGCGCCGAAGTTGCGCTCGTCCTGTCCGAGCAGCCCGCAGCCGCGGGCCTGGAGACGGCCCGCGGGCTCGGGCTGGCGACGCGCGCGATCCCGTGGCCCGGTGCGGCGCAGCGCTGCGAGTTTGAACAGGAAGCGGCTGCGGCACTCGATGCAGCCGGCATCGAACTCATCGTGCTCGCCGGGTTCATGCGCATCTTGTCGGCCGAGTTCGTGACGGCCCGCGCCGGCCGCATCCTCAACATCCATCCGTCGCTGCTGCCGAAGTTTCCCGGGCTGCATACCCACCGGCGCGTGCTCGAGGCGGGTGAACGCTCCCACGGGGCCACCGTGCATTACGTCACACCCGAACTCGATGGCGGCCCGCGCGTGCTGCAGGCGAGGATCGCCGTGCGCAGCGCCGACAGCGAGGAGAGTCTCTCAGCGCGGGTTCAGGCGACCGAGCACATCATCTACCCGAAGGCGATCGGCTGGTGCGCCGAAGGACGGCTCCAGTGGCGCGAGGAGCGCCCGTGGCTCGATGGCGCGCCGTTGCTCACCCCGGTGCTCGAGGAGTTCGATGCGTAAGAGAGTCTCGATGCGCCTGCAGATCCTGCCGGCGGCGCTCGCGCTGCTCGCAGTCCTGACGCTGGCGCGCGCGAGCAGTCCGCCGCCGGCGCCGGCCGCCGTGAAGCCGCCGACCTTCCTCGCCACCTACTCGGTGGCCTGGCATGGCATCACCGCCGGGCGCTCGACGCTGACTCTCGCGCAGACCGGCCCCGACGAATACCGCTACAGCTCGGTCGATCGGGCGGGCGGACTGTTCCATCTCTTCCTGCCCCACGACATCACCCAGGAGAGCCGCTTCCGGCTGGTGAACGGCGCGGTGCAGCCGCTGAGCTTCCGTTCCCAGGGCGGCGGTCCGCCCGAGGACGTGCATTTCGACTGGACGAGCGGTCGGGTGACGGGCACCGCCAAACACAAGCAGATCGACCTGAAACTCGAGTCCGCCACTCAGGATCCGGGCTCGGTGCAGATCGCCCTGATGCTCGGATTCCTCGCCGGCAAGCCGCCGGCGAGCTTCTGGATGCTCAACACGGACGTGATCAACCGGTTCGAGTTCGTCCGGCGCGGCGCAGCAACGCTGCACACTCCGCTCGGTGAACTGCACACCCTGCTCTACACCAGCCATCATCAGGGCGCGCGGCGCACAACCTACATGTGGCTCGCCCCGTCGCTCGATTACCTGCCGGCGCGCCTCGAGCAGCGCCGCGGTGAGGAAGTGATCTTCTCGCTCAACATCCGCGCCTTCAAGAAACAATAACGACCCATTGGCGGGATCGGCGAGGAGAGGCACGACGGTGCACGCGGTCGGAATCCTGGCTGATCGGCCCCCAGACTTGACCCTGCCCATCACCGTTCCTCGCAGCGCGCGCACGGCGGGCCCGTTCCTTCAGAGTGTTCTGTAGGCGCGCGGCAATTGAAGCACAGCGAAGACAGATGTCGTCGCGATCTGCAAGCCGCGACGCGCGCCGGCACCCGCATTGACCGCTTCTGAGCGCACCACTTCAGTAGCACACCCCGAACCCCGTCGGGGCAGGTCCGCTCCGTGCGTCAGGTCTTGGGCAACGTCACGCCCTTCTGCCCCTGGTACTTGCCACCCCGGTCCTTGTAGGACGTCGCGCACACCTCGTCCGACTCGAAAAACAACATCTGGGCGACGCCTTCGTTAGCGTAGATCTTGGCAGGCAGCGGCGTGGTATTGGAAAACTCCAGCGTGACGTGCCCTTCCCACTCCGGCTCCAAGGGCGTTACGTTCACGATGATGCCGCAATTATGGACGAAGACTCCGGCGTCCAGGGCAAAGTTGCCCGCTTCGGGGACCGTCAGACAGTAAACATCGTGATCGCCGGACATCTCGCGGATCGCAGCGACTTTGTGATTGCGATACACGGGGGAAGCATGAAGGCGCTCAAGCACATCCGGGAATCGACCGAAGACCGAACGATCGTATTGCCGCGATGCCGCCGCACCCCGGTTGAAACCTGTCTCATCGTGTGCAGCGCGTACGCGATCGGCCGGGATCTCACCTCGCCGGTTGCTCCGCCTCGCCCCATCCGCCTGCGGGCGTCGACGGGAGTCATCCTCGGCAGTCCAACCGGTGTGCCGCCGCATGGGATCCGCTGCGGCCATCCCGATCGGGTTTGTCGGCCGATGGTTCCGGGGATTGAAATCCACGGGGGAGTGATCGGTATCCACGGCTTGCGCGCAGATGCCGTGTCGGAGGAGCCACTCATCGGCCAGACGATGCGTGGCAGACATCTGCCCGTCGATCGGTTGATACACGCACTCCTCGCCGCGCACGACATCACGGTACAGCGGCATGAGCGCATCGCCCGGACGCAGTGTCTGCGCCGCAGCCATCCGGCCATCGCGCCGCATAAACTGATGATCCGCCGTCGCATGGATGAACCGCCCGTCATCCAGCTCGATCTCGATGAGCGAGTCGCGCCCGATGAATCGGGGTGCATCGAGCAAAGACACGATCAGCCGGCCGTTCGGTCCGATGCTGTACCCCCAGAAGGACTCGCCGCAATCATGCCGCCGCGCCATCTCCTCGAGCGTCGCAGCGGTGCCGTCGACAAGGGCCACGCGGGTATCACCCCGGAAGCAGCGCGCGTAGGTCGATTTCCCAAGACACACCGTGAGCACGCTGCGCGGAATGCGGAAGTACTCGACCGTGCGCGCCAGCGCAAAGGAATTCGGCGGGATCACGCACACATCGGCCTTCAGGTCGACGAAACTCTTCTCGTCGAAGGCTTTCGGATCGACGATGGTCGAGTTGATGTTGGTGAAAATCTTGAACTCATCCGCACAGCGAACGTCGTAGCCGTAGCTCGACGTGCCGTAGGAGACGATCTTGTGGCCATCGACGTAGCGCACCTGCTCGGCCGCAAACGGCTCGATCATGCTCTGCTCGCGCGCCATGCGCCGGATCCAATGGTCGGACTTGATGCTCATCGGCTGACACTACCTTGAATGATGGCCCGTAACGGCCGTCGGCTCGGGCCGGTTGCGCGCGCGTATCCGCGCTTCAGCCCTTTTCCACCACGATCTTCGGAAATACCCCGCTGCGATCGAGCGGCCGCAGGGAGAGCGCCGCGGCGGTGCGCCGCGCCATCTGCAGGTAGGCGTCGGCACGCGCCGATTCCGGCTCGGCCGCCACGGTCGGGCGGCCGCCGTCCGCTTCCTCGCGCACGCGCGCATCGAGTGGCAACTCCCCGAGCAGACGCACGCCGTACTGCTCGGCCATGCGCGCCCCGCCGCCGATCCCGAAGATGTGCTCGACGTGGCCGCAGTTGGTGCACACGTACAGGCTCATGTTCTCGACGATCCCGAGCACCGGCACGGAGACCTTCTCGAACATCTTCAGCCCCTTGCGGGCGTCGGCGAGCGCAATGTCCTGAGGAGTCGTGACGATCACGGCGCCGGCGACCGGCACCTTCTGCGCCAGCGTGAGCTGGATGTCCCCGGTGCCCGGCGGCAGATCCACCACCAGGTAATCGAGTTCGCCCCATTGCGTCTGCGAGAGCAGCTGCTGCAGCGCCTGAGTCACCATCGGGCCGCGCCAGACCATGGGCTGCTCGGAGTCGACCATGAACCCGATCGACATCGCCGCCACGCCGTGGTTGCGCAGCGGCAGGATGTGCTTACCGTCCGGGGACGTCGGCTGCTCGCCGGCGAGTCCGAGCATCAGCGGCTGGCTCGGGCCGTAGATGTCCGCATCGAGCACCCCGACGCTCGCTCCCTGGGCGGCCCAGGCGAGCGCAAGATTCGCCGCGACGGTGGACTTGCCCACTCCGCCCTTGCCCGAGGCGACCGCCACGACGTTCTTGATGCCCGCGAGCGGCTGCAGCGGCCGCTGCACGCCGTGCGGGCGGATCTGCGCCTCGATGCGAAAGTGCACCGAGGCGGAAACGCCTGCGGCCGCGACGTGCGCAGCGAGTGCGGCGGCGAGGCGCTCCTGGTACCCCCCGACCGGGAAGCCGAGGACGATGTGCGCCGCGTAGCCGTCCGGGACCGCGCTCAGCTCGCGCAGCGCCCCCGCCTCGCGCAGCGTCTGGTGCAGGAAGGGCTCGACGTAGCTCTCGATCGCCGCACGCAGGGCATCGAGGGTGGAATCATCGGACATGGGAGCTTTGCAGGTCGCGCGGTAAGGGGGGGCAATTGTAGAGGCAAGCGCCGCGGCGCGCATCGGCCTGTCCCGGCCCCGGCTATGGCATACTTTGAGCGCTTCCGGGAACGGCCCATGCCCAGCCGCACCCGGTGCTGCGGGATGCGGCCGAACCTACGGACGGCGGCACCGGAAGGCGAGGAAGCTAAGGTATGCAAGCGGGCCACCGACAGGCCCCGGCGGATCGGCTGAATGACCTTTTTGACCAATTTGCGCGCCGACCGGTTGATCACAGCGATCCGGTCGGCGACGGACCCGAGCAGCCAGGAGACCCAGAAGGCCGTCGCACGGCTGAAGGATCTGGGCGCGGGCGCCATTTCCCCGGTGCTCGCCTCGCTGCCGGAGGCGGACAAGAACGCCACGGTTGCCTTCGTCGAGGTGCTCTCGGCGCTGGTCGGCCCCAAGACCTTCCCGCTGTTCATCGAGGGCCTGGTCCAGGGCAGCCCACGGGTCATCGCCGGCATCGCCTGGGCGCTCACCAGCAGCCGCAACTACCCGGCCCACCTGCTGCTCGATGCACTCTCCACCCCCGGGATCGCCCGGCCGGCGCTGCTTGAGGTGATCGCGGCGCACAAGGCGCGCTTCACGATGCGCGAGCTGCTCGCCGCGGCGTACAACCAGGAGCCGAACGAGAAAGCGGCGCTGTTTCGCATCGTAGGCGAGCTGGTCACCCCGGCGACGCTGCCGGAGCTGCTGCAACGCCTGCAGGGCAAGGACCCGATCGCCCGGGTGCACATCATCAACGTGCTCTCGCGCTTCAACCTCCCGGAGGTGATGACCGCGCTGCAGGGACTGTTGAAGGACCCGAACAAGCTCATTCGCGGAGCCGCGCTCTCGGCGCTGCAGCGCATGGAGGGGCAGATCGATGTCGAGCGGGTCTGCGAGCTGCTGAAGGACCCGGAGATCGACGTACAGAACCGCGCCATCGACGTGGTCATCAAGGCCAACCACCCCGAGACCATCCGCTACCTGATCGGGGTGCTGAAGGACGAGAACGAGAACGCCCGGCGCGCGGCGGTCGAGGTCCTCAACGAGGTCGGCGACGCGAAGTCCGTCAAGCACCTGCTCGAGGCGCTGAAGGACAGCGACTGGTGGGTGCGCTCGCGCGCAGCCGATGCGCTCGGACGGATCGGTGGGCCGCGCGTCATCGACGCGGTACTGCAGCTGGTGCGCGACCAGGATGAGGACATCCGCCGCGCGGCCATCGAGATCCTCAACCAGACCAAGGACCCGCGCGCCGTCGACTCGCTCGTGCAGGCGACCCGCGACTCGGACTGGTGGGTGAGCGAGCGTGCGGTCGACGCGCTGGCTGAAATCGGCAGCAAACGGGCCGTACCGCGGCTCGTCGAGATGCTGCGTGGCGGCAACGCCAAGGTGCTCCCGGTCGTGGTGCGCGCCCTCGGCAAGCTCGGCGACGGGCAGGTCGTCGGCGTGCTCACGCCGCTGCTGGAGCGCCCCGAGCGCGAAGTGCGCATCGAGGTCATGCAGGCGCTCGCCACGATCGCCGACCCGGCGAGCGCCGAGACGCTGCGCACGCAGTTGAAGGTGCAGAGCAGCGCCCCGGATCAGACCATCGCGCGCGCCGCGGAGTCCGCGCTGGCGGACCTGGAGCGGCGCCTCTCGGGCGCCACTCTGACGGGCGGGGCGCTCGGGGCGACCCAACCGCAGCCACCGCACGAAGCGGCGCCGGAGGCCCCGGCCCCGAGCGTCGCGGCACGCGCTGCGGCTATCGATCGTCTCGACATCCAGACGCTGCGTTCCGGGGACGTCATCGAGGGGCGCTACAAGTACCTCGAGCGCATCGGCCGCGGCGCCTTCGGCACCGTGCTGCTGATGGAAGACACGGTGGTCGATGAGCGGCTGATCCTGAAGTTCCTCAACCCGAACGTGGCGACGGACGAGGAAGTCATGAAGCGCTTCGTCCACGAGCTGCGCTACTCGCGCAAGATCACGCATCACAACGTGATCCGCATCTACGACTTCCTCTACATCCAGGGCAACTACGCCATCTCGATGGAGTACTTCCCCTCGCACACGCTCTCGAGCGAGGTGAACGGGGAGAAGCCGCTTGAGCTGAAGCGCGCGCTGCAATTCGGCATCGACATCTGCACCGGCATGACGGTGGCGCACCAGGCCGGCATCGTGCACCGCGACCTGAAGCCCGCCAACGTACTGATCAACCACGAGGCGCTGCTGAAGATCGTCGACTTCGGTGTCGCCGCGGCGCAGCGCGAGAGCGAGACGCAGCTGACGCGTACCGGCTACGTGATCGGCTCGCCGAAGTACATGGCCCCGGAGCAGATCCTTGGCAAGCGCGTCGATGAGCGCGCCGACATCTATGCCCTCGGGGTGATTCTCTACGAGATGGTGACCGGCTCCCCGCCGTACTCGCGCGGGGACCACATGTCGGTGATGTACCAGCACGTGCAGGGCAAGGCGCGCGCGCCGATCGAACTGAACCCGGCGCTGCCGCCGCCGCTCTCCGAACTCATCGTGCGCGCCATGGCGGTCGACAAGACCAAGCGCTTCCAGACCATGGAAGAAGTGCGCGCGGCGCTGGAGAAATTTCTCTGAGGGAGTGCGCCGGGCATTGGCCGGTAACGTGCCGTAGCTCAAGGTTTCCCACGCAGGCGGTTGATTATCTGCGGGAAATGGCGCGAAAGTAAGCCCCGGCCCTGGCCCAGGAGTGCGCTTTTGGCCCGTATCGATGCCTTCTTGAAGCTCGGCGTGCAGCAAGGCTGCTCGGATGTGCACCTGGCCGTGGGGGTCCCGCCCATGCTGCGCGTGCACGGGGAGCTGCTGCCGATCAAATTCCGTGACCTGCGCGGCGCGGAGCTCGACGGCTATGTCACCGAGATCCTCACCCCCTCGCAGGCCGAGCGCTTCAACGACGGTCATGACGTGGATTTTTCGTACGTCTCGGCCGAGGGCGGGCGCTTCCGGGTCAACGTGTTCCGCAAGGACACCGGCATCGGGGCGACCTTCCGGACCATCCCGACCACCGTGCCGTCGCTCGCCACCATGGGCCTGCCGCCGGTGATCGCCAAACTCTGCGACTACCATCAGGGCATGATCCTGGTCACCGGGGCCACGGGCACGGGCAAGTCGACCACGCTCGCCGCGATGATCGATCACCTCAACCAGACCCGTAACCTCAACATCATCACGCTCGAGGACCCGATCGAGGTGGTGCACCGCAGCAAGGCGAGCCAGGTCATCCAGCGCGAGCTCGGCACCCACATCCCGAGCTTCGCCGAGGGCGTGCGCGCCGCGATGCGCGAGGACCCGGACGTGATCCTGGTCGGTGAGATGCGCGATGCGGAGACGATCTCCATGGCGATGACCGCTGCGGAGACCGGGCACCTGGTGCTCGGCACGCTGCACACCACCAGCGCGGTGAAGACCGTCGATCGCATCGTCGATGCACTGCCGATCGAGCAGCGCGAGCAGACCAAGAGCTTCCTCTCCCAGAGCCTGCTCGCGGTCGTCACGCAGATCCTGGTGAAGACCCCGGACGGACGCGGCCGGCGGGCGGTGTGCGAGATCATGATGATGACCCGGGCGATCGCCAAGCTGATCCAGACCGAACAGACCTTCCAGATCCCGAGCCTCGTGCAGACCGGCCGCGACCTCGGCATGCAGTTGCTCGATCAGGCACTGCTCGCGGCGATCACCGCCCGGGAGATCGATCCGGACGAGGCGTATCTCTACGCCAGCGACAAGCGCGCATTCCAGAAGTTCGTCAGCGACGGCTCGCTGCTGCCGAAGAGCGAACTGGCCGCAACCTAGGGAGCCGCGCCATGGCGAAGATCGATCCTCTGCTGCTCGAGATCCTGCACAAGCGCGGTTCGGACCTGCACTTCATCGCCGGGGAGCCCCCGCGCATCCGTCTCTACGGAGACCTCACGCCGCTGCAGAGCGAGCCGCTCAGCGCGGAGTTCGTCAAAGAGACGCTCTACGAAATCATGCCGAAGCTCGCCGCCGAGCGCTTCGAGAGCCGCGACGGGGCCGACTTCGCCTACATGTTGCCCGAACACGGCCGCTTCCGGGTCAATGTGCTCAGGCAGCTGAACGGCATGGGTGCGGTATTTCGTGCCATCCCCTCGCGGGCGCTCACGCTCGAGGAACTCGCCATGCCGCCGGCCGTCACGCAGCTGTGCCGGGCGAACAACGGCCTGGTCCTGGTCACCGGCAAGACCGGCTCGGGCAAATCCACGACGCTCGCGGCGATGATCGACGACATCAACACGCGCGAGAAGGGCCACATTCTCACCATCGAGGACCCGATCGAGTTCATGCACCAGCGCAAGAACTGCCTGATCAGCCAGCGCGAGATCGGCGTGCACAGCACGAGCTTTGCCGCGGCCTTGCACTCCGCGCTGCGCGAGGACCCCGATGTGATCCTGGTCGGGGAATTGCGCGACCTGGAGACCATGAGCATCGCGGTGACCGCCGCAGAGACCGGCATCCTGGTCATGGGCACGCTGCACACCAACGGGGCCTCCCAGACCGTCGACCGCATGGTCAACGTCTTCCCGGCCGACAAGCAGTCGCACGTGCGCGCCATGCTCTCGACCTCGCTGCGCGGGGTGATCTCCCAGCAGCTGCTGCAGCGCGCCGACCGGCAGGGCCGGGTGGCGGCCCTCGAGATTCTGATCAATACCCCGGCGGCGGCGAGTCTGATCCGCCAGGGCAAGCTCGACCAGCTGGAGAACGCCATGCAGTCCGGTGCGCAGTTCGGCATGCGCACCATGGACTCGGCCATTCAACAGCTGCTCGATGAGCGGCAAGTCGCGCCGCGCGAGGCCTACAATAAGGCGATCAACAAATCCCGCTTCGAGGGCCTGAAAGAGGCCGGCTGAGCGCCCCGGACTGTCTCGGGCGCGGCGCTCCCGGTACACTCCCGCGGATGAGCGAGACATTCTTCGTCACCACCGCGCTGCCCTACGCCAACGGCCCGTTCCACATCGGGCACATCATGGAGTACATCCAGGCCGATATCTGGGTGCGTTTCGAGCGCATGCAGGGCCACCGGGTGCACTTCGTGGGCGCCGACGACGCGCACGGGGCGCCGATCATGCTCAAAGCCGAAGCCGAGGGCATCACCCCGGAGCAGCTGGTCGCGCGCATCGCCGCCGGGCGACCGCGCTACCTCGAGGGCTTCCACATTGCCTTCGACCACTGGCACTCGACCCACTCGGGGGAGAATTTCGAGCTCTCGCAGGACATCTACCGGCGCCTCAAGGCGGCCGATCTGATCTACTCCAAGCCCATCGAGCAGTTCTTCGACCCGCTCAAGGGGATGTTCCTCGCCGACCGCTACATCAAGGGCGAGTGCCCCAAGTGCCACGCCAAGGACCAGTACGGGGACGCCTGCGAGGTGTGCGGCAGCGTGTACGCACCGAGCGAGCTGATCGAGCCGTACTCGGCGCTGACCGGCGCCAAGCCGGTGCTGAGGCACTCGGAGCACTTCTTCTTCCGGCTCTCCGATCCGCGCTGCGTGGCGTTCCTGCGCCAGTGGCTCGAGAGCGCCGGGCACGTGCAGCCCCAGGTGGCGAACAAGGCGCGCGAGTGGCTCGATGGGGCGGGCGAACAGGCCCTCGGGGACTGGGACATCTCGCGCGATGCGCCCTACTTCGGCATCCCCATTCCCGATGCGCCGGGGAAATACTTCTACGTCTGGCTCGATGCGCCCATCGGCTACCTCGCGGCACTGAAGAGCTACTTCGAGAGCGGCAAGGCGCGCGCGCACGGTGAGACGCGCTCGTTCGAGCAGTTCCTCGCCGCCCCCGATACGCGCCAGGTGCACTTCATCGGCAAGGACATCATCTACTTCCACACCCTGTTCTGGCCGGCGATGCTGCACTTTGCCGGCGCGCCCTACCGTGCCCCCGACAATGTGCACGTGCACGGCTTCATCACGGTCTCGGGCGAGAAGATGTCCAAGTCGCGCGGCACGGGCATCAGCCCGCTGCGCTACCTCGAGCTCGGGATGAACCCGGAGTGGCTGCGCTATTACATCGCCGCGAAGTTGAACGGCAACGTCGAGGATCTGGACTTCAATCCCGATGACTTCCTCGCCCGGGTCAACAGCGATCTGATCGGCAAGTACGTGAACATCGCGAGCCGCGCGGCGAGCTTCATCAGCCGTCATTTCGACGGGGCGATCGCCTATCCGAGCGGCACCGAGGCCCTCAGCACCCGCGCCAGCGGCCTGCTCGAGCAGGTGCGCGCCAGCTACGCTGCGCGCGAATACGGCCGCGCGATGCGCGAGATCATGGCATTTGCCGATGCACTGAACCAACAGTTCGACGCGCGCCAACCCTGGGTGCTCGCCAAGAACCCGGCCGAGCGCGCGGCGCTGCAGGACAGCTGCGCGCAGGCGCTCTACGGCTTCAAGATCCTCACCTGCCTGCTCGCCCCGGTGCTGCCAGCCGTCGCCGAGCGCGTCGCGCGCGAGCTGTTCGGGCTCGAGCGACCGCTCACCTTCGCCGATGCGCTCGAGCCACCGCAGCACATCCGTCCGTATCAGCACCTGATGACCCGCGTCGATCCGAAGCAACTCGATGCGCTGTTCGAGCCGCCGGCGGCACCCGCACCAGCCCCGGCCCCAGCTCCGGCGGCGGCTCGGGCGCCCGCGGTGGCGGCGACCGAGGGCGCCGCCACCGCGACGATCTCCATCGACACCTTCAAACAGGTCGATCTGCGCGTTGCGCGGATCGCAGCGGCCGAGGCCGTCAGCGGTGCCGAGAAGCTGCTGCGCCTGACGCTCGATCTCGGCACTGAACAGCGCACCGTGTTCGCCGGCATCAAGGCGGCGTACGACCCGGCCACGCTGGTGGGACGATTGACGGTGATGGTGGCCAACCTGGCGCCGCGCAAGATGAAGTTTGGTCTGTCCGAGGGGATGGTGCTCGCCGCGAGCGGCCCGCAAGGCGGACCGTTCCTGCTCGCCCCGGACTCAGGCGCCCTGCCCGGCATGCGCATCAGCTAAGATCGGTGCGGAGGCCCTCTTGAACCGCGTCGAGGCCATCGAGGCGCTGCTGCCGCAGACCCAGTGCACCCGCTGTGGATACCCGGGCTGCCACCCGTACGCCGAGGCCCTGGCGCAGGGCCGCGCCGAGATCAACCAATGCCCGCCGGGCGGGGCGGCGCTGATCGGTCGGCTCGCAGCACTGCTCGGGCGCGCGCCGCTGGCGCTCGACCCGGCCCGCGGCCACGAGAGCCCGCCGCGGCTGGCACAGATCGACGCAAGGGCCTGCATCGGCTGCGCCAAGTGTCTGCCGCCCTGCCCGGTCGATGCCATCATCGGTGCGCGCAAGCAGCTGCACACGGTGGTGACCGAACTGTGCACGGGATGTGAGTTGTGCATCGCACCGTGTCCGGTCGACTGCATCACCCTGGTGCCCCGACCGGCGGTGCCACCGCCACCGGCGCCGGCCGTCAACCGCCTGCGCTACGCGGCGCACACTGCGCGGCTCGAGCGCCGTGCGCGCGAGCGCAGCACGCTGCTCGCGGCACGCAAACGCCTCGCGAGTCCCGACCCCTCAGGAGCCTGATCCGCGTGCGCCCCGCCACCCGCCATGCTCTGTACCGCCGCCTGCGCGATGCCACTCCGCACCCGCGCAGCGAGCTCGAGTACAGCAGCCCGTTCGAACTGCTCGTGGCGGTGATGCTCTCGGCGCACACCACCGACAAGAGCGTCAACGCCGCGACGCGCAAGCTCTTCCCCGTGGCGAACACGCCGCAGGCCCTGGTCGAGCTCGGCGTGGAGGGGGTCAAGCCCTACCTGCGCACCGTGGGCCTGTACAACGCCAAATCGAACCACCTGATCGGCCTGAGCAGCCAGATCCTCCAGCGGCACGGCGGGCAGGTGCCGCGCGAGCGCGCCGACCTCCAGGCGCTGCCCGGGGTCGGGCGCAAGACCGCGAACATCATCCTGAACATCGTGTTCGGCGAAGCCGAGATCGCCGTGGACACGCACATCTTCCGGGTCGCCAACCGCACCGGGCTCGCCCCGGGGCGCACGCCACTGGCCGTCGAGCACGCCCTGCGGCGCAATACCCCTGAGGCGTTCAAGCACGATGCGCACCACTGGCTGCTGCTGCACGGTCGCTACGTCTGCACCGCGCGCGCCCCGCACTGCGGCACCTGCCTCCTGGCCGATCTGTGCGAGTATCCGCACCCGAGCACCGCAGCGCCGGCGGCCCGGCGCGCGGGCGCGCGGACTGCGCGGCGGCGCACCGCCTGACCGCCATGCCCGTCTTCGCCCAACAGAGCCGCGAACAGCTGCGCCAGATGTATCTGTCGGCGTGGCGCAAGTACCGCGCCCAGCAACCGCTCGAGCCCCTCGAGGCGCAGATCGCCGCGCTCATCGCCGAACACCTCGAATACGTGCCGCTGCTGGAGTCCCCTGAGGCGCTGGCCGCGGAGTTCACCCCAGAGGGCGGCCGCGAGAATCCCTTCCTGCACCTCGGCCTGCACCTGGCGGTGCGCGAGCAGGTCGCGACCGATCGGCCGGCCGGGATCGCCGCGGTCCACCGCGACCTCACCGCCCGGTTCGGCGCGGCCCATGCCGCCGAACACGCCATGCTCGAACCGCTCGCTGAGACGCTCTGGGACGCGCAGCGCGCCGGGCGCATGCCCGATGAGCAGCGCTACCTCGAGCGGCTGCGCCGGCTCTAGCGGCTCGCGCCGCGCTCCTCGAGCAGCAGCCGGTAGATCAGGCCTCCGGCGGCGCCCCCGAGCAGCGGCATCACCCAGAACAGCCACAGCTGATGGACGGCCCAACCGCCCTGGAACAGCGCCACGCCGGTGCTGCGGGCCGGATTGACCGAAGTGTTGTCCACCGGGATGCTGATCAGGTGGATCAGGGTGAGCGTCAGCCCGATGGCCAGCCCCGCGAAGCCCGCCGGCGCCCGCCGGTCGGTGGCGCCCTGGATGACGAACACGAACATCGCCGTCAGCACGAACTCCGAGACCATCACCGCGTGCATCGAGTACCCGCCCGGGGAGTGCGCGCCGTAGCCGTTGGAGGCGAAGCCGCTGGCGGCGGCATCGAATCCCGGCTTACCCGTGGCGATGGCATAGAGCACCGCGGCCGCCACAATGGAGCCGAGCACCTGCACGATGACGTAGGGGACGACGTCCTTGGCCGCGAAGCGCCCGCCGACGAACAACCCGACGGTGACCGCCGGATTGAAGTGGCCGCCGGAAATCCAGCCGACGGCATACACCATGGTGAGCACGGTCAGGCCGAAGGCGAGTGCCACGCCCACGAACCCGATGCCCAGATGAGGATAGGCCGCTGAGATCACGGCACTGCCGCAGCCGCCGAGGACCAACCAGAAGGTCCCGAAGAATTCCGCTGCTAATCGCTTGCTCATCGGTCGCTCCAGTGAGTCAGAACGCCTGTGACGATTTTTTGGGGCCGAACCCTGCCCCCCGCCCCTCCCAGTGGCGCGGATGGTACCACGGCAGAGCGCCCCACCCCGACCCGGGCGCGCTTCGCGACCGCTCCATTACTGCTACGCTGCTGCTACACTGAGGGCGGTCGCGCACAGAGGACCTTCCATGGGTTTGATCGGCGCGGAGAGCCCGTCGGACGAGAAATCGCCCGAACGGCTGAGTCTCGATGAGCTCCGACAGGTGCAGCTCGAGCGACTGCGCCGATCCATTCGGCATGCCTGCGAGAACGTGCTGCACTACCAGCGGCGCTTCGCCGAACACGGGGTGAGCCCGCAGGACCTGCACACTCTGGAGGATCTGGCGCGTTTCCCGTTCCTGACCAAACAGGATTTCCGCGCCAACTACCCCTTCGGCCTGTTCGCCGTGCCGCGCGACAAGATCGTGCGCATCCATACCTCGAGCGGCACGAGCGGCAAACCCACCGTGGTCGGCTACTCGGCCGAGGACCTGCAGATCTGGGCGAGACTGGTCGGTCGGTGCATCCGCGCCGCCGGGGCGCGCACCGGGGACATCGTGCACATCGCCTACGACTATGGCCTGTTTACCGGCGGGCTTGGCTCGCACGCCGGAGCGGAGCACCTCGGCTGCACCGTGATCCCGGTCTCGAGCGGGCGCAGCGCCTGGCAGATCGAGCTGATGGAGGATTTCCGGCCCGACATCCTCATGGCCACGCCCTCCTACGCATTGAATCTCGCCGATGCCTTCGAGGCGCGCGGACTCGATCCGCACGAGAGCTCACTGCGCATCGGCATCTTCGGGGCGGAGCCCTGGAGTGAGGCGACCCGCGCGGCGCTGCAGCTGCGGCTCGGGCTCGAGGCCTTCGACCTGTACGGGCTCGCCGAAGTGATGGGGCCCGGCGTGGCGTGCGAGACCGCCGGCGGAGCGCCCGGACTGACGCTGTGGGAAGATCACGTGTACCCGGAAGTGATCGACCCGAGCACCGGCCGGGTCCTGCCCGACGGGGAGGAAGGCGAGCTCGTGCTCACCTCGCTCACCAAAGAGGCGCTGCCGGTGATCCGCTACCGTACGCACGATCTGACCCGGTTGCTGCCTGCGCAGCACGGCCCGATGCGGCGCATCGCCCGGGTGAGCGGCCGCACCGATGACATGCTGGTGATTCACGGGGTCAACGTGTTCCCCTCGCAGATCGATGCGCTGCTCGCGCGCTCAGGGGGTTTCTCGCCGCACTACAAGCTCGAGATTTCCCGCAGCGGGCCGCTCGATGACCTCACGGTGCACGCCGAGACGCTCTCGCGCCAGTACCAGAGCGACGCGCAGCTGCGCGCGGCCGCTGAGGATCTGATGCAGCAGATCAAGACGTTCATCGGCGTGAGCGTCACCGTGGTGGTGCACCGAGCGGGCACCATTGAGCGAGCCCCGGGCAAGGCGACCCGGCTGATCGAGCCGCGAGCCGCGGCGCGCTGAGCGCGTGCGGCTCGCTCCCCGACTCGCTCAGCCCTTCTTCGGCAGGTACAGGTCGGTCAGCGTGCCTTCGAAGGCCTCGGCCGCCGCACCCACCGTCTCTGAGAGCGTCGGGTGCGGATGGATGGTGAGCCCGACATCGGCCGCATCGCAACCCATCTCGATCGCGAGCGCCACCTCGCTGATCAGCTCCCCGGCGTTGGTGCCGACGATGCCGCCGCCGAGCACCCGACGGGTGTGCGGATCGAACAGCAGTTTGGTGAACCCCTCGTCGCGCCCGATCGACAGTGAGCGGCCGCTCGCGGCCCACGGGAACACCGCCTTCTCGACCTTCACGCCGCTCGCCTTGGCCTCAAGTTCGCTGAGCCCCACCCAGGCAATTTCCGGATCGGTGTAGGCCACCGAGGGGATGACGCGGGCATCAAACGCGCTCTTGTGGCCGGCGGCGACTTCGGCCGCGACCTTCGCCTCATGCACCGCCTTGTGCGCGAGCATGGGCTGACCGACGATATCCCCGATGGCGAAGATGTGCGGCACGTTGGTGCGCATCTGCGGGTCGACCGCAATGAAACCGCGATCCGAGACGGCGACACCAGCGGCCTCGGCGCCGATGCGCTTGCCGTTCGCAGAACGTCCGACCGCCACGAGGACCCGATCGTAGAGCGACGGCGCGGGAGCCTTCTCGCCCTCGAATGACACGCGCAACCCCTCTTTGAGCGCCTCGACGCGCGTCACCTTGGTGCCGAGCAGAATCTGCTCGTAGCGGGTGCGGATGCGTTTCTCGAGCGGCCGCACCAGATCCGGATCGCAGCCCGGGATCAACTGCGAGGTCAGTTCGACGACGCTCACGCGGTTGCCGAGCGCCTGATAGACGCAGGACATCTCCAACCCGATGATGCCCCCGCCGATCACCAGCAGCGGCCCGGCGAACGGCTCGATCTCGAGCGCACCGGTGGAGTCGATCAGACGTGGATCCTCGGGCAGGCCCGGCAGCCGGACAGACTCGGAGCCGGCCGCGATGATGCATTGCTCGAAGCGGATCCGCTCGGTGCCGTGCTCGCCGCGCACCTCGATGACGTTCGGCCCGAGGAATGTGCCGACGCCCTGCACCACCTCGACCTTGCGTTGCTTGGCCAGGACCGTCAGTCCCCCGGTGAGCTTCTTCACGACGGAGTTCTTCCACTCCCGAAGCCTCGTGCGGTCGATCGTCGGCGCACCGAATGAGATGCCGTGTGCGGCCATCTCGGCGCTCTCCTCGATCACCTTGGCCGCATGCAGCAGCGCCTTGGACGGAATGCAGCCGACATTCAGGCAGACTCCGCCGAGCGTATTCCAGCGCTCGACCAGCACCACCTTCAAACCCAGATCGGCCGCACGGAACGCGGCCGAATAGCCGCCCGGGCCGGCTCCGAGCACCAGCAACGGGACCGAGCGGTCAAACCCGCTCTCGGCGGCACTCGCCTTCACCCCCGAACTGACCGGGGTCGCGGCTGCCGGTGCCGGTGCAGAGCTGGGCGCCGGTCCACCGGCGGCCGATTCCTCGGCCGTCAGGCGCAGAATCGGCGTGCCCTTGGCGACCTTGTCGCCTGCCTTGACCAACACTTCGAGCACCACGCCCGCCGCCGTGGACGGCACGTCCATCGAGGCCTTGTCCGTCTCGAGCGTCAAGAGCGGCGTGTCGACTTCGATGCGCTCGCCGGCCTTGACCAACACCTCGACGACCGCCACCTCGGTGAAACTACCGAGATCCGGGACGGTGAGCTCCACCGAGCTCACGGCACGGCCTCGATGAGCGCGTGCGGGTGGGCCAGGGTCTCGGCCAGGAAGCTCGTGAAGCGCGCCGCAGCCGCCCCGTCGATGACCCGGTGATCGTAGGACAGCGACAGCGGCAGCATCAGCCGCGGCACGAACGCGCCATCGCGGTAGACCGGCTTGTGGGCCGAGCGCGACACGCCGAGGATGGCCACCTCGGGGGCGTTGATGATCGGGGTGAAGGCGGTGCCGCCGATGCCACCGAGACTGGAAATCGTGAAGCAACCGCCCTGCATCTGCTGCGCCGAGAGCTTGCCGGCACGCGCCGCCGCGGAGAGCTCCCCGAGCTGACGGGCCACCTCGTAGATGTCCTTGTCGCCTGCCTCATGCAGCACCGGGACCATCAGTCCGTTCGGCGTGTCGGCGGCGAAGCCGATGTTCACGTACTTCTTCAGCACCAGATTCGCGCCGGAGGCATCCAACGAGGCGTTGAAGGTCGGGAACGCCTGCAGCGCCTTGACGCATGCGCGCACGATGAACGCGAGTGGCGTGAGCTTGATACCCCGCTCCGCCGCACCGTCCTTGAGCGTCGTGCGCAGCGCCTCGAGCTCGGTGATGTCCGCCTCGTCGAACTGCGTCACGTGCGGCACGTTGACCCAGCTGGCATGCAGACGCGGCCCGGAGATGCGCTGAATGCGCGAGAGCGGCTGGGTCTCAACGGGGCCAAAGGCCGCGAAATCCACCGTCGGCACGGCCGGCAGCGCGCCACCGCCTGCGCCGGATCCCGTCAACGCACCCTTGACGAACGCTTTGACGTCTTCGTGGGTGATGCGTCCCTTGGCGCCGCTGCCCTTGACGCGTGTCAGGTCGACGCCGAGCTCACGAGCGAACTTACGCACGCTCGGTCCCGCGTAGGCCCGCGAGAACCCCGGCTCATTGATGGGCGGCGGGTCCGCCCGTCCGGGCGGCGCCGCCGCCGGTACCGGCACCGGCGCGGGGGCCACCGCTGCGGTCGGCGCCGGTACCGGCGCGGGGGCCGCAGCGGGTGCGGGCGCCGCGGCGGCCCCCCCGGTGGTGCGTACCGTCGCCAGCACATCACCGGCCGAGACGGTCCCGCCCTTGGCGACGTGCAGCTTCTCGATCACGCCCCCGACAATCGAGGGCACGTCCATCGTGGCCTTCTCGGTTTCGAGCGTGACCAGCGGGGTCTCCGCCTCGATGCGCTCGCCCGGCTTGACCAGGACGTCGATGACGGCGACGTCTTTGAAATTGCCCATGTCGGGCACGCGCACTTCAACGAGGCTCTCTGCCGCGCTCATCGCGATGTTGCCTTCAATTTTCAGACTTTCCAGGGAACCGGCTTCTCGCCGCTCACGCCAAGCTTGTCCATCGCACCACGCACCACCGACGGCTCGATCTTGCCCTCATCGGCAAGTGCCTTGAGCGTCGCGATGACGATGTACTTGCTGTCGACCTCGAAGTGCTCGCGCAACGCCTCACGCGAGTCCGAGCGGCCGTAGCCGTCGGTCCCGAGAGTGACGTAGCGACCGGGGATCCACTCGCGGATCTGATCGGACACGGCGCGCACGTAATCGGTGGCGGCGATGAACGGACCCTTGGCCTCGGCGAAGCACTCGCGCACGTACGACGTGCGGGCCGTCTCGCCCGGGTGCAGCATGTTCCAACGCTCGCACTCGAGGGCCTCGCGCCGCAGCTCGCTGAAACTGGTCACCGAGTACACCTCGGAGCGCACGCCGTAATCGGCCTCGAGCTGGGCGGCGGCCGCCCGCACCTCGCGCAGGATGGTGCCCGAGCCGAGCAGCGTGGCGCGCAGCTTGCCGCCCTTGCCGGCGGCCTGCAGTCGGTAGGCGCCCTTGAGAATGCCCGCCTCGGCGCCTTGGGGCAGTGCCGGCTGCGGGTAGTTCTCGTTCATCGTCGTGATGTAGTAGAAGACGCTTTCCTGCTCGGTGTACATCCGGCGCATGCCGTCTTGGATGATCACGGCGAGTTCGTAGCCGTAGGCCGGGTCGTACGCGATGCAGTTCGGCACGGTGGTCGCCACCAGCTGGCTGTGCCCGTCCTGGTGCTGCAGGCCCTCGCCGGCGAGCGTGGTGCGCCCGGCGGTCGCGCCGATCAGGAAGCCGCGCACCTGCTGATCGCCGGCCGCCCAGATGAAGTCCCCGACGCGCTGGAAGCCGAACATCGAATAGAAGATGTAGAACGGCACCATGTTGATGCCGTGGTTGCTGTAGGCGGTGCCGGCGGCGATCCACGAGCACAGCGCACCGGCCTCGTTGATGCCCTCCTCGATGATCTGGCCCTTCTTGTCCTCGCGGTAGGACATGAGGGTGTCGGCGTCCTGCGGCGTGTAGAGCTGACCGACCGAGGAGTAGATGCCAATCTGGCGGAACAGACCCTCCATGCCGAAGGTGCGCGCCTCATCGGGCACGATCGGCACGATGTTCTTGCCGATCTCCTTGTCCTTCAGCAGCGCGGTGAGAATGCGCACGAACGCCATCGTGGTCGAGATCTCCCGCTCACCGGTGCCCTCGAGCACCTGCGCGAACGCCGCGAGCGGCGGCACGGCGAGCGGCGGGGCCTCACGACGGCGCGAGGGCAGCGAACCGCCGCGTTGCGCGCGCTGCGCATGCAGATAGCGGGCTTCCTCGGAGTCCTCCGGCGGCTTGCGAAACGGCAGCCGGGCGATCTCCTCATCGGAGATCGGGATGTGGAAGCGGTCGCGGAAGGCGCGCAGATCCTCCTCGGAGAGCTTCTTCTGCTGGTGCGCGACCATCTGGCCCTCCCCGCCCTTGCCGAGGCCGAAGCCCTTGACGGTCTTGGCGAGGATCACCGTCGGCTGACCCTTGTGGGCCGTCGCCGCCGAGTAGGCCGCGAACACCTTGCGCGCATCGTGTCCGCCGCGATTGAGGCGCCAGATCTCCTCATCGGACATGTTGGCGACCATGGCGCGCAGCTCCGGGTACTTACCGAAGAAGTGCTCGCGCGTGTAGGCGCCGCCCTTGGCCTTGAAGTTCTGGTACTCGCCGTCGACGCACTCCTCCATCAGGCGGCGCAGCAAGCCCTGCGTGTCGCGCGCGAACAGCGGATCCCAGCGCGAACCCCACAACACCTTGATGACGTTCCAGCCGGCGCCGAGGAAGGCCGCTTCGAGTTCCTGGATGATCTTGCCGTTGCCGCGCACCGGGCCGTCGAGGCGCTGCAGGTTGCAGTTGATGACGAACACCAGGTTGTCCAGGCCCTCGCGCACCGGCATGGTGAGCGCGCCCATCGACTCCGGTTCGTCCATCTCACCGTCGCCGAGGAACGCCCAGACCTTGCGATCCGAGGGCGCCGCCAGGCCGCGGTGCTCCAGGTAGCGGATGAAGCGCGCCTGGAAGATCGCCTGCATCGGCCCGAGTCCCATCGAGACGGTCGGGAACTGCCAGAAGTCCGGCATCAGCCACGGATGCGGATAGGAAGAGAGTCCCTGGCCGGGACCGCCGGCCTCCTGACGGAAATGATGCAGCTGGCTTTCGGTCAGACGCCCCTCGAGATACGCGCGGGCATAGATGCCCGGGGAGGAGTGGCCCTGAAAGAACACCAGATCGCCCGGATGCTCGGCGCTCGCGGCGCGCCAGAAGTGATTGAAACCGACCTCATAGAGCGTCGCGGACGAGGCGTAGCTCGCCAGGTGCCCGCCGTACTCGGAGGACTTGCGGTTGGCCGCCACCACCATCGCAAGCGCGTTCCAGCGAATGTACGCCTCGATGCGCTTCTCCAGTTCGCGATTGCCCGGGTAGACCGGTTCGCGTCCCGGCGGGATGCTGTTGACGTAGGCCGTATTGGCCTTGAACGGCAGGTAGGCGCCGCTGCGCCGCGAATAGTCGATGAGCCGATCGAGCAGGTAGTGCGCCCGCAGAGGGCCGTGGGTCTTCAGCACCGAGTCGATCGACTCGAGCCACTCCTGTGTTTCAAGCGGATCGATATCGGTGAGTTTTGGCGGTTCGGTCATGCAGTCTCACACTCGGCCACACGACGCCGAAGCGCGTGCAGCCCAAGGGGTAGAATTCCTAGACATTCGCCGCGCGGTCCGGTGGCGCCCCCTCGGACCTACGGCGCATACACCCGATGCGAAGGGCCTCGACCGAATGGAGTAGGATGCGCCGCCAGCATCCCCTGCGAGCGAAAGTCGCCTGTCAATGAGCCGCGCAATAATCCGGGTTTCATCCGCGATGGTCAAGCAAGGCGGCCCTCGGCGCGGCGCGGCGCGCGGCCCTGTTGCGCTGCTGCCGGCTGCGATCGGCCCGAAAATCGTGCGCTCGCGCACACTCGGGGATCTCGACACCCTACTTGTGGTGATGTGCTCATCTGCCGGAAGAGAGAGTCTCGCCGCACTGCCCGACGCCGAGCGCTGGCAGGGGCTGCTCGGGCCTGAAGCACCCCAGGCGCTCAGCGTGCGCGCCACGACGCTCACGAACCGACGCCAGACGCAGGCGGTGCTCGGTTTTCTCCCCGACGGGGCGAGCACGTTCGAGCAACTGCAGCTCGCCGGCCGCATGCTCAAGAGCACCGCGGCGCGCGCGCCGCGCTCGGTGGGACTCGTGGCGCTCGGGGCGAACCCGCCGCGCGCCGCACGGCTCGAGGCACTGCTCGCCGCGACCCTCGCCGAATACTTCGCGCTGCCGAGCTTCAAGAGCGACGCCGGCAGCGCACCGGCCCTCGAGCGCATCGTGTTGCCCGCCGAGCCGCCGCTCGATACGCGCTACGCCAAGATCTGCGCCGAGGGGACCAACCTCGCGCGGTGGCTGACCGCCTTGCCGCCCAACATGCTCGATGCGCGCGGCTACCGCCGCGTGCTCGAAGAGCTCGCCCGCCGGCACGGTCTCGGCCTACGCTGGCTCGGGCCGAGCGAACTGCGCCGCCGGGGCGCGAACGCATTCCTCGCCGTGGCACGGGGCAACGGCCACCGCGACGCCGGCATCGCTCAGCTGACCTACCGCCCGGCGCGCCGGCGCGCCTCGGCACCGGACGTGGCGCTGATCGGCAAGGGCATCCTGTTCGACACCGGCGGGGTGAACCTCAAATCCCACCGCAGCATGCTCGAGATGCACACCGACATGAGCGGCAGCGCCGTGGCGCTCGCCACGCTCATCGCACTGGCCGAGCTGCGCGCCCCGATCGCCGCCGATGCGTGGCTCGCGATCACCGAGAACTCGATCGGCCCACAGGCCTACCGCCCGCAGGAAGTGGTGCGCGCAGCCAACGGGATCAGCATCCAGATCATTCATACCGACGCCGAGGGGCGCCTGGCGCTCGCCGACACCCTGGCGCTCGCCGCGCGCACTCGTCCACGCCTGATGCTCGACTACGGCACGCTGACCGGGGCGTGCGTGCACGCGCTCACCGAGCGCTTCAGCGGCGTATTCACCAACCGCGAGGCCCTCCTCGAGCGGCTGGTCGCGACCGGTCGCGCCAGCGGCGAGCGGGTCTGGCCCTTCCCCTTCGACGCGGACTTCGACGCCGACCTGGAAAGCAAGGTCGCCGACATCCTGCAGTGTGCCGTCGAGGGCAAGGGCGATCACATTCTCGCGGCGCGTTTTCTCAACCGCTTCGTGCCACCTGAGATACCCTGGGTGCACCTGGACCTCTCGGCCGCGACCCGTGCCGGCGGTCTCGGCCACATCAATACCGACATCACCGGTTTCGGGGTGCGGTTTACGCTGGAGTTGCTGGTGCGAGAGAACCTGCTGCAGGCCCTGCGAGAGCGGCCATGACGGCGAGCGAGGTGCTCACGCTGCGCCGTCCGGATGACTTTCACCTGCACGTGCGCGATGGGCAGGCGCTGGCGGCAGTGGTCCCGTTCACCGCGGCGCGCTTCGCGCGCGCGCTCATCATGCCGAATCTGCGCCCGCCGGTGCGCACCGTGGCCGAGGCGAGCGCCTATCGCGAGCGCATCCGCGCCGCGCGGCCCGCGGACAGCCGCTTCGAGCCGCTGATGAGCCTGTATCTGACCCACCACACGGCGCCCGAGGAGATCGAGCTCGCCCGCCGGCACGGTGGCATTCTCGGCTGCAAACTGTATCCGGCCGGCGCCACCACCCATTCGGATGCCGGCGTGACCGACATCCGCGCGCTGGACGCGGTGCTCGAGCGAATGCAGGAGACGGGCCTGACGCTGCAGGTGCACGGTGAGGTGACCGATCCGCAGGTCGA
Organism: Pseudomonadota bacterium; assembly: GCA_021851405.1. GTDB lineage: Bacteria > Pseudomonadota > Gammaproteobacteria > Steroidobacterales > Steroidobacteraceae > 13-2-20CM-66-19. Next base: position 37,237 of record JAJZDW010000017.1, read on the forward strand.
CGTTTTCGACCGCGAGGCCCGGTTCATCGACCAGGTGCTGGCACCGCTCACCGAGCGCTTCGCGCATCTGCGCATCGTGTTCGAACACATCACCACGCGCGCCGCCGTGCAATTCGTGCTCGGCGCGCGCGCCGGCGTCGCCGCGACGGTCACGCCTCAGCATCTGCTCATGAACCGCAACGCGCTGTTCACCGGTGGCATCCGACCGCATCACTACTGTCTGCCGGTGCTGAAATCCGAGGTCGACCGCGAAGCGCTGTGCGCGGCGGTTGCGAGCGGCACCCCCCGGCTCTTCTTGGGCACCGACAGCGCCCCGCACGCCCGCACCGCCAAGGAGAGTGCCTGCGGCTGCGCTGGAATCTTCTCGGCGCACGCGGCGCTCGAGCTGTACGCGGAGGCGTTCGAGGCGCTCGGCGCGCTCGCGCACCTCGAGGCGTTCGCGGCGCACCACGGCGCGGACTTCTACGGGCTGGCGCGCAACGAGGGTCACATCCGCCTGGTGAAATCGCACTGGACGGTCCCGGAGCGGTATCCGTTCGGGACCGAGGAACTGGTGCCGCTGCGCGCCGGGGAGCGCATCGGCTGGCGTCTCGAGACGGTGGCGCACGCATGAGCGAGTCGAATCCCCCCGTGCGCGGCCCGATGGCCAATCGCTTCCGCGGCTTCCTGCCCGTCGTGGTCGACGTCGAAACCGGTGGTTTCAACGCGACCACCGATGCGCTGCTCGAGATCGCGGCCGTGATGATCGACATGGATGCCGAGGGCGTACTGCACCGCGGCGCCACGCATTGCTACCACGTCAAACCATTCGAAGGCGGCCGGCTCGAGCCGGCGGCGCTGCAGGTGACGGGCATCGACCCGTTTCATCCCCTGCGCCCGGCGTTGCCCGAGCACGATGCGCTGCAGAGAATCTTCCGCGAAATCCGCCACGCGATCCGCGACTACGGCTGTCGGCGGGCGATCCTGGTCGGTCACAACGCGGCGTTCGACCTGGGGTTTCTCAACGCCACGGTCAAACGCGCCGACCTGAAGCGCAATCCCTTCCACCCCTTTTCATGCTTCGACACCGCGACGCTGGCGGGCGCAGCCCTCGGCCAGACGGTGCTCGCCAAGGCGGCGATGGTGGCCGGACTGGAGTGGGACCCGGCGAGCGCGCACTCGGCCAGCTACGACGCGCAGCGCACGGCGGATCTGTTCTGCCTGGTGTGCAACCGGCTGCACGAGAGCTTCCGCGAGGCGCAGACGCGCACCCTCTCCCTCGGCTGGCAGAGCCAGCCGAGGGAGAGCGAGGAGTCCTGAGGGACCTCTACGCCTGCACGCCGAGCGCACCGGCGCCGGAGAGCACTTTCTCGAGCTCCCCGCTCTGGTACATCTCGAGCGCGATGTCGCAACCGCCGAGCAGCTCACCGTTGACGTATAGCTGCGGATAGGTCGGCCAGTTCGAGTAGCGCTTGAGCCCCTCGCGCAGCTCCGGATCGTCGAAAATATTGACCGCCTTGAACTGCGCGCCGAGCGAGCGCAGCGCCGCAACCGTCTGCGCCGAGAACCCGCATTGCGGAAAATCCGGCGTGCCCTTCATGAACAGCACCACCGGTGCGGCGCCAATCTCGGCCTTGATCTTCTCCACCACGTCCATCACTTCACCTCTTCAGGGACATTTTGCGCCGCTCGATTGCGGCGATCACTTGCCATTGATCCGCGGCGCTGAGCGCGCTCCAGCGGGCGATCTCCGCCACGGTCCGCAGGCAGCCGACACAATATCCCCGCTCATCCAGCGAGCAGATCTTGACGCAGGGAGAGGGGGGAGGAGTGGACGTCAGCGCGGGAACCTCGGGCATGCGCATGCCATTATGAGGCCGCCCGGCACAGGTTCAATCCCCATCGCGCATGGTAGCCTCGGCGCATGAGCGAACTGATCCCGGCGCCCCCCGCCCTCCTCCCCCCGGCCGACCTCGATGCCCAGGTCCGCACTGCGCTGCACGAGGACGTCGGCCGCGGCGACGTCACTGCCGCATTGGTCCCGTCCGAGCAGCGGGTGCGCGGCCGGATCGTGAGTCGCGAGGCGGCGATCCTCTGCGGGCAGCCCTGGGTCGAGGCCTGCTTCGGCCAGCTCGATCCAGAGATCCAGCTCACCTGGCACGTGGCCGAAGGCGCCCCGCTCGTGCCCGGTGCGCTGGTGTGCACGGTGCAAGGCGCGGCGCGCGCCGTGCTCACCGGGGAGCGCACGGCGCTGAACTTCCTGCAGCTGCTCTCGGGGACCGCCACCGCCGCGCACCGCTTTGCCGAGGCCGTCGCCGGCACGGGCTGCACCGTGCTCGATACCCGCAAAACCCTGCCCGGGCTGCGCACCGCGCAGAAATACGCGGTGCGCTGCGGCGGCGGCGCCAATCACCGCATGGGGCTCTACGACATGGTGCTCATCAAAGAGAACCACATTCTCGCCGCCGGTTCGATCGGCGCGGCGGTGGAGGCGGCACGCCGCCTGGCCGGCGGCGTGCGCATCGAGGTCGAGGTCGAGTCCCTGGAGGAACTCGAGCAGGCCTTCGCGGCCGGCCCGGACATCGTCATGCTCGATGAGTTCTCGCTCGCGGACATGCGTGAGGCGGTCGGCCGCAATCGCGCCCGCGGCCGCCCCGTGCAGCTGGAGGCCTCCGGCAGCGTCAGCCTGGAGAGCATCGGTCAGATCGCCGCCACCGGGGTCGACTTCATCTCCGTCGGTGCGCTCACCAAGCACGTGCGCGCGGTCGATCTGTCCCTGCGCCTGGAATTCCAGGCGCCCTGATCGGCCGCTCAGCCGGCGAGCTTGCCCTCCAGATGGACGGCAAGCTCCCCGATGGTCGGGAAGTCGAACAGCTCGGTCAGGTCGATCTTGCCGGGGTACTCGCGGTCGATGTGCTCGTGGATCTCGATCAGCTTCAGCGAGCTCGCCCCCAGTTCGAACAGGTTGTCGGTGGCATCGACGCGCCGCCCGCCGAGCGCCGCCTCGCAGATGCCCCTGAGCTTCTCCTCGATGGCACTGCGCGCCACGGCGCCACCCCCGCCGCGCGCCTCGCGCAGCGCGGCGAGCGCCTTCAAGTCCGCATCGAACTCCCCGTTGGCGTACGCCTCCTCGAGCAGGTGACGCTGGATCTTGCCGCTGGTGGTCTTCGGGATGCGCTTGACCGGCACGACATCGGCCACTTCGAGGCCGGTCTGCTCATTGAGCCGACGCGCCGCCGCGCTACCGAGCGCCACGAAGTCCTCCAGAGCGCCGCGGTGCAGCACGAACAGCGCCAGCTGCTCGCTCTCATCGTCCGCAGCCGGCACGCCCGCCGCCACGACTTTGCCGAGTTCCAGGCCCTCGATCGACTGCAGGATCGCCTCCAGGTCGTGCGGGTAGTAGTTCTGCCCGTTGACGAAGATGATTTCCTTCGCCCGCCCGGTGACGTAGAGGTCGCCCTCGTACACGACGGCGAGATCCCCAGTGCGCAGCCACCCATCGGCGGTGAACGCCGCGGCGTTGGCTTCCGGGTTCTCGAAATAGCCGTGCGTGACGTTCTCACCGCGCATGTGCAGGTGGCCGACCCGCCCCTCGGGCAGCGGTCGGTCCTCCTCGTCGGCGATGCGCACGGCGCAGTACGGAATGGCCTTGCCTTCCGAGACCAGCTCGATACCCTCGCGCTGTCCCGCGGGCACCGGTTGCACCTCGTGGCCGACGGTGAGTCCGTGGCGATTGACCACCAGGGTGCGCAGCGGCGCCCCCGGCGGCGGGAAGCTCACCGCGAGAGAGGCCTCGGCGAGCCCGTACACCGGGTACATCGCGTTGCCATTGAGCCGCGCCGGCGCCATGCGCGCCAGGAACTGCCGGCACAGCGCCACCGAGATCGGCTCCGCGCCATTGAAGATGAGCCGCACGTGCTGCAGGTCCAGATCCTCGAGCGGACGGTCACCCAACACCTTCAGGTAGTGCTTGTAGCCGAAATTCGGCGAACACAGGATGGTGGCGCGGATGCGGCTCGCCAGCTGCAGCCACAGCAGCGGCCGGCGCACGAACAGCTCGGTGGGCATCAGGTGCGTGTGCACCCGGTTGAAGAACATGACCAGGTGAAAGCCGATCAGCCCCATGTCGTGAGTGAGCGGCATCCACGAGAGACTGACGTCCTCGGCGTTGAATCCGGCCACCTCGGTCGAACCGCGTGCATTGGCGAGGATGTTGCCGTGCGTGAGCACGACGCCCTTCGGCTCGCTGGTCGAGCCGGAGGAGAACTGAATGAAGGCGACGTCCTCGGCGCGGGCGGTGTGCACCTTGCCGGCGCGCGAGATGTCATCGAGGTCATCGACCAGGAACGCCCGACGGCGCAGCGCCTCGAACGCGTCAGTCTGACCCGTCTCGGCGGCGAACGTGCCGATGCGCTCGAGCGAGCGCCGCTCGGTGTAGATCAACGGCTCACCGAGCCGCCGCGCAATGCGCAGCAGCTTGTGCCGGTGCTCATCGCTGATGCCGAGCGCGACCGGCACCGGCACGATGCCGCCGAGCACCGCCGCCCAGAATGCGTCGATGAACTGCTCGTTGTTGCCGAGGAACAGGATGAGCTTATCGCCCGGGCGCGCCCCGAGCTTCTGCAGGTGATAGAGGATGCCGAGTGCGCGCTCATGCAGTTCGGCGAAGGCGACCGTGCGGGCCTCCTTCTCGCCCTCGAGGTAGGTGATGGCGCGCGGGAACTGGCGGTTCGCCTCGAGCAGCTCGGTCAGGGTCGTGACATTTAGCATCAGCGACGTTCCAATTTCATGTAAACGGGATGACGGGTGCGCAGATTGATCTGCGCCTCGAGCGCGAACGGTTCGCGCGGCACGTGGATGAGGCGGAACTCGCGCGCCACGCGCTGCACGTGCATCAGCATCTCGTAGAGCGCGAACGTCTCCCCGATGCAATGGCGCGGCCCGGCGGCGAATGGCATGTACGCGAACCGCGGCCGCTCGGCCTCGTGTGCGCGGTCGAATCGCTCGGGCATGAAAACATCCGGATCATGCCAGTAGCGCGGGTGCCGGTGCAGCAGATACAGCGGCAGCAGCAGGTTGCTGCCGGCGGGAATCTCGTAGCCGCAGAGCACATCCGGCTCGATCGTGCGCCGCGAGAGCAACCAGCCCGGCGGATACAGCCGCAGCGCCTCGTCGATCACCTGACGGGTGTAGATGAGTTGCTCGACCTCGGTGAGACTCGGGGCGCGCACGGCGGTCACCGGCGAGGCGTCAAGCTCGGCATGCAACCGGGCCTCCGCCTCGGGGTGCTGCGCGAGCAGGTACCAGGTCCAGTTCAGGCCGCTCGCGGTGGTCTCGTGCCCGGCGACCACCAGCGTCATGATCTCGTCGATCAGCTCCCGGTCGCTCATCGGCGCGCCGGTATCCTTGTCGCGGGCATTCATGAGCATCGCGATGTAGTCGAAATGCTCCTCCTCACGTTCGCGCCGGCGCGCGAGCAGACCGGCCACCAGGCGAGTCAGGGAGCGGAACTTGTAGGCGAACTGCAGGTTGCGCGCCTGCTCCTTGGTGACCACCTCGAACGGGTTGCCGCCGAGCTCGGCGCTCATGCGCTCAAGATCGCGTCCGAAAATCGCCCGCAGCACGATGTTCAAGGTGAGTTCGCTCATCTCGTCGGTGAGATTGATCGGCTCCCCGGCGCGCGCCGCGTCCGCCCAGCGCGTGAGCCGCTCATCGTTGGCCGCGGCGATGACCTCGGCGAATTCCGTGATGACCCGGCGGTGGAACAGCGGTTGCAGCATCATGCGCTGGCGGCGCCAGAACTCGCCCTCGCTGGTCATGATCCCGTTGCCGAGCAGGATCTTCACCCGGTCAAGACCGATACCCTTGGTGTAGTTGCGGTGGTTCGAGACCAGGATACGCTTGACGTCCTCCGGGTGGTGCACCACGTAGGTGTAGGACTTGCGCGCCGGAACGTACACTCGATAGAGGTCACCGTGCACGGCGAACAGCTTGATCATGTACTCCAGGGAGTCGTCCGTGGAGCCGATGTCGAAGGCCTCGTCCGCCACCGGCGGACCCTGCTGGGTTGTCTCGGTCGTGCTCATGTAAGCTCTCAATTATACCCGTCGGCGCCCCTGCCGATCCCATCGGAGTCTGCCCCGCATGACCGAGCCCGGCCTGCGCAATTCGCTCTACCGCACGCTCACCCGTTCGGACCGTCGCATGACGCCGTTGCGCCGCGCACTGTACCGACTCGCCATCCCGATGGGCCTCGGGGTGATCCGCGCCTGGTGGGGCATGTGCCGAGTGGTTCGCATCGAGGGCGAGGAGCACCTGCTCGCGGCGCTCGCCGAGGCGCCCTCGGTGCTGCCGTGCTACTGGCACCAGCATCAGCTGTTCTGCGGCAAGTACCTACTCGAGCAGCGCGCCCGCGGATTGAAGGCCGGCTGGCTGATCAGTCCATCGGTCGATGGCGAATTGGGCGCGCTGCTGGTGCAGCGCCTCGGAGCGTACGCGATCCGAGGCTCCTCGACCCACACCGGCGCGCGCGCCCTGCGTGATTATTATCAGGCGCTGGTCAAGGAGAATATCTCCCCGGCGATCAACCCGGACGGTCCGCGCGGGCCGCGCTACCAGTTCAAGCCCGGCGCGATCCTGCTCGCGCAGATGTCCGGCCGGCCGATCGTCCCCATGGCGTATGCGGCCTCGCGCGCCTGGCGCATCAAGTGGGATCGGTTCGTGATCCCCAAGCCCTTTGCGCGCATCGCGATCGCCATCGGCGCGCCGCGGCACGTGCCGCGCAAGCTCGATGCGGCCGGGCTCGCCGCCCTGCAGGCGGAGATGGCGGCGGAACTGCAGCGCACGTTCGAGTCGGCGCGCCGGGCCCTCGGCTGAACGCGACGGGCGAAAAACGTGCGCCGGTTCTCACCCCGGAGCGGCCCGGACCGGATTCTGTCAAGTTCCCAACCCTTGACCGAACAGTACGTTAGCTTGTGTTCTTGAACAGGTGTGCGAAAATCCGCTGCCATGCGTTAGAAGACCAAAGGTCCGAGCGCCCCGCGAGACCAGACGGCAGTTCACATGTCCCGGAACACCCCGGGTGTAGGCTGCAGGTTCGGGCTTAGAGGTTACCGGTTCATGTCGAGTCACCCGTCGGACAGGCCAGCGGATTTCATTTCCACGGACATCCTGGCGTCCGACGCGTGGAAGGACCGAACGTCGAAACTCGGAATCGACGTCACCTGCACCCAAATCGCGGTCGAATTGCAGAACATGCGCAAGGGCACGCTGAATGCCTGCGTGCAGCGCAACCTCGGGCTGCTGCGCGAAGTGACCGGCGTGGACTGCGCGTTCGTGGCACTGCTGCGCCCCGAGCACGCGGTGATCCAGGAAGTGCAGTTCGAGCGCACGGCCCTCACCCAGTGCCGCCCCGAGGGCCTGGAGGAAACCCCGCTCGACACCCTGCCCTGGCTGAACGGGCGCCTCGAGCACTTGCGTCTCTCCCAGCTGCCGGACACCACCAAGCCGTCGCGTGAGCAGACGGCAGAGGCGCAGCGCTTCGCGAGCCTGTACATCGGCTCAGTGCTGCTCGTCGCCTTACGGGTACAGGGTAAACCGGCGGGGTTCCTCGGACTGGCCAATACCCTGCCGCGCAGCTGGGACGTCAGCCAGCAGCTGCTGATGAAACTCGCCGGCACCAGCCTCGCCACCGGACTTGAGCGAGTCCGCATGGAGGCGCGCCTCACGAAGCTCGAGGAGCGCAACGCCCTCGCCCAGGCGGCCGCCAACGACGGGCTGTGGGACTTCGACGTCGAGAACAATGAGGTGTACTTCTCGCCGCGCTGGAAGGCCATGCTCGGCTACCGCGACGAGGATCTGCGCGGCTCGCCGGATTGGAGCAATCTGGTCCACCCGGACGACCTGCCGCGGGTGCAGGCGGCCATCCGCGAGCACATCGACGGCAAGACGCCGATTTTCGAGAGCACCCATCGCATGCGCCACCGCACCGGCGAGTGGCGCTGGGTAATGAGCCGGGCCACCGCCCGGGTCGATGAGCACGGCCGGCTGCTGCGCCTGGTGGGAGTCGAGCTCGACATCACCGAGCGCAAACTCTACGAGGAGGCGCTGTTTCGCGAGAAGGAGAGCGCGCAGATCACCCTGCAGTCGATCGGCGATGGGGTGATCACCACCGATGCCGAATCCGTCATCGACTACATCAATCCGGTCGCTGAAGCGCTGACCGGCTGGCGGCTCGAGAACGCGATGGGACGACCCGTGGAGGAGATCTTCCGCGCCTTCCACGAGGAGACCTGCGAGCCGCTGGAGAACCCGCTCACCATGGCGGTGCGGCGCGTACGGCCGATCAAGTCGGTCCGGCCCATGCTGCTGATCCGCCGCGACGGCAACGAACTGTACGTCGAGAGCACTGCCGCGCCGATCCGCGACGGGGCGGGCAAGGTCACCGGCGGGGTGCTGGTGTTCCATGACGTGAGCGAGGCGCGCGAGCTGAACCGGCGACTGTCCTACCACGCCAGTCACGATCTGCTCACCGGCTTGGTGAACCGACGGGAGTTCGAGAGCCGGCTCGAGCGGGCGCTGAAGAGCGCCAAGGCGCACGAGTCCTCCTACGCGCTGTGCTACCTGGACATCGACCAGTTCAAGATCGTCAACGACACCTGCGGGCACAGTGCCGGGGATACTCTGCTCGGGCAGGTCGGGGCGCTGCTGAAGTCGAAGATCCGCTGGCGCGACACGCTCTCGCGTCTCGGCGGGGATGAGTTCGCCATCCTGCTCGAGAGCTGCTCGATCGACGAGGCGATGCGCACCGCCGAAGTGCTGCGCGAGAGCGTGCGCAATTTCCGCTTCACGTGGGAGGACCGCGTGTTTCGCCTCGGCGCGAGCGTCGGGGTGGTGCCGATCACGGCCGACAACGAGGACGTGGCCTCGATCCTCTCCGCCGCCGACAGCGCCTGCGCGGCGGCCAAGGAGGCCGGGCGCAATCGGGTGCACAGCTTCGCCGAGAACGACATGGAGCTGATGCGCCGCCGGCGCGAGATGCAGTGGGCCGCGCGCATCAACACCGCGCTCGAGGAAGGCCGATTCGAACTGCACCGCATGGCCATCCTGCCGCTGCAGCACGCCGATCCGGGCGCGCACTACGAGCTGCTGCTGCGCCTGAAGGACGAGTCGGGCCGCATCGTCACGCCGAATGACTTCATCGCCGCAGCCGAGCGCTACGGCATCACCCCGGCAATCGACCGCTGGGTGATCGAGAACGCCTTCCGCTGGCTGGTCTCGGAGGCCGACGAGCGCGAGAAGCTCGCCATGTGCTCCATCAACCTCTCGGGGCAGAGCCTCGGGGACGACAAGTTCCTGCCGTTCGTGATCGACCAGTTCCACCGCAGCGGGCTCGACGGCTCGAAGATCTGCTTCGAGATCACCGAGACGGCGGCGGTGCAGAGCTTCTCCCAGGCGAACCGGTTCATCCAGGCGCTGAAGGAGCTCGGCTGCAAGTTCGCGCTCGATGACTTCGGCACCGGGCTGTCCTCGTTCAGGTACCTGAAGCAGTTCCCGGTGGATTTCCTCAAGATCGACGGCAGCTTCGTGCGCGAGATCCTGCGCAGCCCGATCGACCGGGAGATGGTCCGCTCGATCAACGAAATCGGCCATCTCACGGGCAAGAAGACCATTGCCGAGTTCGCCGAGAATGCCGAGATCATCCAGATGCTCACCAGCCTCGGGGTGGACTTCGCGCAGGGCTACGGCGTGGCGCAGCCGCAGCGGGTGCTCAAGGCCGCGGTGGCCTGATTTCGCGCAATCGTCGGCGATTTGCCGCTATACTGACTCATATGAGCGTCAGTGCGTCTTCCGAAACCGTCGCCACGCGCTGCCAGCAGCGCATGGCCGACTGCGGGATTCGACCGACCGCGCAGCGCGTGCGCATCGCCTCGCTGCTGCTGTGCGAGCCGCAACATCTCTCCGCCGAGCAGATCCTGGCGAGCTTGCGCGAGAGCGGCGCACGGGTCTCCAAGGCCACGGTATACAACACGCTGAACCTGTTCGCCTCGCATGGCCTGATCCGTCAGCTCTCGGTCGATGGCACCCGGGCCTGGTTCGACTCCAATGTCGTTGCGCACTACCACTTCCACGACCTCGCCAGCGGCGCGCTGATCGACGTGCCGGTGCCGGATGTGGAGTTCAGCCGCCTGCCGCCGCCGCCTCCGGGTACCGAGGTGGACGGCATCGATCTGGTAATCCGCCTGCGGAAGAAGGCGTCCTGAGGGGCGCACATTCTCCGCGCTGAAGGAGGCCGAGCGTGCTGATGATGAATCACGGCTTCTACCCGGGCTGGTTCGGGTTCTGGGGATTCGGCTGGCCGCTCATGGCGGCGATCGCCGTCATCCCGTTCTGGCGGATCTGCACGCGGGTCGGGCACTCGCCCTGGCTCAGCCTGCTGATCCTCATCCCGCTCGTGAACCTGATCTTCCTGTACATCCTGGCCTTCGGGGAATGGCCCGCGCAGCGTGGCATGGGCGTCCCGCCTGCCGGCCCGAATTCCTCGACGCCGGGCCGCTGATCCGGCCTCCGCGCGGGCGGGGCCCGTCCGGGTCCCTCACTCCCGTGCGCAGGCCCCTCCCTGCACCGAGTCGGCCGGCAAAAACAAAACGGCCCCGCTCAGGGGGCCGTTTTGCGCGGCCCTGGGAGGGCCGTCCACACAGATCGCAGATCAGCTCGAGCGCGACATCCGCCGGCGGCGGCCGATGAACAGCGCGCAACCGAGCAGGCCGGCGCCAAACAGGGCGAGCGCGCCCGGCTCCGGAGCCTCGGTCACGTTCTGGAACGAAAGTTCCGAGGGGGCACCGTTGGCCTCGACGTAGTACAGGTTATACGTGCCGGCACTCAGGTTGAACGCGGTCCCGATGGCCGTCGTCGGACCGGCGCTGTTGACGAGCTCCGACGTATTGTTCGCGTTCCAAATGCTGATGCCGTCATCGTGCACGATCGTCCCCATCGTGTCGTTGTTGGCGAGCGTGAAGGTCATCTGCAGCAGCGTCGCGGACCCGAAACTGCTCGTGCTGAGGACCGTGTTGAACGACGCGCCATTGTGGAAGTTGAAGGCATTGGTCGTGCCATTGCCCGCTCCGTTCCCGCCAACGAAATTGCCGAACGTGTTCGCCGTACTGCCGCTAACGTACCAATTCGGCAGACCGACCGCCGTTCCCGTCACGAACAGGTTGCTCAACATCCTGATCGGGTTGCCGGCAACCGCCTGCTGATTCGGACTGTTGATGTTGCTGCCGGGCGTGACGGCGTTCCACCCGGTCACATTGAAGGTGATGCTGCTGAGAGGACCGGCTTGCGCCAGTGGACTGAAGGCCAGGACAGCCGCCGCGAGGCCGCCGGCCACTGCAAATGTCTTCTTAAACATGTCGCACTCCGCTGAATTGGGTCATTCACTCGCCCCAGGGGTCGGTGCCCTCACCGACCACTCACTGGGCAGTCCCGTGCATAACGCATGCCATCTATATGATTCAATGAGTTACGGAGTTCCCACTGGGAAATCGTAAAAACGGCCGACAGCGTCGCCTCGTTCGGAGCCATTCGCTCGGTCTGGCCTTCCGGTGCCCAGAGGGCCGCCGTTCACGGCCCTCTCGACCGGCATTCCCACGGAGCCGGTGACGAGGGCAGCCCCTCTGCATCGGAAGGTGACGGCGGCGGTGAGTGCCTATAGAATGCGCGGCCCTGGCGCCGGGATAGCTCAGCTGGTAGAGCAGCGCATTCGTAATGCGCGGGTCGTAGGTTCGAATCCTATTCCCGGCACCATAAATTCCAGGCTTTTCGCCTCACCCCTTCAGAGTCAAAGACCGCCGCAAGTGCACAGCAAGTGCAACCGGCGAACCCTCTCTCGACTTCATTGCTCGGCGCTGCCAAGGCGCCGCCCCGCCGTGTTCATGCACGGCGGGGCGGCCGACCACAAGCGACCCCAGGAGGTCCGTCATGGCTGCCAGCGAGCATACCGATTCTTTGCCCCGTCCCGTCCGTCACCGCGTGCGTCGCGTTCCTGCGCCGGCGCTGTACATCTACCTGGCCGCGAGCGGCGAGATGGCGGGCCAGATCCTCGAAGCTGCTGGGCGACCCATCGCCGGCATCGGGGGGTGTGAGGACCGCAACGCGGTGATCGATGCAGCCACTGAGGCGGGCTACCACGATTTGCGGATCACAGACGTGCCGTGCCTCGAGGACGTGCCGGGCTTCGGCCCCGGACGTTCGCGCAACGACAATCTGCCGCCACACCAGCGTCGAACGACGAGTTGTCCGGAAGGCTCGGCTATGGAAGCGACGACATGACCGACACCTACCTCTTCCGCCGCGACCGTAACGAACCGAGCGGCTATCGCCTCGACCGTGACGCCGGACTGCTCGTGCCGCTCGACTTGGATCGGCGCGACGACGACGAAGAAACTGCGGGAGAGGTGCTGCACACCGCAATTGCCAGTCGGAGTCAGGGACCGGCTGCAGAGCCGTGGCCGGACACCGCAGAGACGATCGATGCGCTCGCCCCGGCGGATACCGACGGCATGTTGCGGGCGTTCTCGCCCGCCGCCGTGTTGGAGTCCCGCGAAACAGTCCTCGCACAGCGGCCCGAGACCCGTAACCGCCTCCTGCCGGTACTGCGCCAGGCGACCCGCATGGGTGGGTGGCGCTCGCTGCCCTGGACGCCTGCGCCCGTCGCAGACGGATCCGGGGGCACAGGTCCTGCGGACTGCGCTCCCCCTACGCCCTTCACGGGCTTCGGGCCGGAAGCCGAGAATTTCCGCGAAGTGATTGAGCACTTGCAGTGCCAATGGACGCTGGCCTGCCACGCAGTGCGGCCAGCGGATGCGCGCATCGACCCAATCTTGCTCGTGGGCGATCCCGGCGTCGGCAAGACGCTCTTCGCGCGCCGCTTCGCCGCAGCGATGGGCACCCGCTGTGAGGTCTACTCAGCCGCCGCGGCGGAAGAAGCATTCCAGCTCGTAGGCACCGATACCGGATGGAGCAACACTGGGCCGGGACTGATCTACACCATGCTGGCTCGACACGACAGTGCGGCCCCCATCCTCGTGATCGACGAGGTGGACAAGGTGCGCTCCAGCGGCTACCGGAACTCTCCGGTCAACGCGCTGCTGGATTTGCTTGAACCGGAGTCGGCGTGCCGCTGGAAGGATACGGGCATGCAACTGAGATGCGATGCCTCACGGGTCATCGTGCTCGCCACGGCCAACGACGCAAGGTGTGTCTCCGCTCCACTGCTGTCGCGCTGCACGGTATTCGACGTTCCGCCGCCGACGCCAGCGCAACGGCGGCTGATCGTGGAGCAGCATTTCGAGGACCTGCGGCGCACCCACCACTGTCCGGAGGATCTCCGCCTCGATGAGGCAGGGCTGCGGGCGGCCGCAGAGCACGAGGATATCCGCGAGGCGCTGCGCGAGGTCCGGCAGGGTTTCGCCCGCACGCTGCGCTACGGCTCGACCGTTGTCACATTGACCGTGCGACGTAGGCCAGGGCGCTCGAAAATCGGCTTTGTGTAAGTGCTGTCGGATTGGAGTGGTAGCCGAGTGGTCGACGGCACCGGTCTCGAGTACCAGCAGCCCCGCACGGAGATCGAGAGTTCGAATCTATCCCACTCCACCATATATGGGTGACTCATGGATACACTATTCTGCAACACTTCACGGCCAGGAGGCGGGCGGGTCTTTGTGGCCGGGGACTGCCACGGCCGCTTTGACCATGTGATCGAGGTCGCGCAAGTGTGTCTGCCGGCCGCTGTCGTGTTCCTGGGCGACATGGAGGTCCCCGCGCCCTTGCACGAGGTCCTGGCCCCGATCACGGCGATCACCTCGATCTGGTGGATTCCCGGCAACCACGACACCGATAGCGAGGCGAGCCACGATCACCTCCAGGGCTCGGCCCTGGCCGGCCACAACTTGCACGGCCGGGTGGTTGAGATCGCCGGAGTACGGATCGCCGGACTCGGCGGGGTGTTTCGCGAGAAGGTCTGGGCGCCGCCCGGAGATCCTATCTACCAGTCCGCCGAGGACTTCATCCACCGTTGCGGGCGCGGTAACCGCTGGCGCGGAGGGCTACCACTCAAGCATCGCAGCACCATCTTTCCCGACGTGTACCTTCGCCTGTTGAAGCAGCGAGCCGACGTGCTCGTGACTCATGAAGCGCCGAGCTATTGGCCTGGCGATTACGGCCAGGTTGCGATTGACGAGCTTGCCCGGGGACTCCACGCAACCAGGACTTTCCACGGCCATCTGCATGCCGACCGGCAGTATGGGTCGTCCCTCGGTTTCGACGGCTATGGCGTGGGCCTCCGGGGGATCATGGACCTCGATGGCCAGGCGGTGGTACCGGGAGAGAGTGAATGAAAATCCGCGTTCTCTCCGACCTGCACCTCGAATTCGCCGACTGGACGCCTCCGAGGGGGGATGAGGACGTCGTCGTGCTGGCCGGCGATATCCACACTGGCGTGAAGGGCATTGCGTGGGCGCGGAAGCATTTCCGCCTCACGCCCGTCATCTACGTTCCCGGCAATCACGAGTACTACGGCGAGGACCTGCTCGAGCACCTCGAAGCCCTGCGTCGCGAGGCCCGCAAGCGCGGCGTCGACGTGCTCGACGGTGACGCGCTTGTGCTGGCCGGTGCGCGCTTCCTCGGGGCGACGCTCTGGACCGATTACGCGCTCTACGGCGACGGTCCGGCCGTCATCCGAGCGGTCTATGCGGCGTGCCGGGGCATGGAAGACTTCCAGGTGATCTTGAAGGGCGGCCGCTCATTCCACCCGAACGACGCGCCCGCCATCCATGGTGAGCGCGTCAATTGGTTGCAGCGAATGCTGGCGACCGACTTTGCCGGGCCGACGGTCATCGTGACTCACCACGCTCCCTGTGAGCGCAGCGTCCTACCTCAATTTGGGCGCTCGATCCTCAACCCGAGCTTTGCCAGCGATCTCACGCGCCTGATGGGACCGCCGATTCGGCTCTGGATTCACGGCCATATGCACAATTCGTTCGATTACGACGAGCGCGGTACGCGCGTGGTCTGCAATCCGCGCGGGTATTTCCCCTACGAGCCAAATCCGGACTTCACCCCCTCTCTGACCGTCGAGGTGACCGAATGACCGGCTACTCAGCGACGTGCGTCACAGTCCCATTGAAGCGGGCCACCGCCAAGCTTATGATGCGTTGAGCAGCTAGCGCGTATCACAAATTTACGATACAGTACAATGCCGAGGGAAATCCACTGGCGTGGGACGTCACGGGAAGACTTGGCTCGTATGCCTGATGGGGTTCGAAGGCAGTTCGATACGAAGCTGCGCTATTTGGCCAATGGCGTCCTAGTTAGCGGCATCAGCCCCTTCCGCGGCATTGGACCGGGCGGGAAAGAACTCAAGTCCGGTGGCTATCGGCTGGTGCTGACGACGGAATTTACTGATGCCATACACCCGCTCCATGCGTTTAAGAAGGACAGCAGCCGCGGTCGCAAGACGCGTGGCAGGCACGTCGATACTATAAAAGCCCGCTATGAGGAGCTGTGCCAAGAGTATTCGGCGCGCTCCCGAAAGCAGTAAGAGACAGGTGTGATAGTGAGTCAAAACGTATTTCTCGATACCGGATTCAGCGAGGAGGACGCGACGGTCTACGCGCTGGAAGCGGACAGTGCGGCCGCGATCGCTGGGTTCATTCGCGCGCGCTTCACCGGAAACCAGACGGCCGCCGCCAAGCAGCTGGGCCTCCATCAGAGCGAGGTCAGCGCGCTCCTCGCTGGAAATCTTGCGCGATTCTCGCTCTCCAAGCTCATACGCGTCGCGCGCCGAGCAGGCATTCGGCTGTACCTTGACATGGGCGACAACGCACACGGCGCGTCCGCGACCACGCTACGACCGACCATCGTCGACGTCCCAGTCAACGAAGTCGTCGCGGAGCTGAGTGTCGAACTGGCGCCGGGCCGAGTCGAGGCGAAGCCCGCCGGAAAAGTCGCGACTAAGACGGCCGAGGTGAGGCACTGACAACTATGGCCAGGCTCATGTTTGCATTGGTAGCCGAACGAGTCTCGGTAGACCAGTTCAGCAATATTCTCGACGTCCACAATGTCATAGAGAAGCTTCAGGTACCCGAACCTCCCCCAGAAGTGCTTGCGAAGGCTCGTGAGGCAAAGAAGCCGCCGGGCATGCCTCTCCGATTCGCGTTGCTGTTACATTGGAGACGCTCAAATCCATCGAAGCCCGAAGGGATGGTACGACAGCGGGTGCAGCTTTTTAGTCCCGACGGTGCAGTTTTGTCCTCCGCGGAGATGGACTTCCACCTTCGACAGTGGCCGTACACGCGGAACCTAATCTGGTTCAACGCGCTGCCGATTTCCGGGGAAGGTACCTATACGTTTCGCGTTGCCCTAAAGGCCGGGCGGCAGTGGCGCCGGGCTGGCGAGACGTCGTACGAGCTGTCGTACCAAAAGTCCGAGACCGGACGGAAGGTACGGCTGCAGTAGTTTCCGAGGCGGTTAGTTGAACGATGCGAAGTGGGCGCTGATCAACACTCCGTGTAGTAGACGGTTGTGAGTAACGAAGAACCATCGGATAGCGGCACAATTAGTCTCACCCCAATCAACCTCGTGGATTGCGGTCTCGAAGACTTGGCGTTCGCGCTCGTGGCCGGACAGCCGGTCGCTACGCCGACAGGCGGCGAGCCGTTTGTCCTGAGGAACGACGACACTCGCCGAATTCTCTCCCACTACGTCCGACACCGCGATCTCTGGCCACGCGCCAAAGCGGTGCAAGCACGCGAGATCGAAGACATCCTGAAAGCTCTTGCTGGGGAAGCCCCGGCCCCCAAAGTCACAAAGAGCCCCGCAACCACGCCAAAACGATTGTGGAGACTGATACGTCTTGAAGCGCACCGGTTTGCCGGATTGCATAGGCACTGCGGCGCAAAGGGTGAAGACCCCGAGGATTTCGCGCTCGACTTTGAGTGCGACATAACCTTGATCAGCGGCTTCAACGGTGCCGGTAAAACCGCCCTGCAGAATGTGATCATCTGGTGCCTCACGGGCAAAGCGCTGCGCTCGCAGCATATGCCTGACGATGTCCACGAACCGATGGAGGTGTACCGCACGGCCGCCGACGGTGAAGAGGAATCCCATGGCGAAAGCCCGGGCTTTGCGCTTCCGCCGATCGTGCCAATCCCATCGGACGCCGAACTGGAAGCGCTGCGTGAGCAACCGAGAATCGACACCTGGGCGCAACTGACATTTCAATCTGATGGATCGAACGATATATGCGTCGTGCGGCGGACGCTGAGCATGAGCGGACGCGGCAGAATCGGCATGTCTGTGACCGGGCTTGAGAACCTAGGCATTTCTGATGTCGCGATTGAGGCGGGCACGCTGATGCCTGGAATCGCGGCGCATATGCGGTTTGATGAAAAGACGACATTTACGCAGGCGGTAGCGCAGTTGACGGGTCTGAAGCCGCTGGAAGACCTGGGCCGCAGGTCCAAGAGAGTGGTCAAGCGGCTCAGAACCGAAGAACGAAAGAAATCCGAAGCCGAGGCCGCGCAGAAACTGGCAGAGGTTAAAAGCAAGCGACAGACCATTACTGATGGATGGTCCACCCAACCGGATCTCGGCGACCCAGCTAACGTAGTCGCTCCAGATGAAGAGGTGCGCGAGGACCAGAGCAAGAACTCGATCGCCGAAGCGCGAAAGTGGCTTGAGGAAAAGAAGAAACGCCTTGAAAGCGCGACCGAGACGATCCTTGGGCAAGCACTGCAATTGGTATCGCGACAGGATGTTGAAAACACGCTGCAACAGTTAGGTGCCGCCGCTGATCTGCTCAAGCCAGCCGCGCTGGGGGCGCTGCCGTCGGTCGCTGTCATCAAGAGTCTGCGTGTAGTTGACGACGGCGATATTTGTGCGGCGACGTCGCTCATAGAGGAGATGGTTTCGCGCGCTGCAGCCGTCGCTGAGCGACGGCGGAACAAGCGGGAGGCCGCGCGCTGGCAGCTTTATGCAAAGATCGCCGCG
Source organism: Pseudomonadota bacterium (assembly GCA_021851405.1). Classification (GTDB taxonomy): domain Bacteria; phylum Pseudomonadota; class Gammaproteobacteria; order Steroidobacterales; family Steroidobacteraceae; genus 13-2-20CM-66-19. The sequence continues at coordinate 55,264 of JAJZDW010000017.1, forward strand.
TGGCATCGCGAACATCATGACGGTGCTGACCTGGAGAACTGCCCTGTCTGCGGCACGGACCTGGAGAAGGTCCCGCCGGATGCGCTGGTGGACAAGAGCGTAAAGGAAGCGCTACGGCTATGCGCCGAGGCCGATGCGGACGCAGCGAAGGGTGCCGAGCAGTGGGAACAGGATGCAGCCCGTGAATTTCTGGAGCGGCTGCCGGAAAGGCTCCGCGCGTTTGCAGACAAGGCTTCCCCTGCCAGCCTTCTGCAAATTTATCGCAAGGCATATCTGGAAGAACTGCTGGCTGACCCGACGTTCGGAGGGCGGCTTCAGACATTGAAGCGCAATGCCGCAACGCTCTGGGTAGAATCAGTTGCAGCCGTCGCGGTGCCCGCCATGCCTCCGGTAACTGCGGTGAAGTGGCCGGACGAATTCAAGGACGGGACGCTTGTTAGACGAGTCGCGAACGTCGCTCAGGCTATCCGTCTTTCGATGCATCGGTCCGCGACCGCGGACGTCCTCAAGAAGCTCGTCGAGCGCTATATCGGGGCGCAACGCCAGCCGGAAACCAGAGGCTCCGGTTCGAGCGGCACAGGGCAAACTCAGCCGGACAAGCTGCCACTGCGCGATCAAATTGAGACTCTGCGGCTGTTCGTCGACAACACGGCACCGATCGTGTCCCTGCTACGGCAGCTCGCTGAGCTGGAAGCGACCCGCGCACAATACGCCACCCTCATGGCGAAGCTGGGTCTTATTGATCGCGCGGCAAACGCGATGCAGGGTTTCGAGGGATTTGAAGACCTGGTGTTTCAGCAGGTGGCCGGTCTGATTCAGATTCTCGACCGGGGAACGAAAGAGTGGCTGGACAGGATCTACAAGCCGCATTTTCGCGGCGGCCCGAGCTACAGCGGGTTCGACGCCACGGAGGAAAAGGGCATCGGGCTTCGCGCTGGGATCGGCGACATGCAGGTGCCGGCACACAAAGTCATGAACTCATCCCTGTTGCGGGCGTGTGTGTGGGCATTCGTCTTCAGCCTGTGGGAACGAGTTCGATCGAACATCGGTGGTATCGACTGCATGCTGCTTGATGATCCCCAGACCCACTTTGATCCCATAAACGCGGAAAACCTGGCGGCAGCAATCCCTCAGATGCCGGTGCATGGCATGCGGCCGGTGATCACCTCCAATGACTACCGGTTTCTCGCGGCCATAAAGGACAAGCTACCCCGGCAATCCGCAGGCGTACCCTCTTCGCACACCCTGGCGATAAACCCGATTTCCAGTTCGCGTTTAACAGCAGCTGTCAGTCCGGCGGCTGAGAAGATTTTCGAACTGCAGAGGGACTGGCAAGCCGACGACAATAATCCAGACAAAGCGCAGCAATTTGTGCGCACGGTCAGGCTCTACGTTGAAAACCGGCTTTGGGACCTGCTGGCGACTGACCCCATGGTCATGCACAAGCCGACGCTGGCCGATCTGGTCAATGCACTCCGCTCGGCGCGGAACAACGGCGAGCGCCCGTTTGAGGAGGCGCCCTTCGAGGCATTACTTTCGCACATCGCGTTACGCGACACGGCGCCCTTTTATACCATCATCAACAAGGCGCATCATCGGCTGCATGAAATCACGCCTTTCGATGCGGCACAGGTCTCGGAGGTCTTCGACCAGATTGACCGACTGTTGCGAAGCTGCGCCGCAGCATATGCGCGTTTCATGGGACGACTCACCCGTGAGGACAGGGACCTTTTCCTCGTTGACACGCCGCCCGCCCCTGCGCCGGTGATGCTTGCTAAAAATCCAATGCCTTTGCTTGGTGAAGTGAGCGCGCGGAGCAGCGCGAATGTGCTGGCCCTGGCGAACCAGGGCGAGACTTACGACCTGAGCGATCTTGGTGTGGTGGCGCTGTATGGGGTCAGGTCGCCGGGGTTGGGTTCCTTCGCCCTTCAGGGACAGGTGGTCATCGTATCGCTCGAACGGGAGGCCGGCGATGGCGATCCAGTGGTTGCGCTAAGCGGTGGAAAAATTTACATCCGCCGACTGTTAGGGGATCGGCGCGATCCCTCTCGTGTTGTTCTTGCCTGCGACCGGACGGGAACTGAGAGAGTCCCGCCGACTGTGATGCTACCAAGGGCAAGGACGCGGCTGCTGCCAATCGTTGGTGTTCTGTATGATCAGGAAAGCTTCGGCGGGAAAGAAGAAGCCTGCCCTATCGACGCAAGCAAGATCCTGAATAGGCACCTTGTGGTGGCCCGCGTCACAGATGATAGCGGCTATCCGATCATCCGGAGCGGCGACATCGTACTGCTCGAAGCCGTAAAGAGTCTGGCCGCCGATGAAGTCGCACGCCTTGAGGATAGAATTGTTGTGAGCACGGTCGGCGGGCCAGGCGACAGCTTCGCCTACCTTAAGCGCCTAGGAGGAGAGATCGCTCCTAGCATACGTATTCTGGAAAATGTGGGGATTAAGGGAAGTGCGTTGGCGGTCGCAATGAATGCAGACGCGGCCCGTGGGAGTATTCAGGTCCTGCAAATGCTCTGGCGAGTGCACGGTACACTACGTCAACAGAAAAAGTAGCCATCTTAGCGTTCGCGCTCGACCCCCGATACCGCTGTGATGGACGAAGCCTGCTTGGCCGGCAGCGGCCGTCACGGCTGGGGACTCACTGCCTCTCCCAGAGCGTGGCCGCGGTAATAGCGGCGCAATCCGGCCGCAGGTCGGGCGCGCCCAGCATTCGGAATAGCGTCTGTCGTGCCGCCGATGTCGAAGCCACAGTCGGGCCGGGTCGCACTCTCGCCCACGTGCTCGGCACGAACCCGCGATGATAGGCGATAACCGATTTTATCCGACTCTTGCCAGATCCTCCCCGCCAGAATACCCTTGCTCATTCCGTATTGGCGTAGGCTGCGCAATTGGGGGAAGACATTCCATTGGCTGAGCCATGGGCCTCGGTCGAAGAGGTCGCCAAGCACCTCGGGGTCGCCAAGGATTCCGTATATCGCTGGATCGACCACCGCGGTCTTCCGGCCCATAAGATTGGCCGCCTCTGGAAATTCAAGCTCTCGGAGGTAGATCACTGGGTCCGGGCCGGTGGCGCGGATGCTCAGGATGGTGGAAAGGACACCGCGCAATGAGTCCCCCAATTGACCTCGATCGTCTGCTCAAGCTCCGCCTCGTGATTGGCCGCTTCGGCGAAATGGACCTCGCTGGCTGGTGGAATACGAGGGAACAGCTCGGCGCTCTCGGCGCCGACGTCCTCTCCCGCGGCTTCCCTCGCACACATCATTTCGCGCAGGCGCGCAGCGTCTTCGCCGTCGCAGCTCACCGCTGCGCGGAGGTCTTCGATCCGCTTCAGTGCGTGACGCTCTGGCGCCTCCCGGAAGAGATCGAGGAACAGTTCGACACGCAATGGGAGCACTGGCTGGATTATGCGGCCGACTGGCACCCTTTCTTCAAGCAGCTCGAATCTCTACCGGGAACCGATCTCGCCGCGATCCTCAAGTCCTTGGAACTGGTCGACGGCCGGGACCTCGAATCCTTCGCACGCCTGCGCCGTTCGGCCGAGGGGCGCGCCGTGCCATTGCCCGGGGTATTCGCCTCGACGGACGCGGACGTGACGCTGCTCGCCCTCGGTTTTGCACGCGCCGAGAAAGGCGCGCTGGCGGTTCCCTATGCGCGCAAGGGGGGAGCATGAAATCCCCTTCCCGCGCGCGCGTTGCTTCGTCCTTCACGATCGTCAAAGGCGCACTGATCAATGAAACCTATGCGGTCCTCGCCGCGTGGGATTTGACCCGATCGAAGCGCGAGAACCTCGATCGGCTTCGCCGGGAAAATTTCGTCGGTGCACGCACGGCTACCTGGCTTCGGGATCTCGCCAAGGTGCTCAACCGACGCTTGGAGCCCGAGGGGCGCGACCGGGCTCTGGTGATGCTCGCCCAGAGAGGCTGCGATTTGCTCGAGTGGAAGCCCATCCTCCTCTGGCACATCACCCGCGATGAATTCCTGTTGCGCGACTTCCTGCAGAACTGGCTGTTTCCCGCCTACGATTCGGGCGTCTCGCGCGTAAACCCGGCCGAGGTCCGAGAGTACCTCCGCGGCACGGCCAAGCGCGGCGGGGTAACTGAGCACGCCTGGTCGGAGACGACCCTGGAGCGGGTCGCGGCGGGACTGTTGAAGATGGCTGTCGAGTTCGGCCTGCTGCGCGGCAAGGCCGTCAAGACGTTCAATGCCTATTCTCTGCCGGAGCGCAGCTTCCTTTATTTGCTACACGTGCTGCGCGAGACACACCCCAACCCTCGCCAGATCATCGAAGCGCCCGAGTGGCGCATGTACCTCATGCGCCCCGGCGACGTCGAGCATGAGATTCTGCGCCTGCATCAGTTCCATAAACTCGACTACCAGGTGGCAGGGAGCCTCGCGCAGATGAAGCTTCCCTGCGCCACCTCGGCCCAGTACGCGGAGCGCATGGTGGCATGAGCGACTTCGAGCAGCGCCTCAAAGAACGTCTCGAGCCCGATCTCTCGATCGACGACCCGAGGGAACGCATCAGCACCTATCACGACATGCCTTATGCGCTCTTCCGCTACGACCCGAGCGAGGAGTTCGAGCTGCGGCGACAGGTCACGATGCTCGAGACCCGCCTCACCGGCAAGGGCAAGCGGATTACGCGCATCTCGCTCGCAGAATGCCTCGATGAGGCCATGCGCTCGCAACGGCCGCTCGAGGAGTGGTACGCGGCCGAACGCGAACAGGGTGCGGCCACGATCATCCAGACGCTGCACGCTGTGTTATCCGAATACTCCCCGCTCGTTGACCTCGTGGCAGCGCGCATGCCGAGCGATCCCGATCCTCGGCGTGACATCGTATTCATCCTGAGAGCGGGCGTGCTCTTTCTAGCCTACCGCACGTTCTCCCTGCCGGAGCAGCTCCAGGGAAGGGTCTCCGTGCCCACGATTCTCTTCTATCCCGGGGATCTCGAAGGCGCCGCGGGCCTGCGCTTCATGGGTGAGCTGCAGGCCGAGCATAACTATCGCGCGAAGATCTACTGATGAGCCGTACTGCAAGAGCGTGGCACCGATGACAGCCTCAAAGCGGATCGAAACCCTCTTTGCCCACAATATTCGGCGGCGCATCGAGGAGGTCATCAAAGTCGATCAAAACGACGAGGACGTGATCCGCGCCGAGATCGATGAGTACGTGGTGACGGAGTCGATTCGAAAGTTCTATACGGAGGTCCTGGAGTCCTACAGTGAGACGCCGAACAAGCCCCACGAAGGCATCGCCGTCTGGGTGTCCGGGTTCTTCGGCTCCGGCAAGTCGAGCTTCGCGAAGATGCTGGGGCTCGCGGTCGAGAATCGCACCATCGCCGGTGAGCCCGCGGCGGAGCGGTTCGCGGCTCAGGCGCGCGATCAGAAGTTGTCGGTGCTGCTCAAGACCATCAACGAGAAGATCCCGACCCATGCCGTGATCTTCGATGTCTCCACCGATCGCGGCATCCGCAGCGGCAATCAGACGCTCACCGAGATCATGTACGGGCTTTTCCTGCGCAGCCTCGGCTATGCAAAGGACCTCGACCTTTCCGAGCTCGAGATCAGCCTCGAGGAGCGCGGCGAACTCGCGCGGTTCGAGGACGAGTACCGCAAGCTCTTCCAGAAGGACTGGTCGCGGGAGAAGGACAAGGTCGCCTTTGCGCTGAGTGAAGCCAGCCGCGTCATGCACGAGCTCGACCCCGCCACCTACACGCAGGCAGACTCCTGGGTGCAGGCGGTCAAGAACAAGGCCGACATCACCCCGCGGAAGCTCGCGGAACGCGCCGGCGAGCTCATGAAGCGGCGCAAGCCGGGACATTCGCTGATGTTCGTCGTCGATGAGGTCGGGCAGTTCGTCGCGCGTGACGTGCAGAAGATGCTCGATCTGCAGGCCATTGTGCAGAACCTGGGCGTCCGGGGCCGCGGCAAATACTGGGTAGTCGTCACCTCGCAGGAAAAACTCAACGAGATCGTGAGCGCGCTCGACGATCGCAAGATCGAGCTGCAGCGCCTGATGGACCGATTCCCACTGCAGGTGCACCTCGAGCCATCCGACATCTCGGAAGTCACGAGCCGCCGGGTGCTCACCAAGAAGGCCGAGGCGGAGGAGCGACTCGGGGCGCTGTTCGATGAGCACAGCGGGAGCATTAGGACCCACACGCGACTGACCGCCGCCATCAAGATGCCCGAGCTTACCCGCCAGGGTTTCATCGATCTCTATCCGCTGCTTCCGTACCAGATCGATCTCATCATCCAGATCGTCTCGGGGATGCGCACGCAGGGGGGCGCCAGCCGGCACGTCGGTGGTGCCAATCGCACGATCATCAAGCTGGCCCAGCAGCTGCTCGTGAACCAGGCAGTGGATCTTGCCGCCTCTCCGGTCGGGGCCTTGGCGCGCCTCGATCAGGTCTACGACCTCATCGACAGCAACATCGGCTCAGAGATCCGCGCGAAAATCGGCGCAATTTCGAAACAGCTCCGTCATCCCGTCACACCGGCCGTGGCGAAGGTAATCTGCCTGCTGCAATACGTGAAGAGCGTGCATTGCACGGCCGAGAACATCGCCGCCGCGCTCTATCCGAGCGTGGGAGCCGAGTCGCAGCTCGCCGCAGTCAAGGAGGCATTGAGGGAGCTCGAAGCGGCCCACCAAGTCCGCCAGAGCGAAGGTACCTATCGAATCCCGACACCCGCGGAGGACGACTGGGAGCGCCAGCGCAACGGCATGAGTCCCAAGCCCGCCGACTCGCATCGCCTCTACTCGGAGGTGCTCGCGAGCTTCTGGCAGCCACAGCCTGCCTGCACGTTGTTCGAGGCGAAGACGTTCAAGGCGGGACTGGCGATCCATGGTCGCGATGCCGTGAGCGGCGATATCCCGTTTCAGTTCTACCTGGCCGACAGCAGCCAGGAATTCGAGAGCCTGGCGGCGGAGCTGCGCAAGCGCAGCCAGGAGGAGCGGCGGCAGGTCTTCTGGGCCGTGGCACTGACCGATACGATCGACCGGGAGGCAGTGGAACTCTACCGCTCCAAGGAGATCCTCGCCCGTAAGGAGCGGGAGGCCAAAGGTGAGCAGACCTTGGCGCTCATCACGGACGAGCGGGCCCGCCAGAGGCGCCATCACGAAGAGCTGCGCCGCCTGCTGCGGCAGGCTTGCCTGACCGGTCGTGCGTATTTCCGGGGCAATGACCGTAGCCCTGCCGACAGTGCGGTCGATGTGAGCAAGACAGCGGCGGAGATCCTGGGGCTGGCGCTGCCGGAAGTGTTCGATCGCTTCAAGGAAGCGGCCGCCAAGGGACCTGAGGTCAAGAAGGGCCTCGATGCCCTCTACACCGCGGAGAGCCTCCAGGGCCTCCCGTCCGTCTTTACGGACCTCAGACTGCTGCGCGACGAGCGAGGCAAGCCCGTCTTCTCTATCGAGAGCGGACCGCTGAAGGAAGTCCTCGATCGCATCGAGGCGCGCGCCAATTACGGCGAAACGGCGAGTGGGCGGCACATCGCGGACGAGCTTGGGAGAGAACCGTTCGGCTGGGACTTCGACGTAGTGCGCCTTCTCATCCTTTCACTCCTGAGAGCCGGGCGAATCGAGGCGATCAGCAAGGGTCAGACGCTCGACACCGCGACTGGTCTCGAGGCGCGCGAGACGTTCTCGAACAACAACCTCTTTCGCCAAGCGTCCTTCCGCCCAAAGCGCGGCATCGAGTTCGCGGAACTCGCCCGCGCCCGGCAGTCATTTAAGGAAACCTTCGGGAACGAGGTCCGAGAGATCACCGCGAGCACCATCGCCGCACAGCTGCGCGAAGAGATCGCGCGCCGAGAGGATGCGATGTCGACAGTGCTCTCGATACTCACCACCCACCGCCTTCCTGGCCTTACCGGGATTGAGGCCGCGCTCGGGCAGATGAAAGCGATTCTGCGCGGCTCGGACGAGAGCGCGATCTCCACATTCAACACCTCCCACCGCACGATCCAGGAAGCGGTTCAGCGGGCTGCGGAACTCGAGCAGGCGCTCACGGAACCGCGATTGCACGACATCGATCGTGCGCGACAGGCGATCGAGATCGCCTGGCCGTTCCTCAAGGAAGAGCCGGGGATGCCGCCCGCGTTCGCCTCACGGGCCGAGCAGCTCGAAGAGCTGCTGCGCCGGGAAACGTTCTACCGGGACATCCCGGCCATCGAGCAGCATGCGAGGGCGCTCGAGATCGAATACACGCGCCGATTCGATGATGCCCAGCAAGCGCGGATCAACGCGTACAAGACAGCCTACGACCAACTGGCCCAGGTCCCAGGCTGGGCTGAGATTCCGGACGAGACGCGCAGGGAGATCGCGGCACCACTGCTCGCAGGCAAGGAGCCACTGCCACACGCAGCGCCGATCGCCCTGCTCCGCTCGGAGCGTGATGCCTGTGAAGCCCGACTGAAGAACGCGGTGCGGCGAGTTCAGGAGATCATCGAGGGAGAGCGGCTCGTAACGGTGCAGGTCCAGTCGTATTTCGGCTCCGGAATTGAAACGGTCGAGCAACTCGATGCCGCATTGACCGGTGTGCGCGACGAGTGCACACGGCTGATTGGCGCCGGCAAGAAGGTCGTGCTCTCGTGAGTGCTCGAATCGATCTCGAAGAGCTCGCAAAGCGCGAGAGCGAGCAGACGGAGTGGAAGGAGAGCGTCGCCGACGTCAACGACGTCGTCGCGACGCTGAGCGCCTTCGCGAACGATCTGCAGAACCTGGGCGGCGGATATGTCGTGTGCGGCGCGAAGGAGACGAAAGACGAGCATGGGTTTCCGAAGCTCGCGCGAACGGGCCTGACCGCCTCGCGCCTGAAGGAAGTCGAGAACACGGTGCTCGCCCGCTGCCGGGACCGTGTCTCACCACCGGTCGCGCCACTTGTGGAGGAACTCGAGTCGGACGACCCGCAACGTCGTATTCTCGTTTTTCTACAACCAGCCACCGGCGCCGCCCATACCTTCCGGCGTAACGACGAAGGCGCTAAGCATTTCGTGCGCGTCAGCCGCTCGACGATCGAGGCCCGCAACGGCCTCCTCAAGGACCTCCTGGTCCGCAAGGGCGCGCTTGAGCCCTGGGACCGCCGGCCGTGCAATGCCGCGACCGTGGGCGATATCGATCTACTCACGCTGCGGGATGCGCTCGAACGTATGGGCGTTTACACGCCGGACCGTGGGGTCGAGCCGTATCTCGCGGATGGGATCCAGATCTCGCCCTTCGTGCCTCCGCTCTGCATTGCCGAGCCGCTCTCAGGTGTTCTGAGACCGCGCAACTTCGCCGTACTGCTTTTCGGCCGCTCGCCCCAGCGGTTCATACCAGGCGCGTACGCCATCTTCTCAGCCTATCCGGGACGCGACCGCACCGATCCAGTGGCCCGCCGGTTCGAGATTGCGGGCACGCTGCTCGAGCAGGCCCGACGCCTGCGGGAGCTCCTTGATGCCGAGGCCGTGACGCTCTTCGACAAGACAAATCTCGAAGAACCGAACGCGGAGAAGTATCCGCGCCGTGCGCTTCAGGAGGCGATGGTCAATGCGCTCGCGCACCGAGACTATGAGCTCGTGGATCCCGGTCGGTTCACCTCGTACAAAGACCGCATTGAGATCGCCTCGCCGGGACCGTTGCCCATCGGCGTAACGCTGGACGATCTGCGCACGCGCGCCGTGACGCCCCGCTGGCGCAACCAGGCACTCGCGTGGTTCCTCGCGCGATTGCAGCTCGCGCAGGCGGAGGGACAGGGCATCCAGACCATCCGCAGCAGCATGAAGGCCGCCGGCTGCCCGCCGCCAGAATTCGATGCGACGGAGGTCTCCGTAACCTGTGTTTTGCGGGCCCATCCACGGTTCGAATCCCTGACGCCAACGACGAAGCGGGCGCCTGCCAAACCCCGGCCGGTCAGGAAGCGAGCGTTGGCGGCCAAGCAGCCCGCGCGAAAGGGTACCCGGAAGGCTGGCAAGGCGCTCAAGAAGAAGACTGCGGCCTCCAAACCCGCGAGGAAACGGCTGGCGCGTATGACGAAACAAGCGCCGAGGCCCCCCCGGCAGGAGACTCCGAAGGCCGTTGGCGGAAAGTCTGTAAAGAAGGTTACAGCAGGCAAAGTGCCGGGCGCGCAGAAGAGCCGGGCAAAGAGAGGACGACGTGGATAAGGACAGCCGCAATGCCATCGAGCGTGCGACCCAGCAAGCCCGACGACTCCTCGAGGATGATTTCGCTGGACAACTGAACGGAACTTTCGACGTCTTTGTCACACGCCGAGATGGACAGTCCGAGGTGGCCACGGACGGTTGGGCTGAAAAGCCGGGCGCACATCTTGATGTGAAGCCGAAGCTGCAAGCCCAGCGAGAGAAGATCGTCGCCGCGCTGGAGCACAAGCGCGCCGCTGGCATGAGTCGCGAAACCAGTGTGGCCGACTACCTGCGCGATGCGGCTTTCACGACCCTAAATCGCTTCGTCGCGCTCAAGATGTTGGAAGCCCGCGAACTGGCCCAGGAATGCATCACCCGAGGCGAGCAGTCATCCGGCTACCGGGAATTCTGCGGACTGGCGCCGGGCGTAGCCTTGCTGCCCGATGCGGCCGGATATCGGCTGTACATCGAATCCCTGTTCGATGAGCTGTCGACTGAGATCAAGGTGCTCTTCGACCGCCGCGACCCCGCGTCAATCCTTTGGCCGACGCGCGCGACCTTTGAGCAGCTGCTCGGGATTCTGAATGCGCCGGAGCTCGCCGTGGTTTGGGGCGAAGACGAGACCATTGGCTGGGTCTATCAGTATTTCAACGGTTCGGATGAGCGCCGGAAAATGCGCGAGGAGAGCCACGCGCCGCGCAACAGCCGCGAACTCGCGGTCCGAAACCAGTTCTTCACCCCGCTCTACGTCGTGCAGTTCCTCACGGACAATACGCTCGGGCGCATCTGGTACGAGATGCGCGACACCGAGACAGCGCTGGCGGACCGCTGCGAATACCTGGTGCGCAAGCCGGGCGAAACCTTCGCGCCACGCAATAAGAAAGATCCGCGCGATCTCAAGGTGCTCGATCCCGCCTGCGGCAGCGGCCACTTCTTGCTATACGCATTTGATCTTCTCGTGACGATCTACGAGGAGGCGCTTGCTGATCCAGAAAGTCCGAGCAGCGAGGCCACGGGGGGTACCCTCCGAGAGGACTGCCCGACCCTTGAAGCGCTCCACAAAGCACTACCCAGAATGATCCTGGCCCACAATCTGCACGGCGTCGATATTGACGCCCGCTGCGCGCAGATCGCGCAGCTTGCTCTCTGGATGCGGACGCAGCGCACGTATCGGGACTTCGGTATCAACAAGGAAGACCGGCTGCCGATCCGTCGGTCGAATATTATCGTCGCCGAGCCGCTGGTGGCCGACGAGAGCCTGGCGGGAGAATTCGTGGACCGACTCGGTGACCGGACACTGGGCGAAGTCTTCACCCGCTTGGTGAGCGAACTGAAGCTCGCTGGTGATCTTGGCGTGCTCCTGCGGATCGAGAAACTCGTCGCGCCGGAGTGGGAAAAGAATCATACCGCCCGATTGTTCGAATTGCCGGAGAAGGAGATCCGCGCCGCGCTGGGGCGCTTCGTGGCGGAAGAAGGCTCCCGCGCGAACCTGCGCAGACGCCTGTTCGCGGACGACGCGGAGCAAGGCATCGGCTTCCTGGAAATGACGGAGAAGAGGTTCGACGTCGTGCTCATGAATCCGCCCTTCGGAGCCGGCAGTCTTCGCGCCAAGAAGGAATTCGAGCGGGCGTATCCAAGGACCAAGAACGACGTGTATGCGGCCTTCGTGGAACGTGGTATCGAGCTCCTGTTGAGCCGCGGTCGCCTGGGCGCTATCACCTCGAGAACGGGGTTCTTTCTCTCCACCTTCCAAAAGTGGCGAGAAGACGTGTTGCTGAAGCGTGCCCCACCGGTGGTCTTCGCGGATCTAGGAGCAGGGGTGCTTGATAGCGCGATGGTCGAGACAGCCGCCTACTGTTTGGAGGCGCAGGGGTGACGATATTCTTTCGAGTTCTCGATGTGCCGCCGCAACAGAAGGCGGCGGTTCTTCGCAACGTCACCAGCTCAGGCTGTTCCGGTGGTGCGCTAGACAGCGATATTGGGCGGCGCGTATTCACTCGCGACGCATGCAGCTTCACTGACGTACCTGGCGTATCGTTTCTCTACTGGCTTCCCAACGGCTTACTAGGACTTTACGGCAGACGCGGCACCTGGGAGGGGATCGAAACTCGATGCGGCTTGGGAACGCTCGATGATTTTCAGTTTCTTCGCTGTTGGTGGGAGCCGCACGCCTCACTTCAAGATTGGCACCCTTTCGCAAAGGGAGGGGGCTACTCACCTCTGTATTCGGACATACCACTTTCAATTAGCTGGGTACGTGAAGGTCGAGGATTGAAGGCATCGGTGGAGCAGAAGGTTGGAAGTGCAAGTCGCAAGGTCCAAGGGGAGGACCACTACTTTCTGCCGGGGATCACATGGCCTCGCTTGCCACATAATTTGGGATCATTCCAACTGCTTCCCGCTGGCTCGATTTACAGCGACGGCGGTCCCGCTATGTTCGCAGAGACGGACCGACTGGTGCCCGCTGTCGCTTTGCTCAATAGCGCTCCATATCTGTATCTACTCGACAATTTGATGCCACGAGGTAGCGAGGGTGGTCAAACGTTAAAGTACGAAACCGGGTATGTGACCAGTGCGCCTTTGCCGCCCGTAGTCTCCGCGGAAATCCGTGACGAACTCCGCGACCTTGCAAGGCGTGGATGGCTACTCTCACGTAAACTTCAGAGTACAACCGAAACAGCCCGGGCCTTTGTACTTCCTGAGTCTATGGGAGCACGACTTGGCACGGGCGTGGGCTTGCGCCACGACATTCACCGGGATCTGCTTGCGGTGCAAGCGCGGGTGGATGATATCGCGTTCAATTTGTACGGGCTCAGTGGGTCCAGCCGCGATGCGATTGAAACATGGTGCTCGGAGCGTCGCGCCCGCGTCGATTCGCCGGGCGAGAGCTCAGAGGTGGAAGGTCTAAGTGAAAGGGGTGATCCGGACGACGGCTTTACCTCCTCAGAATTGACATCGCCTTCGTGCACGGTGGCGGATTCCTCTTGGATCGTCGGCGTGCTCTTCGGGCGCTTCGATCCGCGAATCGCAACTGGTGAGCGCGGGGTTCCACCTGAACCGGAACCATTCGATCCTTTGCCCGCGCGCTCTCCAGCGATGTGGCCCGATGATGAAGAGCCAAAGAACGCGCCGAGCATTCTCGTGGACGACGAGGGTCATGCGGACGATCTGATAGCGCGCCTGAAGCACGTTGCGGAGCAGGTCCGCTGGCAGGTGCCGGAGGATGTGCGCAAATGGTTGGCACGGGAATTCTTCCCGCTGCACATCAGAATGTATTCCAAGAGCCGCCGCAAGGCGCCTATCTACTGGCAGCTCGCGACGCCCTCGGGGAGCTACGCCGTGTGGCTCTATCTCCATGCATTCACGAGAGACACGCTGTTTCGGGTGCAGCACGATTATGCGGGCCCAAAGCTCCTGCACGAGGAACGGCGGCTGGAGTCGATGCGCCAAGAATTCGGAGACAACCCATCGGCGGCGCAACGCAAGCGTCTCGCGGCTCAAGAGGACTTCGTCGGGAAACTTCGGGGCTTTCTGGAAGAAGTGCAGCGTGTTGCCCCGCTCTGGAACCCTGATCTTGACGACGGCGTCATCATCAATTTCGCGCCGCTGTGGCGACTTGTGCCGCAGTGCAAGTCCTGGCAGAAGGAGCTGAAGGCCACATGGGATGCCCTCTGCGACGGAGAGTACGACTGGGCGCATCTGGCGATGCACCTGTGGCCGGAGCGCGTCGTCCCGAAATGCGCGAAAGACCGCAGCCTCGCGATCGCCCATCGGCTCGAGGAAGTCTTCTGGGAGGAAAACGGCGAGGGCAAGTGGGAGGCGCGTGAGACACCGACGCGATCCATTGAAGAACTCATCCGTGAGCGGACCTCTGCGGCCGTCAAGGCCGCCCTCGACAGCCTGTCGCAGGCACCGGTGGCTCAGAACGGGCGCGGTCGATCCAGGGGCCGACGAGCGAGCGTGGGGAGCGCCTGATGCATCCTCTGCACGAATATATTGCCAAGCAGCTCGCGGGCCACGTCGGGAAATATCATGTCGTCGTGTGGTACGACGCTCGTCATGCGTTCGAACCCTTCATCGCCGAGCTTCGCGGTGACCCCAAGACGCCGGGGGCGATCCTGCCGGTGTTGATCGGGGGGGGGCAGGCTCAGCTCGCCGAATTCGATGGCTCGTTCCTCGAGCTGCGCTCGCGCGTCGAACCGTATCTGAGTTCGGAAGAGCCGTTGAATTTCGTCATCTACGTTCCGGGCCATCGATCGAACGCCAAGGAGTCCTTGCTCCTCGAGCTTGAGAAGGCGGGCACCTGCTACGAGCCGCAGCTGAAGAGCCTCGCCCGCAATGTACTCCGCCAGGTCTATACCGATGGCGTGGTCGACGAGCTGCTGGCGCCTGAGGCAGTGTCCTACGAGGATCTCGCTCGGGCGTCGGCGGGCGGGAGCGGCACGGAGCCTCCCTCGCTCCTCAAGATGATCTTCCACGAGAGTCGCGGCGGGATCCTCCCCGAGTGGTTGATGAACGAGGCGCTGGATGAGGAGATCCTCGCCAAGGGCGCCTCCCGCGAGCTTTCCAAGCTGATTCACTCCGGCTGCGGTCTCGAACTGCCCGAGGACACCGCTCCCGCGAAAGCCCGCGCCGTCACGTTGCGGTATCTTCTCGTGAACGATTTCAGAGCCGCGTTGAGCGGCGCCGCTCCGGCCTGCATGGAAGGCGTCCCGCAGCCCAGGACCCAGGAACAGCGGAAGGGGGTCGCCGACCTGGTGCGCGGACTTCGGGATCGTTTCCCCAACGAGTATGCCGCTGCGGCTGATCGGGTCGAAGCAGAGCTCAACCTCGGGAAAGCTACCCTGGCGGTTGACTCGCTCACTTTGATCGACACCTTCCGTTTCGAGGAGCACACGGTGCTGGCTCGCAGCTCGGCGCTGATCGCCAATCGGCGGTTCGACGAGGCGCTGCAGCTCATCGAGCGCCACGATTCGAGCTTCTGGGTCCGTCACGACATCCCGCGCAGCGTGCAATGGAATGCCTGCCGGCAGCTGGCGGAGCTCGGAAGGGAAGCACAGAAAGTGCAGGTGGCAGCGCGCAAGCTCACTGGCGGCGTGTATGCCTGGATCACTGCGTACACGGACGCCAATGGCTGGTATCGCCTCGACCAGATGCATCGCCGGCTGGAGTGGCTCGCGAGCCGCGTCGAGGAAGAGCTCGATGAGCGCGCGTTCGGCATCGTGAGGCGTGCCTACGAAGATGCCTGCCAGGTGATGTCAGAAGGCTTCACTACCGCGATTGAGGGCGCCGGATGGGCTGTGCCCAATGCTCTACATCAGACCCGCGTCTTCAGTGAGGTGGTGAACGGCAGGCCGAAGCCAGTGGCCTATTTTCTCGTGGACGCGATGCGCTACGAGATGGGAGTCGAGCTCGTGCAGCGGCTGCGGCCTCCAGACGGTGCATCGACCGCCGAGGTGCAGATCAAGGCCGCCGTGGTGGCGCTCCCGAGCATTACTCCGGTCGGGATGGCGGCACTCCTCCCCGGCGCCTCAGCTAGCTTCGCCGTCGTGGAACAAGGCGGGAAGCTCGGCTCACGGGTCGAGGGGATTTTCCTTCCGGATTGGCCGAGCCGGCGGAAATTCCTCACCGCGCGGATCCCCGCACTGGTCGATCTCACGCTGGATGAGCTGCTGGGCCTGCCGCGTTCCAAGCTCGCCAAGAAGGTCGAGGGAGCTCAGATCGTGATCGTCCGGTCTCAGGAGCTCGATCATGCCGGTGGAGGGGGCTTCACCTACCAGGCCCGCCAGGTGATGCATACGGTAATCGACAATCTAGCCCGCGCCGTACGCAAGCTCGCGGGGCTCGGCGTCGTGGAGGCGGTTGTGGCGGCGGATCACGGACATCTGTTCACCTCCGAGCGCGAAGAGTCCATGCGGATAGACGCCCCGGGCGGCGAAACGGTCGAACTGCACCGGCGCTGCTGGATCGGACGGGGCGGCAAAACTCCCTCGGGCTGCGTGCGCGTGGCGGCGACGGCGCTCGGCTACGACTCGGATCTCGATTTCGTCTTTCCGCGCGGCTGTGGGGTCTTCAAGGCGGGGGGCGACCTCACCTTCCATCACGGGGCGGCCTCGCTGCAGGAAATTCTGATCCCGGTGCTGACAGTGCGCTTGCGCGGAGCCGGAACCCAGGCGCCCACGAAGGACTCGCTGGAAGTCGCCGGATTGCCGGCAAAGATCACCAACCGCATCTTCAGCATCAATATTACGCTGCGAGGCGACCTGCTGAGCACCGATCGCGCTGTGCTGCCGCTGCTGCTCGCCGACGGAAGACAGGTCGGCCGCGCCGGTATGGTGGTGGATGGAGAGCTCGACCGGGATACCGGGACCGTGAGACTCGTTCCAGGAAAGCCCGTGACCGTCGCGCTTCTCCTCGATGAGGATCAGGTTCGAACGCTGCGCATCGTGGTCCAGGATCCACGGACCGACGCCGAACTCTATCGTTCACCGGCCGATATTCCGGTGCAACTCGGAACCTGAGCCATGACTGCCTCATTCCCCGCCCGCGACGCGCTCGACGACAAGGTGAATCGCCTCTTTGCCGGCAAGGTGGTCCGCAAGGACCTCGTGCGCAAGGTGAAAGTCGGTGCCAATGTGCCGGTGTTCGTCCTCGAATTTCTGCTCGGGAAGTACTGCGCCTCGTCGGACGAGATCGCGATCCAGATGGGCCTTCAGGTCGTCAACGACACGCTCGCCCACAATTACATCCGGGCCGACGAGTCCATGAAGGCTCAGGCCACAGTCAAAGATCGAGGGCGTCATTCGTTCATCGACAAGATCAAAGTCCGACTCGTCGATTCGGACTACTGGGCCGAGGTGACGAACTTCGGCCACAAGTATGTTCACATCCCAGAGCACTATGTCCGGGAGTACGAGCGGCTGGTCATGGGCGGGGTGTGGGCGCAGGTGGACATGCGCTTCGAGTCCGACGAGGAGTCGGGGGGTAAGAACCCCTTCTGGATCGAGAAACTTACGCCCATCCAGATCGCCTCTTTCGATCTCGAGGACTACCGCCGGCTCCGGAAGGAATTCACGACCGACGAGTGGCTCGATTTCATGCTGCGCAGCATGGGCTACGAGCCGGGGGAGATGTCCCGGCGACTCAAGCTGCTGTTCCTGCTTCGGTTGATTCCGCTCGCTGAGCGCAACTACAACCTGGTTGAGCTTGGGCCGCGAGGCACCGGCAAGACCTACGTGATCCAGGAAATCTCCCCCTACGCCGCGCTGCTCACGGGCGGCACGACCGTTGCAAACCTCTTCGGACACATGTCCGGCCGGCAGAAGGGCATGGTCCAGATCTGGGACGTGGTCGGGTTCGATGAGGTCGCGGACCTACAGAAGATGCCGAAGGAGGTCGTCACGACGATGAAGACCTTCTGCGAATCGGGCACCTATCAGCGGGGCCAGGAAGCCGTCTCCGGGGATGCCAGCATCGCGATGTTCGGCAATACCAATCAGCCGGTCGACGTCATGGTGCAGACTGGACATCTATTCGCTCCCATGCCGGACATCATCCGCGACGATATGGCCTTCATCGATCGTCTGCACTGCTATCTCCCGGGCTGGGAGATCCCGAAGATGCGCAACGAGCTCTTCACGGAACACTACGGCTTCGTGGTCGACTATCTCGCCGAAGCGCTGCGCGAGATGCGCAGGCACAATTTTACGGAGATCATCGACCGGCATTTCTCGCTCGGCGCCCACCTTAATGCGCGGGACCGCAAGGCCGTGCGCAAGACCGTCTCGGGGCTGATGAAAATCCTCTTCCCGCACGGGGAAGTCTCGCAGGATGACCTGGCGGAGATCCTCGAACTGGCGATCGAGAGTCGCCGGCGCGTCAAGGAGCAGTTGAAGAAGATGGGCTCCTTCGAGTACTACCATACCTCCTTCAGCTACGTCCTGAACGACAGCGGCGAGGAGAAGTTCGTCGGTGTACCTGAACAGGGCGGCCGCGATCTCATCTCGCAGGACCCGATCTCACCGGGAACGGTGTACACGGCAGGCGTGACCTCCGATGGCACGGTGGGCCTCTATCGCCTCGAGGTCTCCGTTGCTCAGGGCACCGGGAAGCTCAAGATGGCCGGAGGCATCACGGGCGCGGCGAAGGAATCCGCGCAGCGGGCGTTCGGCTTTCTGCTCGCGAAAAAGGTGGAGCTCGGTATCGGCCGCGACCTCGATACCTCAGACCTGCACGTCGAGCTCATCGATCTGCTGGCGAACCGCGTCGAAGCAGAGATCGGCGTGGCGCTGTTCGTGGCCGCATACTCTGCGCTGCGCAAAGCGCCTGTGAGCCCGGCTTTGCTGATCTTGGGTGATATGAGCGTGCAGGGCAATATCAAGCCGCTGCGCTCCCTCACGGAACCTTTGCAGGTCGCCAAGGACAACGGTGCCAAGCGGGCGCTGATCCCGATCGAGAACAAGCGAAACTTCCTCGACGTCAGCGCCGACATCATGGAACAGGTTGACCCGATCTTTTACGGCGACCCGAAGACTGCGGCAATGAAGGTGATTGGAGGGCCATGACGGCAACCTGCCATAGCCCCCCCCCCCAGCAGAACGGGCGCCGCGGCACCGCATACCGCCGCCCGCTTTTCGTAAGCGGCTGGCGAACCCACCTTTGCGGCCTCTTCACGGCGTAGGAACATACGTGTCCACTTAAAAAATAGGTGGACACGTGAACACTTCCGAGCAAGCAGTCAGTATCGGTCGACGACGGCGGCGGCGCCATAGCGCGGCGTTCCGGGCAGAAGCCGTCGCGGCGTGCCAGCAGCCCGGAGTATCGGTCGCGGCGGTGGCCCTCGCCCGAGGGTTGAACGCGAACTTGCTGCGCCGGTGGGTCCTGCAGGCCGAGAGGGGCGCCCTGCTGGTACCCACCCCGTCCACTGCGCCTGCGGTCGAGAGCACCGCCGGCTTTGTGCCGGTGAGGATTTCCTCGACTGCTACCGGCGCGGCGATCCGTATCGAGGTGCGCCGCGGCCGGAACACGGTGAGCGTCGAGTGGCCAGCTTCGGCGGCTCGCGAGTGTGCGCTCCTACTGCGAGAGCTCATGAAATGATCCGCATCGATGCGGCCTGGCTGGCCGTTGAGCCGCTCGACATGCGCGCGGGGGTGGACACGGCGCTTGCTCGAGTGGTGAGCGTGTTCGGCGAGGCGCGCTCGCATCACGCGTACCTCTTCATGAACCGCCGAGCCAGTCGCGTGAAGGTGTTCATCCACGATGGCTTTGGCCTGTGGCTGTGTGCACGTCGTCTGCAGCAAGGGCACTTCATCCGACCGAGCACGCACCTTGGCGCGCATTTTGAGCTCTCGAGCAATCAGCTTCAGGCGCTCGTGGTGGGGCTGCCGTGGGAGCGTTTGAACGAGCACGCAAAGATTAGCGTGCTGTAGATAAAGTGCTCGAGAGATGTTGTTCGAGACGTCGGTCATGTGTTAGGATTCGGGTCCATGGATTTGCCGCGCGATGTGGCACACTTAAGCACGCAAGAGCTGCGTGATCTGACCACCGCGCTCATCGCACAAGTCAGAGCGAAGGACGAGCAGCTCGCCGCCAGGGACCAAGAGCTCAAGTTCAAACAGCTAAAGATCGATCAGCTCACGCACGAGATGGCGATCTTAAAGCGTTGGCGCTTCGGCCGGCACAGCGAGAAGCTCGACCCGGCCCAGCGAAGCCTCCTTGAGGAGGCGATCGATGAGGACCTGGAGGCGATCAATCGAGAGCTCGAGGCGCTGCGTGCGGTGCCTAAACGAGCAGAGCCACCCAAGGACAAGCCACGCCGCACTGCACTGCCAGCTCACCTGCCACGCCGAGAGATCCACCACGAGCCTGAGAACACGGTATGCAGCTGCGGCTTCAGGCTCGAGCGCATAGGCGAGGATGTAAGCGAGAAGCTCGATTACACCCCGGGGGCGTTCCAGGTCGAGCGCCACGTGCGCGGCAAGTGGGTGTGCCGGAGCTGCGAGACGCTCCTGCAGGCGCCCGTTCCACCGCACGTGATCGACAAAGGGATCCCAACGGCGGGACTCCTGGCTCAGGTGCTCGTGGGCAAATATGCCGACCATCAGCCGCTATACCGCCAGGAAGGCATCTTCGAGCGGGCGGGCCTCGCACTGCCGCGCTCGACGCTCGCACAGTGGATCGGTGCGTGCGGGGTGCAGCTGGCCCCGCTGGCAAAGGCCATGAAAGCCGCGCTCCTCAGCCGCATCGTGCTGCACGCGGATGAGACGCCGGTGCCGATGCTCAAGCCCGGGCTCGGTCACACGCACCGGGCGTATCTGTGGAGCTATGGCACCACGCAGTTCGATCCGCTGCCCATCGTGCTGTACGACTTCGCCGAGACCCGCAGCGGTCATCACGCCAGAGCGTTTCTCAGTTCCTGGTCCGGCAAGCTCGTGTGCGATGACTTCTCGGGCTACAAGGCGCTCTTCGGGCGTGGCGTCATCGAGATCGGTTGTATGGCGCACGCGAGAAGAAAGTTCCACGACCTGCATGCGAACCAGCGCAGCGAAATCGCTGCCGAAGCGCTGGTGTACTTCGGCGTGCTGTACGACATTGAGACCGCGGCGCGTGAGCAGCAGCTCGATGCGATCGCTCGGCAACAGCTACGGCAAGAGCATGCCCGACCGGCCGCGGACCATCTGCGTGAGTGGCTCACCCTCCAGCGCTCGAGGGTGCCGGACGGCTCAGCGACCGCCAAGGCGATAAAGTACAGCCTGGGACGCTGGGAGGCCCTCACGCGCTACATCGACGATGGCGATCTGCCCATCGACAACAACTGGCTAGAAAATCGAATACGCCCGGTGGCCCTCGGGAGAGCGAACTGGTTGTTCGCGGGCTCTCTGCGTGCGGGACAGCGCGCCGCCGTCATCATGAGTCTGATCCAGTCCGCCAAGCTCAACAGCCACGATCCGTACGTCTACCTCAAGGACGTCCTCGAGCGCCTACCGACTCATCCGGCGAGCCGCATCGAGGAGCTACTGCCATTCAATTGGCAGCCCACGGTGCGAACGCATTGAGCTTGAGTATGCGTCGCGTGCTACGAGTTGAATTTGGTATCCACGTCACCGACGACAGCGTCGGCTCGATGGTCACCGGCCTCGGCGCCGCCGGGCTCGTGCACCAGGATCACGCCGATCCCCGATGCTATATCGTCGAGATCACTCGCCTCGCAAAGTTTGGCCACCTGAAGAAGGAGCTGGTGAGATGGGAGGCTTACGGATTCCTGCGATGGCGAGAGATGTCCGACCCCGAGTGACAACCACAAACCGTGCCGGCTCATGACGTGCCTTTGCCGTACGCTTACCGCTTTTCGCGGCCAGCGACTTCTTGAGATTCCTCGCGTACGGCTGACCGCTACTGGGCGGCTGAATCGACCGCGTGCAGCCACCTCCTGCAGGCCGGCATCCCAGCCACGCCGTGCCAGCGGAGTCAACCATCCACGCAGGGCAACGGTGTACTATCTCCGCGGCCGAAGCGGCCTTCATGTGAGCATTCCGGACAATTGGCATCCTTTCGCGGCTCGACCAGCATCCGCGAGCGCTTTAGAAAATGGAAATGCTCGTAATGCAACGGTTCATGCTCAGGTCGTAAACCCAGGTAGTCGAGGAGAAAATCATTGACTGCGTGCGCCGCGGAAACTGCGTTGAGCGTGATAACGCTCGGATTTGGCTGCTCTGTGCCATACGCCTGAGTCCTTCGCTCCTCGTCCGTCTTGGCCTCCTGCGCGAGAAGCGTTGGGTCAATTAGATGATTGCACCAGAGGCAGCCTCGCCCCGGTCGCACGGGCCGGTTGGCGCTCATCACATCAGACAGCCGTCCATGCGGATCCGAATGGATCTTCGAGCCAAGCTGTACGCCCGGTATGAGGTACTGATGGACGATCGCATTGAAGACCAGCCGGGCTCGCATTGAGTCCGCGGCGAGAAAGAGATAATCACATGCCGTCAGGGATCGCGCGACGGATTCTTTGGCAACATCGTCGATTTGTGACTCAATGTGCGCATCTGGATTTGCCTTACGGATGCAACGTGCAGCGACTTGAACCTTCTCGACTCCAACTGTAGCGTCGTCCCTTGAGGCGCCGACGATCCGCGAAAGATTCGACTCTTCCACCCGATCGGGATCCACAAGCGTGAACTTTCCGACTCCCAGGCGCGCGAGATATTCCGCCACGAGACTCCCGACTCCTCCGAGTCCGATGATACCCACATGGCACCGCGTGAGCTGTCGTTGACCGCTCTGGCCGAACCAGCGGACCTGTCGATCGTAGCTCTCCAGTGAGGCGGGATCACCGGAATCGGGCTCGGGTGACACACGAAGTATGCTAGTACCGACCACTGCGCCATGCTCCAGATTCGCCCGTGTTCCGTCTGGAAACCAGATGTCAGCCTCCATCGACCGGCGACCATGTACCAATGCACCTACGGCCATGCCCCTGGCGATCTGGAGGAGAGCCGGATAACCTCGTTCGTGCGAGTCGAGATCGATACGGCTGAATCCGACCGTCGTATCGCTGTCGTGATTGTGCACTGCGAGATAGACCAGACGCTCGTCGCGGGCGCGAGTGATCATGCGATGAATGAACGTGGGGGCGAGCGCGCGATAGCCGACGCTGCCGTCCACATAGTCAATCCCTTCGCGTGCGAGGTGAATCTCGCGGACACACAGCGCGCAGTGCTCGCCGTGGTTGGCGTAACCTGCGAGTAACACCGCGCCGTGCTCGTCCGCATCACCCGGAAAGAGATGCTGCATCAGGCTATTGAAATCCACCCGGGCAATGCGTACTACGCATCTCCTCATACCAACTGCTCCAGGAAATAGAGGACCTTCAGGATCTTCGCCGTTGCCTTCTGAAGCTGCGTCTGTGCGGCGCCGTTGCGTCGGGAAATCTGAAGCGCGGGGCGGCCCTCAAAAGGTGCACAGCGCGTGATTGGGGCAGCGAAGGGGACACCATCGGCGCGCGAAACCTCCGCGCCGATGAACACAGGGTAGATATCAGCGTACGGATATTGAGGGGTAATGTGAAAGCCCATCCAGGTCGTCGACGGTTTGAACTTCGGACCGACCTCCACTGGGTCGATGACCACGTAGGCGCCGCCTTGCCCATCCTCCCTCACGTTCACCGTCGCCAACGGGAACTGCTTCTTGAGTTCCTCGACGGCTTGCGAGACTTCGGTTCTCATAGCCGCTCTGCCGCCTCACGAATTGTCGTCGGGACGGATGGCCGTGAAGTGCAGATCCTCCCGTAGGTGTACGGTTTCGCTGTCACCGATCACCCGGCTGGTTCCATTCGGTAGCTCTTGCTGCAGCACGAAATTCGGCTCAATGTGAACCCCTTGGGCGATCGCAGCCGACTTGATCTGGTATCCCGTGGCAGTCTTCCCCGCAAGCTTCACGGGTTGCTCATTCACGAAAATCGTGACTTCATGCTCAGGCATACATCACCTTGCGGTTCAGGTAGTTAATTGCTAAAGTGCAATTTAGCGTATGCTATCTAGGAAGTCAATTTCTATATTGCAATTATGACGTCAATTATTGGCAACGATAAAGGGTTCGACGGTGACGCTTTCTACCGGACGCTGGAGTCCATAGTCCGTTCTAGATCAATGACTTGGAAGGAGGTATCGGCGGAGACGGGCGTCAGCGCGTCTACGCTGACTCGCATGGCTCAAGGACGTAAGCCCGATGCCGCAAGCCTCGCCGCCCTGTCAGCCTGGGCTGGACTGAATCCTTCGGATTTCGTACGTGCACCGTACAAGAAGCCAGGCGCCGAACCGTTGGCGCAGATCTCCACGCTTCTACGCACCGATCCGAATCTCGATACGGAGGCCGCGGAAGCAGTCGAGGCGATCGTACGCGCCGCGTATGACCGGCTAAAGAAGGAGCGGCGCCCTTAGCTTAA
>JAJZDW010000018.1 GCA_021851405.1 Pseudomonadota bacterium
ACGCATCGTGCCACCTCGACGGGGTCGCTCTCATGGATCCACAGGCGCTCGCTACGACGCCGTGGACTACCGGGAAAACCGTGCCGCCTCAGGCCGCATTACCCACTCGAAACTCGATAGAGCCGAAAGTCCCTACATCCTGGCGTCCCGCCAAAATCCGCAAACCGCAATCTCGAACAACACCCTGCTGTTTGCGCTGTACCGGCTTGGGTACAAGAACAAGATGACCGGTCACGGCTTCCGTGCGGTCGCCTCGACCGTGCTCAATGAGAGCAAGCTATGGGGCCGGGACGCGATCGAGCGCCAGCTCGCGCACCGCGAGACGGATCAAGTGCGCGAAGCGTACCACCGCGCCGAGTATCTCGATGAGCGGCGACGGATGATGGCGTGGTGGAGCGGCTATCTAGACGAGAGCCGCTCCAGGACCCAGGCGTAGGGGATGCGGTTCGCCGCGACGACCGGCGGCTTCATTCGGCGCACCGTACGGCCCGAGCAGCCCAGGATCTCGCCAGCCTGCTCGTAGGTTACCGTGCTTGCCACGGGCCGCTGAGCGAGCGCACGGGTCACCGCGTGCTCGATGAGCGCGGAGAGTTCCGCTTCGCTCAGTGTCACAGATCGGTCCATCTCAGCGGCCCTCATTGCGGTCCTGTTCGGCTTCAGCCCGGTGTATCTGGCGAAGATCGCCCATCACGTGTATGCGCTGAGCAGGTCACGGGTGCGTCCGTCCGCCTCGGCCGCATCCAGCCATCTTTCCCGCTCGGTAGCATCGAGCGAGTTCCTCCAAGCCGACGCCATCCGCTTATAGAGGTCGCTCATGCCGCGCCCTCCACCGTGCCAGCGTATCGCTCGATCAACGGGCGAAGCGCGTCGAGCTGGGCTGGCGTGAGTGTGCCGCGCCAAACGCCCTCGCCGTATCGCAGTCCCCCGGCCTTGAGCGCGCGGCGCTCCTCCTGTGGTGGCGCATCGGGGAACCGCACCAGGATGGCCTGCGCGTTGGCCGGCGTTGCCGTCGCCGCGGTGGAGGGCGAGCGCGGGGCAAGGATCGTCGCGATGTGCTCGGACGTGACCGCCACGCCGACCTTGGCGAGGACCTCGATGATCTGCTCGGCTGCGTATCCGCCGCGATTCAAGCGCCGGACGATGGAGCGGATCTCTGCCGTGATGGGCGGATACGCGGGCGTGACGGATGCTGCCTCGGCGACCGCGCGCTCGAGCAGTGTCGGGGGATTCGATTTTCTGGCCATGCTGGGGATCTCCATCGCCCGCGCGTTGCGGGACTCTCCCCATTCCTCCGCGGGGTGGGCCCTGCCTGGCCGCGGGTGCCGAGGGGACTTGTCCCCCGGCGCGCCATCGGGGCCGACAGGGCCCAGGGAGGGGAATAGGGATAAGCACGGCATGTCGGCAGACATGCGTAGTGCGCACTACGCATGTCCCTGCGGGTCCATGCGTGCGGCAGGGCAAGCCCTGCACCCAAAGGAGATCCATCATGGCGACAAGTCGCGGTTCCAGCGTCCACTTCCGGCCGCTGCATTCACCCATGCTCTGTGAGGCGCACAACCGCCGGGCGGTGAGTCCCCAGTACCTGCTGCCCGAGAAGGACCGCGAGCCCAATCTCGTCGTGAGGGACGGCAATGTCGCGCAGGCGTACGCGCAGAAGATGGCGTTGGCCTCGGGGCGCGCGCGAGCAACCCCAAAATACAGTCCGCTGAAAGAAGGCATCGCGAACCTAGCCGACGAGGCCCCCGAGGTCCTGCACGCGAAGATGGAGCGCTGGTGCCAGGAGTACGAGGCCATCACCGGGGAGCGCGTGGTGGCCTGCGTCATTCACCGGGATGAGGGGCGCATCGGCGCGGACGGCACGGTGCATCGCAATGCGCATGCGCACGTCGTGGTGGATCGAACGGACGAACGCGGACGCGTGGTGAACTCGATCCCGGACGGCAAGGGCGGCACTCGGCGTACGACGATCACGGATCGCAAAGCGCAGGGTCGGCGGGTGCAGGATATGACCGCGCGCATCACGGGCCTCGCTCGGGGAGAGGACGCGCGCGAGACGAAGCGGCGGCACATCGATCATCACAGCTATCGCGCGCTCGCGCGCCAGGGCCGGTTACGGGATGTGGACCGCGAGCGAGATCTCGCACATCGCGCTGTGCGTGCGGAACAGGAATGCGATGCAGCAGCGGCTGACGCGAAACTCAACGGCTCGCTGCACACCCAGGTGCTTCGAGCGCGCGAGCGCGCGTGGACCGAGCGCGATGCCGCAAGGGCGGTTCACGCGGAGGCGCTCGCCGTGCTGCGCGAGATGGGTGCGCAGCACGGCGTGACGATCGAGCACGGCACCAGGGCTGAATTCGCCGGGTTGCGCGAGGCCATGAAGGCGAGCTGGCAAGCCAGCCAATCAGATTATCAGCAGATAAAGGCCGCGTTCGATGCGCTCAACGCACGGCAGGAGGTCGAGCGGCGGCGCCGGAATCGTAGGCCAGGGATCGAAGGCCGCGCGAGCGATGATGACGGGCAGGAGCACGCGGCAAAGGCGCGGCTGACACGCGAGCGCGACGAGGCGGCACGGATGACGGTCTGGAAGGACTCGCAGGGCCGCGAGGTGCTGCGCGTCACGCGCTCGCGCGTCGAGGTTCTGGATCACAGCGGGGACGTGGAGCATGTCGCGCTGCGCATTGCCGCCCAGAAGTTCGGCGACGCCGTGTCGATCACGGGCAGCGCCGAGTTCCGCGAGCGCCTGGCGCGGCTGGCGACCCGCGAGGGCATTCGGGCGGCTGATCCCGATCTCGCCAGGATCGTCGAGGACGAGCGTCAGCACATGATGCAGCCCAAGCGACCCCCGCGCCCGCGCTCAGATCCGACGGTGGCATGCCTTGGGGCGTGGTGGAATCCGAAGTCACAGGGCGCACGCCTTGCGGCCCTCGACGCCGCAGAGGAGGCTGGGTGCGCACGCACCCCGACTGGCGCTTGGCATGCGATGCGGGACGCGGCAGAGCACAAGGCAGGCGCCGACCCCGCCGTGCGCAAGCGTCTGGAACGAGGGGAAGGTCAGTCCTGCAGCCAAAACCCTGAACCCGAGCCCGAGCAGGACGACC
Organism: Pseudomonadota bacterium; assembly: GCA_021851405.1. Classification (GTDB taxonomy): domain Bacteria; phylum Pseudomonadota; class Gammaproteobacteria; order Steroidobacterales; family Steroidobacteraceae; genus 13-2-20CM-66-19. Next base: position 3,099 of record JAJZDW010000018.1, read on the forward strand.
AGCAGGAATTGGGGCGGTGATTCTCTCCCCATTCGGTTCTGAGGTGAATACCGGTAGCTGACCCGTTGCTGCCGGTCAAGGCCGCAATATGGTTCGACAGCACCAAAGCGCGCCCGCCATTTGGATGACTTGCCTATCAGCAGCCCGCGTGCCGCGTTCGCTGGCCTCACGGAGGCGGGCGTTGGATCGCGTTTGCTCAGGCCGGGGTCTATCACCGAAGCTGGCCGCCAGGGCGTTCCTCGGGCCCTACAGGCGGAGTCTGATCCACGTCCTGCCATCACCATTGACGCCTGCCTGGACAACCTCTGGCTTCGCCTGGAGCGGTACGTGTCAGTGAAATTGTATCCGACGCACATACGTATTCATTTGCGGGATTCCGTCAGTTGTGCTTGACTTCCATGCGCTCGTTCTAGTTACCTACTAATCAACCAAAAGTAACTGGCGTTGGGGGAGTAGAAATGGACACGAAGTCCGGACGCAGATTTCCGTTGACCACCATATACGTCATGGCTGTCGCGGCGCTCGTATTGAGTTTTCATGCGCGATATGCGCTCGGGCAAAACCAGCGGCTGCAGGACCCATATTCGCCCGCATACGGACATCCCTATAGACACGGAGTGGTGCCGACGCTGGAAGCCTGGCAAGAAATGCGGGCATGGGAGGCGGCGCACGTGGCGCAGGTAGCGATTTCCGCAGGCACTTCCGCCGACACGCTGACGTACGGCGGCGGCATCGACGGAATCGGCGTGACCAGCGGAACGCCAAGAGTCTACTTGGTGTTCTATGGAAGCCAGTGGGCCAGCGGCGGGGATCCAGACGGGGCGGCCATCTACCTTCAGACACTCTTTTCTGACGTAGGCGCGGGCAGCGAGCTGTGGTCAGGCACAATGACCCAGTACTGCGACGGGTCCTCAGTCTCTAAACGCGCGACTTCCTGCCCGAGCGGTGCCGCCTATGTTGGCTATCCATTCATGGGTTCCCTGGCCGGTGTCTGGTTTGATACCTCAAGCGCCGCTCCTTATGAGGCGACGCAAGCGCAGCTTTCCGGCGAAGCCGTCGCGGCGGCCGCGCATTTCGGGAATACGTCGGCGGGTTCCAACCGCTACGTCCAGTATATCATCGCGTCTCCGTCTGGAACGCACCCGGATGGCTTCGGGTTGGGGTCTAATGGTTTTTGCGCATGGCACAATTACACGACATCATCATATGGCGATATCGCGTACACAAATTTGCCATATGTCGCTGATCTTGGAACAAGCTGTGGAGATGACTTTGTAAACAAGAACACGGGCACTCTCGATGGCTTCTCAATCGTTGGCGGCCATGAATATGCCGAAACTCTGACTGACCAGAATCCTCCTGGTGGTTGGACCAACCCGTCAACCGGCGAAGAGGTCGGGGACGAATGTGCCTGGATCAGCTCGGGTCAGGGCGCGGCTGCGAATGTGCGCATGGGGAATGGGTCATATGCGATGCAGAGCACATGGTCCAATGACTCCAACGCGTGCGATATCTCTCACAGTCTCATCGGAACGTCGTTGAGCGCAGCTTCAACGCAGCAGTGCGGAACGTTCACGACTTCGACGAGTAATTATTCGGGCAGCGAGAGTTATTCCTGCACCGTACAGGTCACGGTCAGTGGATCGGGTGGCTATGTGGCCACCGCGACGGCGTATCCGTTTACAAGCGGTGGGGACACCACCGTTTCATCCACTTCGACCGTGTTTCCAGGCATGGTGACGGTATCTGGTAACACGGTATCAGCTACATACAGCTCAAGCAATGGATGGTGTTTCGAGCCGCCAAACGGTGCGTCGTACGCCATGTTTGGCAATTGCGCATTCCCACAGACGATCGTACTGGCGGTGACCGATAGCTCTGGGAGCACCCAAACCTTCGGGTTCTCGATTGGGTTGAGCAGTAATGCGTCTTTCTGCCCGCCGCCAGGTGCGGGCGATGAATGCAGCGAAAATGACCCGCTGTACGCAACGGACTAAGCGATTCGCCTGAGTGGCGCTGCTGCGGATTACAGGACAAGGAAAAGTGGACGGAGATCATCATGAGGCAGAATCTTCTTAGCTGCTCGGTCGCATTGCTGGCTTGTGTCACGATGCTGTCGCTGTCCGGTTGCGGAGGCAACTCTTCGGCCCCTCCAGTATCGTCGGCGTGTACGGCCTGTTCGGTGGGCGGTGCGGTGTCCGGACTGAGCGCCAACGAAAGCGTGACACTTCTGAACAATGGTGCAGACGCGCTGAGCGCCACTGGCAACGGGGGGTTCACCTTTTCCACCGGTCAGTCCGCGGGCACCGCCTACGACGTCACAGTGAACTCGCACACGCCTGGAATTGTGTGTGTGGTGAGTAACGGGAGCGGTACGGTCGGCAAGTCGAATGTGACGGGTGTCATGGTGTCCTGCACCGCCGGCACGGAAAGCGTGCTGTACTCCTTTGTGGGCGGCACTACCGATGGTATCCGTCCCGAGGCGGGTCTGATGATGGACGACGCGGGAGACCTTTATGGAACGACAGTCGGCGGCGGTGCGAACGGCGACGGCACGGTGTTCAAGATCAGCGCCTCTGGGACGGAAAGCGTCGTGCACTCCTTTGCAGGTGGCACAACAGACGGATCAGGACCGTATGCGGGTCTAATTATGGACAGCGCGGGGAACCTTTATGGCATGACGATGTACGGTGGTGCGAACAGCGGCGGCACCGTGTTCAAGATCAGCGTTGATGGTACGGAAAGTGTCTTGTACTCCTTTCCTGCCGGCTCGTTTAGTATCCCTGCCGTCACCACAACTGTCGGGGGTACGTGGATTGCGGGTCAGTATGGGGGCTTGGTCATGGACAGTTCCGGAAACCTCTATGGGGTAACAAACGTTGGTGGCACGAGCAACAACGGAATGGTATTCAAGATCAGCGCTGCCGGCACGGAAAGTGTCGTGTACTCCTTTATGGGCGGCACCACCGATGGATCAGATCCGGAGGCTGGTCTGATCATGGATAGCGCCGGGAACCTCTATGGAACGACCTTCGGTGCGGGCGCGGCTGGCGCCGGTACTGTGTTCAAGATCACTTCCGGCGGAACGGAAACTATCCTGCATTCCTTTGCTGGCGGCACGACAGACGGCCTAGAGCCACGTGCGAGCGTGGTCATGGACAGCGCGGGAAACCTCTATGGAACGACTTTTGCTGGCGGCATGAAAGGCGACGGTACGGTCTTTAAGCTTAGCCCCACTGGTACGGAAACGATTCTGCACTCCTTTACGGGAGGCACATCCGATGGATCGGGGCCGTTGGCGGGGCTTATTATTGACAATGCCGGAAACCTCTACGGAACGACAACCTCCGGTGGAACGAATGGTGACGGCACTGTGTTCAAAGTCAGCCCCACCGGTACGGAAACCGTCCTGTACTCCTTCGCGGGTGGTCCAACCGATGGGGCGAACCCAGTGGGAAATCTGGTCATGGACAGCGCCGGAAACCTCTATGGAACGACGACGTACGGTGGCGCGAACGGTGGTGGCACGGTATTCAAGATCAATTGACTCTGCGTGGTTAGGCACATCCGCGCGCGAGTAAGCAGCGCCCTATCGCGCTCGTGCAATTGCGGGGAACCGTTTCGGAGTTCGGGTCGGCGTCCCCATCGTGGCACGTTCGCGTGTGGGCGTCGTCTGGGCCCTACGTCCGCAGGGGACGGGGAGTTGGAGCCGTGACCCTCGCCGGCTGCCTTGGACATTTGGGGTTCCAGTGTGAACGATATAGGCGGCTTCGCCGCGTCCGCCCGGGCTTTGGCGAGGACGGCTTGGTCCTCGGCGATCATGCGCTCGAGGTCCGCGCGCGAGGCGTAGAGGTTCCGGCGGGCATGGACATCAATGGCCGCCTCGCGGGCATCGGCGACGACCGCATATTTGCAGTCCCGCAACCACTCCCAGGTATCCGGGCGGTAGTCAGTGACGACGGCGACCGGCTCAGGTATGCGGCAGGCGTGGCGGCGGGCTGCGAGGATCGCCAGGATGATATTGCCAGCAGACTCGCACTGCTGACGCTCATCAGGCACGTGCTCGCGACGCAATCCCGCGCTGCGTACTTGGAATACCTCGCGGAGTTCGGTCTTGCCGACCCCGACCGTCACCCGCTCGATGCGGACGCGGCGTTCTTGCCACTCGCGCCGCGCCGCGCGGAAATCGCCGAGCGGATTGAACAGTTTGGCTCTGTGCAGCTCGCCCGCCAACCAACACATCTCCTGCGGGCTGATTTCCTTGTCAGGACCGAGCAGATCGGCGGGCTTGGTCGGATACTTGCAGACCCCCCGCGTGTCCTCGATGCGCCCGCAATCGCGCCAGTGCGCCCGCACCCGCCGACGGATGTGGCGCAGGATCGCTTTCCAGTGCGCCTTGGTAAATTGGCGCAGCGGAATGTAGATGAGGTTGGCGTGGGGATGATAGTAGTACTCATCGGTTTTGTAGCGGTCGCGATCGCGCTCGCAGAGCGGAAGTCCCCAACGCTTTGTGCGGGCATCCCAAATCCGCTCGTCACCGCGAACGCGCGTGAATTCCAGCGCTGACACCACCACCTCTACGTCGAGCTTGCGCAGATCGTGCGCCATCTTGGAGATGCGCCGCTCCAGCGCGGCGAGCGCATCGCCGAGCGCACCGAACGCCGGTACGCGCTCGCCGCCCGTGATTACCGCGTAGCGGGCGTACTGGCCCTTGGGGTGGCGGGATAGGTAGTACTCGCTCTCGCGGGCCTGCTGGTCGCGCTTCGGGGCGGCGACGAGCGGCAAAATGTTGAGATTCGCCCAACCGGGCACGGGGATGGGGTGGCCGGTGACAAGACCCACGAGGGTCATTCCATCACCGCGCGCATCGAAGCCGCCCTTGGCGAGGATATCGGCCATCTGCTCGGTCTGCTGTCGCAGCGTATCTCGACGCAGGATCGGGCGCGGATTCCAGGGCTTCTTGCCATCAGCCCATTGGTACTCGGCGGCATCCACCTCGCCGGGCAAGAGGGGCGGGCCGCCGCCGAGCGCACCGGAGACTGCGGCGCGGATGCTCACGGCTGCGCTCCCTGCGCTTGCGCAGCCTCCGAGCGGCCATATAGGATACGACCGTCGTCGTAGCCCACGACGGTGGGCTCACTCACTACGACGCGCGGCCCCAGCGGTCGATCAGCGGGGCCTGCTACCCCCTGATCGGCCGTACTTTCTTGCGCCAACCCGGCGCGCACGATGCCGTTCCCGCCTACGAGGCGGGTCGCGGGTCTAACTCAATGTCAATGAGTGCGAACACAGCGACCTCTGTGCCGCGTGCTCGCACACGCGACGATAGAGGTGGTGTTCACAGAGGGTGGTATTGCTGCTTGATCGAGTCAAGCCGCGCAACCCGTGTTGTGCCCTGTGGGGTTTCCCCACGTCGTTTACGCCCCGCTCATGGATCACTGCTCTCGCGCGCCAACCACCATCTCAAAACAGTCGGCGTTGTGACCCACTACCCCGCGTTACTAGGCTAGTTGCGGGTTGGAACCCGGGCAGCCCTGTTTGCTGATCGTCCCGAGTCGCTCGGCAGCACTGTGCAGCGTGTCCACCCTTGCTGCTCTTCGGCGGCGGCATACTAGCTAGCCGACGCCTGTATCCTTCCGGTCCGTCCATGGGAGCCGAGCGTTGAGCATATTTCACGTCGACTGTCCGTGGCGTGTCAAGCCGATGACAGTGCCGTAACGCTCACGAGTTCGATGGTTGACCGTGGCGATCAAGAATTACGCACTGGCTACGCACAAGAGCGCAAGCGGAACACAAAAACGCGCTATTTGTGGCGGTCACCCTCTCCGCCAGATTTGGCGGCGCACGAAGTATGTGCGCGCGCATCCGCGCTTCTTTCCTACCAACTCGTTGCGTTATCGGTTGATGTCGAGCGCACAGGTCATTCCCCGTGCGGCCGAGGAGGGCACTCCAGCAAACGTTCGCGGAGCCCGACGCATCATCGCGATACGGACTGGGCTGATCCTTCATCGAGGTAGCCAGTTTTCAACGCGTAAGTCCGGAACACGGGAAAACTCACGTACATTGTCCGTCACGACGGTCAGATCGAGCGCCCGGGCGTGCGCGGCGATGAGAAGATCATTTGGACCGATCGGGTTGCCCTGTCGGGCGAGATGTTGGCGGATTTCCCCATAATGCCAGTCGGCAGGTGGTTCCACCGGAAGCACCTCGACCGCAGAGAGAATCAGCTCGACCCGGTCGCTGAGGCGGGTCGAGCCCGCTTTACAGGCTCCGTAGCGAAGCTCGCAGGCAACAATGGTGCTGGTGCATACGCCGCTCTCTCCCCGCGAGGCAATCTGCTGCGCGATTTCGCCCTGCGGATGTCGCATCAGGTCGGAGAGGATGTTGGTGTCCAGTAAATAGCGGAAGGGCATCCTCAAAGCTCCACATCGTCTACCCCGCCGAGATCCTCGTCCACATCCGGAAAGGGTTCTTCGATGGGCTCCAGGGTGGCGAGTCGGGCGAGCAGACGACCCTTGCGCACCGGCTCGATCACCAAGCGATCCCCCTCCTTGCGCAGGATGGCCTCATCCGCTTCGAGTTCGAATTCTCTGGGGATCCGCAACGCCTGGTTCCGTCCATTGCGGAACAGTCTGACATGGCGTTCTGAGTCAGGCATTCGAATCACCCGCGCGAGTAAGGCATATGCCAAAGCATATGCCTTTGGGTGGGCGCCGTCAATCTCTCGATTCGATGCGGGTCGGTATCGTGACACCGGTCGTGCCATTCGATCGGTCATCATTCCGTGTACTCGGCTCTAATACGCAGGAATTACGCACGAGAATCGGAAATCATCTTGATTCCATGCTGATTGTGGCGGCCACCCTCTCCGCCAGTTTTGATGCTTCGCGCAATCCCCGGGGTAGGGCGAATTCGCGAATCAAAACCTTGCTCAGGATTGTCCTGGGTCGCGGTCCCGGTCGGTGCGGCGCGCACCCGAGCGCTGGCGTCCCTTGGCGCGCCGAACGCCGCCGCGCGTCTGTCCGCTCGCAGCCTTCTCGATGATTCTCAGCGCTCGAGCGAGCGCATTCCGTTCAGGACACGACGGGTAGGAATCGAGCGTCTCCGAGAGGCTGTTGCGAGCGACCTGCGCACATTGATCACGCAAGCCGGTCAGGTCCGCATCCGCCAGTCCAGCGATTTTTTGCAGCTGCCTAAGGCCCTGCGAGTCGAGCCACTGTTCGGCGGCCGGATCGGATGCGAGGATTGGCAGGGCAGGTGTATCGCCGTGTCTCCATGTCTGTGTGGTAAGCACGTCATAGACGGGAGCTAGACGAGGTTGCGCCAAGTCCTCGCCGTAGAGCAAGCCGAAATTCTTCAAGTGCGCATCCCCGTTGCGCAGCACGTCGTTTAATACGATCAGGGTGAGCAGTGCGCGGCGGTCTGCGGCTTGGTGCGCGGGGTCGACAAAATTCCCGATCATTCGAAACAGGTGCTCGATAGAGCCACTGTACTTGCCCGTTCGGCGAATGCCGGAAAGAGCACAGGCGTCCTCGAACCCCAGGCGACCGCCAGTATCGTCAATGTCAAAGCGCTCGACGATGATCGAGGTGAGATCCGGTGCCAGTTCGACGGATGGCACGGTGAGGTTGGCGGCCGCGCATGCCTTGAGGCACGCGTATTCCACCAGGCAGGCGCCGGTGAAGTTTGCGGTGTCGAATTTAACGATGGAACCATGCCCGATAACCGTGCCGGGCCGCGTTCGGCCGTGTGGATGCACGGACATCTTCGGCATCACTCCGGCGATGCCGAACAGCTGCGGCGACTTGCGCAAAATCGTCGCGAGGCGTCGTGCTGCGCCTTCCGAGCGCGCAGCTTCGAGAATTTCTTCGTCCAGTCCCTTGTCCCGTTCGAGCGGACCGCCGAAGGTGACGCGGCCGAGGGTATGCCTGCCAATCAGCCGTAGTAGCGAGAAATCGCTGTCGACATCGATGTGTTTTCCGAAGCGGTTGCGGATCGCCTCGAGGAGCATTCCCTCAGGAAGTGAGACCTCGAACGGGGGCGGCAGCCCGCTGTAGCCACGATACTCCTCGGGCGGTTCCCCGGGCGGCATCACGAGCGATACCGCGAGCTGTGGCGCAGTTGCCGGCCGATATTCGAAATCGATCAAGCCAGTCGCAACGTCCTCGCGAAGCACGCCGACGTGCTGGTCCGAAACGTAAACGTCAAGCTCGCTCACGCCGAACTTTCAGGGCAAGGTGATCACGGCGTAAACGCTCCGCTGTCATGAGCTCCCTGAGTAACGGGCGCCGGTGAGGCTGCTGCTCGACCGTCTGTGCCACCTCCCTGCTCGTGATGCGCTTGCCGTGTGGTTCCCCTTCAGCCCGTGCAATCGACGGGGACGCAGGTTCTAGCGGGACACTCCGTCGGGTCTGCCGTTCACGCTCGGTTCTCATCAAATCCTTGAGGGGTGGACGCGCCGGAGCGCTCAGGTGCGCAAAGTCGAGCGTCAGCACGTTCATGATTGCGGCCAGGCTTTGCGAAGACACTCCGCGGCCCGCTTCGGCGGCAATGACCGTCGGGCGCGATACCGAGGCCGCATGGGCCAGTTCGGCCTGCTTCAAACCACGCCGCCGTCGCTCGGCACGTAGCCGCATGCCGAGCTCCTTCAGCATGCCTAGCGCTTGGGTCTCGACTCGCAGAATCATGGCATCCTAAAAATCCCCGGCCGCCGACGAACCGGTGTGCTCTGACGGTTCGGATGATGATGCGCCAGGCTTGCAGCAATGTCAAAAAACATTGACATTTGAACCCGTGGATTGGGCGGTGGCCGCCGGGAGCGCCACCGAGCGCATGGGCAAATGGGCGACGCGGGAAAATCGACTCGGCCCGGGGCCGCATCGATTCGGATGACGCGTTGACTGGACAGCTTGTCACTGCCGCCGGAGATGACGCAGCCAGTGCGCACCAGTCGTGCGAAATGCAGAGAATGACGTCATTTGTGGCGGCCACGCTCGTCGCCAGTGCCGTGTTTTCGGCTGTCGGGCGCGGCAGAGAAATCGAATCACGACCAGAGCTTCTGAATTCTTCGGGCACCACTCGAGATCTCACGGCATGCGCGAACCCTCATGATGACGGCCCAATCGACGCTGGCGCAGATGCGTCGTGACACGTACGAGGTCTGCCCATCGGATGATGCAACCGCGGTGCAGGATTGCGGCAAGGCCCGCCGCGAACCTCATGACGCATTGCGATCCGGGGGCCGACCTTCGGTCCGAATCTGCCGACGGACGTCGTCCGTCGGGGGCGCTCTTTGAGGAGAGCCCACCGCGATCACGCTGTGACGCCCGCAATATCTCGAGAGGCGCTCGCGTGACGGAAGGTCAGCGCGGCAGGTGCCGAAGCGATCGGATCGGGGTCACCACAGCATCCCCATCGGACGGGACACGATCCCTGCGCCTCGCCGTATTCAGGGCTGCAAGGGGTGAACGGCCGCTTTTCGAGATGTGCGAAACCTAGGGCAGTAAGCCATGGCGTTCCGCCAGCAGCGACAACTGCAGGCTGTTCTTTGCCCCGAGCTTCTCGCGGATGGCCGACTGGTGATTGGCGATGGTCTTTTCCGACAGTCCGAGCGTCTCGCCGATGCTCTTGACCGTCTCGCCCCGCACCAGCAATCGCAACACTTCAAACTCTCGCGGCGTCAGCGGTGCGAACTCCAGGCTGTGCTCGGGCAGCGTCGCGCGCTCCATATTCGCCGCGACGTCCGGACTCAAGTAGCGCTCGCCTCGCCAAACGGCGTAAATCGCCGACAGCAATACTTCCGGGGCGCTGGCCTTGCTGAGATAGCCGAGCGCGCCGGCCTGCAGGGCGCGCGTTGCGTAGATCGCATCTTCATGCATGCTGAACATCAGCACGCAGGGTGGTGCGGCGCACTTCAGCATCCGCCGCGTCGCCTCGATTCCGCTCATGCCGGGAAGGGCGATGTCCATCACGACGATGTCAGGGTGCAGCGTGAGCACCAACTCGCACGCCTGCGCAGCCGTGGCCGCTTCGCCGACGACTCGCACCGCGGGATGTTCCGCCAGCAGCCGCCGATAGCCCTCGCGCACGATGGCATGGTCATCGACCAATAAAACCGAGATCATTTCCGTCATGGTGTCGGGGGTTCCTCGGGCAGGGGGATGCGGGCGCTGAGGGTGAACCCGGAGTGCGGGGCCGAGGAGACTTCGAGCGAGCCGCGCAGCGCCTGCACGCGCTCGCGCATGCCGATCAGACCGAGTCCCGTGCGCTCCTGCTCCTCGGTATGCCCGATGCCGTCATCGGTGATCGTGATCAGGACGGAGGCGCGCGTTGCGGGCCTTGACGGGCGCAAATCGTTGCGTGTGACTCGCACCTCGGCGCGGGTGGCGGCGGAGTGTTTCGCGACGTTGGTCAGCGCCTCCTGAACCAGACGAAATAGAGTCACCGCGATCTCCTCGGGCAGATCGGTGAGTTCGCCCTCGATGACCAGACGCAGCGCGAGCGTGGGCAGGCGTACCCGCCAGAGCTGGACGCAATGCTCGAGCGCTGCGGCAAGTCCGAGTTCGTCCAATCCGGGTGGACGCAGTTCGCGAATCAGCGAGGCGAGGGCGGCGTGAATGTGGTTGCAGTGCTCGACGATGGCCGCAGCACGGGCTTGGACGGCCTCGGCGTCGGCGGTGCGCGTGTCGCGTATTCCGACGGCATCGAGCTTGATGACGTTCAGATACTGGCCGAGCTCATCGTGCAGTTCGCGCGCCAGTGATTTGCGCTCGGCCTCCTGGAGTGCAACATACTGCTGTGCCAGCCGTCGGTTGTCCGCCAACGCGGCCGCCAGTTGGGTTTGTGCCAATTTGCGCAGGTCGATTTCGGTCTTGGCCTCCTGGTAGCGCCGCGCCGCGAACCAGGTGAGTCCGAGACCGAGGACCAGCAGGACGGTGGGGAGCTCATCGAGCTGATAGCGTTCGTAGGGCGCGGTGAGTCGTTGCAGAGCCTCCGTGACGTTGAACACGCCGCACAGCACCCAGGCGGACAGGGTGACTGCGACCACGATCCAGGCGTCACGACGATGGGTGGTGCGGTGCGAGCGGAATGAAGGGGGGGGCAGTCCCGCGGGATCCGCAGCGCCACCGGGCACCCGCCCGGCCGCCTCGTCACTCCTGATCGGCGCCGCGCCGGGTGCGATCGTGGCGGGACTGGCGGACTCTGGCATCGACATGGCGTGCGCTGCGCAATGACGTCGGAACTGGAGGCAGTGTAGCGCCGTGGCAGGGGAGTCGGCGAGGATTGCGAGGTTTCGCGCCCCGGGGCGCATCGCGCCGGGGCGCACGAAGTTCCGGCACCTGTTCCATTTCGGCACAGCCCCTGGGCTCAATGCGTCGGCGGGGGAATTCAGGAAGAAATCCCTTGCCGTTGCGCGCCAGGAGCGGTGAGGATGCGCAGCCATAACGATCAGAGCGACGCGCCGAGGCCTCCAGTGCCGGGGTGAACGTCTTGACGGGAGGCTCGATGCACGGTGCGGTGCGCAGAACTCGACGGTGCGGGCGAACGGTCGCGTGGGTTGCGGCGTGCGGTCTGCTGGCGAGCTGGGGCGCTGCGGCTCGAGGCGCCGATCGTCCACCGGCACCGCACCTCGTTCGTCCGCGCTCGCATCGAGCGCTCAAGGCGATCGTCATCAATGCCGCACCGCTCGCCGGGTCCGCGGTGCCGCTCGATGAGATTCCGGCGAATGTCCAGGTTCTCAGCGCCGCTTCGCTCTCGGCGCAGGGTACGGCCAGTCTCACCGGCGCGCTCAACGCGCAGCTGAGCAGCATCAACATCAACGACAACGTCGTCGATCCATTCCAGCCGGACATTCTGTATCGCGGCTTCGAGGCCTCGCCCGTGCTCGGCACCCCGCAGGGGCTCGCGGTGTACGAGAACGGCGTGCGGATCAACGAGGCGTTTGGCGACACGGTGAACTGGGACCTGATCCTGCCCGCGGCGATCCAGCAGGTCGAGCTGACCAGCGCGAGCGCGGTGTACGGACTGAATGCACTCGGCGGGGCGATTTCCCTGACGATGAAGAATGGCTTTACCTACCACGGCGGCGAGGTGCAGCTGTCCGGCGGATCCTTTCATCGTCAGGAAATCAGCGCCCAGTACGGGATGCACTCGGGCATGTTCGGGTTCTACGTGGCCGGGCGCGGGCTGAACTGGCGGGGCTGGCGCGAGTTCTCGAGCGATCAGCTGCGCGATCTGTTCGCCGTGGCGAGTGTGCATGGAGCGGCCGGATCGCTCGATCTGAGCTATGCCTGGGACGACAACACCCTCAAAGGCCAGAGCTCCGCGCCGGTACAGGAACTCGCGATCAATCGCTCGCTGGTCTTCACCGGTCCGCAGGCCAATCTGAATCGCCTGAAGTTTCTCACGCTCAATGGCCGGCTGAAGCTGCCGGGACACTGGACGCTGGCGGCCGTCCTCTACTACCGGGACTTCGCCCAGGCCGTCGCCAATGGCAACGGCACCAATTACATCGCCTGTCGCACGATGCCGGGCGTGCTGTGTCAGCCCGACGGTGTCACGCCGCTGACGAATGCGGCAGGAGAGCCGTTGCCGGACATCTCGGCCGGCGGCACGCGGTATATCGGGGAGAACGACTTCGAACTGCTGCACAGCTGGGGCCGGGGCGCGACGCTGCAGGTCGCAAACGACGCCGCGCTCTTCGGTCACGACAATCACCTCACCGTCGGTGCGGCGGTGGATTACGCCTCGAGCGGCTACTACGCCGGTGCCCAGGTCGGTGTGCTCAATGCCGCACTCCTCGTGCAGCCCTCGGGGCTGTTCGTCGATACCCCGGAGAATTCCGCCGGCGCCCTGGCCAACGGCGATGCGGTGCCGGTGAACGTCGATTCAGTCAACAAGGCCTTCGGCGCCTACCTCACCGATACGTTCAAGGTGACCTCGGCGCTGGCGGTGACCGCCGGCGGTCGCTACAACATCGCGCACGTGAATCTCGCCGATCAGCTCGGCACCCGACTCAGCGGCTTCAATCGCTTCGTTCACTTCAATCCGTCGATCGGCGCAACGTATGCCCTCGGGCCTGCGACCACGCTCTATGGCGGCTATTCGGTGAACAACCGCGTGCCGACCCCGGGGGAGATCGAGTGTTCCGATCCCCAGGCCCCCTGTCTCCTGCCGGCCAGTCTCTCCGGTGATCCGCCCAATCTGCGCCAGGTGGTCTCGCATACCACGGAGGCGGGTCTGCGCGGGACCGTGACCAGAGTCCGTTTTCTGGGGGCGGCGCTGCGGTGGAATTTCAGCGTCTTTCGAACCGTCCTGCACGATGACATCCACGGTGTCGCAACGTCACTGAGTTCGGGATATTTCGCCAATATCGGCGACACGCGGCGTCAGGGACTGGAAACGGGCGTGAATTTCAGCGCGCCGCGCTGGTCGGCCTACCTGCATTACAGTCTCGTGCGGGCGACCTTTCTCACTTCCCTGCGGATCCCATCGACGTCGAACCCGTTCCAGGATGCGAACGGGACGATCCGCGTGCAGCCCGGCGATCAGTTTCCCGGGATCCCGGAGAATCGCTGGAAATTCGGCGGCGACGTCTCGTTGTCGCCGTCCTGGAGCATCGGGACGAGCGTCAATATCGTGAGCAGCGTCTATTACGTGGGCGATGAGTCGAATCAACTGGCGCCGCTGTCGGGGTACACCGTGGTCGATCTGCATTCGAGCTACCGGCCGCGCCACCACGTGCGGCTGTTTGTCTCCATTGAGAACCTGCTCGACAGTCATTACGCCACATGGGGCATTCTGAGTGATCCGACCGGAGTCGGTGCACCGGGGATCCCCGTGAATGCACAGACCAATGGTCCGGGCGTGAACAATCGATTCATCAGTCCGGCGGCGCCTCTCGAGGTGTTCGGTGGGGTGCGTGTACGCTTTTGACCTGATCGGCCGCGCTTCGGTTGCAGGCGGTTGCCGGCTTCGGGTAGGCTGACTGCAGAGTCAACCGGGTGCGGACGGAAGCAGACGGACGAGGGGCATGCGGTACCGGGGATGGGCGTTCGCTTTGGCGCTCGCGGCGCTGGGCATCGGGTCGGCGGCAGCAGGCGGTTGTCGGATCGAACGGCTGCCGGCGGTTCCGGTCACCTTCAGGGATCTCAGGCCGATGGTGTCGGCCGCGATCAATGGGCGCAAAGCCCGCTTCATCATCGACACCGGCGCCTTCTGGAGCATGCTGACACCGCAGGCGCGCTCGGAGTACGGACTGTCCGATGACGCCCCCGGAAGGAGGGTGCAGCTGAATGGATTCAACGGCAGCATCGAGGCGTACGTCACTTCGGTGCGCGTCTTCACGTTTCTGAACGTTCCCTTCCACAACGCCCAGTTTCTGGTCGGTGGCAATGACTTTCAATCCGGCGCCGTCGGGCTGCTCGGCGGCACCATCCTGCATCTGGCCGACGTGGAGTACAACTTCGGCGACGGCCAGATGCGCTTCGTCATCGCCAAGCATTGTGGCCACATCCCACTGGCGTACTGGGCGCGCGGAGCGAGTGTGGGAGCGGTCAAGCTGCGCCCGATCAGTGCGCGGCGGCCGTTTCTGATCGGCCACGCCCGAGTCAATGGCCAGCGGATCCGGGTGTTGTTCGACAGCGGCTCGCCCCGCTCGATGCTGGCGCTGCGCGCGGCGCGCCGGGTTGGCATTTCGGTCTCCGCGCCGGGGGTGCGAGCCGCCGGGCCGTTCACCGGCGTAGGTCGGCGCTGGCAGCGCTCCTGGGTGGTGCCGGTGGCGCAGGTGCAGATCGGGGATGAAAAAATTGAGCACACCGCGGTGTTGCTCAGTAATTTCCGGCTGCCGGGTCTGCATATCGGCATGGTGCTGGGCGCGGATTTCTTCCTGTCACATCGCATCATCATCTCCAAGCGCCGTCACATGATGTACTTCACGTACAACGGCGGGCCGGTCTTCGATCTGGGCCATCGGTACCTGATTGAACAGAGCGGAGGGGCGCCGGTGGAAGCCGGTCCGGGTGTGCCGATGTCCTCGCGTCCTGGCGGCGCACCGGTGCGCCGCCAGGACGCCTCGCACGCCGCCAGCCACTCGATGCGCCGCGGCATGGCGCTTGCGGCCGAAGGGCAGTACCGACGGGCGCTCGTGGATCTGAATCGCGCCTGCGCCCTGGAGCCTCAGAACGTCCATTATCGGTTGCGGCGCGGCCGAGTCTATTGGGCGCACGGACAACCGGCGCTCGCGCTGAAGGATTTCAATGCGGCGATCCGCGCGCGCGCGAATTTTTACCCGGCGCATCTGGCCCGCGCGCAGCTGCTGCTCTCCTGGGGACACGCACCGGCGAGCGCCCGCCGGCAGGCGACGGCGGACATCAATATTGCCTCGCTTCTGGCGCCGGATGCGTCGATCCAGCGCCTGCAGGTCGCCGATTTATACGCGCGTATCGGCCGGTATTCCGATGCGCTGCGGGCGATCGATCTGTGGATCTACTACCACCGCCGAGATGCGCTCCTGCCGCTCGGCTGGAATACGCGCTGTTGGATTCGAGCCGAAGGCAATCTGCAACTGCACCGGGCGCTGCGCGATTGTGAGCGGGCGGTCGGGCGGTTGCCGCAGAACGCGGGGGTGTTCGAGGATCTGGCGCTGGTGTACCTGCGCCTCGGGGAGCTGCGGCGGGCGATTGCGAGTTACGATCAGGCCTTGAGCAGGCAGCCGCAACTGGCCGCAGCGCTCTATGGGCGCGGGCTCGCGGAGTTGCGCGCGCAGCAACTCACCGCCGGTCGCACCGACCTGGCGGCGGCGACGAAGGTCGATCCGGACGTCACGCGGCTGTTCGCGCACATGCATTTGCGGCCCCTACCCACCCCCTGATCGCCACGGAGGGGAGGGGATTTACCTAGGGGCTTGTGCGAATGCATTCCGACGGGTCGGTTTGCGAGAGTGCATCGGTGGCCAGCGGCCTTCCGAGGAGACTCTGATGAACCGATCGACATCCACTCCGGTGGCCTTCTTGTTCGCAACACTCATGTCTTCGTCGACGGTGTTCGCGCAGAACGCAGGCCGTGGCGCGGGGGCGCCGGCGCGCAGCCCCCTCGGCAGCGCGACGCGGCTGCAGCAGCCGAGCCGGTGGGCGACCCAGGAGCAGGCTCGGGTGCACGAGCGGCGGCTGGAGCGTCTGTACAGCCGAGACCTCAAGCGCGAGCAGGACCGGGACCGCATCTACGGCGCAAATCTGATGAGCAGCGCCGAGCGGACGCAGTACGAGGAGCATCTGCGCTCGCTGGCGACGGAACAGGAACGTGTTCAGTACCGCATGGAGCATCAGCATCTGATGCAGCAGCGCGCCGCGGCACGTCATGAGCACCTCGGAGCGGCGCCGAGCGAGGCGCAGATTCGGGCCCAGGAGCGAGTGCGCCAGCAGGAACGGGAGCAAATCTACGGCTATTCGAGGATGACGCCCCAGGAAGTCGCCCACTATCAGGCGCAGCTGGGGGCAGCACGTACGGCTCAGGAACGCGAACACATCCGCGCCGAACATCGGCAGCAGATGGAGGCGCGAACCCGGGCACGCGGTGACTCGCCGCCGCAGTAGGGCGCACGGATCGTGACCCGAACGGGGGGTGAGGCGGCCTCTGCGCCTGGAGAGCGGCACGCCGTGGTCGATCAGGCCCTGCGCGCTGACGGCGGTCGCGCCACGAGGTCCGAGACGGATGTGCCGGTGCCCGGGTTGCCGATGGCCATCGGTGGCCTCCCAGGGGGCCCGTCCCCGCGGTCCGCCGGGGCGCTCAGAGGATCCCTCAGGGACGATGCGAGTGGCGCGCTCGCCCGGGGGCCGGACGCAGAGCGTCACGGTCTTGGCGAGGCTCTCCGGGAGAGCACCCGCCGCCCGCCTTCGGGCGCGGGCGTGCCGTGCAATTCGAGCCCAACGTCCGCAACGATCTGGGACGTCGCGGCGCAGGACGGGTCGCGCGCGCCCCCGGCGCCGCGGTCTGCGTTGATCCGCACCGTATCCGCAACGAAGGACGTGGACCCATGACAGCCGCACGGGTATCCCATCGAGTGCTTGCCGAGGGCGCTGGCGAATTGCTGCCGGAGGAGTTGAGTGGGCTGCTGAGCCCGCACGCCTATCCCCATCCGGTCGAGGGGGTCGCGGTGATCGAGACCCCCATCTCCTGGGTGCTGCTCGCTGGTGCGTTCGCCTACAAAATCAAACGCCCGGTGCGCTATGCGTTCGTCGATCAGCGCATGCTCGAGTATCGCCGGTGGCTGTGCGAGGAGGAGTTGCGTCTCAATCGCCGCTTCGCCCCGGAGCTGTATCTCGAGGTGTGTCACATCGTCGCGGCCGGCAGGCACCTGCGCATGCGAAGCGGTTCGACCGATGCGCACCCGGTGCTCGAGTACGCGGTGCGGATGCAGCGATTCGATGCGGCGGACGAGCTCGATCAGCGCCTCGCGGAGGGTCGTCTGCCACTCGAGGTGCTCGAGACCTTCGGCCGGAGCCTGGCGGACATTCATGCCACGCTCCCGTCGGTCACGCAGGAGAGCCCCTGGGGCCGGCCGGAGCACGTGCGCACGGTGCTGGCGGAGAACCTGCGCGAGTGTGCCACGGCCGCCGAGGTGTTCGGGCGGCGGGAGAGCGTGTCGTCTCTGCAGGTCGCGCTCGAGCAGCGCCTGGCAGAGGCGAGTCCGGCGATGGCGCTGCGTCGGGCGAGCGGGCGGGTGCGCGAGTGCCACGGCGACCTGCACAGCCGCAACCTCATCGTGCGCGAGGGGCGCCTCGTGCCGTTCGACTGTTTGGAGTACGAGCCGGCATTTCGCTGGATCGACGTCGCCGATGAGATCGCGTTTCTCACCAGCGATCTGACGGCGCGCGGCTATCGGCGACATGCGCACGCGTTTCTGACCTCGTATCTGCAGCGCTGCGGCGACTATCACGCGTGCCGGGTGCTGCGCCTGTACGAGGCGCACCGGGCGCTGGTCCGCGGCAAGGTCGCGGCGCTGTCGGCGGCCACGCGTGCGGAGACGGGACGCTCGGTGCTGCGCGCGGAGTTTGAGCGGCTGGTGGCCCACGCCGCCGCGGCGCTGGCGGTGCGCCAGCCGCGCCTGGTGCTGATGAGCGGACTGTCCGGTTCCGGCAAGACGTGGATCGCCCGGCAGCTCACCGAGCGCCTCGATGCGGTGCATTTGCGCTCGGACGTCGAGCGCAAGCGCCTGGCCGGCCTCGAGCCGCTTCAGCCGTCCGGCTCGGGACTCGCCACGGGACTATATGCCGCCGACGTGAGCGAACGGGTGTACGAGGAGTTGGCGCGGGAAGCCTACGATGCGCTCCTCGGAGGCTACACCGTGATCGTGGATGCGACGTTCCTGCGCCGTGCGCAGCGGCGATGCTTCGGGGAACTGGGCGCACGCGCGCAGACGTCGACCTATTGGGTCCGCTGTACCGCGCCGCTGTCGGTGCTGCAGGAGCGCTTGCGGGCGCGCCCCGCGCAGGGAGATGACCCCTCGGAGGCCGACACCGCGGTGCTCGAGTGGCAACGGCAGCAGCTCGAGTGGGCGGCTGCGGATGAGGGGCTTGCGTCCATCGAGGTCGAATCCACCGACCCGCAATCGATCGAGAAGATCCTCGACCTGCTCGGTGCGGAGTCCCGCGGTGCCGAGCGCCCTTAAACCGCCGTGTCGATCGGGTGCTGCAGCAGGCGCACGAAGGCCTCGGCCGCCGGCTCGAGATGCGCGCTCTCGCGCTGCACCATCATCAGCGGGCGGGTGATGGTCAGTGCGCGCACCGGTAGCGTGCGCAGGCTGCCGTCGGCGAGTTCGTTGAGCATGCAGATGCGCGGCAGCCAGGCGATGCCGCCGCCGTGAACCGCAGCGCGCTTGAGCGCCTCGGTGTTGCCGAATTCCATCGTCTCCCCCGGGGTGATGTTCTGGCGCTGCAGGGCCGCAGCGATCAGCTCGCGGGTCCCGGAGCCGTGTTCGCGCATCAGCAGCGCCTCCCCGGCGAGATCCGCAGGCTCGAGCGTCTGACGAGCGAACAGCGGGTGATCCGGGGCGGCGACGGGCATGATTTCATCGTGCTGGAAAACGCTACTGCGCAGACCCTGCAGGTGCAGCGGCCCTTCGATGAACCCGAGCATGAAGCGCATGTCGTCCACGCCCTGGGAGACCTGCTCGGTGTTGCCGACGAACAGCGAGATCTCGACCCGCGGCCGCTGCCGGCGGAACGCCGCCAGCAGCGGCGGCAACACGTAGGTGCCAATGGTGTTGCTCGCCCCGAGGGTCAGCCGGCCGCGCAGCGCTCCGGCGATCTCCTGCATCGCGGCCTCGGCGGTGCGCTCCAGTTCGAACAGCCGCACCGCATAGCGATTGAGGACTTCGCCGGCTTGCGTCAGACGCATGCCCTTGGCGTGGCGCTCGAACAGCGTCACGCCCAGCCGCTGCTCGAAGGCCTTCAATTCGCGCGACAGCGCCGGTTGGGAGACGTGCAGCTTGCGCGCCGAGGCGGTGAGGCTGCCGGTGGCGGCGACCGTGGCGAAGATGGCCAGATGGTGCAGGTTCATCGCCCCAGTATAGGACGCGAACCGGCGCGCGAGCCGCGAGGATCGCAGGCGCGCCGCCGGTGCGGCGCGCCACGGGATCAGAACCGCCCGCTCTGAAAGTCCTGGAAGGCCTGCATCAGCTCCTCGCGGGTGTTCATGACGAACGGGCCGTACTTGGCCACCGGCTCGCGCAGCGGCTTGCCGGCCACCAGGATCAGCCGCGCCGGGGAGTGCGGCGTGCCCGAACCGGCGCGCGCCTCGATGCGCACCGCGCCGGTGTCGCTGAGGACCGCCAAGTCGTGACGGTCGACCGCCGTGGCGGCCTCGCCCGCGCCGATGGCGACCGCCCCTTCGTAGACATAGACGAACGCGGTATGCCCGGCGGGCAGAGCGTGGGTGAACTGCCCGCCCGGGACGAGCTCGATGTCGAGGTAGGTCGGCTCGGTCGCCGGTTGCGTGATCGGGCCGCTCACGCCCTCGACCGTTCCGGCGATCACCTTCACGCGCGCCGCGCCCGACTCGACCCTGGGGATTCGCTGCGGAGCGAACTCCTGGTAGCGCGGGGCGGTCATCTTCTCGCGCGCCGGCAGGTTGATCCACAGCTGAAAGCCGCGCATGCGTCCTTCCTGCTGCTCGGGCATCTCCGAGTGGATGATGCCGCGTCCGGCCGTCATCCACTGCACGCTGCCGGGAACGAGCACCCCTTCGTGCCCGTGGTTGTCGCGGTGGCGCATGCACCCATCGAGCATGTAGGTCACGGTCTCGAAGCCGCGGTGCGGATGATCCGGAAAACCGGCGATGTAGTCCCCGGGATGGTCGGTGCCGAACTCATCGAGCATCAGGAACGGATCGAGATCGGCCAGCTGGGGCTGGCCGATCACGCGCGTCAGTTTGACGCCGGCGCCGTCCGAGGTGGGCATGCCGCGCACCAGGCGCTCAACGCTGCGGCTGGCAAGAGTATTCATGGGCACTCTCCGGTCGGGGTGATATCGCTCGATCTGGGCTCAGGCGGCCAGCTGGGCCGCTTCGGCCGTGGCGGCCGTAATCGCGGCCTGACGCTGATCGGGACTGATGTTAACGCCCTCGGCACGCACGAAGGTCACCGCCGTGATCCCGAGGAAGGCGAACACGCCGCGCAGGTAGCTTTCCTGGTGTTCGAGGGCGGCGGCCGGGGTTTGCGGGCCGTAGAACCCGCCGCGCGAGGAGGCGATGATGACCTTCTTGCCGCCGGCGAGCCCCTGCGGTCCGGTGTCGCCGTAACGGAAGGTTTTGCCGGCCACGCAGACCCGGTCGATCCACGCCTTGAGCTGCGAGGACACGGTGAAGTTGTACATCGGCGCGCCGACGACGATGATATCGGCAGCGAGGAAGGTCTCGAGCGCTTCGCCGCCGCGCTGCAGATCCAGCGCCAGCGCGGCCGACTCCGGAGTGGCCCCCTGGGCCGCGGCGAGGTGCGCGCCGGACAGGTGTGCGAGCGGCTCGGCACCGAGGTCCAGGTAGCGGATCTCAAGCGGCCCGTGCACGGCCTGCAGGCGCGCGACGATGGCGGCGGTCAATTGCCGGCTGACGGAGTTCTCGCCGAGAATGCTGGTGTCGATGTGCAGGAGCTTCATGGGTGGCCTCGGTATAGTATAAAATCAGTACCAAGGCTAAGTATGTAAGTCCGCGCGGCACGAACACAAGAAGGCACAGTCATGCGACAGAGTGAAACCGGCGTAACCCAGCAGGCCGCGCAGCGCACGGAGGGCTGTCCCCAGAGCACCGAGTGCCCAAAGATCAGCCAGGTGCTGGCCCGCGTCGGGGAGAAGTGGAGCGTGCTGATCATCATCATGCTCGCCGACGGCCCGCGCCGGTTCTCGGATCTGAAGCGCGCGATCGGGGGCATCTCCCAGCGCATGCTCACGCTGTGCCTGCGGGGCCTGGAGCGCGACGGACTGGTCAAACGCACCGTTTTCCCCGTCGTGCCGCCGCGCGTCGAGTACGAACTGACCGCCCTCGGGCAGTCCCTGCGTCAGCCGGTGACCCAGCTGGCGCATTGGGCGCGCAGTCATTTGGCCGAGCTCGATGCGGCCCGCGCCGAGTTCGATCGCCGCGAGGCCCTCGCGCAGCTCGAGCGCAGCGAGACGCGCGAGTGGGGCGCCGCGCCGCGCCCGGTCGGTCTGCCCGCCGGGGCGAGCACGCCGCGCCGCTGACGCGGCCCGCTCAGCCGCGGCTCGCGTGGCGGGCGCGCAGTTCCGCCACCACGCGCTCGAGTGACAGACCGCGGCTGAGCAGCAGCAGCGTCAGGTGATAGAGGAGGTCGGCGGACTCCGCGAGCAGTTTCTCCTCACCTTCGGCCACCGCGGCGAGCGCCACTTCGAGGCCCTCCTCACCGACTTTCTGCGCCATGCGGGTGGTGCCCCGCTCGTACAACTTCGCGGTGTAGCTGCCTTCGGGTCGCGCGGCGATGCGCTCGGCAATCACGTCCTCGAGCTCGTGGAGGAAGGCAAGGGGCGCCTCGGTCGTGCCAAAGCAGCCGCTCGTGCCGAGATGACAGACCGGCCCGAGCGGGCGAGTGCGGATCAGCAGCGCATCGCGGTCGCAGTCGGTGCGCGCGTCGAGGAATTCCAACGTGTGACCGGAGGTTTCCCCCTTCTCCCACAGACACGCGCGGCTGCGGCTGTAGAACACCACGCGGCCGCGGCGGAAGGTCTCCTGCAGCGCCTCGCGGTTCATGTAGCCGAGCATGCGGACGCCGCCGGCCGCATCGGTGATGATCGCCGGCAGCAGGCCGTCCTGTTTGTCGAAATCGAGCTGCTCGATGTCCGCCGGGCTCAGGGGCGCGCCGGGAGCCGATGCGCTGTTCATGGCCTAACCTCGATGCCGGCGCTGCGCAGGGCCTGCTTCAGTGCCCCGATCGCGATGACGCCGTCGTGGAAGACGCTGGCGGCGAGCGCAGCATCGACGCCCGCATCGCGAAATGCAGCGGAAAAATGCTCGATCGCACCGGCTCCGCCGGAGGCCACGAGCGGCACGCGGCACACCGCGCGCACCGCCTGCAGCTGCTCGATGTCATAGCCTTGCCGCACCCCATCGCTGCCCATGCAGTTGAGCACGATTTCCCCGGCGCCGCGCTCCTGGACTTCCCGCACCCACTCGAGCACGTCGCGGCCGGACTCGCGCGTGCGGCCGGGGTCGCCGGTAAATTGAAAGGCGCGGTGGCCGGCCGCGGTCCGTTCGCTGTCGATGCCGACCACCACGCACTGCGCGCCGAAGCGACGGCTGAGCGCGTCGATCAGGTCCGGGTCCGACAGCGCCGGGGAGTTGATCGAGATCTTCTCCGCGCCGGCGTTGAGGACCGCCTCGGCATCGGCCACCGAGCGGATGCCCCCGGCGACGCAGAAGGGGATGTCGAGCACGCGCGCGATGCGCTGCACCCAGCTGCGATCGACCGAGCGGCCCTGCGGACTCGCGGTGATGTCATAGAACACCAGTTCGTCGGCGCCCTCGTCGCGATAGCGTTGGGCCAACGTCATGATGTCCCCGACCACGCGGTGGTCGCGGAAGCGCACGCCCTTGACGACCTGGCCGTCGCGGACGTCTAGGCAGGGGATGATGCGTCGGGTAAGAATGCGGACAACTCCTGCACAGGAATGCGCTGCTCGAGCAATGCCTTGCCACTCACCGCGGCGGCGGCGCCCGCGCGGGCGAGCTGATGCAGATCACGGGCATCGCGCACCCCTCCGGAGGCCTGCCAGGCGATCTGCGGGAAGCGCGCTCGGGCGGTCGCGTACAGCTCGAGGTTCGGGCCGGCGAGCGCACCGTCGCGCTCGATGTCGGTGCACAGCACGTGGCGTACGGTGCCCGCCGGGTAGCGATCCAGCGCCTCCCAGAGCGTCACCGCCGCCGCCTCGCGCCAGCCTCGGGTCTGGACCATCGCCGCCCCGTGGGCATCGAGGCGCACATCGAGCGCGAGGCAGATCCGCTCGGCGCCGAAGCGCTCGAGCCACGCGCCGACCTCCTGCGGGCGCTCGACCGCGGCGCTGCCGATGACCACGCGCCCGACCCCGGCCTCGAGCAGCGCCTCGATGCGCTGCGCCGAGCGGATGCCACCGCCGACTTGCAGGCGCGCGCCCGGCTCGGCGGCGAGGGCGCTGATCGTGGCGCGATTACCGAGCTCACCGTCGCGTGCCCCGTCGAGATCGACGACGTGCACCCAACTTGCGCCGAACGCCCGGTAGCGCCCGAGCAGCTCGAGCGGCTCGACCGGATAGCGCGTTTCGGCATCGAAGTCGCCCTGATAGAGCCGCACGCAGTGGCCGGCACGCAGGTCGATGGCGGGAATCAGCAGCATCAGGTCAGTCCCAGAAAATTCTCGAGCACGCGTGCACCGCTGGCTGCGGAGCGTTCCGGATGAAACTGCACGCCGCAGAAGTTGCCCTGACGGACCACCGCGGAGAAGTCCTCCCCGTAGTGCGTCTGGGCCCGCGTGAAGGCGCCGAGCGGCGCGGCGTAGCCGTGCACGAAATAAAAATACGCCTCGGTGTCGAGCCCCTTCAGCAGCGCATCGTCGGTGAGTCCCTGCAGACGGTTCCAGCCCATGTGCGGCACCGGCCGCGTCGTGCTCGGCTCGAGCCGGCGCACCGTGCCGGGCAGGATGCCGAGGCACTCGGTGTCCCCTTCGGCCGAGCGCTCGAAGAGCAGCTGCATGCCGAGGCAGATGCCGAGCACCGGTTGGGTGAGCTGGCGCAGCACTGGGGCGAGGCCCGCGGCGTGCAATCGCTGCATGGCATCGGCCGCCGAGCCGACACCGGGCAACACCACCCGGTCGGCCGCGACGATGGCGCGCGCCTCGGCGCTCACCCGGGCCGCGACACCGAGCCGCTCGAGCGCGTACTGCAGCGAGGCGAGATTCGCCCCGCCGCTGTCGATGATGAGCGTGCCGCTCACAGAGCGCCCTTGGTGCTCGGCAGCACCTCGCCGTCGCGGCGCAGCCCCTGGCGCAGCGCACGGCCCACGGCCTTGAAGCAGCCTTCGATCATGTGGTGACTGTTCTCCCCGGTGACGCTCACGTGGATCGCGGCGCCGAGCGCATCGGCGAGCGAACGGAAGAAGTGTGGCACGAGCTCGGTGGGCAGCTCACCGACGCGCTCGCGCTCGAAGCGACCCTCGAAGCGGCAGATCGGACGACCGGACAGGTCGATCGCCACCTGCGCGAGCGCCTCGTCCATCGGCAGTACGAACCCGTAGCGGGCGATCCCCGCCTTGGTGCCGAGCGCGCGGCGCAGCGCCTCGCCGAGGGCGAGCGCGCAGTCCTCCACCGTGTGATGTTCATCGATGTGCAGATCGCCGCGACAGGACAGCTCGAGTGCGAAGCCGCCGTGCGCGGCGAGTTGCTCGAGCATGTGATCGAAGAAGCCAAGGCCGGTGGCGATGCGGTGCGGTCCGGTGGCGTCGAGATCGACCCGCACCTCGATGTCCGTCTCGCGCGTCCGGCGCGTGATCTGCGCGCGGCGCGCCGTCAGTTCAGCCACGACCGCCGGCCAGGTCTCGTGCGGCGCGCCGTCGCGGCGCACCCGCAGCCCGCGCACACCGAGGTTCGCGGCAAAGGCCAAATCGCTGTCGCGATCGCCAATCACGGCACTCGCGGAGCGCTCGACGGTCCCCTCGCGCAGGTACGCCTCGAGCAGACCGGTGGCCGGTTTGCGGCAGTCGCATCCGTCCTCGGGCCGATGCGGACAGATGAACACCGCCTCGAAGCGGATGTTCTGTGCGGCGAAGGTCTCGAGCACGAAGTCGTGTACGGTTTCGAACTTCGGTCGCGGGAAGGACGCCGTGCCGAGTCCGTCCTGATTGCTCACCATCACCAGACGGTAGCCGCGTCGCTGCAGCGCCTCGAGCGCGGCGAATACGCCGGGCATGAAGCGCACCTTCTCCAGCGCATCGACCTGGTGATCGGATGGCTCCTCGATCAGCGTGCCGTCGCGGTCGACGAACAGAGTGGGCACCGGGGCGCTCATGACCAGGACTCCAGAAGTCGGGTGTTCTGCTCGGGCGTGCCGACACTGATGCGCAGAGCGCAGCCGAGTCCGGGGTAGCCGCGTGCATCGCGCACCAGCAATCCCGCCGCGGCGGCGCGTTCGAGTGCATCGCCGGCATCGTCGAATTGCGCGAGCATGAAGTTCGCATCACTCGGCCAGACACGCCGCACCGCGCGCAGCCTGGGCAGCTCGCGCTGCAGGCGCGCACGCTCGCTGAGCAGCGTCGCGAGCTGCGGGTGCAGGGCCGCGAGCGCACTCGGCGCGAGGCGCGCGAGCGCCGCATCGACCGTGAGCCGGGGAATGGCGTAGGGCGGGATGATCTTGCGCAACAGGGCGATCACTTCGGGATCGGCCAGCAGCGCCCCGCAACGTGCGCCGGCGAGGCCGTAGGCCTTCGAGAGCGTGCGCAGGATGGCGAGGTTCGGAAACTCCCCCAGCCGCCGGGCGAGACTGGCGCGGCCGGAGAACTCCACATAGGCCTCATCGAGCACCACCAGTGCCCGGCCGGCGAGCGCCGCGGCGAGGCGCAGCACGGCGGCCTCCTCCAGCAGGTTCCCGGTGGGGTTGTTCGGCGAGCACAGGAAGAGCAGTTTGGTCCTCGCCGTGCAGCGCTTGAGCACCTGCTGCTCATCGAGCGCAAAACTCTGCTCGGCGAGCAGCGGCGCCTCGATCACGTCGGCGCCTTGGATGCGCGCGCAGACCGAGTACATCCCGAAGGTCGGCGGACAGACCAGCACCGCGTCGGTGCCGGCTCGGCAGAACGCGCGGCAGAGCAGGTCGATCGCCTCATCGCTGCCGCGCCCGAGCAGCACCGAGGCGGGGCTGACCGCATAGAGCTCGGCGAGCCGCTGCACCAGTGCGCGCGGCTGGGGCTGTGGGTAGCGGTTCAGCCCGTCGCGTCCGTCACCGCCGGTCGGATCCCACGGCAGCTCATTGGCGTGCAGACGCTGCAGTTCGGGGCGCCAGGCGGCGTGTTCATACACGCGCAGCGCCACGATGTCCGCGCGCGCCAGTTCGGTGACCCAGCTCATGAGTGGCTGCCCGCCGCGAGCGCCTGCAGCCGACAGGTGACGGCGGCCGCATGCGCATCCAACCCTTCCAGACGCGCCAGGGTGACCGCGGTCGGACCGAGCGCGCGCAAGCCCTCGGGCGTGAGCTCCTGCACCGTGATGCGCTTGAGGTAATCGGGGACGCCGAGGCCGCTGTAGGCGCGCGCGTAGCCGTAGGTCGGCAGCACGTGGTTGGTGCCCGAGCAGTAATCGCCCATCGGTTCCGGCGACCAGGCGCCGAGAAACACCGAACCGGCATTGACGATGCGCTCGAGCAGCGCGCGCGGCTCGCGGACCTCGAGGATCAGATGCTCGGCGGCGTAGGCATTGGCCACGGCCACGGCACTCTCGAGGTCCTCGACCACGAGCGCTCGGCTGGCGCGCAGGGAATGCTCGAGGATGGCCCGGCGCGAGAGCGTCGCGGCCTGCCGCTCGACGGCCGCCGCCACGGCCTGCGCGAGCGCCGCGCTCGGGGTGACGAGCAGCGCCTGGGCGCGCGGATCGTGTTCGGCCTGCGCCAGCAGATCGGCGGCGACGAAGTTCGGATCGGCGCTCGCATCGGCGATCACCATCACTTCCGAGGGGCCGGCCGGCATGTCGCACGCAGCGCCGAGCGGATCGGTGGCGACGATCTGTTTGGCGGCGGTGACCCAGGCGTTGCCCGGGCCGAAGATCTTGTCGACCTTCGGGAGACTCTCGGTACCGTAGGCGAGGGCGGCGATGGCCTGCGCGCCGCCGATTTTGAACACCTGCTCGACCCCGCACAGCTCGGCGGCGAGCAGCACGGCCGGATGCGCCCGGCCGCTGCGATCCGGCGGGGTGCACAGCACGCGCTGCGGGCAGCCGGCGATCCGCGCCGGCACGGCGAGCATCACCACGGCCGAGGGCAGGGGCGCGGAGCCCGCCGGGACATACAGGCCGACGGCCTCGATGGGCCGGTAGATCCGCTCGCAGCGCACCCCGGGGACGGTCTCGAGACTGACGCTGCTGAGGTCTTGGGTGCGGTGAAAGCGCTCGACGTTCTCGATGGCGCGCTCGAGCGCTGCGCGTTGCTCGGCGTCAAGGGCGCTGTGCGCGGCGGCGAACTCACTCGCGCTCACCCGCAGTGTTTCGAGCTCGGTCTGGTCGAACCGGCGCGTGTACTCGCGCAGCGCCGCATCGCCGCGCACGCGCACCGCCGCGATGATTTCGCGCACCAGCGCCTCGATGTCGGCACGGGCCTGCTGCACGGGCCGCTCGAGCGCCGCGCGTCGTTCGCTCTCGTTGAGCGCGTTCCAGTGGAGGATGCGCATCGGTTCAGGGAAGCATCTTTTCCACCGGCAGGACCAGCAGTGCGCTGGCGCCGGCCTGCTTCAGCCGCTCGAGCGTCTCCCAGAACACGTTCTCGCGGCACACCGCGTGCACGGCGACTCTGTCCGGGAAGCCCTCGAGCGGAATGATGGTCGGGGATTCGCTGCCGGGCAGCAACCGGCGGATCTCCTCGAGCGCCGCACGCGGGGCGTGCAGCATGATGTATTTGCTCTCGCGCACCTGCTGCACGCCCTCGATGCGCATCATCAGCCGCTCGACCCACTCGTTCTTCAGCGGCGGCAGCGTGACCGGCGTGCGGATCAACACCGCGTGGCTCTCGAGCACGGTCTCGACCTCGCGCAGGTGGTTGGCCTGCAGCGTCGAGCCGGTGGACACCAGGTCGCAGATCAGATCGGCGCGCCCGAGGCGCGGGGCGATCTCCACCGCCCCGGAGAGCGTGACGATCTCCGCGCTGATCGAGCGCTCGCGCAGGTAGTGCTCGAGCAGGTACGGATAGGTCGTGGCGATGCGCTTGCCCTCGAGGCTGCGCTGCCCGTCGAACGGCTGGCCCGCGGGCACGGCGAGGGAGAGGCGGCAGCGACCGAAATCAAGTGTGCGCAGCGTCTCGAAGCGCACCGGGTGGCCACGCGCGGCCAACTCGTGGCGCTTCTCCTCGAGCACGTTCAGACCGACCAGTCCGAGGTCGCACACGTCCTCCTGCACCAAGTCCGGGATGTCATCGTCGCGCACGAACAGCACATCGAGCGGCATGTTCTCCCCGAAGGCCATCAGCTGGTCCTTGCCGCGGGAGATCTTCAGGCCGCAGCGCGTGAGCAGATCGAGCGACGGGTCGGTGAGGCGGCCGGATTTCTGGATCGCGAGCTTCAGGCGTGGCTCATCCATTGCGGGCTCCCTCCCGGCGACGGGGCGGGCTGGCCGGTTCGCTCGACGCCGAGGCGGCGGCGCGTGCGGCGTGCAGGTGCCACTTGCCCAGGCGCTGCGCCACCAGTCCGTAGCCGCCGTTCCCGGTGGCGAGGAAGCGTGCCACGCGGCCGATGGTCGTGACGCTGACGCCGGTGAGCTGGTGGATCTCCCGGTAGGGCAGGCCGCGACTGAGGTAGTCCACCACCGACCAGCGATCGGACATCGCCTGCAGCTCCGCCGGCGTGCACAGATCGCGGAAGAAGGCGCGGACCTCCTCGGCGTCGCGCAAGGCGGCGATGGCGGTGTACAGATTGCGCTCGGCGAGCGCTTCCTGGCGGGGCGTGAGGCTGCGGTGTGTCTTCATGCCGGTGGATCGTATTAACGTGCTAGTACAATAGCACGACGCACCGAAGGAGCGCCAGAGGGTGCGAGGATGCGTCCACGGCCCCGGCACTCGGGGCGGTGAGCCGAGCGCGGCCGGCCGCTTGGCCGCTGCGCGGCGAGGTCTGTGGTGTGGCGGGGATGTCCGTATGGGCAGGGGCGCGACGGCCCGTAGAGTGGTGCGATCGGAGCCTCGGGCAGGCCCGCCGCGGAGCACAACGTCATGCGTGTCCGGATCGTGGTGGCCGATCAGGCCGAGGCGCGATTTTTCGATCTCGCGCCGCCCGCGACGACCCTGCAGGTGAGCGGTCGACTGCTCGATCCGAGTGCGCGTCTGCACGAGCGCGAGCGGGTCAGCGACCGCCCGGGGCGGGTGTTCGATCGGGCACCGGCCGCCGGCGCCCGTCGCGGCGCGCGGGCCCATCATGACACCGGTGGGGAGCGCTCGGCGCGGCGTGAGTCGACGGTCGTCTTCGTCCGGCGCATCGTCGCGCAGCTCGAGCAGGCCCATCAGCAGGGGCGGTTCGAGCGGCGGGTGCTGATGGCCCAACCGCACGTCCTCGGGATGCTGCGCGCTACGCTGCCGGTGCAGCTCGAGCGTTGCGTGGTCGCGCAGGTGCACAAGGACCTGGTGCACCAGGGCGAAGAGGCCGTGCGCGCGCACATTCCGCCGCACGCACTGGGCTGAAGGCGGCTCGGTGCATCGGCCGGCTTGACCGGGGCCATCGCTCCTCCTACACTTTTGGCTCAACTCATCGAGACCGGCTGAGGGATAGGCCCTTAGACGCCGGGGCAACCGCCAGACCTAACCCGTCTGTAAAGGTGCCAACTCCTGCGATGTATCCGGACCCGACTGCGGGCGCGGAAGGCATCGACAGATGAGCGAACTGTGTAGCTCCGCGCGAACCCGTGCGGGGATGGACGCAGCCTGCCTGCCAGACCCCTGGCAGGCCGCTCCGCGAGTGCTCGGTGACACGAGAGGACAGCGGAGCCATCCATGAACGCGATTGCCGAGGTTCGCCCGATCGAGGCGCAGTCCCCCCTGCGGGGTGCCCCGAGTGAGTCCGTGCGCGAAGGGATTTTCGAGATGCCCGGCGGGCTGCATCTGCACCACGGCGGGCGGCTGCCCGATGTGCGCATCGCCTGGCGGCTCGCCGGTACGGCCACGGCGCCGGTGGTCTGCGCGCTCGGGGGGATTTCCGCCCATCGGCGCGTCTGTCTCACCGAGCCGCCTCGCCAGAGCTGGTGGGGAGAGATGGCCGGTCCGGGTCGCCCGCTCGACACCGAGCGGTGCCGGGTGCTGAGCTTCGATTATCTCGGCGGCAGCGGGGAGAGCACCGGCCCGTGTTCCGGGGCGCCGTTCCCGAGCATCTCCACCTACGATCAGGCCGAAGTGCTCGCACGCCTGCTCGATCATCTGGGCATCAAGGCGCTGCGGGCGATCGCCGGCGGCTCCTACGGTGGGATGGTCGCACTCGCCTTCGGGGAGCGCTTCCCCGAGCGCGTCGGTGCGCTGATCGTGCTGTGCGCCACGGACCGGCCGCACCCGTTGGGATCGGCCTGGCGGGCGGTGCAGCGCGACATCGTGCGATTTGGACTGCAGGCCGGCCGCCCGGGCGAGGCACTCGCGCTCGCCCGGGCGCTCGCGATGTCCACCTACCGCAGCGGCGAGGAGTTTGCCGCGCGCTTCGCCGGCCCGCCGGTGTTCGAGGAGGGGCGGGTGCGCCTGCCGGTCGAGCGCTACCTGGCCGCGCGCGGGGCGAGCTACGCCGCCGAG
This sequence comes from Pseudomonadota bacterium, assembly GCA_021851405.1. Lineage (GTDB taxonomy): Bacteria > Pseudomonadota > Gammaproteobacteria > Steroidobacterales > Steroidobacteraceae > 13-2-20CM-66-19. The sequence goes on from JAJZDW010000018.1 coordinate 34,076, forward strand.
CACCGGCCCGAGGCGTTCCTGTGCCTCTCTGAGTCGATCGATCTGCACCGCGTCGAGGCGAGCCGCATCTGCGTGCCGACCACCGCCGTGGCGGTGCGCGAGGACATGCTCGTGCCGCTCACCGAGGTGCGTGCCCTGGTGGCGCGGCTGCACGCGGCACGGCTGTGTGAGATCTCCTCGATCTACGGCCACGATGCGTTCCTGAAGGAAACCCAACAGCTTCGCGGCGTGTTTGCGCCGCTTTTTGAGAGCACCTGCTGAATGAGCCCGAATCCCGATTCGAAATCACAAGTGACCCGCACCGTGCGCGCGGGCCTGGAGTCCGACCCCTCGAGCGGGGCGGTCGTGCCGCCGATTCATTTGAGCTCGACGTTCGCGTTCCGCGCCTTCGGCGAGAAGGGCCGCTACGACTACACGCGCTCGGGCAACCCCACCCGCGACCTGCTCGGCGCGGCGCTGGCGCAGCTCGAGGGCGGCGCCGGTGCGGTCGTCACGGCCACCGGCATGGCCGGCGTGACGCTCACCGGGTACCTCGTGCCGGCCGGCGGGCGCATCGTCGCGCCGCACGACTGTTACGGCGGAACGTACCGATTGTTCGATGCCTGGCGGCGCCGCGGTGAGCGTGAGGTGGAGTTCGTCAATTTCGCCGACGAATCGGCGCTGCGTGCGGCGCTGGCGCGCCCGGCGGCGCTGCTGTGGATCGAGACGCCGAGCAACCCGCTGCTGCGCATCACGGACATCGAGCAGGTCGCCGCGCTCGGCCATGCCGCCGGCGCCCGGGTGGCGGTCGACAACACCTTCCTGTCCCCGGCCTGGCAGCAGCCACTCGCCCTCGGCGCCGACGTGGTGGTGCACTCCACGACCAAGTACCTCAACGGCCACAGCGACGTGGTCGGCGGGGCCGTGGTGGCGCGCGAGCGCGCCGTGCACGATGAGCTCGCCTGGTGGGCCAACTGCCTCGGACTCACCGGCTCGCCGTTCGATAGTTTCCTCACGCTGCGGGGGCTGCGCACCCTGCATGCTCGGCTCGATCATCACGGGCGCAACGCCCAGAGCCTCGCCGAGTGGCTCGCCGGGGAACTGGGCGTCCAGCGCGTCTATTACCCGGGCCTCGCCAGCCATGCCGGTCACGAGGTGGCGCGGCGACAGCAGCGCGGCTTCGGTGCGATCGTCACGCTCGAGCTCACCGGCGGGCTCGCCGCGGTGCGTGCCTTCTGCGAGGGGCTGGAGTATTTCTCCCTCGCCGAGTCGCTCGGCGGGGTGGAGAGCCTGGTGGCGCATCCGGCGACCATGACCCATGCGGCCATGGACCCGGCCGCGCGTGCCAAGGCGGGACTCACCGACGGGTTGATCCGGCTGTCGGTCGGGATCGAGGCGCTGGAGGATCTGCGCGCCGATCTCGCCGCGGGATTGGCCCGGGCGCGCGCGGCAGGCTAACCGGCCGTGATGCGCTCGATCCTGCCGCGCACCGTGAATGATGTGGTGTCGCGCCCGAGGATGAGGAAAATCCGGTACGCGCTCAGATAGACCATCCGGTTGCGCGAGCGGACGAAGCCGCCGCGTTCGATCGTACAGAGGAGGGTGAGGGCCCGGCCCGGGAGCTCGGCGAGCAGCCGGCTCGCCGGCTGCTCGTGCCGCCGCGCGATGCAGGTCTCCTGGGTGCGCCGCCCGAGCCAGCGCAGCGTCATGTGGTAGTGCTGACCCGGCTGCGGGTGCGCGATGCCCGGGGTCAGGCCCGAGAGCTGCTGCAGACGCTGCGGGGCGCGCACGAAGCCGGATCGCTCGCTGAGGTGCTGGTGCTCGAGGCTGAGCAGCCCGAGATAGCTGAGGTTCAGATTGAGCGCCACCGGGAGGGTGTTGATCGAGACGCGCTCGCGGTCCTGCAGGTAGCCGTGGCCGATCGGGATGAAGGTGTCCGTGACGCGCGCGGTGGTGCTCGTGCCGCGTGCGCGGTCATGGCGTACGAACTGGCGAGTCACCACCAGGCGGTGAAAGGGCACCGAGGCGCCCCCGGCCCGGGCGAGGGCCGTGCGGACTCCCCGGGGCAACTGGGCCGGCCGGTAGTGCGCGGTCATGTACGCGCGCAGGTGGCGCGTCACCTGCGCCACCCTCAGGAACGGTGCGTGATCGGTGCGCGGCACGGTGCGCGCAGGCGGCGACGCCGCGCACGCGCTCAACCCCAGTGCGACCAGCATCCAGCCCCAGCGAGTTCGATCAGTACGCATCCCACCGCTCCTGAGGCGGCGCAGGTCGCCGCCGTGACACCGTTTCGAAGTTAGAGCCGACTGAGCACCGCCTCGCCGGCCTGCCGGGTCGTCGCCGGCCGGTCCTGTGCGGTGATGTCCGCGGTGCGCACGCCGGCGTCGATCGCGGCCGACACGGCCTGCTCGAGCGCCTCGGACTCGGCGATGAGCCCGAGCGAATGGCGCAGCAGCAGCGCGACGCTGAGCAGCGCGCCGTACGGATTGGCGATACCGCGGCCGGCGATGTCGGGCGCCGAGCCGTGGATCGGCTCGTACACGCCCCGCCGACCGTCCCCGAGGGACGCCGAGGGCAGCAGACCGAGCGAGCCGGCGAGCATCGAGGCTTCATCGGTGAGGATGTCGCCAAACATGTTCTCGGTGACGAGCACGTCGAAGTCACGCGGGCGGCGGATCAGGTGCATGGCCGCGGAGTCGACCAGCATGTGCTCGAGGGACACCTGGGGGAATTCCTCGCGCATCACCCGACTGGTCACCTGGCGCCACAGGCGCGAGGTCTCGAGCACATTCGACTTGTCGATCGAGACCAGCGTGCCGCGGCGCTGCTGCGCCAGGCGGGCCGCGACGCGCACGATGCGCTCGACTTCCCCGACCGTGTAGGTGCACACGTCGGTGGCCGAATCGGCCTCGCGGCGCTTCTCGCCGAAGTAGATCCCGCCGGTGAGCTCGCGCACGAACACCAGATCGACGTCCTTGAGGATTTCGGGCTTGAGCGTCGAGGCGCCGAGCAGCGCGGGGTGCACCTTCACCGGGCGCAGATTGGCGTAGACCCCGAGCGCGCGGCGCAGGCCGAGCAGGCCTTGCTCGGGGCGCACCGTCGCCTCCGGTGCCGACCATTTCGGGCCGCCGATCGCCCCGAGCAGCACCGCATCGGCCTGGAGGCAGGTCTCGAGGGTCTGCGCCGGGAGCGGCTCGCCGGTCAGATCGATGGCCGCGCCCCCGAAGGGCCGCTCGGTGAGGGTGAACTGATGGCCGTGGCGCTCGGCGATGCGCTGCAGGCAGCGCACCGCCTCGGCGGTGACTTCCGGCCCGATCCCATCGCCCGGCAGGACGGCGATGTGCGCCTTCATGGCAGGCTCCGCTGCGACTCGTACGCGTCGATTTGCGCGGCGCGGGCGAGCAGGAAGCCGAGCTCATCGACCCCCTGGGTGAGGCAGTAGCGCGCGAACGGCTCGAGCGGGAAGCGCACCGCCTCGCCCGTCGGCAGCGTGAGCGTGGTGTGCTCCAGATCGATCGTGACCGGCACACCCGGGTGCTCGAGCAGCCAGCGATGCGCGGGCGCCTCGAGCAGCACCGGCAGCAGGCCGTTCTTCAGCGCGTTGCTGCGGAAGATGTCGGCGAACTGAGTGCTCACCACCGCGCGGATGCCAAAGTCGCTGAGCGCCCACGGGGCATGCTCGCGCGAGGAGCCGCAGCCGAAGTTCTGGCCCGCCACGAGGATGCTGCAGCCGGCGGCCTCGGGCTGATTCAGCACGAAGTCCGGTCGCGCGCTGCCGTCGGGTGCGTAGCGCCAGTCGGCGAACAGGTGTCGGCCGAGGCCCTCGCGGGTGGTGGTGGTGAGAAAGCGCGCCGGGATGATCTGGTCGGTGTCGACATCGCTCGCCGGCAGCACCACGGTGCGCGAGCGCAGGGTGCGGATGGGTTCCATTACAACAGTTCCCTCGGATCGGTCACGCGCCCGCGCACGGCGCAGGCAGCGGCGGTGAGCGGGCTGGCGAGCAGGGTGCGAGCCCCGATCCCCTGGCGGCCCTCGAAGTTGCGGTTGCTGGTGCTGACGGCGTAGTGACCCTGGGGCACCAGGTCCCCGTTCATGCCGAGGCACATCGAGCATCCCGACTCACGCCACTCGGCGCCTGCGTCGAGGAAGATGCGGTCGAGTCCCTCGGCTTCCGCGTCGCGTTTGACCTGCTGCGAGCCGGGCACGATGAGCATGTGCACGCCGGAGGCGATCTTGCGCCCGCGCAGCAGCGAGGCCGCGGCGCGCAGGTCCGAGAGCCGGCCGTTGGTGCAGCTGCCGATGAACACTACGTTCACCGGATGCTCCTGGAGGCGCTCCCCAGGGGCGAAGCCCATGTAGGCGAGCGACTTGGCGAACACCGGATCGTCGCTGCGCTGCGGGATGGTCCCGCCGATCGGGATGACCATGCCGGGGTTGGTGCCGAAGGTCATCATCGGCTCGAGCGCCGCGGCGTCGATGTCCACTTCACGATCGAAACGCGCGCCCGGATCGCCCGGCAGCTGCTGCCAGCGCTCGAGGGCCGCCGCCCAGGCCTCGCCCTGCGGCGCGCGGGGCCGGCCGGCGAGGTAGCGGAACGTGGTCTCGTCCGGGGCGATCATGCCGGCGCGTGCGCCGGCTTCGATCGACATGTTGCACACCGTCATGCGCCCGTCCATGTCGAGCGCGCGGATCGTCTCCCCACGATACTCGAGGACGTGTCCGGTGCCGCCCCCGACGCCGATGCGCCCGATGATGGCGAGGATCAGATCCTTGGCCGTGACGCCCGGCGGCAGAGCGCCGTTGACGTTGATCGCGAGCGTGCGCGGCTTGCGCTGCAGCAGGCACTGGGTGGCGAACACGTGGCCGACTTCGGTGGTGCCGATGCCGAAGGCGAGTGCGCCGAGCGCACCATGGGTGCTGGTATGGCTGTCACCGCAGACCACGGTCTTGCCCGGCTGCGTCAGGCCGAGCTCCGGCCCGATGATGTGCACGATCCCGCGGCGCGCATCGCGCAGACCGAGCAGCTCGATGCCGAAGGCGGTGCAATTGCGCTCGAGCTCACGGACCTGGCGCGCCGCATCCTCGAGCGTGATGGGCGCACCGCCGAAGACCTGCTCGGTGCGCGTCGGCGTCGAGTGATCCATGGTGGCGAAGGTGCGCTCGGGCCGGCGCACCCCGAGGCCGTGCTGGCGCAGCACCGTGAAGGCCTGCGGCGAGGTGACCTCGTGGATCAGGTGCAGATCGATGTACAGCACCGCCGGGGTGTCGGCGGTTTCGCCGCTCACCTCGTGACTGCGCCAGACCTTCTCGAACAGCGTCTGCGGTGCCGCCATCAGCGCGCCGCCGCAGCGGGGGGCGCTGCCATGTCGATGTGATCGAGCCAGCCCCACTGATCGGGTGTCTCGCCGGAGAACAGGCCGAAGAACGCCTTCTGCAGCGTCTCGGTGATCGGGCCGCGCTTGCCGGCGCCGACCATGAGGCGGTCGACCGAGCGGATCGGGGTGATCTCGACCGCCGTGCCGGTGAAGAAGGCCTCGTCCGCTATATAGAGGAGTTCGCGCGGGATGGCGCACTCGCGCACCTCGATGCCCCGCTCTCGCGCCAGGCGCATCACCGAGTCGCGCGTGATGCCCCCGAGCACCGAGTGGGCGAGGGCGGGGGTGAGCAGCACGCCGTCCTTGACCACGAACAGGTTCTCCCCCGATCCCTCGCTGAGGGTGCCATCGGGCGCCAGTCCGATGCCCTCGTGGAAACCCAACCGGCGCGCCTCGGCGCCGATCAGCTGGCTGGAGAGGTAGTTGCCGCCCGCCTTGGCGAGCGCCGGCAGCGTGTTCGGCGCGACGCGATGCCAGGAGGAGATGCAGGCATCGACGCCTTGCTCCTCACTCTCGTGACCGAGGTACTTGCCCCATTCCCAGGCGGCCACGGCCACCTCGGTCGGCGGCTCATTCTTCGGCGTCACGCCGATCTCCCCGTAGCCGCGAAACGCGACCGGGCGGATATAGGCGCCCTTGGCGAGGCCGTTGGCGGCGATCACCGCGTGGCAGGCCGCATCGATCTGCCCGACGGTGAACGGCATGCTCATGCGATAGATCTTCGCCGAGTCGAACAGGCGGCGCGAGTGATCGCGCAGGCGGAAAATCGCTACGCCCTGGTGCGTCTGATAGGCGCGCACCCCCTCGAACACCGAGGAGCCGTAGTGCAGCGCGTGGCTGAGCACGTGCACCGTGGCCTTCTCCCACGGAACGAGCTTGCCGTTGAACCAAATGTACTGAGTGGCCGGAATGGGCATGAAACATCTCCCCTGGCGTTCTGCCAGTCAAAGCGTCGAAGCGGTCTGTGCACCCGCGGCGCGCTCCTCGCGCGAGCGGTTGCCTGCGGCTGCCTGCTCGATGCGGTTGATCACCTCGAGGAACGCCTTGCTGCTCGATTCCACGATGTTGGTGCTCACGCTCGAGCCCCGATAGGTGCGCTGATTGTACTCCACGTACACCACGGCCTCGCCCTGGGCATCCTCGCCCTCGGTGACGCCGCGGACCTCGAACTTGCGCAGCATCACCCCGAGCCCGGTCGCCGCCTCGATCGCCTTGAAGGCGGCATCGACCGGCCCGTCGCCCTCGGTGGTCTGTTCGACCAGCCGCCCGTCGCTGTGACGCAGCCGGACCGTCGTCGTGGCCGGACCCTGCATCACCGCGTGCGTCTCCAGTCCCGCGAGGCTCCACGGGCCGTTCGCCGCACCGCCGGCGCGCAGCACCAGCGCCTCGATGTCGCCGTCGAAGAGCTCCTTCTTGCGGTCCGCGAGCGCTTTGAACTCCTCGAACACCTCGTTGAGCTCCTGCTCCTGAAGCTCGAAGCCGAGTGCGCGCACCCGATCGCGGAAGGCGTGCCGGCCGCTGTGCTTGCCGAGGATCAAATGACTGCGCGCGAGTCCGACGTCCTCCGGACGCATGATCTCGTAGGTCGAGTGGTGCTTCAGCACGCCGTGCTGATGGATGCCCGCCTCGTGCGCGAACGCGTTTTCCCCGACCACCGCCTTGTTGCGCGGCACGGTCATCCCGGTGATGCTCGAGACTAAGCGCGAGGTCGGATACAGCCGCGTGGTCTGGATGCCGGTGGTGACATTGAAGAAGGCCGCGCGCGTCTTCAGCGCCATCACCACTTCCTCGAGCGAGCAGTTGCCGGCACGCTCGCCGATCCCATTGATCGTGCACTCGATCTGCCGGGCGCCGGCGACCACGGCCGTGAGGCTGTTCGCCACGGCCATGCCGAGGTCGTCATGGCAGTGCACCGAGAGGCGGATCCGCTCGATGCCGCGCACGTTCTTGCACAGATAGCGGAACAGTTCGGCGAACTCATCCGGCACCGTGTAGCCGACGGTATCGGCGATGTTCACCGTGCTCGCGCCGGCCTCGATGGCCGCCTCGACCACCTGCGCCAGGAACTCGAGCTCCGTGCGCGAGGCGTCCTCGGGGGAGAACTCCACGTCCTCGCACAGCTCCCGCGCGCGGCGCACGCCCTCCACGGCGGTGCGCAGGATCTGCTCCTCGGCCATGTTCAGTTTGTACTGGCGGTGAATGGCACTGGTGGCGAGGAACACGTGCAGTCGCCGCCGCGGCGCATCGGCGAGGGCGCGCGCGGCGAGCTCGATGTCCTCGCGGTTGCAGCGCGCCAGTCCCGCGATGATCGGGCCGTCGATCATGCGCGAGACGGCCTGTACGCTCTCCCAGTCCCCCTTGGAGGCGGCCGGGAAGCCCGCCTCGATCACATCGACGCCGAGTTCGGCGAGCGCACGGGCCACGCGCAGCTTCTCCGGCTGCGTCATGCTGCATCCCGGGGCCTGTTCGCCATCGCGCAGGGTCGTATCGAAGATCAGTACCTTGTCGGGTTCGGCTGCCATGACAGTCTCCTTGGGGGACGGTGGGAGGGCGGGCGCTCAGGCGCGCCGATCGTTCAGCCAGGGCATGCGCGCGCGCAGCTTGGCGCCGATCTTCTCGATCGGGTGCTTCAGATCGCTCTTCAGCAGCTTCGTGTAGCGCTTGCGCCCGCCGGCGTTCTCGCGGATCCACTGGCGGGCGAAAGCCCCGCTCTGGATCTCCTTGAGCACCTTCACCATCTCTTTCTTCACGCGCGCATCGACGATGCGCGGGCCGCGCGTGAGATCACCGTACTTGGCCGTCTCGCTGATGAACTCGTGCATCTTCGTGATGCCGCCTTCGTGCAGCAGATCGACGATGAGCTTCAGCTCGTGCAGGCACTCGTAGTAGGCGACTTCGGGCTGGTAGCCGGCTTCGACCAGCGTCTCCCAGCCCCGCACCACCAATTCGGTCGCCCCGCCGCAGAGCACCGCCTGCTCGCCGAACAGATCGGTTTCGGTCTCCTCGGCGAAGGTCGTCTCGAGCACCCCGCCGCGCGTGCCGCCGATGCCGTGCGCATAGGCGAGGGCGCGCTTCTTGCCCTGGCCGGTGGCGTTCTGTTCCACCGCGATCAGGCACGGCACGCCGCGGCCCTGCTGGTACTGGCGGCGCACGAGATCGCCGGGGCCCTTCGGGGCGATCAGCACCACGTCGAGATCCTGGCGAGGCTTGATCTGCTTGAAGTGGATGTTGAACCCGTGCGCGAACAGCAGCGTCGCGCCGCGCTTGATCGCCGGTTCGATGCTCTCGTAGAGCGCCTTTTGCGCCAAGTCAGGCACCAGCATCGCGATCAGGTCGGCGTCCGTCGCCGCGCTCGTCGGTTCGGCGACGGCGAGGCCGTCCTGCTTGGCCTTCTTCCATCCCGGTCCGCCCTTGCGGGCTCCCACGATGACGTCAAACCCGCTGTCCTTGAGGTTCAGTGCATGAGCGCGGCCCTGGCTGCCGTAGCCCATGACGGCGATGCGCGCTCCGCGCAGGGCCTTCTGGTCGACGTCTTTTTGCGAATACAGCTTCATCTCTCGATACTCCAAATCGGCCCGAGGGCCCGGATGTCAGATTTCAGTCGTACGTTGACGCACACAAAAAACCCCGCAGCGGCCTTCAGTGCCGGTGCGGGGTTTTGGTGTCTTCTCTCGCCCCTGCCTGTCTGTCCTCAGGCGATTGCGAGCACCCCGCACCGGCTGCTCGTAAGGAGCAGCAGTCCGATAAGGAGTACCGACAGCCGGCCAAACAACGCCCGCGGCGTGCGCGACGCCGGAGGGGTTCGGACCATGTTGGCTGCGGGTACCACGGGCTTTGGGTGCCGGGACGAGATTAAAGTGGAGATGATGAGGCCGATAGGAGCACAGTCAGCGTGCGTTTGTCAACGCAGCCTGCGCACATCGCTGGCGGCTCGTGCGCGCCCCGCGCTATGCTTCGCGGCGTGTCACACGAAATGTTGTTGAAGAGTGATCCGGGGGAGAGCCGCCCGCTGTGGCTGCTCGCCGAGGGTGAACTACAGGCGTGGCTTGCGCGCCAGGACGGCGCACTCGCCGGCTGGGTGCGCGCGCACGGGTTTCAGGGCGAGCGCTACCGTGTCCTGACGCTGCCGGGCGAGGAGGGCGTTGCGGGTGCATTGCTCGGACTCGGCGCAGTGCGCTCGGCCGCCGAGCTCGGGCCCTGGCATGCCGCCGGTGCCGCCGAGCGGCTGCCGGCGCTGCCCTGGCGGCTCGGCACGGCGCTGCCGGCCGGCGCCGCCACGCACTTCGTGCTCGGCTGGCTGCTGGGCGGGTACCGCATGAATCGCTATCGGCTGGACGCCTCGTACGGTCCGGGCGCCGCACTGGTCGCGCCCCCGGAGGCGGACGTGCGCTACGCGCTTGCCGCGGCGCAGGCGAGCGCTCTGGCGCGCGATCTGATCAATACCCCGCCGAATGATCTCGGACCGCAGGAGCTGGCCGATGCCGCCGTGGCGCTGGCTCGCGAGCGCGGTGCGCGCTGCCAGGTGCTCAGCGGCGGGGAACTGGCGGGCTTTCCGCTGCTGCGCGCCGTCGGCGCCGGCAGCGTGCGCGAGCCGCGGCTGATCGATCTGCGCTGGGGGGAGAAGAATGCCCCGCGCGTGACCCTGGTCGGCAAAGGGGTGTGTTTCGACACCGGCGGGCTTGATCTGAAGCCCGCCGGCGCCATGGCGCTGATGAAGAAGGACATGGGCGGGGCGGCGTGCGCACTGGCGCTGGCGGATCTGCTGATGCGACTCGAGGCGCCGCTGCAGCTGCGCGTGCTGATCCCGGCGGTGGAGAACAGCGTCGGCGGCGCGGCGTACCGGCCGAGCGACGTGTTGCGCTCGCGCAAGGGTCTGACGGTCGAGATCGGCAACACGGACGCCGAGGGGCGGCTGGTCCTCGCCGATGCGCTGGCGGCGGCCGAGGAGGAGCGCCCGCAACTGATCATCGACCTGGCGACCCTCACCGGGGCGGCACGCACCGCGCTCGGTCCGGAGCTGCCCGCCCTCTACAGCAACCGACCGGCGCTCGCTGAGCGGCTGCGCGAGATCGGCGAGGCGGAGTGCGATCCGCTCTGGCCGATGCCGTTGTGGGCAGGCTACGAAGAGGATCTGTCCAGCAAAATCGCCGACCTCGGTAATGTTGCATCGACGCCATTCGCCGGTTCGATCATCGCGGCGCTGTTCCTGCAGCGCTTCATCGGCGGCGCCACCGACTGGCTGCACATCGATTTATATGCGTGGAACGGCAAGGAGCGTCCGGGCCGCGCCGTCGGCGCCGAGGCGCAGTGCGTACGGGCGCTGTACCGACTGCTGCGCGAGCGCTTCGGTTGAGCCTGTCGCACGGTTCGTCGCTGCCCACCCCACGGTTCGTCGCGTTGTGTCGTTCCGAGCGTACGGATTTTCACGGGAATGACATCAGTCTGAGAGACCATGTCACGTCGTGATGAACAGCATGCAGAAAAATGAAGCCGCCGAGCGGTTCGCGGGGGACGAGTACGGTGCACCGTGCGCGGCCGAGCGCACGGCCGTCGGCGTCGGCGTCGGCGCGACGCTGGGGCGCCCGCGGTCAAGGCCGCTGCGCGCCGTGGCGCGCACGCCGGTGAGCCGTCCGACCCCATCCACCTGCAGGGCTGTTTTGCCGCGTTCGAGCTCGCGCTGCTAGTGCCGCCCATGAACGTTGCGGCCATTTATCGGATTGATCGTCTTGCGCAGTTGTCAGCGCCGCGGGTAGCGGTTACAGTTCGCGCCAGCATCCTCGGATGCACATGGCGCGCACGCTTGGCTTTCCGCCCTCGAGTCGCCGTGACACCGAACCAGCTAGGGGGATTGAGCCACACGAGCGATAGCCCGCGCCGGGCAGACGCACGTGCAAGAAAGTATGACAGATCCGGCGGGACCTCCCGTCGGCGAGCTCGGGTCCGGATTGAGCCGCTTGCGGGCAGGTGGAAAGACCGCTACCTTGCGCCACTCTCGTTTCGTTCCGGTGTTTTCGAATAGGCAACAGCCACGCCTTAGCATTCACACATGAGCGCTTACGTACACGACACACAATTCTTTACTCGCCGCACGGCCGTATTCGCGGCCATCATCGTGCTGCATATCTTCATTCTTTGGGCGCTCGAGGCAGGTCTGGCCAGCCGAGTCGTACAGCTCGTCGCCCCACCGATCAAGACGACCATCGTCCGCCAGGTGCGCAAGCACCTGCCCCCGCCCCCGCCCCCGCCGCCGCAGCTCGTGCAGCAGCAGGTGCAGGTGCCGCCGCCGATGATCCAAATCAACGTGCCGCCGCAGGCCGAGAGCCATGCCATCACCGTGACGCACCACGTGGTCCGGGCCGCCCCGCCGCCGCCGGCTGCGGTGCGCTACACGCCGCTGAGCCCCTCGGGCGACTTCCCAGCGACGCAGGACTACTATCCGCAGTCCTCGCAGCGTCTGGGCGAGCAGGGCACCGCGATCGTGGAGGTGTGCGTCGGACCGAATGGGCGGCTGTCGGCCGCGCCGCGCGTCATCACCTCTTCGGGCAGCCCGCGTCTCGACCGTGCGGCCCTGCGGTATGCGCGCGCTACTTCCGGACACTGGAACCCCGAGCGGGCCAATGGCAGACCGATCAACTTCTGTGGCCATCTGCCCATCAAGTTCCAGCTGAACGACTTCTGATGCCCCTGTCTCTTTATAACTTTGACACCGCCATCCAACGCGGCATATTTGTGATCTGAGGAAATCTATGGCTATCCAAGCTACCGCATCCGTCAACAACCCGTACGGCATTGCCGGCGTGTGGAACAACGGCACCATCATCGACAAGTCCGTCATGCTGCTGCTGCTCCTGATGTCGCTCACGACCTGGTTCATCATTCTCACCAAGCTGTGGGACCAGCACCGCCTGAAGAAGGCTGCGCGCGAGACCGAGAAGTCCTTCTGGTCGGCGCCGTCGATCAAGGAAGGCATCGAGAAGCTGAAGAAGGACAACTCCTTCCGCACCATCGCCGAGGACGGCATGCGCGCGATGTCCCACCACGACGGCCGCCTGACCGACCGTATCGACCTGCACGAGTGGATCACCATGTCGCTGCAGCGCTCGGTCGAGCAGGTCTCCGGCGAGATGAGCAAGGGCCTGGCGCTGCTCGCCACGGTCGGCTCCTCGGCGCCGTTCGTCGGTCTGTTCGGCACGGTGTGGGGCGTCATGAACGCACTGGTCGCGATCGGTCTGGCCGGTCAGGCCAGCATCGGCAAGGTGGCCGGTCCGGTCGGCTCGGCGCTGATCATGACCGCGCTCGGCTTGGCGGCGGCAGTGCCGGCGGTGTGGGGCTACAACTGGCTGCTCGGCCGCAATAAGGTCCTGCAGGATGCGCTGCGCAATTTCGCCAGCGACCTGCACGCCTACATGGTGAGCGGTGCGCGCGTACCGAGCCCGGAGATGGGCGGTGCGAAGCCGGCGGCCGCTGCGGCTCCGGTGCGTAAGTAAGTCAAGGTCGCCGTACCTTTGATTGAATTACTTCGGATGCGCAAGACGTGCCCCGCAGCTGCGGGGCACGTTCTCGAATGCCGAATCCCGGTGCGCCGCGCGCCGGATGTCAGGAGCTGTCGAAAATGGCGATAAATGTGGGAAGCTCGGACGAAGAACCGGGCGTGATGGCCACTATCAACACGACGCCGCTCGTCGACGTCATGCTGGTGCTGCTCATCATCTTTCTCATTACGATTCCCGTGATCACCAAGACGGTGCCGGTGAAGTTGCCGAAGGCGAATAACATCCCGACGCACACCAAGCCGCAGGACATCACGATTGCGGTGACCAAGAACGGGGACATTTTCTGGAACAACACCGCGGTGCAGAGTGACTCGGTGCTGCTGCAGAAGATCGAGCAGGTGGCCATACTGACGCCGCAGCCGTCGATCCACATCCGCGGCGACCGCAATGCGGATTACAAGTCGATCGGGCACGTTCTGTATGAGCTGCAGCGCGGCGGCATGGTGAAGGTGGACTTCATCACCGAGCCGCACGCGAACGCGCTCTCCGCGCAGTGATCAATTTTTATCGGGGCCGCAAGGCGCTCGAGGAGATTTGAAGTTATGGCCATGTCGATGGGATCCAGCTCTGGGCCGATGGTCGAGATCAACACCACGCCGTTGATCGACGTCATGCTCGTGCTGTTGGTGACCCTGATCATTACGCTGCCGGTGATGACCCATTCGGTGAAGATGGATCTGCCGCAGAATCAGCATCAGCCGCCGAGCAAGCCGCCCGAGGTGATCAACCTCAGCATCGACTTCGACGGCACCATCACCTGGAACGGCACGGTGGTGCCGAACATGCAGGTGCTGGACGGTTACTTCGCCAGCGAGTCGGTGAAGAACCCGCAGCCGGAGATCCACTTGAACCCCGACGGTATGGCCAAGTACGGCATCGTGGCGAGGGTGCTGGCGGATGCTCAGCGCAACCGAATGACCAAGATCGGTTTCGTCAATACCTCCGAATTCGCGCAATAGGCGCGGTTGGAAAATTCATCCATGCGAGAGAGTTTCATGAAGTTCAAGGGCATTGTTGCGTCAGCGGCGCTCGGCGCCATGCTGGTGGGTGCAGTGAGCGTGCTGCACGTGACGCCGGCGGTTGCCGCGGCGGCTCCGTCGAAGGCGATCAGCCGCCCCGTGGCGCTGAAGCTGCAGGCGGCGCAGAAGGCGATCCAGGCGGGCAATTTGCCCGTGGGCCTGGCGGACCTCGATCAGGTGTCGGGCATGCCGGCGGCGCACAAAAGCCCGTATGCGATGCACATCCTGAATCAGTTGTATGTGTTCGCGTACGAGAAGACGCACAACTACCCGAAGCTCGCCCCGAAGCTCGAGGCGCTGCTGTCGGACGCGTACGTGACGCCGGCGCAGACGCAGCAGTTCACGGTGGCGCTGGCGCAGATCTACTACCAGCTGCACAACTTCCCGAAGGCCATTCAGTACGGCTCCGAGGCGATTCAGAAGCACTACGCCGGAGCGTCGATGCAGACGCTGGTCGGCCAGGCGTACTACCTGCAGGGCAACTGGAAGCAGACCATCGCCTATGAGCGGGGGCTTGCCAACGCGGCGATCAAGGCCGGCCAGAAGCCGAGCCAGCAGTCGCTGCAGCTGATCCAGAGCTCGTGCATGAAGCTGCACGACCAGGGCTGCCTGCTGAATGCGCTCGAGCAGCTGGTGGTGTACTACCCGCAGCGTCAGTACTGGCAGTACCTGCTGTTCCAGACGTTCAAGAGCATCAAGAGCGATGCGAACCTGCTCGAGGCCTATCGACTGGCGTTCGAGGTGGGCGTGATGCAGCAGGCGCACGAGTTCACCAGCTATGCCGAGCTCGCCATCGAGGCCGGCTCGCCCGGTGAGGCCGAGCTGGTGCTGAATTCGGCGCTGAAGAACAACGTGTTCACCGATCCGCACCAGAAGGCCAAGGCCGAGCGCATCCTGCAGGATGCCGAGAAGCGGGCCGCATCGGATCAGAAGACACTGAGCCACACCGCGGAGCTCGCCGCCAAGCAGGCGAAGGGCAATTCGGAGATCCGCGTGGGCCTCGCGTACTACGGCTATCAGCACTACCGCAAGGCCGTGCAGCTGTTCACCCAGGGCATCGCCAAGGGCGGTCTCGCCCGTCCGGCCGAGGCCCATCTGCTGCTCGGTATTGCTGAGCTGAAGGCGGGCAACAAGGCCGCTGCACTGAACGCGTTCAACAGCGTCAGGGGCGACCCGACGCTTCAGCGTCTGGCCGAGCTGTGGAGTCTGAAGGCGAAGTCGGCGGGCTGATGCCCGCCGGGTTGACCGTCTGATCGATCAGGAGGAATTGCATGGCGATTAAAGCCGGGGACCACATGCCTGCGGGCGTGTTGAAGACGATGAGTGCGGAAGGACCGAAGGATCTCACCAGCGAGGAGCTCTTCAAGGGCAAGAAGGTGGTGGTGTTCTCGGTGCCCGGAGCATTCACGCCGACCTGCGATGCGAAGCACCTGCCGGGCTTCGTGCAGCTGGCCGATCAGATCCGCGCCAAGGGCGTGGACACCATCGCCTGCATGGCGGTGAACGACGTGTTCGTGATGAATGCCTGGGGCAAGGCCTCGGGCGTGGCGGACAAGGTGCTGATGCTGGCCGATGGCAATGGCGATTACGCCAAGGCCCTCGGTCTGGAACTCGATGCCCGCGGTTTCGGCCTCGGGCTGCGCGGTCAGCGCTTCGCGTTGGTGATCGATGACGGCGTGGTGAGCTACGCCAACATCGAGGCGCCGGGCCAGTTCAAGGTGTCTGCCGCGGAGCACGTGCTGAGCCAGCTCTGAGCCGGTGATGCGCGGCGCTGGGCCGCAGTGATACGAAAAGGGGGTTCGCCGCGAGGCGAACCCCCTTTTTCATGGCCGCTGCTCGGCTCAGCCGAGGAGCTTTTGCAACTGCGGGACGATCTCGAACAGATCGCCGACCAGACCGAAGTCCGCGACCTCGAAAATCGGTGCGTCCGGGTCTTTGTTGATCGCGACGATGGTGCGGGCGTCCTTGATGCCCGTCAGGTGCTGGATGGCCCCTGAGATCCCGATCGCCAGGTACAGCTCCGGGGCAATGATCTTGCCGGTCTGGCCGACCTGCAGTTCATTCGGCGCATAGCCGGCGTCGACGGCGGCCCGCGAGGCGCCGACGGCGGCCCCGAGCGTGTCGGCAAGCCCGTAGAGCAGCTGGAAGTTCTCCGCGCTGCCGAGTGCACGCCCGCCGGACACCACCCGGGCGGCGCTTTGCAGGTCGGGCCGGTCGCTGCGCGCGGCCGAGACCGACACGAAGCGGGTGTGGTGGGGCGGCTCCACCACGGGTGCGGCCGCCTCGATGTGCGCCGAGCCGCCGCCGGCCACCGGCTGGAAGGACGCGGTGCGCACGGTGCCGACCACTTGGGCGCCGTCGAGCACCTCGACGGTGAGCACGGCGTTACCGGCGTAGATCGGGCGACGAAAGCGTGTCGCGCTCTCCACCGCCATGATGTCGCTCACCTGCACGGTCTTCAGCAGCGCCGCGATGCGCGGCATCAGATCCTTGCCGAAGGTGCTCGACGGGCCGAACACGTGCGTGTAGGGCGCGGCGAGTGCCGCGATCTGCGCAGCGATGGCCGCGGCGAGCGGATGGGCGTGCACGGGATGCTCGACGGTGAGCACCGTGCCGACGCCGGCGAGGGTTGCAGCCTGCTGCGCCAGATCAGTGGCGTCCGCAGCACAGATGACGACCGTGACGGCAGCGTCGGTCACCGTCGTGGCGCAGGCGACGCATTTGGCGGTCGCGACGCTGAGTGTGCGGCCGTCGTGTTCGGCGACGATGAGAATGTTCGGGTTCATTTACAGCAGTCCTTTGTGCTTCAGCGCCGCGAGTAGCTCGGCGGCATCGTTCACCCGCACACCCTTGCTGCGCTGCGCGGGCGGTTCATAGCGCAGCGTCTTCAGCTGCGCGCGCGGCGTGATGCCGAGGGACTCCAGCGTGAGGGTGTCGAGCGGCTTCTTCTTCGCCTTCATGATGTCCGGCAGCTTTACGTAGCGCGGCTCGTTCAGGCGCAGATCCACGGTCACAACCGCCGGCAGATCGACCTCGAGGGTCTCCAGTCCCGCGTCGACTTCGCGCGTCACCTGAGCCTTGCCCTCGGTGAGTTCGATCTTCGAGGCAAAGGTGGCCTGCGGCCGATCCCACAGCGCCGCGAGCATCTGCCCGGTCTGACCGTTGTCATCATCGATCGCCTGCTTGCCGAGCAGCACCAGGAAGGGTTGCTCGCGCTCGATGAGCGTGCGCAGCACGCCGGCGGTGGCGAGCGGCTCGAGCGGGGTGTCGGTCTGCACGTGCAGCGCGCGGTCGGCGCCCATGGCGAGGCAGGTGCGCAGCTGCGGCTGGCAGTCCGCCGGACCCACCGTCACGACCACCACTTCGTCGGCGGCGCCGCGCTCCTTGATGCGCAGCGCCTCCTCGAGTGCGATCTCATCGAAGGGGTTGACGCTCATCTTGACCCCGTCGGTGAGCACGCCCGATCCGTCGGGCTTGACGCGGATGCGCACGTTGTAATCCACAACGCGCTTGATGCCGACCAGTATGCGTTTCATGATCTCGCCATCGTCACCAGAGAGTCCGGCCAATATAGCAGAGGATCGCGCTAAACTGAGTCATGCTCGGTTACGCGCTGCGCCGTATTGCGGGGATCTTTCCGGTCCTGCTGATCCTGCTCACCGTATCGTTTTTCGTCATCCGTCTGGCCCCCGGCGGACCGTTCGCGGCGGCGCGGGCGCTCTCGGGGCGCACCCGCGCGCAGCTGCGCCAGCGCTACGGACTCGATCGGCCGCTGGCCGTGCAATACGCGGCGTACCTGCGCGCGCTCGCGCACGGGGATCTCGGCCGCTCCTACAGCCTGCGCGATGAGCCGGTCGCCGGACTGATCGGTGCGGGGCTGCCGGTGAGTGCCGAACTCGGTGCCGCGGCGCTCGCGCTCGGTGCGCTCGGCGGCATCGCGCTCGGCATGGCGGCGGTGCTGCGCCGCGGCGGGGTGATCGACCGCGCGCTCTCGCCCCTGGCGGCCGTGACGCTCGCGCTGCCGAGCTTCGTCACCGGTCCGCTGCTCGCGCTCATCGTCGGGGTGTGGCTGCGCTGGCTGCCGGTGGCCGGCTGGCAGCCCGACACGCCGCGCGACCTGGTGTTGCCGGCGATCACACTGGCGCTGCCGCTGATCGCCTCGATCGCGCGCCTGACGCGCGCCAGTCTCCTCGAGGTGCTCAACGCGAGCTACATCCGCACCGCGCGTGCACGCGGCCTCGGTCGCGCGCGGGTCCTGTGGCGCCACGCACTGCGGCCGGCGCTGGTGCCCGTGGTGAGTTATCTCGGGCCGGCCGCGACGTATCTGGTCACCGGCTCGCTGGTCGTGGAGAGCGTGTTCGAACTGCCCGGGACGGGTCGCTACCTGGTGATGGGCGCGATCGACCGGGACTACACGTTGGTGATGGGCATGGTGCTGGTCTACGGCACGCTCACGCTGCTGGCGAACCTTGGGGCGGACCTGCTGCACGCCTGGCTCGATCCGCGGGTGCGCCATGAATCCCCGTGAGCCGAGGACGCGCGCGCGGCTAGCCGCTCTCGTGCTCGGCGCGCTGGTGGTGCTCGCGCTGTTGGGGCCGGCGGCCAGTCCGTACTCCTACCGCGCGCTCGACTGGCGGCACCTGGCGGTGCCGCCCGGGTTCATCGCGCACCATTGGCTCGGCACCGATGCGCTCGGGCGCGATCTGTACGTGCGCACGCTGAGCGGACTGCGCCTCTCGCTGCTGATCGGGGTGCTCGCCACGGGGGTGAGTGTGCTGATCGGGGTCGCGTGGGGGGCGGGCGCCGGTTGGGCGGGCGGGCGGGTCGATGCCGGGATGATGCGCGTGGTCGATGTGCTCTATGCGCTGCCGTACCTGTTCATCGTGCTGATCCTCGCGGCGCTGTTCGGGCGCGGCAACATCGCGGTGCTGCTGGTGGCGATCGGCGCGGTCGGCTGGCTGACGCTCGCGCGGGTGGTGCGCGCCCAGACGCTCTCGTTGAAGCGCCAGCCGTTCATGGAAGCGGCGCGCGCCGCAGGCTTGAGCGACCTGCAGATGCTGCGCCGGCACGTGCTGCCGAATCTCGCCGGCACCGTCGTGGTGTATGCCACGCTGATGGTGCCGCAGATGATCGTGTACGAGAGTTTTCTCAGCTTCCTCGGGCTCGGCGTCGAGCCCCCGCGCGCCAGTCTCGGCAGCCTGATCAACGCCGGGGCGCGCCAGATGTTGAGTGCCCCGTGGCTGCTGCTCGTGCCCGCGGTGGTGCTGATCGTGTTGCTGCTGGCGTTCAACGTCCTGGGGGATGCGCTGCGTGATGTCCTCGATCCCCACCAGCGCTGAGCCGATGCGCGCGCAGGAGGAGGCGCCGGCGCTGCTCGCGCTGCACTCCCTCAGCGTGTGCTTCGCCGGCGTGCCCGTGGTCGATGCGGTGTCGCTCACGGTGCGCGCGGGGGAGTGTCTCGGGGTGGTTGGGGAGTCCGGCGCCGGCAAGAGCCTCACCTTCCTCGCCGCGCTCGGACTCGCCCCGAGCGCCGCGGCGGTGAGCGGCCGGGCGCGGTTCGGGGCGACCGAACTCATCGGGTGCTCCGAACGGGCACTCGATGCGCTGCGCGGCCGGCACATCGGCGTGGTCTTCCAGGACCCGATGGGGGCGCTGACCCCGCACCTGCGCATCGGTGCGCAGCTCACCGAGCCGATTCTGCGGCACACCGGCTGCAGCCGGCGCGCCGCGCGCACCCGCGCGCTCGAGCTGCTCGAGCAGGTGCGTCTGGCGGCCCCGGCGCGCTGCCTGCAGCAGTATCCGCACGAGCTCTCCGGCGGGATGCGCCAGCGCGTGCTGCTCGCCCTGGCGCTCTCGTGCGATCCGCAGCTGCTGATTCTCGATGAGCCGACGACCGCGCTCGATGTGACGATCCAGGCGCAGATCCTCGCGCTGCTGGCGCACATCAAGCGCGAGCGGCGCCTCGGGTTGGTGTTGGTGACGCACGACTTCGCGGCGCTGGCCGGCCTTGCCGATCGCGTGGCGGTGATGCGCGCCGGCCGGGTGATCGAGACCGGGAGCGCCGGGCAGGTGTTCCACACCCCGCGCGAGCCGTACACGGTCGAGTTGCTGCAGGCGGCGCGCGAGCCGGCCGGGCCGGGCGGCGCGCCGGGGGCCCGCGGCGCCGGGGCGCCGGTGCTCGCGGTGGAGGATCTCACCGTGCGCTACCGCCAGAGGGGTGCGCGGCTGCGCCGCGGGGAGATCGTGGCGCTTCAGGCGGTGACCGTGGCGATCGCGCCCGGGGAGTCCCTGGCGGTGGTCGGGGAGTCCGGCTGCGGTAAATCGACGCTGACCCGCGCGGCGCTGCGCCTCACGGGCGCGGCGCACGGACGCATTGCGTGGCTCGGGCGCGAGGTCGGCTCGTGGCCCGAGCGGCGCCTGCGAGCGCTGCGCCGCAACTTGCAGCTGATCTTCCAGGACCCGCTCTCGAGTCTCGATCCGCGCCTGAGCGTCGAGCGGCTGGTCGCTGAGCCGCTCGAGGTACACCACGGCGAACTCGACGCTCAGGCGCGTGCCGCGCGCGTGGCGGCGATGCTCGAGCGCGTCGGGCTCGATCCGGCGCTCGCCGCCCGCCGGCCGCACGAGCTGTCCGGCGGGCAATGCCAGCGCGTCGGCATCGCCCGGGCGATGATTCTCGCGCCGCGGCTGCTGGTGTGCGATGAGCCGCTCTCGGCACTGGACGTGCGCGCCCAGCGGCAGATCGGTGCGCTGCTCGATGCGCTGCGCCGCGAGCAGGGCATGAGCGTGCTGCTGGTCAGTCACGATCTGGGCGCGGTGCGCCGCGGGTGCGAGCGCGTGCTGGTGCTGTATCAGGGCGCGATGGCCGAGCTCGCCCCGAGCGAGGCGCTGTTCGCGCGGCCGCTGCATCCCTACACGCGCGCGCTGCTTGCGGCCGTTCCGGTTGCCGATCCCGACGTGCAGCCCGGCCGCCTCGCGCAGGTACGGCTCACCGACAGCGAGCCGGCGCCGGCCGGCGGGTGCGCGTTCCGGACCCGCTGTCCACAGGCCACGGCGCGCTGCACCGAACAGCGCCCGCCGTGGGTCGAGGCCGGTGCGGGCCGATGGGTGGCCTGTCATCACTTCGAGCGCGGGGCCGATGGTATGCTCTGAGCATGAACGAGTCGGTCATTCGTCCCAGTGAAAGCCTGCGGCAGGTGCGCTACGAGATCCGCGGCCGGCTGGCCCGTCGCGCGCACGAGCTCGAGCGCCAGGGCTACGAGATTCTCTCGCTGAACATCGGCAACCCGGGGGCCTTCGGGCTGCGCACGCCGGAGACGATGCGTCTGGCGATGATCGAGAACCTCTCCGAGGCCGAGGGCTACTGTCACCAGAAGGGGATCTTCCCGGCGCGCGAAGCGGTGGTGATGCAGCAGCAGGCGCGCGGGGTGAACGGGGTGAGCGCCGAGGAGGTGTTCATCGGCAACGGCGTGAGCGAACTGATCAACCTGGTGCTGCGGGCGCTGCTCAACGACGGCGACGAGGTGCTGGTGCCGAGCCCGGACTATCCGCTCTGGACCGCCGCGGTGACGCTGAACGGCGGGCGCGCCGTGCACTACCCGTGCCGCCCGGAGAACGGATTCGTGCCCGATCCGGACGAAGTCGCGGCGCTCATCACGCCGCGCACGCGCGCCCTGGTCGTCATCAACCCGAACAACCCCACCGGCGCGGTGTATCCGCGCGCGGTGCTCGAGCGGCTCGCCCGACTCGCCGAGCGTGCCGGGCTCGTGGTCTTCAGCGACGAGATCTACGACCAGATGGTCTACGATGAGGCGCAGTTCGTGCCCATGGCCACGCTGGTCGAGGACACGCTGTGCGCCACGCTCTCCGGGCTCTCCAAGGTGTACCGCGCCTGCGGCTACCGGGTCGGCTGGGCGGTGTTCTCCGGGCGGACCCGCGCCGCGGCGGAGTATCTGAGCGCCATCGATCTGCTGAGCTCGCTGCGTCTGTGCAGCAACGTGCTGGCGCAGTGGGCGGTGCAGACGGCCCTCGGCGGCTACCAGTCGATCCGCGATCTGATCGTGCCGGGCGGGCGACTGTACGAGTCGCGCAAGGCCATCGCGCACGCGGTGGCGGCCAGCAGTTACCTGCGGCTGAAGCAAGTGCCGCAGGGCGCCATGTATGCCTTCATCGGGGTCGACACCGAGCGCCTGCCGGGCTTCGACGATCAGCGCTTCGCGCTCGATCTGCTCGAGCAGAAGCACGTGCTGGTCGCGCCGGGGGTGAGCTTCAACGTGCCGTACCGCAATCACTTCCGCGTCACCACGCTACCGGACAGCGCGATGCTGCTCGACGTGTTCGGTCGGATCGAGGATCTGCTCGCCGGCTACGCCTCGGCGCCGCCGCAGGACAACGTGGTGGCGGCCAGTGCGCGGTTCAAATGAATGACGTTGAAGTGATTTGTTAAAAGTCATCTCTCAAAAATAACCGATAATCTATTGTTTTGATAAAGGTTCCTGCGCATCTCGAGGCCGTCATCGAGGCGGGAGGCACCCTGGTGACCCCGACCCGCCGGCGCGCGCATGCGCTGCGTCTGGCGCACGCCGCGGCCCAGCTCGATCGGGGTCGGCGGGTCTGGCCCAGCCCCGACGTGCTGCCGCTCGACGGGTGGCTCGGACGGGAATGCGAGCGCCGTGCGCTCGAGGGGACGGCCGAGGGGATCCCCCCGCGGCTGCTGCGCCCGGCCGAGGAGTGGCTGCTGTGGCGCGAGTGCACGGCCGAGGCCATCGAGGCGCTCGTGCTCGCCAATCCCGGTGCGCTCGCCGAGGGACTGCTCGGCGCCCGCCGCCTCGCCGAGACGCTCGGCATCGATCGCTCCGGCCTGCGGGCCCTTCCCCAGAGTGAAACGGCGCTGCTGCTCGAGGTCGAGCGCGCGGTCGCCGCGCGCGTCGCGGCACTCGGGGCGCGCACCCTCGAGGAGGCGCTCGGGGCGCAGGGTGCGCTCGGTGACGCCCGGCCCGTGGCGTTGTGCGGGTTCCTGTTCGAGGATCCGCGCCTGCGTGCGCTGCGCCAGGCGCGCGCCGCGCGCGGCTGGGAGACGCTCTGGTGCGCTCCGGGGGCGCCGGTGGCGGTACCCGAGGTGGTCCGGGCGGCGGATCCGACCGAGGAACTCGACCGCATCGCCGGCGGGTGTGCCGCGCAGCTGCGCGCGGCGCCCGAGACGCGGCTGCTGGTGGTCCTGCCCGGCTCGGGGGAGCGCTGCGGGCGGCTCGCGGCACTGATCCGCCAGGCGCTCGACCCCGGTTTCACGGTCAGCGCCGAGCAGGCGTTCGCGGCGGTGGAGGGCGGGGCGCCGCTCGCGCAGCAGCCGGCGCTCGCGCACGCGCTGAGCGGACTGACGCTGCTCGAGGGGCGGCGCGTGCCGCTCGAGGCGCTGTTGGAGTGGCTGCGCGGACCGTGTTGGCGTGAGTCGGCCGAGGGGCGTGCGCGGCTCGATCTGTGGCTGCGCGAGCGGGCGCCGCCGGCCCTCGACCGCCGCACCTTCGAGACGCTGCTCGAGGCAGCACCGCTCGGCGTGGCCACGGCGATTCGCGAGCGCCTCACCCAGGCCGCCATGGCGCTCGGCAGCGTGGCGGGCTCCCCGCGCGAGTGGTCCGAGCGGTTCCAGGCGGCCCTCGAGGCGCTCGGCTGGCCCGGCGGGACCGCCGGGCTCGACAGCCCCGCGCAACAGACGCTGCTGCGACTGCGTGAGCTGCTGGAGGAATACGGCCAGCTGTCGGCCGTCGTGCGCCGTATGGAGCGCTCCACGGCGATCGAGCGGTTGAGCGAACTCGCGGCGCGGACGGTCTACCGGCCGGCCGAAGAGGACGCGGCCGTGACAGTCACCGCCTCGCTCGCCGACCCGATCGTGCGCTACGACGCGATCTGGGTCGGCGGACTCGATCACGACACGCTGCCGCAGGCGCCGGATCCGAATCCGTTCCTGCCGCTCGGGGCGCAGCTCGCGGCCGAGTGGCCGGCGGCCTCGGCCGGCGGGCGGCTGCGCGAGGCGCAGGCGCTGCTCGGCGCCTGGCGGGCCGCCGCCGGGCGCCTGGTGCTGTGCGCGCCGCTGCGCGACGGGGACGTGACGGTGCTGCCGAGCCCGCTGCTGGCCGGCTGGGCGCCCCTGGAGGCGCCTCAGGGCGCGCCCCTGGCGTGGCTGCCGGAGCGCCTGCATCGCGACGGCCAGCTCGAGACCTGGGTCGAGGCGGTGCGGCCCTGGGACGTGCGCGTCCCCCTGCCGGCCGGCACCCGCAGCCTCGAGCTGCAGAACCTCTGTCCGTTTCGCGCCTACGGGGAGCTGCGTCTCGGCTGCGCGCCCCTGGAATCGAGTGAGCCGGGGGTGCCGGCGGACCTGCGCGGCCAGCTGCTGCACGGGGCGCTGCAGGATCTCTGGGGGGGTCTCGGGGACTCCGCGGCGCTCGCGGCGCTCGGGCCGCTCGCCCTCGATGAGCGGCTCGGGGCCTGCGTCGAGCGGGCCGCCGAGCGGCTCCTCGCCGGCCAGAGCGCACCGCCGTCGGCCGCCGCGCTGCGGCGCGAGCGCCAACGCGCCGTGCGGTTGATGCGCGCGTTGTGTGAGCTCGAACGGCAGCGCGAGCCGTTCACGGTGCGCGATACCGAGCGCGCCGTGGAAATGACCCTGGCCGGGGCACGGCTGAACCTGCGCCTCGATCGGGTCGACGTGCTCGGCGACGGCTCGCTCGCGATTCTCGATTACAAGACCGGTCGGCCGATCCGTCCCGACTGGTACGGCGAGCGGCCCTCGCACCCGCAGCTGCTCGCCTATCGCGCGGCGCTCGGGGAGGCGGTGCAGGCGCTCGCGACGGTGCATCTGACGGCCCGGGAGATCGTCTTCCGCGGTGTTGCGGCGAGCGCGCAGGTGCTGCCGGGGGTGCCGGCCGTCGAGTCGGACGGCTCGCGCGAGGCACCGTGGGCGGCGCGCGTGGCGGCCTGGCAGACCGTGCTCGAGCGGCTTGCAACGGGGTTCGTGCGGGGCGAGGCGGCGGTCGATCCGAAGCCCGGGGCGTGCGAGTTCTGTCACCTGAGCGCGTTGTGTCGCGTCGGCGAGGGGCTCGGGGCGCCCGAGACGGACGAGGCGCTCGCCGAGGAGGGGCCGTGACGGTCGCTGCGGCCGAGGCGCCGAGCGGCGATGAGGCCGCGCGCGAGCAGGCCACCGACCCGCGTCGCTCCATCGTGCTGCAGGCACCGGCCGGCTCGGGCAAGACGACCGTCCTCACCCAGCGCCTGCTGCGCCTGCTCGCCGAGGTCGACGATCCGCAGGAGATCCTCGCCATCACGTTCACGCGCCGGGCCGCCGCCGAGATGCGTGAGCGGATGTACCGAGCGCTGCACGGGCAGTGCGGCAGCGGTGCGCTCGGGGAGCGGCTGCGCACGCTCGTCCAGGCGGTGCTCGAGCGCTCCGCGGCCCGGGGCTGGCGCCTGGAGGTCGATCCGTCGCGGCTGCGCATCCTCACCATCGATGCCTTCAACTTGAGTCTGGCCAACCGCCTGCCGCTCGCGGCGCGCGCCGGCGGGCCGCTGACGCTCGGGGAGCGGCCGCAGGCGCTGTATGCGCTCGCGGCCCGCCAGACGCTGCTCGGCGCCGAGCAGGACGGGCCGCTCGCCGCCGATGCCGATCTGTGGTTCGAGCGGCTCGACAACCGCTGGGGCAACCTCGAGCGGCTGTTGGCGCAGATGCTGGCCGAGCGGGCGCACTGGCTGCCGCACGTGCTCGGGCACGACCCGCAGGCCCTCGGCGAGCGAGTCGACGCCAGTCTGCAGCGCCTGGTGCACGCGGCGCTCGCCGCCTGCGCCACTCTCATCGGCGCGCCGCTCGTCGCCCGGCTGGCGCGCCTGCCGGGCGTCGGGCCGCTCAGTGCCGAGGCCGGCACGCTCGAGGCCTGGCAGCGCCTCGGGGGGCTGGTGTTGACGCAGAAGGGCGAGTGGCGCCGCGCGGTCAATCGCAAGCTCGGCGTCGAGTACGGCGAGGCGGCCGCGCGCACCGAGCTGCAGGAGTGCATCGCGGCGCTCGGGGCGCAGGCACCGGTGCGCGCGGCGCTGCTCGAGGTGAGCGCGCTGCCGCGGCCGCAGCTGGCGCCGGCCGATGCCGCGGCGCTCGCGGCGCTCTCGCGGCTGCTGCGAGTGGCGGCCGCGGAGCTTGAGGTGCGCTTCGCGCTCGAGGGTCAGGTGGATTACACGCGCATCGCCGGGGCGGCGCAGGCGGCCCTCACCGAGGAGGGCGAGCCGAGCGACCTGGCACTTCGGCTCGGGGTGCGTCTGCGCCACATCCTGGTCGATGAATTCCAGGACACCTCGGCTGCCCAGACCGAGCTCATCGCCGGTCTGACGGCCGGCTGGGACGGCGAGGACGGCCGCACGCTGTTCGTGGTGGGCGATCCGATGCAGTCGATCTACATGTTTCGCGAGGCGGAAGTCGGCTGCTTCCTCGCCGTGCGCGATCGAGGGATCGGGGCGCTGCGCCTCGAGCCGCTGCGCCTGCGCCGCAACTTCCGCTCCGTGCCGGCGCTGATCGAGTGGTGCAACGTCACGTTCGGGGCGCTGTTCCCGACGCGCGATGAGCTGCGCTCGAGCGCGGTGAGCTTCACGCCGAGCCTGCCGGGCCGCGACGAGTCGAGCGGCGCGGGGGCGCCGGCGGAGCTGCGCCTGTTCGCCGCCGCGACGCGCGCGGCCGAGAACGCCGCGCTGCTCGAGCGCATCGTGGCGCTGAAGACGGCCGACCCCGAGGCCTCGATCGCCGTGCTGGTGGCCGCGCGCCGCCATGCCGAGCAGCTGATCGGGGCGCTGCAGAGCCGCGGCGTGGAGGCGATCGGCGTGAAGCTCGTCCCGCTCGCCGAGGTGCCCGTGGTCCGTGACCTGGTGGCGCTCGCCGCGGCGCTCGGTCATCTCGGGGATCGGACGGCGTGGCTCGCGGTGCTGCGCGCTCCCTGGTGCGGCGTGACGCTCGCGACGCTGAGCGAGCTGTCCTCGCGCGAGGCGGCCCCGCTGCCGTGGGAGGCGCTGAACGATCCGCAGCGATGCGCGCGGTGTACGCCGGGGGATCGGGAGCGCCTCGAGCGGGTGCGCGCGGTACTCGAAGCGGCGCTCACCCATCGCGGTCACCTGCCGTTCGTCGACTGGCTGGAGCAGACCTGGCTTGCCCTCGGCGGCGCGGACGCGTATCCGATCGATGCGCTGCGTCACGCGCGCGCGTTCTTCACCGCGGTGAGCGAGCGCGGTGCGCTGCTCGAGCGGCTCGGCAGCGCCGCGCTCGAGGAGCTGTTGGCGAACCTGTATGCCGAGCCGCTCGCCCGCGCCGCCCAGCCGGTGCAGATTCTCACCATCCACCACGCCAAGGGCCTCGAGTTCGATCACGTGGTGATTCCGGGGCTGGACCGGCGCGGCAACCACGACCGCGAGCCGCTGCTGCGCTGGCTCGATCTGCCGCGCGAGGAGGCCGGCGAGAGCGACCTGCTGCTCGCGCCGGCTCCGCCGGTGGGCGCGGAGGATCCGCACGGCATCGGGACGTTCGTCAAACGGCTGCGCGAGCGGCGCGGCGCGCACGAGCAGCTGCGATTGCTCTACGTCGCCGCCACCCGGGCCCGACGTTCGCTGCATCTCTACGCCACCCTCAAGCCCAGAGGCGAGGGGGCGCTGCCGCGGCCGGCGGCCGGCTCGCCGCTCGCGCGGCTGTGGCCGGCGCTCGGGCCGGAGTTCCTCGCCGGACTCGAAACGGCCGCCGCCCCGGGGAGCGAGGCGAGTGCGCCGGCGGCCGTGGCCGGTCAGCGGCTCATCCTCCCCTGGCATCGCGCCGAGCCCGCGCCGCCGCCGCCCTTGGCGCGCCTGCCGCTCGCCGGCCAGTCGCTCGAGCCGCCGGAGTTCAGTTGGGTGCAGGAGACCGCGCGCCACATCGGCACGGTGGTGCATGCGGCGCTGCAACAGTTCGCCGCCGAGGCGTCACTGCCGGTGCCGGCGGTCCTGCCGTCGCGCGCGCACCGGTACGAGGCGCAGCTGGCGCGCTACGGGGTGCCCGCGGCGCAGCTCCCGTTCGCCACCGGGCGGGTGCTGGCGGCCCTGACCGCCACGCTCGCCGATCCGCGCGGGCGCTGGATCCTCTGCGGTGCGCACCGCGAGGCGGCCAGTGAGCGGGCGCTCTCGGGGCTCGCCGACGGACGCCTGCGCAGCATCGTGATCGATCGCTCGTTCATCGATGCCGAGGGAGTGCGGTGGGTGATCGACTTCAAGACCAGCACGCACGAGGGCGGGCGGCTCGAGGGGTTCCTCGCCCACGAGCTCGAGCGCTACCGGGCGCAACTCGAGGGGTATCGCGCGCTGGCGCGCGAGCTCGGGCCCGAGCCGGTGCGCGCCGGGCTGTACTTCCCGCTGCTCGGGGCGTTCCAGGAACTGTGAGCCGGCTCAGTACGTGCCGGCGAGGGCGAACGGGCGGCGCCCCTGGGCATCCGGGGCGCCGAGATATTGCAGGGCCTGGAGCAGCGAGGGCGAGGCGCCGGTGCGCGCCGCGACGCGCGCGTGCAGCACGTAGCCCGGCTGCGGGGTGAGGCGCAGGGTGCCGCGCAGCCAGAGCGGACCGCCGAGATCACGCAGCTGCCCGCGCGGCTCGCCCGGGGCGGCGGGGAAGCGGATGCGGAAACTGCCCAGCGGGGTGACCGAGCCGCTGCTGTCGATCAGGCGGCGCACGATGAGCGTGCCCTGCAGCTGCTCGAGGGCACCGGTGCGCGCCACGACGGCGAGCGCAACGTCCGCCTCGAGCACGCCCGTGATGTAGGACGGCAGTGCCGGCAGCAGCGCCGGCTCCAGGGGCAACAGCGCGTGCACGTCGCGCGCGCGCAGCGGCCCGTGCCAACTCACGCTCACCTCGCCACGGGCCCGGGCGCCGGCGCGCCGGGCGCTCAGGTCGGCGACGAGGCGTCCGCCGAGCAGGGCGGCGGGGTGCAGCCGCCAGGTGAGCTGATCGAGGCGCACGCCGGTGAGGCGTGCCTGCGCGCACTCCCCGCGCCAGAGCGTGCCCTCGACCCGGGCGCAGGTGAGTCGCGGGCCGAGGGCCGGCAACACCCAGGCGGCCGGCAGGCGCGCAATCAGCACGGCGGCGAACACCGCGGCGGCGAACACGATGATGGCGAGGCGCTGCACGACTCAGGAGCGTTTCAGGGTGAGCGCCGCATCGACCAGGCCGGGACCGTCGGCGGCCTGGATGCGTGCGCTTCGCACCACGACGCCATCGCGTTGCTCGAGCCGCGCGAGCCAGGCGATGAGCGCATCGAACGGTGCGCGCTGCACTCGGACCTGCAGAGTATCGGGGCCCTCGGGCGCACTGCCGGCGAGCGCCCCGGCGAGTCCGGCGCGGCGGGCCGACTGGTCGATCAGCACGATGAGCGGCAGCGTGCCGTTGGCTCCCGGCGGGCCAGCCGCCGCCAGTTCGGGCGCCACGCGGCGCATCCAGGCGAGCTCGGCGCGCTGGTGCGCCACGGTGCGATGCAGCGCCGCGACGCTGCGCTCGAGCGGCAGCACCACCGCCAGCACGAACAGCCCCGCGGCGATGACCCCGCCGATGACGAGGATGCGCCGCTCGCGGGGGGAGAGACGGCTCAGATCCGGTCGCAACCGCGAAGCGATGTCCATCAGCGTCCCCGGTGCATGTGCAGCCCGCCGATGAAGCGCCCGTGCGCCCGCGAGCCGCCGGTGAGCTGCGCCGGCCAGCCCTGAGCGCTCAGCGACTGCGCCAGCGCGTTCAGCGTCTCCACCGACGGGGCATCGAGCTCGAGGGTGGCGGCCGTGCCGTGCAGGCTCACGGCCTTCAGCCGCACGCCGGGCGCTGCGCTGCGCGCGCGCGCCAGCGCCCCGAGCGCCTGCAGAAAGACGCTGCCGCCGGCCGAGGCGCGCGCCGCGGCGAGGCGCTGCGCCATGATGCGGTGCGCCTCGGAGGCGTCCGTCGCACCCGGCACGACGCGCTGGAACACCTGGGTGAGGGCCGCATCGAGCGCGTGCTCGCGCCGATGCAGCACGGCCAGTTCGAGGCCCTGACCGATCAGGTGCAGCCCGAGCAGTGCGGCGGCCAGCCCCCCGGCCCAGCGCCAGGCACGCGCCCCGGCGATCAGGCTGCGGCTCGGCGCATACGCTCCCTGCAGCAGGTCGATGGCCTCGCTGGCGGGCAGGGCACGGGCGAACAGCTCGAGCGCATCGCCCGGCAGGCGCTGCACCTGCAGCGCCTCGAAGCGTCCGCGCAGCGCCTCGACCGCCGCGCCGTGGCGCTGCCAGTCCGCCTCGCTGGCGTAGAGAATGAGGCCGCGGCCGGCCCCATCGGCCTCGGCGAGCTCGAGGGCCTCGGGCAGTGCCTCGGCCGCGAGCGTCACCGCCTCTGCGCCCGGGGGACGCACCGTCACGGCGTCGCGCTCGAGCAGCGCGACGGTCTGGGCGGGATTGGCCGGCAGCAGCTGCGTGTCGGCGTAGAGCGCGGTGGGCTCGAGGCCCGCGGCGCGCAGGGCGGCGAGCCAGGCGCTCATGCGCGCGCGGGCCACGACCGCCACGGGCGTGCGGCCGGCGCCGTCGCGCCGGCCGAGCGCGAAGTGCAGCGCCTCGATGTCCTCGGCGAGCTGCTCCTCGAGCGCAAACGGCACGAGCTGCTGCACCTTCACACTCGAGCGCGCGCTCGGCAGCTGCGCGTGCGTCAGCAGCACGTCGGCGCCCGGCACGAGCACGATCAGCGCACGGGTGCCCAGGCGCGCCGCGGCGAGGGTGAGCGGCCCGCTCTCCGGCCCGGCGGCGTTACCGACGGCGAGCCAGTGCGCCTGCGTGCTGTCGCTGGGGGAGAGCCTGAGCAGAAGCGGATCGGCCATCCGTCAATCCTAGCCGAACTCAATTCGCCGTGTCGCTGCGCAGCACCGTGCGCACGGTGCCGTCGCTGTCGCGGTAGAGCATCGAGTACAGGACGAACTCCGTGCCGTTGGCCCGCACCACGCTGGTCAGGCGGAACCACTGGGACGTCTCGGCAAACAACGGCTGCGCATTGCTCTGCTGCGTCCCGCCGTTCGCCGGCGCGCCCGGGGTGCTCTGCAGGGTGTTCTGGATCGACGTTTCCATCTCGCTCAGCGTTGGGAAACAGCCGCCGCTCGCCGCGGCGCGGTCGCGCGCGAACTGGCGCGGGTCGGTGCTGAACTGCAGGTGGCCCAGATAGGCATCGAGCACCAGGGGCGATGCGGTGCAGGTGTTCAGCGCCGTTCCGATCGGCAGCGCGGTGACGTACGGGGCGATGCGCTCGAAACGCGCGCGCCCGAAACCCGGCAGCGCCATCAGCTCACTGGCGCTGCTCACCGGCAAGTTCGGGGTGTGGTAGGGCGGGTCCATCTCGAGGTAGGTGCTCGCCGCCGGCGCATCGGGGATCGCCGGCGTCGGGCTCTTGTCGATCCAGTTGACCCAGTCGTCGGCCCACTGCGGCTTCAGGCCCACCATCGTCAGCAGCTCGCGAAACGCCTGCAGCTGCTGGGTGTTGACGGTGGCCCCGTCGCTCTCGAGCACGTTGTTCAGATTGAAGCGGCCCTGCAGGTCCTCGAGTGAGGCCTCGAGCGTCACGCCCGGGGAGACGCTGATCGGGCCGATCGGCTGCGCCCAGGGCTGCTCTGAGTCGATCTGGCCCGGTTGGCTGCGGAAGGTTTGCTGCAGTCCGTAGGCGGCGAACGCCTCGGTGCCCTCGGTCACGAGCAGCGCCTGGTCGTAGTCGAACGCCCCGATGGTGCGCCGCTCTGTCATGGCGTTGTGGTAGGCGAGCGAGGCGGCGATCACGGTGGCGAGGGCCACCAGCAGGATCGCCACCAGCAGCGCCACGCCGCGCTCGCGCCGCGGGTGGCGCTCGAGCGTGCGAGGCGGCGTCACTCGGCCACCTCGAAGATGCGCACGATCCGTCCCCACTGGCGGGTGCGCAGCGTCACCTCGACGGCGAGCGGGCGCATCCGGTAGTAGCTGTCGAGCGTCGACTCGGCGCCGGCCACCGGCGGTGGCCACTGGCGCACCCACTGGTGGTTCAGATCCAGATAGCGCAGCGTGACGCCGCGCAGGTGACGCAGCAGGTCGCGCTCGACGGGCCGGTCGGAGAGCGTCGGGTCGAGCACGTTCCAGTGCTCGCGGATCAACGTGCCGTGGTGCAACACGTAGGCGACGCGCTCGAGCTCCGGGCGCTGCAGGCCGAGCGGGTTGCTCCAGCCGCCGCGGGTGAACTGCGCGAGCGGACCGCCTGCGCCGCTGGTCATCAGCGCCGGCTCCCAGCCGAGGCCGTTCGCGGTGCGGATCGGGCGCGGGGCGAGTTGGACGAAGTCCTGCTCCATGATGCGCAGCGCGCTCTGCAGGTGCACCAGCTGGCGCTGGTCGCGGCGGATCGCACCGCGCGCGCGCAGCGACTGCATGATCACGCCGTACCCGATGGCGAACATGATCGCGGCGATGAAGATCGCCACCAGCAGCTCGAGCAGCGTGAAGCCGCCGGTGCGCGCTCGGGTGCTCATGGCAGCGCCAGCGGCTGGGCCTCGGCGCTGCCGACGGTCCCGACGCCCGGGGTGCCGACGCCCGGGGTGCCGACGCCCGGGGTGCCGACGCCCGGGGTGCCGAGGCCGGTGGTGCCCGGTGCGCCCGTGGGCACGCCGGCGATTGAGCCGGGGATCCATTGCGGGGAGAGCGGGTTCGGCGGGCCCACCGCTCGGCCCATGTACCCGGTGGCGCTCGCATACCACTCGTGGTGGTCGTGCCCGTGCAGAGGGCGGGTGCGCACCACGATGCGCACCACACCCGGCACGGTGGTGTCGCTCACCTTCTGTCGCCAGCGCCACTGACGCCGAGCGAAGCGCACGTGTCCGGTGCGGGTGCCGATGTGCGGAAACGTCCCGGAGAGGCGCACCTGCTCGATCTGATTGAGCGCGACCCACTCGGCGAAGGTCTTGTGGCGCAGATACAGCGTGGCGCGGGCGGAGGAGGTGAGCGCCTCGAGCACTGCGGCCATGCCGATGGTGACGATGGCGAGCGCCACCAGCACCTCGATCAGCGTGAACCCGCGCGCCGGCTTCATCGAGGATGCGCCGCGGCGAGGGAGTCCTCGACGATGCGCCCGCGGCGGTTGGCGCGGATCACGAAGCCGTGGCGGGCATCCCCGTGGCGCCACAGCGTGATGCGGAAGGAGGACAGATCCCCGCTCGAGTACAACATCACCTGCGGGGCGAGGGCGCCGTGCTGGGCGTGGGCGCTCGCCGGCAGCTTCACGGTGCGCCCGTCGACCACGACCTTCACCTCGACCCCCGAGGGTAGCGCGCGCGGGCGCAGCGACTGATCCGCGCGGACGCCCCGCCACTCGTTGCGCCGCACGGCGTAGGTGACGAACTGATAGCCGCCCCGATCGAACACCAGCCCGTAGTCACGGGTCTGCAGCTCCGCCTCGCTGCGCGCATAGCGCATCAGCGCCGCCAGCCGCCGCGCAGCGGTGTGCAGCGCCGGATCGTGCCCGGTCAGGTCGATCGACAGCAGCACCCCGGCGCTGAGCACCCCGATGATCGCGAGCACCACCAGGATCTCAAGCAGCGTGAAGCCGCGCGCCCGCCGCGCCGAGCGGTCAATTGC
Source organism: Pseudomonadota bacterium (assembly GCA_021851405.1). Taxonomy (GTDB): domain Bacteria; phylum Pseudomonadota; class Gammaproteobacteria; order Steroidobacterales; family Steroidobacteraceae; genus 13-2-20CM-66-19. Next base: position 67,628 of record JAJZDW010000018.1, read on the forward strand.
CGAGGTTCCAGTTGCCAATGTCGGCATTGTCGCCGGTACCGCCCGGTTGGTTGTCGGCGCCGTAGGTGTACAGGTCATAGGGCAGGCCGTGCGTGCCGGGATATTGGTAGTGATAGGCGTGCCCCCAGGGGTCTTTCACCAGGCGCTGGACGTAGGGGCCGTGCCAGTTGGTGAGCGAGGCGTCGCTCGGGCGCTTCACCAGCGCCTTCAGACCCTGTTGGGTGGTCGGATAGACCGAGTTGTCCAGACGGTACTCGGTGATCGCGGTCTCGAGGCTCTGGATGTCCTCCTTGGCCTTCGCGACGCGCGCCTCGTCGACTTTGTTGACCACTTCCGGGACGATCACGGCGGCCAGCAGGCCGATGATCACCACCACCACCATGATTTCGATCAGGGTGAAGCCGCGCGACCGCAGAGCGCGCCCCGCGCCCTCGCCGAGGCGCCGGCGCTCGATTCGATGTGTCATGAATTGTCCAGGTTCGCTCGCGCGCCCGCGGCGCGCCCGTGCCCGATGATAACAAATGCCCGCGGGCGCTCCGCGCCGCGCCGCCCGAGTGCATTCGACCGCCGCGCGCAGGGGCGGTTCCGCCCCGGCGGCGCTTTGCGCCCGCCGGGGCGGGCGGGCACGGTATACTCCGGCCGCTTTTCGTCATGCGGGATGAGTGCATGGGTTTTGGCTTTGTGTTTCCGGGGCAGGGCTCTCAGTCGGTCGGCATGCTGGCCGATCTGGCCGCCGGCCCGCACGGCGCCCTGGTCAGCGAGACGTTCGCCGAGGCGTCCGCGGCGCTGGATTACGATCTGTGGGCCGTGGTTTCGGGCGGGCCGCCGGAGCGGCTCAATGCCACCGAGTGCACCCAGCCGGCCATGCTCGCGGCGGGCATCGCGCTGTGGCGCCTGTGGCGCGAGCGCGGCGGTGCCGAGCCGCAGGTGCTGAGCGGGCACAGCCTCGGGGAGTTCACCGCGCTGGTGGCCGCCGGGGCGCTGCCTTTTGCCGAGGCGATCGCGCTGGTGCGCCTGCGCGGTCAGTTCATGCAGGAGGCGGTGCCGATCGGCAGCGGCGCGATGGCCGCCATCCTCGGTCTCGAGGACGAGGTCGTGATCGAGGTGTGCCGCGAGGCGGCCGGCCGGGAGGTCGTCGAAGCGGTGAACTTCAATGCGCCCGGCCAAGTGGTCGTCGCCGGCGATCGCTCGGCCGTCGAGCGCGCCATCGAGGCGGCCAAGACCCGCGGCGCGAAGCGCGCGGTGATCCTGCCGGTGAGCGTTCCCTCGCACAGCAGTCTGATGCGCTCGGCGGCCGAGCGGCTCGCCGAGCGGCTCGAGGCCGTGCACTGGCGTGCGCCGCGGCTGTGCTTCGTCAGCGCCGTGGATGCCACCGAGCATCGCGAGCCGGCCGACCTGCGCGCGCTCCTGGTGCGCCAACTGTGCCAGCCGGTGCGGTGGACGGACACGGTGCGCGCGCTCGCGGGGCGCGGCTTGCGCCAACTCATCGAATGCGGACCCGGCAAGGTGCTGACGGCGCTGAACCGGCGCATCGAGCGGCGCGCGGACTTCGAGTGCCTGGCGCTCGAGGATGAGCATTCCATCACCGCGGCGCTCGCAGCCGTCGGTGCGCCGGCCGAATCCAATGGGAACTGATCCGATGCTGCAGGATGACATCGCGCTCGTCACCGGTGCCTCGCGCGGCATCGGCCGGGAGATTGCCCTGACGCTCGCGCGCGCCGGGGCGCGGGTGATCGGTACGGCCACCAGCCTCGGCGGCGCCGAGGCCATCGGTGTGGCGCTGAAGGACGCGGGCGGCAACGGCCGCGGCGCCGTCCTCGACGTGTCCGATCCGGCCTCCATCGAGGCGCTGCTGGCGGATCTGGAGGCTGCCGGGGAGCTGCCCACCATTCTGGTGAACAACGCGGCGATCACGCGCGACGGGCTGCTGGTGCGCATGAAACCGCAGGACTGGGAGGCGGTGATCAACACCAACCTCAGTGCGGTCTTCCGCCTGAGCAAGGCCTGTCTGCGGCGCATGATGAAGGAGCGGCGCGGGCGGATCGTGAACCTGACCTCGGTGGTCGGGCTCACCGGCAACCCCGGCCAGACCAACTATGCGGCGGCCAAGGCGGGGCTGCTCGGGTTCACCAAATCCCTCGCCCAGGAGGTCGCCTCGCGCGGCATCACGGTGAACGCCGTGGCCCCGGGCTTCATCGATACCGACATGACGCGTACGCTGCCCGAGGCGCAGCGCACGGCGCTGCTCGAGCGGATTCCCTCGGGCCGGCTCGGCAGCGCGGCCGATGTGGCCGCCGCGGTGCTCTTTCTCGCCTCGGCGCAAGCCGGCTACATCACCGGCGAGACGCTGCACGTGAATGGCGGGATGTACATGCCGTGAGCCGCGCTTGGCGCGACCGGCAGAATTTCGATTGAAAAATCAAGCACTCGCAGGCGCAAACGGCGAGTGGCTTCCGCGGGGGTGTTCCCCTAAAATACCGCGCCCCAGTCGCGCCTCGGCCGGCGGGGCATTTTGTCCCTTCACTTAAGCATAAGGACCCATTTCTAATGAGCACAGTTGAGCAGCAGGTCAAAGCCATTGTGGCCGAGCAGCTGGGGGTCAAGCAGGAGCAGGTGACCAACGACGCCTCGTTCGTCGATGACCTCGGCGCGGACTCGCTCGACACGGTCGAGCTGGTCATGGCGCTCGAGGAAGAGTTCGAGATCGAGATTCCCGACGAAGATGCCGAGAAGATCACCACCGTGCAGCAGGCGATCGATTACATCAACGAGCGACGCAGCAAGGCCTGAGACGGCCACGCCGGATCGCGGCCCGCCCCGACGGCGGGCGCTCCGGCGTTGCAGTGCGTTCAGTTCAGCCAAGACGGGTCACCAGACGGGTAGAGTGTGAGCAAACGTCGAGTCGTGGTCACGGGAATGGGCATCATCTCGCCGGTGGGCAGCACCGTGGAGAAGGCCTGGAAGGCCATCCTGGCCGGTCAGAGCGGCATCGGGCCGGTCCAGCGTTTCGATGTGTCGGCGTTCCCGGTACGTTTCGCCGGGGAAGTGCGCGACCTCGATCTGGAGCACTACTTCGATCCGAAGGAAGTGCGGCGCATGGATGATTTCATGCACTACGGTGTGGCCGCCGGCGCGCAGGCGGTCGAGGATGCCGGGATCGATTTCAGCACGCTCGACGTCACGCGCTGCGGGGCGGTGTGTGGGGCCGGCATCGGCGGCCTCGGCACCATCGAGCGGGAGTTCGCCGATTACGTCAAGACCGGCAACCCGCGCAAGATCTCCCCGTTCTTCGTGCCCGCGAGCATCATCAACATGATCTCCGGGCACCTGTCGATCCGCTTCGGACTGAAGGGCCCGAACCTCGGGGTGGTCACGGCCTGTTCCACCTCGACCCATGCGATCGGTCTGGCGATGCGTACGCTGCAGTACGGCGATGCGGACCTGCTGATCGCCGGCGGCGGGGAGATGGCCACCACGGTCTGCGGCCTGGCGAGCTTCGCGCAGGCCAAGGCGCTCTCGCGGCGCAACGAGGAGCCGCAGCGGGCCAGCCGTCCGTGGGACCGTGACCGCGACGGATTCGTGCTCGGCGACGGCGGCGGCGCAGTGATCCTCGAGGAACTCGAGCATGCGCGCGCCCGCGGCGCGAAGATTTACGCCGAGCTCGTCGGCTTCGGCATGAGCGGGGATGCCTACCACATCACGCTGCCCCCGGAGGACGGCGAGGGCGCGCGGCTGGCGATGGTGAACGCGCTACGAGATGCGGCGATCAACGCCGAGGACGTTCAGTACGTCAATGCGCACGCCACCTCGACCCTGGCCGGTGACAAGGCCGAGACGCTCGCGATCAAGCGCGCCTTCGGTGAGCATGCGCGGCATCTGGCGGTGAGCTCCACGAAGTCGATGACCGGGCATCTGTTGGGGGCCGCCGGTGTGGTCGAGGCGATCTTCTCGATCCTCGCGCTGCGCGATCAGGTGGCACCGCCGACCATCAATTACGAGACGCCCGATCCGGACTGCGATCTGGATTACGTGCCCAACACCGCCCGGCAGATGCCGATCGACTACGCGCTGTCGAACTCCTTCGGGTTCGGCGGCACGAACGGATCGGTGATCTTCAAGCGCTTCACCGCCTGATCCGCCCCGGCGCTCCCGTGCCGGTTCGCAACCTCGATCTGCCGCCGCGGGTGCTCAGAGCACTCGCCGCGCAGGATCCGCGCCGCTACCCGCTGCTGCTCGACAGCGTCGCCCCCGGGGCGCTCGGGCGGCACAGCGTGCTGCTCGCCCACCCGCAGGGGGCGTTGTGGCTCGATGCACACGGGCGGCTCGGGGCCGACGGGCGCGTGCCCGCGGGCGTGCTTGCCGAAGCGCGGTTTCTCGAGGCGCTGGAGCGTTGGTGGCAGGTCGAGTCCACCGGGTCAGCGCCGACGGTCGCGCCCTTTTGCGGCGAGTGGGCCGGCGGCTGGGCCGTGTACTTAGGCTATGAACTCGCCGCGCAGGTCGAGCCGCGGCTGCGGCTGCCGCCGTCCTCGTTTCCCGTTGGCGCCTTCGCGCTGCGCTGTCCCTGTGCGCTGGTCTACGATCACGAGACGCACCGGCTGCGGGCGCTGGCCGAGCCCGGCGCCGAGGCGCACCTGGCGCGACTCGTGGCCGATGCCGAGGGCGCCGCGGCACGCCTGAGCGAGACGGCTCGGCCGGCCTGCGCGATCGAGCCGGTCGAGGCGATCGAAGAGGAGCCTGAGCAGTGGTTTCTCGAGCGCGTGCGGCGCCTCCAGCGCGACATCGGCGCCGGGGAGATCTATCAGGCGAACCTCTCGCGCCGCTGGCGCGCGCGGCTGCGCCCCGGGGCGAGTCTGGCGGACGTCTATGAGCGCCTGCGCGTGGCGAACCCCGCGCCGTTCGCCGCCTGGGCGCAGTGGGGCGATGCGGCAATTCTCAGCTCCTCGCCCGAGCGACTGGTGCGCCTCGTCAATGGGCGCATCGAGACGCGGCCGATTGCCGGCACGGGCGTACGCAGCGGCGAGCCCGCCGCGCACGCGCACGAGATCCAGGCGCTGCGCACACACCCGAAGGAGCGCGCCGAGCACGTGATGCTGGTTGACCTCGAGCGCAACGATCTCGGCCGCGTCTGTCGCCCCGGGACGGTGCGCGTGGAGGAGTTCATGGCGGTGGAGTCCTATCGACACGTGCATCATCTGGTCTCGAGCGTCACCGGCACGCTCGCGCCGGGGCGCACGCCCATCGATGTGCTGCGCGCGGTGTTTCCCGGCGGCACCATCACCGGCTGTCCGAAGATCCGCGGCATGCAGATCATCGCCGAGCTCGAGGGCGAGGGCCGCGGGCCGTTCACCGGCGCGCTCGGCTGGCTCGGCCGCGATGGCGATGCGGATTTCAACATCCTGATCCGCACCCTGTGGAGCGACGGCGGGCGGCTCGAGCTGCGCGCCGGAGCGGGCATCGTGGCCGACTCCGATCCCGAGCGCGAACTGGCCGAGACCCGGGCCAAGGCCCGCGGCGTGCTCGCCGCCCTCAGCACGGCGACGGGCTCGGCATGAACGGCCCTGCGGTGTGGGTGGACGGCCAGGCGAGCGAGACGGTCACGGCGCTCGATCGGGGCCTGCACTACGGCGAGGGGGTGTTCGAGACGATCGCCTGTCTCAACGGCCGCGCGCGCTTCCTCTCGCTGCACCTGCAGCGCCTCGCGCTCGGTTGTCGACGGCTCGGGGTGCCGCTCCCGCCGGGATTGCGCGCCGAGCTCGAACGGGTTGCGGGCGAGGGATCGCGCTCGATCGTCAAGGCGCTGCTGACCCGCGGGGCGGGCAGCGCGCGGGGCTACCGGCGCGGCGCGGAGCGCGGCACTTGTGTCATCATCCGCTATCCGTGGCCCGAGGAGGCCGAGCCGCGCGCCGGTGCGCGGGTGCGGATCGCCTCAGTGCGGCTGGGCGAGAACCCGGCACTCGCCGGCCTGAAGCACTGCAACCGTCTGGAGCAGATCCTGGCGGCGAACGAGGCGGACGGTGCCGAGGCCGACGAGGCACTGATGCTCAGCTCTGCGGGACAGCTCATTGGCGGCACCATGACCAACGTGTTTCTGATCGATGGCCCATCCGGCCGCTGGCGGGTGCGTACGCCCGAGATTCGCACCTGCGGGGTCGCGGGCGTGATGCGCCAGGTGCTGATGCGCGAAGCGGCGCGGGCGGGGCTGGCGGTCGAGGCGTGCGCGCTCGGGCTGGAGGATCTCGAGGGCGCGCGCGAGGTGATCCTCACCAACGCGCGCGTCGGGCTCTGGCCGGTGAGCGCGCTGCCGGGGCGCGCGCTCGGGCCCGGTCCGCTCACCGAACGGTTGCAACGGCTGCTGCAGCCGCTGCTCGAGGCGCCGGCGGATGAGTGAGGCGAGCGCCGTGCGGCGCGGTGCGCGGATCCTCGCTGTGGTGCTCGCGCTGGGGGTGCTCGGGGCCGCCAGCGGCGTGCTCTGGTTGCGGCACTATTACGGCGAGCCCGGCCCGGCACCGCACGCCGTGCGCGTGCGCGTGCAGGCCGGCGATACGCTGCACCTGGTGTTCGCGCGGCTCGGGCGCCTCGGGGCGCTCACGCATCCGCGCGCCCTCGAGCTGTATCTGCGCCTCATGGGGCGCGCGCCGCGCATGGAGATCGGCGTCTATGACATTCCGGCGTATTCGAGCCCGGCGCAGATCGTGCGCATGTTCCAGGAGGGACGGGTGGTGCTCGATAAGCTCACCGTCGTCGAGGGCGCGACGTTCGCGCAGTTCCGTGCCGAGCTCGATGCCGACCGGGACATCGTGCCGACGCTGCGCGGTGCGAGCGATGCCAGCGTCATGGCCGCGCTCGGTCACCCCACGCAGCAGCCCGAGGGCCGATTCTTTCCCGACACCTACAGCTTCTCCCCCGGCACGAGCGACCTGACCGTGCTGCGCATGGCCTACGACGAGATGGCCGCCGAGCTCGCCCGGGTGTGGCAGACGCGCCGCCGCAACCTGCCGCTGCACGACGCCTACCAGGCGCTGATCCTCGCCTCGATGATCGAGAAGGAGACCGGCGTGGCCGATGAGCGCGCGCGCATCGCCTCGGTGTTCGTCAACCGCCTGCGCCGGGGCATGCGCCTGCAGTCCGATCCGACCGTCATCTACGCCCTCGGCACGCGTTATCACGGTGCGCTGCACGCGGCGGATCTGGCGGTGAACTCGCCCTACAACACCTATCTGCACGCCGGACTGCCGCCGACACCGATCTGTCTGCCGGGCCTGGCCTCGCTGTACGCTGCGGTGCATCCGGATCACAGTCGTGATCTGTACTTCGTCGCCACCGGCAAGGGGGGCCACCAGTTCTCGCGCACGCTGGCCGAGCATGACGTGCAGCTGCGCAAGTACATCCATCAGCTCGACCTCGATCGGCAGGCGCAGCGCCCGCCCGCGGGACCGAAGCGATGAGCCGCGGCGTGTTCATCACCCTGGAGGGGATCGAGGGGGCGGGCAAATCGACCGTCGTGCAGTGGCTCGGTGAGTGGCTGCGCGAGTCGGGCCGCACGGTGCGCGTGACGCGCGAGCCCGGTGGCACCGAGCTCGCCGAGCAGGTGCGCCGCCTCGTGCTCGAGCACGGTCGCGAGCGTCTGTCGGCCGAAGCCGAGACACTGTTGATGTTTGCCGCGCGCGCGATTCATCTCGACAACCTGATCCGCCCGGCGCTCGCCGCGGGGGACTGGGTGGTGAGCGACCGGTTCACGGACGCCACGCGGGCCTACCAGGGCGCCGGTCGCGGCGTCGATGGGGCCTGGATCGAGACGATCGCCACGCGTGTGCACGCCGGGCTCGCGCCGGATTGCACGCTGCTGCTCGATCTGCCGGTGGCGGTGGGCCTGGCGCGCGCCCGGGCGCGGCGCGGACCGGCCGATCGCATCGAGGCGGAGACCGAGGCGTTCTTCGAGCGGGTGCGCGCCGGGTATCTGGCGCTCGAGCTGCGCGAGCCGCAGCGCATCCGGCGCATTGACGCCACGGCGGCCGTGCCGGCGGTGCAGGCGCAGGTGCGCGCCGCCCTGGCGCCCTGGCTCACCGGGGCGGGCCGCCCGTGATGCCGCCGTGGCTCGAGCCGCAGAAACAGCAGCTGCGCGCGGCCTTCGCCGCCGGGCGGATGCCGCACGCGCTGCTCATTCACGAGTCCCCGGGCGCCGGCGGGACGCTGCTCGCGTACTGGGCGGCGCAGCTCGTGCTGTGCCGCGCACCGCAGGCCGCGCCCTGCGGTGCGTGCGCGGCCTGCCGCCACGTGCAGGATCGGCAGCACCCGGACCTCATCAACGTCGTACCGCTCGGCGACTCGGCGCAGATCCGCATCGAGCAGGTGCGCGAACTCACCGCCGATCTGGCGCTGACGTCGCACCAGGGCGGCTACAAGGTCGGGGTGCTCGCGCCGGCCGACAGCATGAACCGCTTTGCCGCCAACGCGCTGCTGAAGACGCTCGAGGAGCCCTCGGCGAGAACGCTGCTGGTGCTGGTGGTGAGCGTACCGTCGCGCCTGCCGGTCACGATCGCGAGCCGCTGTCAGCGGCTGCGAGTGCCGACGCCCGCGCGCGAGGCGGCGCTCGAGTGGCTCACGGCCGAACGGGGCACGGCCGACTGGGCGGGGGTGCTCGAGGTGCTCGGCGATGCGCCCCTCGAGGCCGCGGCGGTCGATCCGGCGGCGGTGATCGCGGCGGCCGTCGAGACTCACCGCGAGCTCGAGGAGATCGCCGGCGGACACGGCGACGCCGGTGCGAGTGCCGAGCGCTGGGCGCGCGGGGAGTTGGCGCTGCGGCTGGCGTGTTTTGAGACCTGGCTCACGGATCGGATCCGTGCCGGGCTTACCGGGGGTGCTGCGCCGACGGAAATGCGCGCCAGCGCGCACCAGCGTGTGCGCCCGCTCACTATAAAGGGGACGTTTGAACTCCTGGACGCGGTGCGGGAGCTCAGGTCATCATTGGACGTGCCGATCAATAAGGGCGTGGCGCTCGAGGCTGTGCTGCGCAGTCTCGCGCCGCACCGCGCCGCCTGAGCGCCTCGCCGGGTGGTCTCGAGAGCGAAGCTGAGGTTCCGAAGGTGAAAGCCAGTGGCAACAAGCCCAGTCTGCTGACGCTGACGATTAAGGACAAGAGCGCCCTGTACCTGGCTTACATGCCGTTCGTGAAGAACGGCGGCCTGTTCATTCCGACCAACAGCAACTACCGCCTCGGCGACGAGGTGTTCATGCTGCTCAACCTCATGGGTGAGGATGAGAAGCTGCCGGTGGCCGGGCGGGTGATCTGGGTGACCCCGAAGGGCGCTCAGGGCAAGCGCACGGCGGGCATCGGCGTGCAGTTCAGCGAGCAGGATCACGGCCAGACGCAGAAGAAGATCGAGACGTACCTGGCCGGCGCGCTGCAAGGCGATAAACCCACGCACACCATGTAGCCTCTGGTCTGCTCGGAATCTCTCGCGAGCCTTCGCTGCCTCTCGCATTCTCTCGGACTTTCAGTACGATTCGCTCAATTCGGTGCTCTCGCAATTGTCTCCGAGGGTGCCCGAATGGACGTTTTGCTTACATGAGGAGGTAAGCCCACACACATAAGTTAGTCCCGCTGATCGTGTGGGCGGGCTTGTCCCGGGAGAGCGAGAAGTGGCACGAAAACGGCGATCCGACGAGGCCGTGCGCAGGCTGAAGGCGCCCCATACGGGGCGAGCTGCTGGTGTGGGATGACCTAGTGACCGGATTCGGCGTCCGATTGACCCCGACGGCACGAGCTTCGTCGTCCAATGGCGGGACCGCTCCGGGCGTAAGCCCCGCGAGAGCTTGCGCCCTAGCCCGGAAAATGCATGAATTCTGAAAAACAAAAGCCCCTGTCGTGGTAAAAAGGCTTTACTACAAGGCTTTCCACCACTCGAGAGGCTTTTGCGTGACAGAGAATATCACGAGACAGAGTGTTCTGTTCCCCGACCTGTTTCGCCGCTCGGTGGTGGTGAAATTCGACCAGCGGCACGGTAGTTCC
>JAJZDW010000056.1 GCA_021851405.1 Pseudomonadota bacterium
TGTTGCGTGCTGTCGTTGGTCGCCTGCGTTATCTCCAGAAGACACCAGAGCATGTGCGCTCGTTCTTTCGACATCCTGAGACACGCTATGCGTATGCATAGTCTCTAAGTTAAGTACTGATTAGTAACTATAGTCGCGCTGCAGCGCGGGAAAACAGCGAAAACGTGGTCGTTCTTTGGGATGATCCGGCATTGGCACATGTCTACTTACAGCACTGGCGATCGCGATGGATCCAGAGCCGCGCATTCCACCCCGATTAGCGTTGTATAGCCCCGGTAACAGGCGCGTGCACCTCCTTGTCGTCCATTGCCTATCAGGCGGGCGGCGTCTCCGCTGCCCTTTCCCACCCATCCTCCGGAGCAAATCGGGCGAACCGTAGCGCCAGAGTAGGAAGGACGAGCAGCGTGAGCGCGGTGGAGCTGAAGAGGCCACCGAGGATCACCATCGCCATCGGCCCCTCGATCTCCTGACCGGGACGATGTGCACCCAGCGCCAAGGGTAACAGCCCGAGCGCCGTCACAGAAGCTGTCATGAGGATCGGCGCCATCCGATGCATCGCACCGAGCTCCACCGTCTCCCGACTCCAGGGCCGGCCCTCTTCGATCACGAGCGTGCGATAATGCGACAGCAGCATGATCGCGTTGCGCAGCGTGATGCCGAAGACGGTGACGAATCCGATCGCCGCGCCCAACGAGATCGGTAGCCTTGCGGCCCAGATCGCGGCAATGCCGCCCACGAGCGCGAATGGCAGATTCACCGTGAGCAACCCTACGGTGCGCGCGTCGCGCAGGGCGATGAAGAGCAGAGCCAGGATGGCGGCCAGCGCCAGGATGAAATCGAGCGACAACTGCAGGCGCGCCTGGCTTGAAGCAATCGCCGTGCCGCCGACCCGCAGATAGTCGCCACGCGACAACGGCACGGTCGCGAGCCGGCGGCGCGCCAAAGAGACAAACCGCGCGGAGCTTCCCGCGACATTCGCCGTAACGATCTGCACGCGCTGGGCACCGCGGTGAAGGATGACTGACTGACCGGCCCGCTCGCGGATATGAGCCAATACCCCCAGGGGCACGACCAGACCTGTGGGGCTGACTAGCGGAATCTCCCCGACTGCGGTTGGATCGGCACGCAGCGCAGGCGGCAGCACCACGACGATCGGGAAGGATCGGCCAGCCGTGTACACGTGCCCCACCGTACGGCCGCTGTAGCTCGTCTGGATGGCACGCAAGACTTGGCCTCGTGTGAATCCGTAGCGCGTCAGCGCCGACTGGTTCAACCGAATGGAGAGTTCGGGCGTGCCGGGGGGCGCCTGGATGCGCACGCCGGCCGCTCCCGGCACGTTCCTCAGCGCCGCCGCTACACGCAGCGCATCCGTGTTCAGCGCACCGAGACGACGTCCGTAGATCGTCACGACTACCGGGGCCGTGACGCCGGAGAGCGTCTCGTGAATGCGCTCGGTGAGAAAAGTGTTTGCCCACCAGCGCACGCCGGGAGCCCCTCTGACGGCGGCCAGGATCTCACGCTCGGTGGCCGCGCTGTCCGCATTTCCCTTGGCGGCCAGACCTACGTCGATTTCCGCCTTGTTCGTGAGCGCATTGCCGTTCGAGAGATGCGCTCGACCGACGTGCATGACCACGTGGGCAACCTCCGGCAGCTTCTCCATGATGCGGATCGCCCGCTCTCCCACACTTGTCGTGGCCGCGAGCGAAGTGCCGGGCGCGGTCTCGAAGTGCACGATCAGATCGTTCTCATTGAACTGCGGCAGGAAGCTGGTGCGCAGCGCCGGCACGCTCGCCAGGCCGCCGATGACGAGGACGGAAACCGAGACCAGCACGGTGCGCGGATGCCGCTCGACAAAGGCGAGCATGTGGCTGTAGATGCGCTTAGCTCGCACCAGCAGCGGTGGATCGGCGGGATCGAGTGGGGCGCGGCCGAGCAGAATCAAACCCAGGGCCGGCGTGACGGTGAGCGCCACGATGAGCGAGGAGACAATGGCCAAGATGTAGGCCAGCGCCAGAGGTCGGAACAGCCGACCGGCGACGCCAGTCAAGTACAGCACGGGCAGGAAAATGAGAACGACCGAGAAAGTCGCGAAGATCACCGCCTTACGTACCTCGAGCGTCGCACGGAGCATGACGTTAAACGCGCTGTGCGGCTGAGGTAGACCACGATTTTCCCGCAATCGACGATGCATGTTCTCGACACCGACGACCGCATCATCAACCACCTCCCCGAGGGCGATCGCGAGTCCGCCCAGCGAAAGGGTATTCAAGCTGAACCCGAGCCCGGTGAGGATCAATGCTGCAGAGAGGAGGGACAGCGGTATGGCGGTGAACGAGAGGACGGCCGTGCGCCAGTTTCGCAGCGCGAAGTACAGCACCACGAAGATGAGCACCCCGCCGATCCCTAAGGAATTGCGCACATCGCGCAGCGCTGCATCGATAAAGGATGCGGGCCGCAGACCGTTCGGCTGGACGGTGATTCCGTCTCGCTTCAGGAGCGGGGCGAGCGTCGCCAGGGCGTGATCCAGACCTCGCGTCACCGCGAGCGTATTGGCGCCATACTGCGAGCCGATCACGAGCACGAGTCCGCGCTTGGTGCCCACCCGCGCGCTGCCGATCGGAGGCGGCGATCCCTCGATGACTTGGGCGACCTCGCCCAGAGTGACACTGCGATGATCGCGGCGCAGGAAGAGGCTCCCGGCGAGAGCGGCCGGCGTCGTCGCCTGGCCGTGACTCATCAGGAACAGCTGCTGGTTCGGGGTATTCACGACCCCGGCGCCGCGAACGGCGCTCGCGGCGGCTGCGGCCGCAGTGAGTTGATTGAGCCCGGAGTGCAGCGCAATCAGCTTGCTGGGATGGAATTGCACCTGCAACTGCTCGGGCCGCGAGCCGAAGATCACCACCTTCGAGACCCCCGGCACGGCGAGCAACGCCGGACGGATCGTCCAGCGGGCGATCTCGGTGAGCTGCATCAATGAGTGCTTCGGCGCGGTCAAGCCGATCGTGAGGGCAACGCCGGTGGAGGATTGAAGCGGGGCGATGACCGGCGTCGCACCGGGTGGAAGAGTCGGCACCAGCGGCGCCAGTCGCTGTGACACGAGCTGTTGATCGAGATAGACATTGGTGTTGCCGTGAAACACCGCTGTTACGACCGACAGCCCCTCCATCGACTGCGAGCGCAGGACCGACAGCCCTGGAATGCCGTTGACCGCATCTTCAACGGGCGTCGTGACCAGCGCCTCGATCTGCCGTGGCGCCAAACCCGCCGCATTGGTAACGACGGTGATCGTCGGCTGCCCAAACTCCGGGAATACGTCGTACGGCGCACGGATGACTGCCAGGAGCCCCAGCAGGGTCAGTCCGAGCGCCGCGGACAGGACGACCCAGCGGAAACGCAGGCAAAATTCGACGATGGCGCGCATCAATCCGGCCCCTCAGTCATCATTCCCATCCTTGGGCTTGCTTGCCTGTGCGGCTTTCGCCGCCGGCGCCGCTTGCGCGGCGACCGAATACAGGAGCGCCGCCCCGCCGGTGACGATGCGATCGCCGGGATGCAGCAGGGTCCCTGGGCTCTCCGGTACGAAGTATCCGTCGCCCGAAATGAAGGAGCTGCGGATCGGTACCGGTAAGAAGGATCCTGGGGCGGTTTCGCGGAACACGAGCAGCTCGCCGTGATCCCACACGACAGCCGAGCGGGGCACCAGGACGCCCGCTTCTCTCGCCCTGGAGGCGAGGGCGACCGTAAGCGGTGTGCCGATCGGCATCGAGATCTCTGCGGGCATCAGATAGAACAGACTTTCTCCGGCGACGCCGGCGGCGGTGCGCGGTGCAGGGCTGACGAAGCGCAGCCAGATCTTCTCCCCGTCGGGAGTTGTGGCCAATGCGTTTGCGGGTGGGCGCTCCAATTCCTGGCCGAGCGGGAGACTCACTTCGACCAGCGCCGCCGCGCCGGTCTCGAGCCCACGCACCGGCGCGCTCCCCGAAAGCGCAGCGGCGGAGAGTTTGGGGCCCCAGTGGGCGAGCATCCGCGTTTTCAGCTGCATGAGCGTCGCGGCCGCCGTCTCGAGCCCCGTCTGCGCGCTCTGCAGCGCCGCTTGGGAGATATTGTGATGGGCGCGGTAGAGCACGGCCGCACGTCGGACTTCGCTCCGCGCCAGAGTCGCCTGGGCGCGCGCGGTGATGACTTGCGAGGCGCGCGTCGCGAGGGGTCCGGGGTTTAGAACGATTCCGTACGCCGATAGCTGGGGTGCCGACTCGAGGCGTCTCAGCCGGGCAGTCCGGATCTGTCCGGCCGACAACGCTTGCGGTCCGAGCTTGATCGGCGCGAGCCCCGCAGCCAACGCCATGGGCACCCAAAAGGCCGCAGCCATCGCTGCGGCCAGACACTGAATGACTCGTTTGGACATCAACGCCTTCCCGCGATCAAAAAGGGGTGATAGAGCGCCGCCTCGAGTCCCCCGAGGGCGGCGCGCTCCTGTACCGAGGCGGCAAGCGCCCCCTGCTCGGCCTCAACGAAAGCTTCCTCGGCGCCGAGGAGGCGCAGCCAGCCGATCGCACCCGCCGCGAATTCGGTCCGCCGTCGCGCCAGCACCTTGGCTGCTGAGGAGCGCACTTGACGGGCACTGGCAAGCTCGGCGTCACTGGCCTTCCAGTCCGTCTGCGCCTGTTCGATCTGGGCCAACACTCGTGCCTGCACCGCGCTGAATTCCGCCGCCGCAACCCGCCGCGCCGCGCGCGCTTGGGCAATGGGGCCCTGGTTCTGATTCAGAATCGGAAGAGGGAGCGAGACCGCCAGGAGGAATTTGTTGTCACCGTGATCGTAGTGATAGCCCGGTCCGATATCGATCGAGGGATATTGTCGCGCGATCGCGAGACGCAGATTCGCCTCCGACGCACGGTAACGCGCCAAGGCGGCCAGAACGTCGGGCCGCTTGATGAGCGCCGCGTGAACGAGCGGACCCAACGTGCCGGGAGGCTGCGGGTGGGAGATCCCCGCCAGATCCAGTGTGACATGATGGAGTGCCGCAACTGGCAGGCCGAGTGCCGTTGCCAATGCGGTGCGTGTCAACTGCAGCGTCCTCTCGCTGGCGGCGAACTTGAGCAGCGCCTGCTCTTGGGCAAGCGACGCCGTGGTCAGGTCTGCAGCCGAAACCATCCCGGCCCGATAGCGCTGTGCGACCGCACCCTGGTATCGATTCGCGACGGCAACCGCTTGGGTCGACAGCTTGGCGGAGCGCTGCGCTGACCACAACGCAAGGAGCGCCGCGCGCACTCGGCCTCGCAATTGCCAAGCCGTGACCGCGATCGTCTGTCGGACCGCTTCCGCTTGCGCGCGCGCCCTTGTGATGAGCGCGGACCGCACTCCGAACGCACGGATCAGGAAGCTGACCACCGGACCCACTTTCCAAGGCGACGGGATGGCCGTGGTCGTGTCGTAAGTCGGCTGGAATGAGAGCGTCGGATTGGGCAGTTCTGCGGCAGTGATTTCTCCCGCTTTCGCCTCACGCCATTGCGCGGTGACGAGCGGCATGTCCGGCCGATCGTAGGTCGCCACCAGCGTCAGAGTCTCGAGATTCCAGTGCGGGGGCCCGGCGCGATGCTCCTCGATCGCGAGGAAGTGGAGCAGCCGGGGGGCCGTGAGGCTACGTGCCGCTAGGGAGCGCGCACTGGCCTCGGGATGCAGCGGATGGGACCGATAGGTTGCGCAGCCGGACAGCGGCACGACAATTAGAACAGCCAGGACCCTCGCAGCCCGGCGGGCGATCTCCTTCATGTCAAAGGAGCCTACGCCCCCGGGAATGACGTCATGCTGACGCTGGGATTACGATTTCGTAAGCTGAGCGGGTGCAGCAGCGCCCGACGAGGTCACGATGAGCTGGACCTCTGTTCCCTCGCCGACCCGGCTGGCGATCTCCACCCGTCCACCGTGGCGGTTCACGATGCTCTTCACGACCGCCAGACCCAGCCCGGCGTTCTGCTGCGATCCGGTACGGGATGGCTCGATACGATAGAACCGGCCGAAGACGTGCGGCAGATGCTCCGGCGCAATTCCGCACCCCGTATCCGTCACGGTCACGCGGACATCCTGCCCGCTCGCACTCGCTGCAAGTTTGACCGAGCCACCGGCTGAGGTATGCGCGACCGCATTTGAAATCAAATTGCCGATTGCCTGCTGGAAGAGCGTCCGATCGAGTTCCGCCCGCACGCCCGACGCACCGATGACGCGAAGCTCGACGCCTTTTTCGCCCGCGTCTGCTTCGTAGAATTCCACGATTTTGCTGAGTTCCTCACCGAGATCGACAGGCTCGCGCTGCAACGCATCGGCGGCCGTTTCCGCGCGCGCCAGAAAGAGCAGGGTGCGAATCAGACGCGCGATTCGCGTGCACTCTTCGAAACAGGACCCAAGCACATCGCGATACTCGTCCGCAGAGCGCGTCTTCCCCAGCGCCACTTCGATCTCACCGCGCAGATTATTGATTGGAGTGCGCAGTTCATGTGCCACATCATCGGAGAACTGCGAGATGTGCGCGAAAGACTGCTCGAGGCGGTCAAGCATTCCGTTGAACGTCTCCGCCAGCCCGCGCAATTCCTCCGGCAGGCCGTCGGTTGTGATCCGCTCGTGAAGCGTGGTGGCCCGGATGCGCTCAGCGGTTTGACTAATCCCCTTGATGGGTCGCATTCCGCTCCTGGCGATGAGGTAACCGACCAGCGCGCACAGCACCAGCGAGACACCGAGAATCAGCCACAGCCGCTCGCGGTAGCGCGCCAGAAGAAACTCATCATGCGCCCGGTCCATTGCGACTTCCAGAAATCGCGGTTGGGCTCCGGCGATCGGCGCAATCAGTGTCAAGAACGGTTCGCCCTGCCGCGATACGACCTGCCGGCTGGCACCGCCGCTCGCTGGTAGCGCGGCGAGTTCGGCCCTCGAGGGTGCAGGCAACTGCCTCGACAATCCCGGTGTCTCGAGTAGTACTCGCCCACTCGGATCCAAGACACGCACGTAAATGTCTGGCCGATGTCCTCGTGTCCGCGGCGCCTCGAAAGGAAACGAGACCCCATGCTGGGCGCTCGAAGCACTCAGCAGCAGCGACGCGTTCTCGAGATTGTCGGTCAGATCGTGCACGTCTTCCCGATACATGCCATTGACGAGAACCCAATAGAGCGACCCGGTCGCGATGATGATCAATGCGAAGGCGGAAAGGACGTACCACGCGGTCATGCGCAGGGCGATCGATGGAGATCGCACAATCGCGCGCTGTCGCACTGAGTCGTGCTCAGGTGCGTTTTTCGACGACATATCCGACGCCACGCACCGTATGAATGAGCTTCAGTTCGAACGGGTCGTCCACCTTCGAACGCAGCCGCCGCATATGAACTTCCACGAGATTGGAATCACTCTCGAAGTTGATGTCCCACACTTGCTCGGCAATCAGCGTACGGGAGAGAACCTCGCCACTGCGTTGCAGCAGAAAGGACAGGAGCTGGAATTCCTTGGGCGTGAGGTCGAGGGGACGACTGCCCCGTAGCGCCCTGTGACGGGCGAGATCAACTTCAAGATCCTCCAATCGTAGCACAGTCGATTGCCTCGCCGACCCGCGTCGCAATAGCGATCGTATTCGTGCGAGAAATTCCGAAAACGCAAACGGTTTCACAAGGTAATCGTCCGCGCCGAGTTCAAAGCCTTTTACTCGATCGCGGACCGCATCGCGCGCCGTGAGGAACAGCACGGGTGTTTCGATGCCGCGCCGGCGCAATCCTGTCAAGACATTCCAGCCGTCACGCCCTGGCAACAGCACATCGAGAACGATCACGTCGTACGAGTGCGTTTCGGCCAAGTGGCTGCCATCCTCTCCCGTCTCCGCGACGTCGACGACGAAGCCATTCTCTTCCAGCCCTCGCTTGAGGTAGGCCGATGTCTTGTGTTCGTCTTCTACGACCAGAATTTTCATAAGGCGCAGCGAGATCGGAGTTTTGCGCATCCGGGCGCGCGGCATTCTACCGCGGACGCTCGGTCCCGATCACTCGAGATTTCGTGCACGGCCCCGGCACCTGCGAGCAGATATCAGCGAAATTTCGGATGGGTATTGATCTGCCGCTGCAAGGCCGCTATCCGCTCATCGCGAGCGCGCAGGCTAGCTTCGAATCTCGAGAACAAGCGCGGCTCCACAAGGAAGTGCAGGTGGCGCTGATCTCGAGGGAACGGTGCGAAGGAATGCGCCACAAAACTGAACCGCGCGCCCTCATCGTCGAAGAACGCGAAGCCGCCCTCGATGGTCGCCCCGAAGGGGTGCTCGCACACAATGAATCGACCCCGTCCCGCAGACGCAAGCCATCGTGCATAGTCTGAGTTGACGTGCTGGAAGGGGACTTGCTGCAGTGTCCAGAGGACACCCCCGACGTCAGGATGACGTCGGTCTAAGATCCACAGTACGTTGTTCGAGACATCGTCAGGCCTCATCGAAACTCCACGGCTCGGTTCGCGTGGCCGGGCACGCGAATGGGCCCGTTCGCGCAAGCCCGCGAACCACGCTACCATTGCTCACGCGTCGCGGGGTGGGTCCGTCGTTCGGCGGCGCAGGTGCCTACAGCCTCATCTGCGCCGTGAGGGCAGGGGCAAGCGAGGCCGCAGCGCCACACGGAGGCGGGTTCTTCAGCGGAAGGGCCGACGGTGTACAGTGCCTGCTTGCGCCGTTGCGCGCGCGGCGATAGCGTGCAGATCTCCGATGGCCGGACGCCACGAGGCAGTCCGCGGGACGGCGAGGTAGGGTTGCTGGAGAACGTCTTATGCGTGCCACTATTGTTTCCCGAGTGACGATCATGATGGCCGGTGTGCTGCTCGGGGCCATCCCGCTGGCCGCTGCGGCGCAAGGCCGCGTTCAGGCGGTCTGGACGAACCGCCACGTCCGGTTCATCTACCAAGGGTTCACGACGTACTACTCTTGCGGGGGACTGCGCGAGGAAGTCCAGCGGATGCTCGAGAAGCTCGGGGCACGGGACTTGAAGGTGCACGAATATGGCTGTGTCCAGGGAACGGGCGTGGAGACGTTTCCGGGGGTGCAGGTCAGCATGCAGGTGCTGGTGCCGGCCGCCTCGGCGCACGGCAAGGCCGTCGGACCGACGGTCTCTGCGCATTGGCAGAACGTCGTGCTCCTGGCGGGCAATTCGAGTCTCCAGGATCAGGGGAACTGCGAGCTCATCGAGCAGTTCAAGGAAACCTTCCTGCCGCTGTTCACCACCCGCAATGTCCGCTACGAGTCGACCTGTGTGCCGCATCAAATTTCATACGGCACGCATCTCAGCGCGGAGGTCTTGATGGCTCCGGCGTCGCCCGTGCGCGGCCACTGAGCGCCGCACCGATGCCCCCGCTGGCCGGCGCGCTAGCTCGGGACCAGCGGTGATGCGACCCCCACCGCGCTTGCGAGCAGCTCGTTGATGACGGCGAGGAACTGTTCGGCCTGAATGGGCTTCTTCACCATCCGCAAGCCGGTGTCGTGCACCAAACCCTGCACTCTGTTCGAGGTGTCGCCGCTGACGAGAATGGCATTCAAGGGCGCGCCGCGCCTGGCGCGCAGGGAGGAGATGACTTCCATGCCGGTTGCGCCGCAGAGGTGATAGTCCGTGATCAGCAGATCGATGCGCGGCTGGGCGTCAAATCGCGAGAGCGCCTCGGCGTAGGAGGCCGCCGTCACGACCTGGTAGCCCTCCGCCATGAGCAGCATGCGCGTGGCATCGCGGACCCCGGCATCGTCTTCGACCAGCAGCACCTGCGGGGAACTCGCCGCCCGCGACGGCAGGCGCGGTGCTGCAGCCCTCGAGGGGCTCTGCGCGGCGTTCAGTTCGTGCGTTCCGGCGGGTACGTCCAGACAGAAGCTCGACCCCTTGTCCGGCACGGATGACACATCGAGCTTCAGACCGAGAAGCTTGACGATCCGACTCACGATGGACAGTCCCAGTCCGTACCCGTCGCGCACGCTGTTGGCGCCGGTGCCGACCTGGAAGAACTCATCGTAGATGCGCGGCAGGAGTTGCGCCGGGATACCGATGCCGGTATCGAGGACCTCGAGCCTGACGATCTGCGCGCCGAGCAGACAACGCACCAGCACCCGGCCCCGGTGCGTGTACTTGATGGCATTGGAGATCAAATTGCTCAGCACCTGCCCGATGAGCGCGCGGTCGCTGCGCGCGACGGCCGAGGAGAGTTCCACCTCGAGACTCAGTCCCTTCTCGAGCGCAACGCTCGCGAAATCCCGTTGCAACTCCTCGAGGAGCGGCGCGAGCGGGAACTCCCCGATGTCCGGGGTGATCGCGCCAGCCTCCAGCCGACCGATGTCCAGAAGCGCATTGACCAGGCGTGACATGCCGTTGATCGACTGCTCCTGCTGCAGCAGGAGTCCGGCGACGGTGGGTTCCTCGCACAGCCGCCGCAGCGTCCCGTTCAACAGCGACAGCGCCTGCAGCGGCTGTCGCATGTCGTGGCTCGCCGTGGCGAGGAAGCGGCTCTTGGCCTGATCGGCGCGTTCGGCGGCCTCGCGGGCCGCAATCAGCTCGGACTCGAGCTGCGAGTGCTCGGGGAGCTCGCGGATCGCGCAGACCGTCAGCATGCAATCACCGTCCGAAAACGGGCTGCGCCGCACATCGACCCGGATGTCCCGACCATTGCGACGCACCAGGCGTACCTCCGAGGACCTGCTGCCCGAGTCAGTCCACAGCTTGTCGATCGGTTGACCGAGCAACTCATGGGCCTCATACCCAAACAATTCGCAGACGCGTCGGTTTGCGAACGCGATGCGGTCGCCGCCATCGCTGATCACGATGGCATCCGGTGCCGCTTCAAGCGCGCCGTTGATGAGATTGGGATAGAGCATCGTGGCTCCCGTGAATGAGAATTGGGTTCCCCGCTCGCGTCCAGAGCGGCGCGCTGGTGGTGCGGCCCGCCGGGTGCGCGCGGCTGTAGTGGGCGGCATCGTGCGGATCAGCGCTTCGAGATCCGCAGGGGCGAGCTGCATCCACTCCAGGGCGAACCCGTCTGGGGTGTGCCGGATGAGAAAGCCCTCGAGGGTGCCGGTTCGACTGGAGCGCGTCTCCCAGGGGCCGCACAGCCGCACGCGCGACAGCAGTGTCGGTCGCGCAGGGGCACGCAGGCGTGCACCGCTGACGCTGATGTCGCAAAGTGTGGCGGTCGCCGGGAGGGGGGAGGCCTCCCAGCGAACTTGCACGTTGAGATCCGCCCGAACCCGGTATCCCCCACGATGCTCCATTGCGGCGCCTCCGGCCTAGCCTGAATAATTCACGAATTGAGAAAGCACAAAGGCCTCGATCGTGCTAGAAACGCTTTACCACAAGTGTTTTCTCGCACAAAAAAGGCCTTTGTATGGATGACGATAGCACACGACAGAGTGTTCTGTTTTCGGATTTGGCGGGCAAGGCGGTCGTCGCTAAATTTGACCAGGACCATGCCAGTTCCGACGGCGGGGCGATCCTGCTGCAAGCCTGCGATCGGCGATTGGGTCTGACCGATGCATTGATCGGTGGCATCAGAGACCCACGCCAGTCGGGCAAGATTCGCCACGGGATCGGGGATCTGGTGCGCCAGCGGCTGTATGCCATCGCGTGCGGCTATCCGGATGGTAATGATGCGGGCCGATTGGGCGCCGACCCGATCCAGAAGCTGCTGTGTGGTCGCGATCCGCTCCGGGGTGAGGACCTGGCCTCGCAGCCGACGCTCTCGCGCTTTGAGAACGCCTTTGATCGGGCGGATCTGTTGCGGATGGGGATGGCGCTGGCGGACACCGTGATCGAGCGCCATCGCCGGCGCCTGAAGCGCAAGGCAAAGCGGATCACGATCGATCTGGACCCGACGGACGATCCGACCCATGGTGCGCAGCAACTGGCCTTCTTCAACGGTCACTACGACACTTGGTGCTACCTGCCGGTGGTCGGGTTCCTGACCTTCAACGAGGAGGCGGACCAATATCTGTTCGCCTACGTGCTGCGGCCCGGCAATGCGAGTGCCGGGGTCGGAGCGATCGGGATCCTCTCGCGGCTGTTGCCGCGGCTGCGGGAGGCGTTCCCGCGTGCTCGGTTGCGAGTTCGCTTGGACGGCGGCTTCGCTGCCGCCGAGATGTTCGCCTTCCTCGAACGCGAGGGGCTCGAGTACGTGGTGGCGATGGGGAAAAACAAGGTTCTGGAGCGCCGCGGCGCGCGCTTGATGGGCACCGCCCGGCGCGTGTCGCGCGCATCGGGGCAGACCGAGCATCTGTATGGCGAGACTCGCTATGCCGCCGGCACCTGGGATCAGCGCCGCCGCGTCATCATCAAAGCCGAGGTCGTGCGTCATCCCGGGCGCGAGCCCAAAGACAACCCGCGCTTCGTGGTCACCAACCTCAAGCACTCGCCCCGGCATCTGTACGAAGCGATCTACTGCGCCCGCGGGGATATCGAGAATCGGATCAAAGAGCTGCATCATGGCCTGGAAATCGACCGCACCAGCTGCAGCCGCTTCCTCGCCAATCAATTGCGGGGGCTGTTGAGCGCCGCCGCCTACGTGCTCTACCAGGAGCTGC
>JAJZDW010000057.1 GCA_021851405.1 Pseudomonadota bacterium
GAGGTTCTGCCGGAGATCAAGCGCCGCCGCGCCCCGTGAGCAGGCCAAAAGGCCAGCAGCTCCCCCACCGTTGCACAGCTTGGGCGAACGGCAGAGAGAAATCCACGGGCCTCCGCCGCACGCTTACGTCATTCCGTGGCTTCACAGTCAAGGAACTGAAGGCGCAACTTGCCGATGAGTGGAGCATTCCCCTCGACTTGCTCACAATTGCGACAGACAGGAAGCTAGACCCGAAACTTGAACTTGAGCTTCCGGACGGCGTTAGCATTCGATGGCCAGCGCACACATGATGTGACCATTCAGGAAGCTCGTCTCAGAAGCTTCCGGGGGCATGGTTAAGCACCGCTACCTTGCGCCGGATCATGCCTCACCTCTTCTGCGCGGCGCGTGCCAGTGATCGTCTTGCGCCGGTTCGCCACCAGTTCGGCCGCCTTGCGCACGGGGTCGTCCTCGGTATGGACGTAGCGCATGAACATCACCACAGTCTTGTGTGCCGTCAGGGCCATACCGACCTTGACCGGGATACCGGAGTTGGCAATGTCGGTCGCCGAGCGATGGCGGATGACGTGCGTACCTACGTGCGTCGCGCCCGCCGCCTTGAGCGCACGGCTCCAGCCGCCGTAATACTCACCCGTGGTCAGGTGTTGCCCTGGATGGCGTGGCGAGGGCAACACGTAGCGGTTGCCCTCCTGCCTCCGCGTCGTCGAAAGCAGCCGGTAGGCTTCTTCGCTCATGGGTTTGGACATGCCGCCAGTCTTGCTATCAGGCCACACCACGCGCCGGTGCTCCAGATCGACCCATTCCCATTCAAGCGTGACGATTTCGGAGCGGCGGCCGGCAAACTCGAACTGGAGCTGGATCGCCAGCGGAATGACGTAGTTCTCCAGCCCTTCAGCCTCGATCTTGTCGAGCTGCCGGAATAGCTTGCCCATATCCTCGTCGCTGATGAGGTGGGTGGACTTACCGGCAGGGAACATCGGGACATGGCGGCAAGGATTGGTACCGTCCGGGCGGAAGCCCCACACTTCGGCCAGGTTGAACATCTTGCGCAGGACACTGAAGACCTTGTTCGCCTCAGTCGGCTTGTAGGAGAGCTTTTCCATCAACCCCGCGATGTCGGGCCGCTTCACGTCCTGAACCTTTCTGCGCCCCAGAAGCGGAATGATGTTGCGGTCGATGACGCCTTGGTAGCCGACTCGGGTGCTGGGCTTGTTGCGCTTCTTGGAGTAGTCCTCCATGAACTTCTTGCACAACTCTTCAACAGTGGGTGCCTTGCGTGCTTCTGCTTTTGCAGCGCTGGGATCACCGCCTCTGCGTACCTGGGCCAGCCACTCCTGCGCGAGTGAGCGGGCCTGTTCGACGGTCAGTTCCCCGTACTGGCCCAAGGCGGGCTTACGGCGTTCGCCGGCATTCGTCCGGTACTGGAGCATTAACACCTTGCGACCGGATGGGGTAATCTTGCACAGGAAGCCGGGCACCAGCGTGTCCCGGAGTTCGACGGCCTGCGCCTGGGGTTGTGCCGCATCAACAGCGGACTTGGTGAGCTTGATCTTTGCCATGATGACTCCTCGGAAAGACCCGGTTCCCAGGAGCCTTCTAGGGGCCAGCAGAGGGGAAGCCAGGTCAAGTTTCGGAAAGCACCGGCATATATTGAACTCGCCTAAGTCGTTGATAAACCTGCTGTATCTGGCTGTGGCGTAGTCCAGCAAAGTACGGTGCTGGAGTCATCCTGAAATAAAAAGGGCCGCGGCGCACTTCGCGAAGGAGTCCACGTGAAGGACGCCTACATCACCTCGCAGCGGACTGACGACCCGATCGGCTTCAGGTGCCGGATGCTCTAAGGTCTCGTGCTCCGGGTTAATCGCCTGGCAGGCCCGAGAGCGTGCGCCACGCAGCGACGTGGACGCACCGCTGCGAGAGGCGATCGTGCAGGTCCACGAGGAGAGCCGGCGGCGCTATGGCCGCCGGCGTGTCGCCCACGCACCGCATGCCCAGGGCTGGTGCGTCAACGCCAAGCGCGTACGGCGAGTGATGCGCGAGGAAGGCCTGCGAGGCGTGCGCGGCGGTAGTCGTTGGGCGCGGATCCGGTGAGATCCAATCCGGGGCCACCCGACCGGGGATTGCGGGCGCAAGCCCAGAAGACGGCCAGTCCCGCAGCATAGGCGTTCACGTTCGGCCGGAATCTGTGGTCGCATGGGGCCGGAATGCGCCGCCGGCGGGCGACGCCCCTGCCAAGCGCTCGGGGCACCGTCGGCACGGGATGACCCAGCCGCCCCCCGAGCGCATCGGTGACCGGCCCGGCACGCGCACCGCGTCCCGCCGAAGCGGCGTCGCCGCCTCAGCCGCTGCCGGCCTCGCGCCCTCAATAAATGGACAGTCAGGTGAGGATATTAGACAGCCCCGCAAGGGGGAGGGGCTGTCTAAGTCATTGATTCTTGGCGGAGCGGACGGGACTCGAACCCGCGACCCCCGGCGTGACAGGCCGGTATTCTAACCAGCTGAACTACCGCTCCACCGGAAGGGCGCGCATCCTAGCCGACATGGGGATCAATGTCCACGGCGGAGCGCCAAAATCTCCCCTCCCGCCAGGCCGATGCCGGGGCCGGCGGTACACCGTCGCGCCCTCTCGAACGTTGCTCACGGTAGACACAATTCCTTGAAGTCTCTGCCGCCTCATCCGCTATAGTTATTGCATGAAATCCACCTCTGCCACCGCACTCGCCTGCGCCGCGGTGCTCGGTCTGACCACCGGGCTCGCCCCGGCACATGCCTCGCTCGGGGAGCGCGCCGCCTCGGTCAGCGCCGATCTGATGCACCTGAAGGGCCAGATCCGCCGCAGCAGCGCCCCGGGCTATGAGGTCGATGGCATCACCACACCCCAGGGCACCGTGGTGAAGGAGTTCATCTCCCCGGCCGGCACTGTGTTCGCGGTGAGCTGGCTCGGCCCGGTGATGCCGAACCTCGCCCAGACCCTCGGCAGCAGCTACTTCGGGATGTTGACCACCGCCGAGCAGCAGCAGGGCGCACTCCTCGGTCACGACCACGTTCAGCTGCGCACCCCGCAGCTGGTGGTGCATGCCGGGGGACACATGCGCCTGTTCTTCGGCGTCGCCTACGTCCCCTCGCTCCTGCCGCCGAACGTTTCGATCGCCGACCTTCACTGATCCGCTTCGAGGTTCTCCCGTGCGCAAGACCCTGTTCGTCGGTCTGGTCCTGACCGTACTCGCTCTGGCCGGCTGTGGTGGCGGAGGCGGCGGAGCAAGTGTCATCACCTCCAGCGGTGGGGGTGGGGGCGGCAGCGGCGGACAGATCATCGCCTCGCCCGGACCGAATGCCGTCACCCTGACGGTCGATTCGGGTCCGAACGGCAATGCCGTCGATATTCCGTACATCACGGTCACGCTGTGCGTTCCGGGCACCACCCAGTGCCAGACCTTCGATCACATCGAGGTCGACACCGGCTCGTACGGCCTGCGGATCGTCGCGAATGCGATCGACACCTCGGGCAATCCCTTCTCGCTCGCGCTGCCGCCGGAGACGCTCAACGGCACTGCGATCGCCGAGTGCACCCAGTTCGTCGACGGCTACAGCTGGGGGCCCCTCGCCACCGCCGATATCGACGTCGGCAGCGAGTCCGCTCCAGGCGTCCCGGTCCAAGTCATCGGCGGCAACACGACCCTGGCCGTCCCGAGCGCCTGTTCCAGCACCGGCACGCAGGAGGACACCGTGAGCACCTTCGGCGCGAA
Source organism: Pseudomonadota bacterium (assembly GCA_021851405.1). Taxonomy (GTDB): domain Bacteria; phylum Pseudomonadota; class Gammaproteobacteria; order Steroidobacterales; family Steroidobacteraceae; genus 13-2-20CM-66-19. The sequence goes on from JAJZDW010000057.1 coordinate 3,747, forward strand.
CGGCATTCTCGGCGTGGGCGTGTTCCCCCAGGACTGCGGCACCTACTGCGCCTCGACGGCCTCCAACGGCTACTACTACGCCTGCCCCTCCGGCGGCGGATGCCAGGCGACGACCCTGCCGCTCGCCGAGCAGGTCACGGATCCGGTGACCGACTTCCCGACCGACAACAACGGGGTCATCGTCGAGCTGCCCTCGCTCGGCTCGAGCGGAACGGCCGCTACGGTGAGCGGCGCGCTGGTGTTCGGCATCGGCACCGAGGGCAACAATTCACTCGGCGCGCAAACCGTGCTCACGGCCAACTCCTACGGCGACGTGAGCACCAATTACAACGGGCAAGCGCTGCCCTACTCGTTCTTCGACACCGGCTCGAACGCCTACTACTTCCTCGACAGTTCCATCCCGGACAGCTGCGTCGCCCAGGGCAACTGGTTCTGCCCGGGCGGCACTCTGCAGCTCACCGCGACCAACTCCGGCCAGAACGGCACGCTCTCCACCGTCGCCTTCTCGATTGCCAACGCCGGCACCCTGTTCACGCAGTACCCGACCAACGCCGCATTCGCGGAAGTCGGGGCGAATGCCGGCAACCAGTCCTCGTTCTGCCCGAACAAGGCGAGCAACTGCTCGTTCGACTACGGCCTGCCGTTTTTCTTCGGGCGCAACGTCTACGTCGCGTTCTACGGAGCGCTCACCAGCGCGGGTACCGGTCCGTACTTCGCCTATTGAGACGCTGCGGGGTCGGCCGCGCGTCCTGAGCCCCCCTCACACAAGCGAGGGCCGAATCGAGGCTGCCACGGGCCCGCGGCAGCGCTCCGGGAGCGCCCGCAGGGCGCGCGGCCCTGCCCCGTTGCCCTCCTCCTCCCGAATTCCCCCGCGGGCCGCCCGGGGACTCTGACCGGCCCTGACCGGCAGGGCGGCGCGCGCGCGTCCTGAAGAGGCTCGGGCCGGGGGCGCACGCTCGCGCCCCCGGCCCGAGGGCGACTCAGTGCGCGGGCAGTGGTGGCAGCGTGATCGGCGCGAGCCCGATGGTGCGCAGCTGAACGTTCAGGCGCTCCGCCTCGGCCACGGCATGGTGCCAGTGCGCCTCGGCCGATTCGAACTGCGCGATCAATGCTTGGAGCACCCGCTCGTCCGCCACCGTCGGCGGGCGATCGGCGGACTCGGCATTCGCCTCCAGAGCACCGAGGCGCCGGTTCAGCGTCAGCATCCCCTCGGCCCCCGTACCGCAGGTGCGCGCGGTGAGGCGCGCGACGCTCGCGGCGAGCCGCCGCGGCGCCTGGCCCGCCGCGATGCGGCCCTGCAGTTGCCTCAGGGCATGATGCACCGGCTGCTGGGCGTCATAGAGCGCCTTGACGCGGCCCAGCGCCCTCCCGATCGACTGGCTGTAGGTCAGCAGCGCCCGCAGATCGGCCGGACTCACGTGCTCACGCGGATCGAGCCGCACCACCAGAGAGGCGCGGTACGTCCGCCCACCGGCGCTGAGCACCACGCGGTAGATCCCCGGCAGCACGTACGGCCCGTCGACCGACGTCGGGGTGTTGTGGTCGAACACGGCCTGCATGCTGTAGCGGTAGGCGATCGCGGCCGGTCGCCGGTAGCGCAGGTTCCACACGAACCGGTGCATGCCCGGGGCGGCCGAGAGCCGCTCGGCCGGCCTCAGCCACCGCTTGGCGAAGTAGCGGTGGGCAGGGACGGGCGCGGGCGGCGCATCGGAGACGAAGCGGCGCACCCGGTGACCCTGCCGGTCGTAGATCGCCAGACTCACCGGCCCGTGCGTGTGCGGCCCGATCCAATAATCGAGGATGGCCCCGGCCGGCGGGTTCTGCCCCTGCGGCGTGCTCGAGGGCAGCGGCGTATCGACGTTGTTGTCCGGATGGACCCGCCAGGCCGGCTCGGGGGCGAACAGATGCGCCGGCGAGGCCACCACGGCCGGCGTCAGCTGGCGCAGCGGCGCAAGATCATCCAGCACCCACAGCGCCCGTCCTTGCGTGGCGGCGATCAGATCGCCGTCGTGCACCAGCAGGTCCTTCACCCAGGCGTTCGGCAGGTTCAGCTGCAGCGACTGCCAGTGCGCGCCGTCGTCGAACGACACGTACGCCCCATCGGTCGTACCGGCGTAGAGCAATCCGGCGCGCACCGGGTCGGCGCGCACCACCGAGACCGGCTGGTTCGCCGGCAGACCCGTCACGATCGGCTGCCAGTGCGCGCCAAAGTCGTGGGTGCGGAAGATGTACGGGTGGAAATTGTCCTGGCGCTGATCGTCGACCGACACATAGGCGCTGCCCGGCTGCAGCGCCGAGGGTGAGATCGAGCTGATCTTCTCCCATGGCTTCAGCTGCGGCGGCGTCACGTTGCGCCAGTGCCCCCGTCATCGCGCGTCAGCTGCACCATGCCGCTGTCGGTGCCGACCCAGATCTGTCCGGCGGTACGCGGCGAGGGTGCGATGGCGCTGATCACGCCGAACCCACAGGCGCGCGCCAGCGCCCCGGTGGCCGCCGCCGTGCAGCCGCGCGTCCCGGGGATCTTGCCGGTCAGGTCCGGGGAGATGATCTTCCAGGTCTTGCCGAGGTTGACGGAGCGGAACAGGACTTGGGCGCCGAGCAGCAACGCGTACGGCTTCGTCGCGGTGAACACCAGCGGGGTGACCCAGCCGTAGCGGTATTTCACCGTGTCGGGCGCAGCGCCGTAGCTGACAATCGGATACGGCGAGACATTGGCCACCTGTCCGGTGTGCGCATCCCAGCGCGAGACCCGCCCGCCGAGCCCGCTGCCGAATACCAGGTCCGGATCGGCCGGATCCGGGACCATGTAGTCGCGCTCATCGCCCCCGACCGGATGCCAGCTGCGCCAGGTGAGCGTGCCGTAGTTGCTGCTGGTTTCCGCGCCCACCGAGCCGCTGTCCTGCTGGCCGCTGTAGATCCAGTAGGGAAAGCGGTTGTCCGCGGCGACGTGATAGAACTGGCCGGTGGGCTGGTTGTACCAGCTGCTCCAGGTATGCCCGCCGTCGACCGTCACGGTCGCGCCCTGATCGGCCGCCGCGATCCAGTGATTCGGGTGCAGCGGGTTGATCCACACGAAGTGATAGTCATCACCGCCCGGGGCGCCCTTGATGATGTGCCAGGTGCGCCCGCCATCGCTCGAGCGGCGGATCGACTGCCCGGCCGAGAACACCACCTCAGGGTTGCTCGGATCGACCGTCAGGCGCGCGAAGTACCAGTTGCCGAACACCGCCTCGTCGTCGTTGACGCGCTGCCAGTGCGTGCCCCCGTCATCCGAGCGCCACACCCCGCCCTGCGTGGCGGAGTCGACGGCCGCGTAGACCCGCGTGCCCTCGGCGGTGTGGGTGACGGCCAGCCCGATCCGCCCGAGCGAACCGCTCGGCCAGCCGCCGCCGCTCAGGCGCGTCCAGGTCTTGCCACCGTCCGCGGAGCGGTAAATCGCGCTGCCCGGACCGCCGTGCGGCTCGAAGTAATCGAGCCACGGCCAGTCGCGCATCTGCCAGGCCGCCGCGAACAGCAGATTCGGATTGCTCGGATCGCCCGCCAGATCGACGACGCCGGTCTGATCGTTGATGTAGAGCACGTGCTGCCAGGTCTTGCCGCCGTTCGTCGTGCGATAGATCCCGCGCTGGTGGTTCGGCCCATAGAGGTGCCCCATGGCGGCCACCACCACGACATTGGCGTTGTTAGGATCGATCCAGATCCGCCCGATGTCGCGCGTGGCGGCGAGCCCGACGTAATGCCAGGTGCGTCCGCCGTCGGTCGATTTGAACACGCCGCGCCCGGCGGCAACGTCATAGCGCGGGGCCACCTGACCGGTGCCGACGTAAATCGTCCGGGGCGCAGACGGTGCGACCGCGATCGCCCCGATGGCCGGCGGGAGATTGGCCCCGACCGACTGCCAGGTGCGCCCGGCATCCACGGTCTTCCACACCCCACCGCCGGCAGTGCCGATGTAGAACGTGTTGGGCTCATTCGCCACCCCGGCCGCCATCGTCGCCCAGCCGCCGCGAAACGGGCCGATCAACCGCCAGCGCATCTGCGCATAGGCACTCAGCGGCACCGGCCCACCGGCCCCGGGCGAGGCGCTTGGGGAGGAGCGTACATTCGCCGGCGCACGAGCGCCGGCCTGCGCGAGCGGCGCTGCGCTGAGCAGCGCAAACACAGCCACGCCCATGCGCGGCAGCGTGCCGAGAAGACGACGTGCGGCAGTCAAAGCCATGGAGCGTCCCCCAAAAAATGACAACGATACCGCATTCCTCCGGCCCGCTGCGAGACGGCAGCGCCCGCGGGCGCTGCGCCTAGGGGGCGCAGCCGCCCGGGCGAGGCCGCTGCAGCAGCTGCCAGAGCTTCACGTACACCCCATTGGTCCAGCCGAAGCCGATTTCGTTTTGGGTGTAGCCGGCCGTAATCCGCACCTTCGCGGTACCGGTCGCCATGTTGTATTTTTCCCGGATCGTGCCGTCGTGCGCGAACCCGCGGTTGACCGTGGCGATGAACTTCGCGGCGATGCGGCATGCCGCGGTGCGATAGCCGTACGCCTGCAAGCCCTTCACGGCCAGCCAGTTAGTCGGCGCCCAGCCGAAGGGCGCATCCCACTGCGCACCGCTCGCGTAGAGGCTGGTCTGCAGCCCACCGACGCGCTCGAAATACGGCAGCGCGGCGCGCACCGCGCGCGCCTGCGCGCGCGAGGCGACCCCAGCCCACAGCGGGTAGAACGTCGTGATGAAAGGATAGTACGAGCGCCGGCCGGTGACGAAGTCGTAGTCGGTGTACTGCCCGAGTCGCCGGTTCCACAGATAGCGGTTGATCGCCTGCTTGCGCGCCGCGGCCGCCGCCCTCCAGCGGCTCGCGGCCACGCCGTCCCCGAGGCGGTGCGCAAATGCGGCCAGATCGAGTGCGTAGCGGTACAGCAGACTGTTCAGATCCACCGGCGCATAGTCGATCGTCGAGCCACTGTAGGGGCCGAAGCGAAATGTGGTGTCGAAACCCGATTCGCGCATGGCTCGATCGCCGCGGTAGAACTTGCCCGTGAGCCGGTAGCCGCCGAACCACGCCGCGGCGCAGACGCGCGAGGTGCGTACGTCGCAGCTGACCTCGGCGAGCTCCGCGGCCTCTGCTGCCGTGGGCCGGCGCGCGCCGCGCACCAGATAACCGCGATTCTCGCTGCGGTGGTGCAGCAGGAAGCGAATCACTCCGCGATAGTACGCCGCAGAGCGCAGCTCGATGGCCGGCTGATCACCGCCGTAGTCGAAATAGCGTGCCAGACCGGTGTTGCCGGCCAGGTGCTCGCGCCGCTCCCAGAGCGAGTAGTCCTGCACGGCCAGCGGATAGGCGCGCCGCAACCAGACGGTGGCCGCGAGCCGATTCGGGAACGCCGCCGGGTCTCTCAGGAGGGTGCGGATCATCTCCCCGAGCAAGGGCGGCTGCGAGCGCGACAGCGAGAAAGTGGCATTGGCGTTGAGCACCGCGCCGTAGTGCCGGACCTCGAAGAGGAAGTTATCGACGATGCCGCGCGCCAGAGCATCACGGTGATCACTCACCAGTCCGAGCACGATGAAGTAGCTGTCCCAGCCGAACATCTCGTTGAAAAATCCGCCCGGCACGACGTACGGGTGCGGCAGATACAGCAGTCCCGGCTGTCCCAGCGAGGCCGGCTGCAGGCTGCCGAGGCGCACGATGCTCACCGGCAATCGGCGCACGCTCACCCGACAGTGGGCCGCCAGTGCGCGCACCGCTTGCGGCATCGGCAGACGCTTCGGCAAGTACAGCACTCGCTGCGGCCGGTGCGGTCCGCTCGGATACGACGCGCAGGTGCTCGCCGATCGCGTGAGCGTGCCCCAGGCACGCCCGATGTAGGCCAGTGTGCGGGCCGTGAGCGGCGCTTGCAGCGGCGCAGGCGCGGCCCCGACCGTGCCGGTCACGAGCCACAGCGCCAGGACGCACGGTGCGATACGGAACGATCGTCTCATAAGAGCCCTCCCGTGCGCTCATGACGCTCATCGCCCGCCATCATGGACCGGCGGCCCGATCCGGGCAAGCGCGCCCCCGCGCTTGCCGCTCGCAGCCCGCGCGCTCATCCTTGAGCACCCCGCCGCGTACGACGCTGCGCGGTGAACACGGAGCCTCCCATGTTTGATCCCAGCGATTTTCCCATCACCCGCAAATGGCCCGCGCGTCATCCCGCGCGGCTGCAGTTGTACTCGCTGCCGACACCCAACGGGGTGAAAGTCTCGATCATGCTCGAGGAAGCCGGCCTGCCGTATGAGGCGCACCGCGTGGACTTCGCGCAGCACGAACAGCTCTCCGCGGCGTTCCGCTCACTCAACCCCAACGGCAAGATCCCGGCGATCCTCGATCCACAGGGCCCCGACGGTGCCCCGCTTGCGCTGTTCGAGTCCGGTGCGATCCTGCTGTATCTGGCCGAGAAATGCGGCCGGTTCCTGCCGAGCCAGGCCGCGGGGCGCTATCGGGTCATCCAGTGGCTGATGTTCCAGATGGGCGGCATCGGCCCGATGTTCGGCCAGCTGGGCTACTTTCACCGCTTCGCCGGCCGGGAGCTCGAGGACAAACGGCCTCAGGAGCGCTACGCAACCGAGTCACGCCGGCTGCTCGGAGTGCTCGAGGGCGAGCTCGCCCGGCACGAGTGGATCGCCGGGACCGAGTACAGCATCGCGGACATCGCGATCTTTCCCTGGGTGCGCACTCTGATTGGCTTTTACGACGCGGGCGACCTGGTCGGCTACGGTGAATTTCCGCACGTGAACGCGGCGCTCGAGCGCTTCGTGGCACGCCCGGCCGTGGCGCGCGGACTGGAGATTCCGAGTGCCCCCTGACGCCGCAGCGCGGCGTCAGGGGCGAAGTGCTCAGTGGCGTTACGGCGTTCGCGATGAACGTGTCGATGTTGTGCTGCAATTGGGGCAGCACGGCCGGGTTCAGATAGAGCATGTGCCCGACCGGGTAGTAGTACTCGTGGATGTTGCCGTGCAGATTCTGCGGCAGACCCATGTGCGCGAGGGTGAAATTGGTCGCGAAGAACGGCGTCGCCATGTCGAACCATCCGTTGTTGAGCATCAGCTGCATGCCCGGATCGTTGCTCATGGCCCGCGCCAGCGCCGGCGCGACGTTGCGCACCCGCGCCAAACTGATGCTGCTGCCGACGCCCTCGTCGAGAGCACTGAGCGGCGGCTGGTAATGGCTCCAGTCCCAGGCGCTGAACGCGCTGGCGCTGCTCTGCACGTACAGGCGGTGGCTGCGGTAATTCAGTCCCTGGCGCAGATACGCATCGAAGCTCTCGGTGAGCGCGCCCCAGATCGCGGTGGTAGCCGCGCCCGCGGCGGTATCGCCCTGCTGCGGATCGAGCCGCTCGAGTTCAGGGGTGCTGAAGCGCGCATCGAAGCGTCCCGTGCTCGCGCCGGTGCCGAGCAGGCGGCGCTGGAAGACCGACAGCGGGATGCGCAGATCGGCCCGCTCCCACAATTCGGCCGGCAATCCGGTGTAGCGGGAGAGCTGCGCGGCGATCTGCGTCTTGTGCGCCACACTCAACGCCGAGCCCTCAAACAGCGCATGGGCGTAGGGGCCCCCGGCGAATCGCTCGACCTTGTCGATGAACGCCGCAAGATCCGTCGGCCGCGGCGTGATGCGGTGGTGGTACCAGGCCACTGCCGCATAGGACGGCAGGTACAGCTCGTAGGGCAGATCGTTGCCCGGGGTGTTGTTCAGGGTCGCAAAGTCGAGCACCGTCGAACACAGGATCACGCCATTGAGGTAGACCCCCTGACCAACGAGGTCCTCGGCGAGGACCGCCGAGCGCGTGGTGCCGTAGCTCTCGCCCAGCAGGAATTTCGGGGATTCGAACCGATCGTTGCGCTGCACGTAGCGCTCGATGAACTGCGTGAACGCGCGCGCATCGCCATTGATCCCATAGAACATCTTCGGCTTGCCGACGCCGACGATGCGGCTGTAGCCGGTGCCCACGGCATCGATGAACACCAGGTCGGTCGCACCCAGAATGCTGTAGGCGTTCGGCACCAGCCGGTACGGCGGCTGTTCACGCCCGATCTGGCCGGGTGCGGGCCACTCGATCCGTCGCGGACCGAAGCCGCCGATGTCGACCAGCGCGGAGGCGAACCCCGGTCCGCCGTTGTACGCGAAGGTCACCGGACGCTGGCCCGGATCGCGCACGCCGTCCTTCGTATAGGCGACGTAGAACATGCTGGCGGTGGGCTTGCCCTGCGCGTTCTTCAGCAGGATCGTACCGGCGGTCGCCGTGTAGCGGATGCGCTGACCGCCGATCACCACGCTGCCGTGGGTAATCGAGGTTCTCGCCTTGGGCACGGTGGCGGTGTGCGCAGTTTGGGGCGGGGCCTTCGGTGCGGCCCAAACCGCCGCCGGGAGCGCGAGGGCGAGGCTGGCCAGAGACAGGACGAGGGTGCGGTGCATGCGGATGGTTCCTCCAGGGTCTGCCGAGGGCGAGCCGGCCCGCGCCGCGCCGCAACCGCTCGGGCGGGTCCGGATGGCCCACGTGCCCGGCGCATGCTAGCCTGAATAATTCACGAATTGAGAAAGCACAAAGGCCTCGATCGTGCTAGAAACGCTTTACGACAAGTGTTTTCTCGCACAAAAAAGGCCTTTGTATGGATAACGATAGCACACGACAAAGTGT
>JAJZDW010000019.1:0-70000 GCA_021851405.1 Pseudomonadota bacterium
GGTGGCGGCGTGGGAACGACGACGCAACACCGCCCAATGCGGCATCGAGTGGACATTCACGCGCAAAGACGCCGATCGGAAGCTGCGTCGACATTATGTTTCGTAATTAACGTGTCGTCATACTAGCGCCTTCGGTAAATGCGTGCATCCCGTCGACATGCGGTTGAAGGAGTAGCGACGTGTCCGTTCGGGCTCGCCGAACTCGATTCCGTCAAGCCCGCAGGAGCATTCCCTCTAGGTGCGATAGCGTCTATTGACGCGTGCCCGGATGGCGCCGAACAAGACAGCGAGCACCAGCAGAGCGCATAAGCCGACGACCAAGAAACTGACTGTGGCGCTGATCATTGCGATTACCGGGTGCGGCAAGCCCAGCGAAAAAAATACCAGTACGGCGAGAAAGCCGATTGCGGGTAAGACATAGTCGAACGTTGCCCGCAGCCAGCCCAGCATCAGCGAGCCGCCGACGAGTAGTGCGCCAATTCCGACAAATCCTAGAGTGACTGCCCAACCGTTGTAGGCGGAAATGATCGGCTGAAGCACGCCCTGAAATGCGCTGTTCCACTGAGGTATGCCCCAGGTGAGTCCATAAATCAGCGAGCCGCTACAGAAAAGCAGGGCCAGGAGCGCAAATGCAATGAAGCGTTTGGTGCGCAAAGCGGCCGGAATTTTTCCCATCATCGAGCCTCAGCGTGGGGCGACATTTGGAAAAGCGACGGCTGCTGCCCTTCGCGGACCGCACCTTGGTGGCGATGGTACTATGTCTCCAGGGAGGTTTGCCTCGATGCTCAGAACGCCGGACCGCTGGACCCGGACGCATCATGCGCGGCGGCGATGCTCTGTGCGTGACAGTCGCTGCACTGGGCAACGATGGGCCGGCGCAACCCTCGGGGCGCTGCTCGCGTGCCTGCTCGGGGCCTGCGCGACACCCCGTCTGCTGGCGCCGCCGAAGCTCATCGATCAAGTTTCGCCGCCGGGGTTTCCGCCTGACGTGCGCTTCCTGAGCGACGATCGAGACTATGTCGTTGCCCACTTGGATCGAGCGGTGCACAAATTGAGCGTCATCGCTCATGGTCCGATCCGGATTCTCGCCGTGTCAGGGGGTGGTGCCGGTGGAGCGTTCGGAGCCGGTGCACTTTACGGACTCGCTCGCGCCGGCCGGAGGACCGATTTTCAGGTTGTCACCGGCGTCAGCGCCGGAGCGCTACTGGCGCCGTTCGCCTTTCTGGGTCCGTCGTGGGACCCGCAAATGCGGGCAGCATTCGATAGCGGCCAATCCGACCATCTGCTGCAGCGACGACCGTGGCTGGGGTTTCTGTTTCATCCTGGCATCTACAGTCGCGGGCCGCTGGTCGCGCTCGTCGACCATTTCGTTACGCCGAGATTGATTCGTGCGGTGGCGGCGCAGTCGCGCAAAGGTCACCTGCTACTTGTGGCGACAACAGATCTCGACAAGCAGGAATCCGTGATCTGGAACATGGGGTTGATTGCGCAGCACGGAGGACCCGCCGCTCGAAAACTGTTCGTTAAGGTCTTGGTCGCATCTGCGAGCATCCCTGGGGTGTTCCCACCGGTCCTGATTCGGGTGCAGGGCGGCGACAAAACCTATGAGGAGATGCATGTGGACGGCGGTACGACGTTACCATTTTTCATTGCGTCCAATATCGCCGACGTCGAGCCGCTCCAGCTTCCGCAGCTGCGGGGGGCGAAAGTATATGTCATCGTCAATGGACAACTCAGTACGTATCCCAGGACGACATTACAGGAGCCGATGGCGGTCTTGTCGCGAAGTTTTTCGGCTGCATTGATGCATGCATCTCGACGAGCTCTAGTTCTCGCCTCGGTATTTGCGCGCCATTTCGGGATGCGCTTTCGCTTTACGTATCTGCCGATGACCTATCCGTTCGAAGGATCGTTGGATTTCAAATATTCGAATATGCATCAATTGTTCAAATACGGTGAACAGTGTGCGGCCTCCGGGCGGATCTGGAGCACACTGAATCAGGCGATCAACGAGAGTCAAAGGGCGGCGACGCAGCTGCCGCAGCTATCGTATGCATGTCCCGGAGCACCCGGCCATTCGCTACCGTAAGCGTAAAATCGCCTTCTTGCGGCTTCACCGGTGACTGGTCATGCGACCGGTCACCGGACCATCGGCGCGCGCCTGCGTGCGACGCTATCGTCCACTTCCGGCCAGATCGAATCGATCCAGATTCATCACTGTGGTCCATGCCGCAACGAAATCATGAATGAATTTTTCCTCGGCATCCGCGCTGCCATAAACCTCCGCAAGCGCCCGAAGTTGTGAGTGCGAGCCGAAGACCAAGTCGGCGCGGGTTGCGGTCCAGCGTAAATCGCCGGTTACGCGGTCGCGTCCTTCAAAGAGATCCTGCGAGCCCGGCACTGCCTTCCAAACGGTGCGCATATCAAGGAGGTTACGGAAGAAGTCGTTGCTCAGAACCCCAGGACGCCGGGTCAGCACGCCACTTTGGCTGTGCGCGAAATTCGCATCCAGTACCCGCAGCCCGCCGACCAGAACCGTCATCTGTGGCGCCGTGAGTGTCAGGAGCTGTGCTTTGTCAATCAGCAGTGCTTCCGCATTGACCCGCTGTCCGGTGCGAAAATAGTTGCGAAAGCCGTCCGTTGCCGGCTCCAATACCTGAAACGATTCGATATCCGTCTGGGCTTGAGTTGCATCCATCCGGCCCGGTGAGAACGGAACAAGGATTCGGTGACCGGCGTCCAAGGCAGCGCGCTCGATGGCTGCTGCACCGCCCAGCACGATCAGGTCACCCAGCGAAACCCGCTTTCCGCCCGCGACGTGAGCATTGAAGGTGGTGCGCACCTCGTCCAGAATTCGAAGCGCATCGGCAAGTTCGGCCGGGTGATTGACCTCCCAGTCTTTTTGTGGCGTGAGCCGGATGCGTGCGCCGTTGGCGCCACCACGCTTGTCCGAACCCCGGAAAGTGCAGGCCGCAGACCATGCGGTGTAGACCAGTTGCGGGACTGAGATGCCTGAAGCGAGAATCTGCCGCTTCAAAGCCGCCACGTCGGATTCATCAATTACGCGGTGATCGAGCGGTGGTATGGGGTCCTGCCAGGTCAGATCTTCTGCTGGAACCTCCGGGCCCAGATAGCAAGTCCGCGGACCCAGGTCACGATGAGTCAATTTGAACCATGCACGTGCAAATGCAGTGGCGAATTCCTCGGGATACTTGTGGAAGCGGCGGGAGATCTTTTCATACCGAGGATCGAAGCGTAGCGCGAGATCTGTTGTGAGCATCGCCGGTGCGTGGCGGGCGTTGGGGTCATGTGCATCGGGAACGGTATCAGTGCCAGCAGTGCCTTTCGGCCTCCACTGTTGCGCGCCGGCTGGACTGCGAGTGAGTTCCCAGTCATAACCGAACAGATTGTCGAAGAATCCGGTGCTCCACTGGGTGGGAGTGCTTGTCCACGTGACTTCTAGGCCGCTGCTGATCGCGTCGGCGCCCACTCCACTGCGATAGTTGCTGTGCCAACCGAGTCCTTGCTGCTCGATCGCCGCACCCTCTGGCTCCGGGCCGACGTGGCTCGCCGCTGCCGCGCCGTGCGTTTTGCCGAATGTGTGGCCGCCCGCGATGAGCGCCACAGTCTCCTCGTCGTTCATGGCCACCCGGGCAAAGGTCTCCCGGATGTCCCTGGCGGCGGCCAGCGGGTCAGGCGTACCGTTAGGACCTTCGGGGTTGACGTAAATAAGGCCCATCTGAACGGCGGCGAGCGGGTTTTCCAGTTGCCGCGCGCCGGAATGTCGTTGATCGTCGAGCCACACGCTTTCGGCGCCCCAGTATACCGACTCGTCCGGCTCCCAGACGTCGGCACGTCCACCCGCATAACCGAACGTCTTGAACCCCATCGATTCCAACGCCACGTTGCCAGCGAGAATCAGCAGGTCGGCCCACGAGATGCTCTGACCGTATTTCTGCTTGACGGGCCAGAGCAGTCGTCGGGCCTTGTCGAGATTGACGTTATCGGGCCAGCTGTTCAGCGGCGCAAAACGCTGCTGGCCGGACCCGGCCCCGCCGCGACCATCGCCAACGCGATAGGTCCCCGCACTGTGCCACGCCATGCGAACGAACAGCGGCCCGTAATGGCCAAAGTCGGCCGGCCACCAGTCCTGCGAATCCGTCATCAATGCCAAGAGATCACGCTTCAGGGCGGGGAGATCGAGGCGGTTGAACGCCTGCGCATAATCGAAAGTCCTTGCGAGCGGATCGGAAAGGGAGGAATTCTGATGCAAGACCTTAAGATCCAGTTGCTCGGGCCACCACTTCCGGTTCGAGGAGCTGTCGCCGGCGGCGTGATGGAATGGGCATTGTGAACTATTCGACATGAGGGTTCTCCTGAGATCGCGCTGAGTCAATCGCCGACGCATTTGTTGCCGAACGTGGGCATGCGGTGGTTGAGAGAACTCTAGAGCAACTTTCCGAAGATGTAGTTCGTTTCGCTCTATGTAGCTCATAGGCTGGATCTATGAGTGCGCGGGGGGAAACCGCAACTCCTCGCACCGAGCCGGTTCCGCCCGGTACAATTCAGGTGTGCAAACCCATCGTCGCCCGCTGACTTCATTCCTGCCCATTGCTGCGGTCGTGGCGGCCATGGTTTCAGTTCAGAGCGGAGCATCGCTCGCCAAATCGCTTTTCCCCATCGCCGGACCGGTGGGAATGGTCACGGTCCGTATCGGCTTCGGTACTCTGATCCTTTGTGGCGTTCTGCGGCCCTGGCGGGCGCGCATCACACGCCAAGCCTTGCTGCCGCTCGTTGCCTATGGGCTCGCACTCGGAACGATGAATTTTCTCTACTATCAGGCGCTCGACCGCCTCCCGGTCGGCGTCGCTGTGGCGATCGAGTTTCTCGGGCCGCTGACGGTCGCGGTTTTCTCGTCTCGGCGCCCCATCGACTTCCTCTGGGTTCTGATCGCTACTGCGGGCTTCACGCTTCTCTTGCCCGTATTCTCGCAAGTTCGCCAGGCTAATCTCACGGGGGCACTGTTCGCCCTCGGCGCGGGCAGTTGCTGGGCCCTCTATATCGTCTTTGGCCAGAGGGTTGGCTATCACCTGGGCACGCAAGGCGTGGCGCTGGGGAGTTTGATCTCGGCCGCTTTGATTGTGCCCTTTGGCCTGATGCACGCGCGGCCGAACCTCTTTACTCCGCAGGTTCTCTTGCCCGGATTAGCCGTGGCAGTTCTATCGACCGCGCTGCCGTATACGCTGGAGATGACGGCGCTCACGCGTCTACCGACGCGCACATTTGGTGTGCTGATGAGCCTCGAACCTGCTATTGCGGCGCTTTCGGGCCTGATTTTTCTCGGCGAGTCGCTAACAGCGGAACAGTACGGAGCCATCGTGCTCGTGATCGTGGCGTCCCTCGGCGCTACGACGACGGCGAGCCCGCACGTGCCCGCGCCGGTTCCGGACTGAACTGCCGCCGCGGAACCGAACGGATGCCGCGCGAATTACGCCGTCGGTTCTATCATGAGCTCTTAGGTATAGCGCGGGCGGAGGGTGTACGGTGCCCATTGCTGTAGTGCCGGAAAGCGGCGAAATCTACGATCTCGTCGTCGTCGGCGGTGGCGTGAACGGTGTGGGCATCGCGCGTGACGCAGTCGGACGCGGACTTTCAGTGCTGCTGGTCGAACGGAACGACCTTGCCGGTGCAACATCATCGGCTTCATCCAAGCTCATTCATGGCGGGCTGCGCTATCTTGAGCACAGCGAATTTAGACTGGTGCGCGAGAGCCTGAACGAGCGAGAAGTCCTGTGGGCGGCCGCGCCACACATTGTGTACCCGCTACGGTTCGTACTTCCGGTGCGCTCTGGAATGCGGCCCGCATGGATGCTGCGTGCTGGATTGTTTCTCTACGATCATATTGGCACGCGGAAATTTCTTAAGCCGACACGCACGCTGCGCGGTACCCGCAATCCGGCCCTGAGTTCGCTGCACGAGCAGATCCGCGTCGCCTTCGAATATTCCGATTGCTCGGTCGATGATGCACGACTCGTCGTCACAAATGCCATCGATGCGCAGGAGCGCGGCGCTCGTATTCTCACGGGATGGGTGCTCGTGAGCGCTCTGCGCGAAAGTGACTTGTGGCGCATCGATATCGAGTCCGGCCAGGGCGTCAGGCAGCGCGTTTGCGCGCGTGCCTTAATCAACGCAGCAGGTCCGTGGGTCGAGACGGTCCTGCGGCAATCCGGGATTTCGCACCACCGGACGCTCCGGCTCATCAAGGGCAGTCACATGGTTGTGCCACGCCTCTACGAGGGTGCACATGCCTACACCCTCCAGGGCGGCGACGGTCGTGTGATCTTTGTCATACCGTATCAAGATGACTTCACACTGATCGGAACTACGGAAGAATCCTACGACGGCGATCCAATCGAAGTAGCCCCGAGCATGAACGAACTCGAGTACCTTTGTCACACCGCGGCGCAATACTTGCGCACTTCCCCAAAAGTTGAGCAAGTGGTCTGGCGTTATGCTGGCGTGCGCCCGCTGTATGACGATGGCAGCATCAGCGCGTCGACGGTGACGCGCGACTACGTGTTCGACCTCGATGCGCCGGAGAAATCTGCGCCCATTCTCTCTGTGTTCGGCGGGAAACTGACGACCTACCGGCGACTTGCCGAGCACGCCCTGGCGCAACTGTTGCCGCGGTTGGGGCGGACGGGGAGTTCTTGGACCGGAGCGGCGACACTGCCGGGCGGAGATCTTCCAGGCCGGGACATCGAGCGATTTGCGACTGAACAGGCGGCGCGCTATCCGTTCGCGTCACCATCCATGATTCGCAGAATGTGCAGAGCGTATGGCACGAGAATCGAGCGCATCATGGCTTCAGCGCACAGCACGGCGGATCTCGGGGGCGAGGTGATGCCAGGACTGCATGAGGCGGAACTTCAATATTTAGCGGACGCAGAGTGGGCCCGCACCGCAGATGACGTGCTGTGGCGGCGAACCAAGTTGGGCCTGTACGCGGGTTCCGCAGACACGCAACGCGTTGAGGAATGGTTGGGGAATGCGAATCGACGGAAGTCGCCAGCGAATCGGTGATTCCAGCACCGGTTGCTAATGCTCACTGTCCTCGACTCAGCACGGCTCGGAGTGCAGCGCGCCACCCATCGAGTTCGCGTTGTCGGGTTTCGGAGTCGAGTTGCGGCATGAACGTGGTTTCAGGGCGCCACAGTGCCTCCGTTTCATGAAGAGAGCGATAGACGCCCGCCCCAAGGCCCGCGAGGCACGCAGCCCCCCAAGCGGTCGCCTCCACGTTTCGTGGTCGCTGGATCGGAATCTCCAGGATATCCGCAAGACGCTGCAGAAGCAGCGCATTTCGAGTCATTCCGCCGTCAACTTTTAGTGCGGCAGGCGTCACGCCATCGACGCGCATCGCGTCAAGGAGATCGCGAGTCTGAAAGACGGCACTATCCAGTCCGGCGCGAGCCAGGTGTGCGCGGTTACTTGAGCGCGTCAGGCCCACGATCGCGCCGCGCGCGCCGAGCTCCCAATACGGCGCGCCCAGCCCCGCGAAAGCCGGCACCAGATATACGCCGGCGCTGTCCGGTGTCGAATTCGCCAATGGTTCAACATCCTCAAAGCGATCGAACAAGCCGAGGCCATCGCGCAACCACTGAATGGTCGCGCCAGCTGAAAGGATGGAGCCCTCGAGTGCATAAGTCGTGCGGCCCCCAATTCGATAAGCGATGGTGGTCAGAAGCCGTCGGGTGGAACGGACGAAATGCTCGCCGGTATTGAGCATCAAGAACGCGCCCGTGCCGTAGGTGCCCTTCACGTCCCCCTCGTGGAGCGCCGCCTGGCCCATCAGGGCGGCTTGCTGGTCGCCAGCGACTCCAGTGATCGGAATTCGGGCTCCGAGCACTCCCGGGTCGGTCATTGCGAATTCGCCCGCACAGTCGCGGACCTCAGCTAGACAATCGATTGGCACGTTGAACAGGCTGCACAGCTCTGCATCCCAGCGACCGACGCGGATGTCATAAAGTGCGGTCCTGCTTGCATTCGACGCGTCGGTCACGTGAGGCGCAGTGCGCGCCAGACGGGAAATCAAAAACGAGTCGATGGTGCCGAGCGCCAGTTCGCCCCGGTTGGCCATCGCGCGCGCCTCTGGAACGTTATCCAGAATCCAGCTCATCTTGCCTGCGGAAAAATACGGATCCAGGCGCAGCCCAGTCCTCGTCGCGAGCCGCTCTTCTTCGCCCTGCGCGGCAAGCTGGTGGCACAGGTCCTCAGTTCTGCGGTCCTGCCAGCTGATCGCGTTGTATATCGCGAGGCCCGTACGGCGGTTCCATGCAACAGTCGTCTCCCGTTGATTAGTCAAGCCGATTGCGATGACCTCAATGCTACGCTGGCGCAGGCGAGTTACGACCTCGTGCATCGACTTCAATGCCGTCGCGATGATGATTTCCGGATCCTGCTCGACCCATCCCGGGCGCGGATAGATTTGCCCAAGGGCATGCTGTGCAACCTCGAGGATCTCGCCCGAGGGGGTGAATGCAATGGCACGGCTTGAGCTCGTACCCTGGTCGACTGCCAGCAGCGCGCCCTCAGGATTCATGCGAAGTCCTCCCCCCAACGTGATGTACAGCTAGCGCAAGCTAAATAACCTTTCGTCGAACGTCAACCAACCCAGCGCCCGGATGTGCGCGGCGCTTCTGGCGTTGCCTACTCGTGTGATTCCGGAACACATGCGCGCCGGGACGCCGAACGAGCGCGCCGACGGCCCGATCCAACCCGAAGCGCCGATGCGTGAACAGGCTGTGCTATCATCGTTGGCTTGCAGCAGACACTGGGGCCATCAATAAATGAAAGCTGTGATTTCCGGTGCGTTTCTGTCCATCCTGCTTGCGGCCTGCTCGAGTTCGCACGCGATGCATCCGTCCTCTCTGCACTACCCGCAGGCGCGACGAGACAAGACCGTAGATGTGTACTTCGGAACACGTGTGCCGGCCCCATATCAGTGGATGGAGAATATGAAGAGCCCGGCGCTGCATCGCTGGGTGCAAGCGGAGAACCGGCTGACAAATGCGTATCTGGCCAAAATTCCGGTGCGCGCTTGGATCAGGCGGCGACTGACTCAGCTGACAAATTACGCTAAAGAAACGACACCGGTGCAGGTTGCAGGATCTCGGATATTCTTTCGGCGGAACTCCGGCCTGCAGAATCAGTCGGTCCTCTATGTTCAGGACGCGCCGACGAGCAAGCCACGGATACTGATCGACCCGAACAAGCTCTCGCCGAATGGATCAGTCGCGCTGGCGGACTTCGAGCCATCGCCAGATGGAAAATATCTCGCCTACGCGTTGTCCAAAGGTGGCTCGGACTGGGAGACGGTCCACGTCATGAACGTTGCGACCGGCAAGACGCTGCCCGATGCAGTGCGGTGGGTAAAATTCTCCAACATTTCGTGGACGAACGGAGACAACGGATTCTTCTATTCGCGCTACCCGAAGCCGCCGAAGAACGATCGAATCAACGACGCAGTCGTGAATCAAGCGCTCTATTTTCATTCGCTCGGTACGCCCCAGCGCGACGACAAGTTGATCTACCGGCGGCCTGATTTGCCGCGCTGGATCATCGAGGGGCAGGTGAGCGAGAACGGTCATTACCTGTTCGTGACGCTTGTCAACGGGACCTCGACGCGCAATGAACTTTACGTTGCGAATCTCGGCAATCCGCGACGGCCAGATGTAACTGCGCGGCTTCGGCCGCTCTACACGAAGAACGATGCCGAATATGCCTTCGTCGGTGTCCTGGGCCGCACGGTGTACCTGCAGACGACCCTGGATGCGCCGCGGGGGCGCATCGTGGCTGCGGATCTGCGCAACCCGGCGCCTGCTCACTGGCGAACGGTTGTGCCGCAGGGCAAAGGCGTCATCCAGGGCGCGGCGCTCGCCGCCGGACAGTTACTGGTCGATGCGGAAGTGGTGGCGACCAGCCGGCTGCGTCTATATGACCTGAATGGGAAGAAATTGCGCGCAGTGTCGCTGCCGACGCTTGGTACAGTCACATCGGTTTCGGCGCGCATGGATTCGCCCGTAATTTACTACGGCTTCACGTCTTTTCTGTATCCGGAGCGCATCTACCGCTACGAGGTACGTGACGGCACCACGACAACCGTGTTCAAACCGAAGGTAAACTTCAACGCCGCGCCCTACGAAGTTCGTCAAGTCTTTTATGATTCCAAAGACGGCACCCGGGTGCCTATGTTCATCGTTTCGGCACGCGGAGTTAAGCTCGACGGACACAACCCGACCATCCTGTACGGCTACGGCGGGTTCGATATCACGATCACGCCGTATTTCAATCCCATGCTGCCGGTTTGGCTGGAACTCGGCGGGATCTATGCCGTTCCGAACATACGCGGTGGTGGAGTCTATGGGCAGAAGTGGCACCGGGCGGGGATGCTGGGCAACAAACAGAACGTGTTCAATGATTTCGCCTGGGCGGCGAAGTACCTGATCAAGAGTGGTTACACCTCAACGCCGCATCTGGGTATCCAGGGCTACTCGAATGGCGGGCTGCTGACCGGCGCGTCGATCACGGAACGGCCGAATCTGTTCGGTGCGGCGTACATAGGGCACGGTGTCCTCGACATGCTCCGGTATCAGGACTTTTCCGGCGGGGCGCTATGGGCGCCCGAATACGGTCTTTCGAGCAACCCCAAGGCATTCAAGTGGCTGTACGCCTATTCGCCGTTGCAGAATGTGAAGCCAGGCACCTGCTATCCACCCACGTTGATCACGACTTCGTGGGATGACGACCGGGTGGTGCCGATGCACGAGTTCAAATTCACCGCGGCAATGCAGCACGCACAGGCCTGTGCCAATCCAATTCTGCTGCACACCACGGGTGCGACCAGTCACATTTACATGCCGCTTGACAAGCAGATCGCTCAGTCGGCGGATGTCTGGGGGTTCGAGGCCTACAATCTCGGCATCAAGCAGGTGCCTGCGGCCCTGCTCAAATCCACGGCTCCGTCAGCGGCGCACTGAATTGCTCCCCATCCGCTCGTGCCGTACCGCTCCCGGTGTCCTGCCGGTGGCGGTACGGCGTAGAGGGTGCGGCACAGAGCGTTTGACGACGATTCGTATATCGACCGATGGGGCGTGAACGACTGTTCGCGACTCCATCCATCAGTTTGAGGTGCACTCATGGCAGCCCCCGCAAAGCTCAGGCGCGATGCAGGATTGATCGGTCTTCTGTATGCCAGTCTCGGCAGTATTATTGGCTCGGGATGGCTGTTCGGCGCGTTGCACGCTGCGACGCAGGCCGGGCCGCGTAGTGTGTGGTCCTGGATTATCGGTGCGGTCTCGATCCTCTTCCTGGCGTTCGTGTTTGCCGAACTCGCGACGATGTTCCCGAATTCGGGCGCCCTGGTGCACATGACTCACGTCAGCCACGGCGACTTCGTCGGGAAGATCTGGACCTGGATCCTGTTCCTGGCATTCGTGTCCATACCGCCGGTTGAGGTCAGCGCAGTACTGACTTATGCCAACAACTACCTGCCTGGACTCATTTACCCGCATTCTGGTCTGATGACCAGTCGCGGCATTGCGATCGCGGCGTTCTTGCTTGCTGTAACAGTCGCGCTGAATTTTCTTGCTGTTCGTTGGGTCATTGCCATCAACAGCATCGCCACCTGGTGGAAGGTGATCATTCCGATTGCCACCATTGGCGTTTTGATGGCGTACTCGTTTCATCCGCACAACATGGTGTCTCACGTGCACAGCACGCCGGTCAGCGGTGTGTTCACCGCGGTTGCGACGGCCGGCATTATCTTCAGTTTCTTTGGATTCCAGCAAGCCATTGCGCTGGCCGGTGAAACGCGAAATCCCAGCCGATATGTGCCCATCGCGCTCATCATATCTGTCGTGATCGGCATGCTGATTTACGTCGGCCTGCAGGTGTCGTTCATCACGGCGCTGCGGCCCCAGGATATGAGTGCCGGGTGGGGTCATCTGCATTTCTCGGGCATGTTTGGCCCGCTGGCGGCGATTGCAGTGACCGTGGGTGCGGTCTGGTGGGCCGTGCTGCTGTACGTTGATGCACTCATATCGCCGCTGGGGACGGCCTTCATCTACATTGCCGCCAGTCCGCGCATCATCATGGCAGCCGGCGAGATGGGCAATGCGCCTCAGCAGGTGACGCACCTGAATCGGCACGGCGTGCCGTGGGTGGGATTGGTGGTCACCTACATCGTCGGGGTGATGTTCTTCTTCCCTTTCCCGTCCTGGCAGAAGCTGGTGTCGGCGGTCTCGCTGATCACCGTGCTGTCGTACAGCATAGGTCCGGTCATTCTTCTGCGACTGCGCACTTCGCTGCCGGATGCGCCGCGCCCCTTTCGCCTCAAGGCGGCCGGAGTGCTCGCGCCAATCGCTTTCATCGCGTCGAACTGGATCATCTACTGGACCGGCTACACGGTCGCGAAGTGGATGTTCAGCGCGGTCTTCGCCTATATCATCGCGTACCTGGTGTGGTTCTTCATGATCCGCCGCAGGCCTGCGAGCGAGCTTGGCTGGCAACAGGCGTGGTGGACGATTCCGTATCTGGGCGGCATGTGGCTGGTGAGCGACCTGGGTCCGAGCGGAGTCATGGGAGGCCGCGGAGTGATTGGATTTTTTACCGGAATGTGGATCATTGCGGGATTCAGTCTCGTCATGCTGTGGATCGCATTGCGCTCGGGCCAGAGCCCTGTTGAAGCCCAACGTTGTGCAGATCGGGTCAAGACGCTAGGTTCGAGCGGGGTGGATTCGCGCGCGCTCGCACAGGATGTGGAGCCTGCGCCGTGAATTTGCGATAGACGGGAACCGTCGAGGCAGAGGCGCGCTCATAACCCCGCGCCATGATCGGTTGGCGTCTGCGGGTTGACGGGTGGAGTCATCCGGCATGAAATCCGGGCAATCGCCGCCGGCGCGTGTGACGCGTGGTGCTGAGGGCGAAGGAGGCCTCCCGTGAATGTGATTCTCGATGCCGCTGCGTGCGGACAGCTTGCGCTCGGTGGTGATCTCACTATCAATCGCCTTGGATTCGGGGCGATGCGCATCACCGGGGCGGGCGTATGGGGTAACCCTCCGGACATTGCCATGGCCGTCCGTGTGCTGCGTCGGGCAGTGCATCTCGGGGTCAATTTCATCGACACCGCTGACGCCTACGGGCCGGACGTCAGCGAAAATCTCCTGGCCCGCGCGTTGTATCCGTATCCGGCCGACCTCGTCATCGCCACCAAGGGAGGGCTGGTGCGGCCCGGCCCCGGGGATTGGGTCCGGGACGGCCGGCCGGTGCACCTGCGTGAGGCGTGCGAGGCCAGCCTCAAGCGGCTCAAACGCGATCGTATCGATCTGTACCAATTGCATGCGCCGGATCCGGCCGTGCCTCTGGAAGAATCGGTGGGCGAACTTGCCCGGTTGCGCGCCGAGGGGAAGGTGCGCCATATCGGTGTCTCCAACGTGAGCCTGCCGGAGTTGCGCCGCTGTGAGCGCATAGTGCCGGTGGCGGCGGTGCAAAATCGCTTCAACCTCCAGGACCGCAGCGCGGAGGACGTCCTCGAGCACTGCGCGTGCCGGGGTACGGCATTCCTGCCCTGGGCGCCCCTGGGCTCAAGCGGCCGCGGGGGCGGCAGGGAAACCGTACCGGCGTTGGCGAGTCTCGCCGAGCGGCGTGGGATATCCACTGCCCAGGTCGCGATCGCCTGGTTGCTGCAACGGGCGCCCGTAGTGGTACCGATTCCGGGCACGGCCTGCATGGCACATTTGGAGGACAATATCGCCGCAGCGGCTCTCGTGCTGACGCCGGAGGAGCTGCGCAGCCTCCGCTGATTTCGTCGTTTGGGTCATGCGGGGCAGGGGTGCAGCGGTTCGTGCACGCCTACGTAGTTTCTCTGATGCGCCATCCTACGGACAATAGGAAAGTACATCAGGCATGGTGAGCGCCTTGGCGCAGGGTCGGATCGAGGGCACGTGCGCCGCGCCGATGAATCGGGCTGTGATTCATTTCGATTCCGGAGAGACTCATGGCACTGAAACCCTTCAGGCGAGCTTTGCAAAGCGCAATGCTTGCGGCGTGCGTGCTCGGCGCGATGCAGGGCGCTGCTTTGGCGCAGGTGAGCATCGGTGTGGGTGTCGCCGTACCGGGGGTGCGGATCGGGATCAACGTTCCGGGCTATCCCGATCTGGTTCCCGTGCCCGGATATCCGGTCTATTACGCCCCGGATCTCGACGTCAACTTGTTCTTCTACGATGGCTTCTACTGGACCTTCACGGATGACGCGTGGTATTCGAGTACCTGGTACAACGGACCCTGGTACCTGGTGCCGCCGGAACGAGTGCCGGATTTCATCCTGCGCATTCCGGTCGGCTTCTACCGGCGTCCGCCGCCGTATTTCTTGTACTGGAACCGCAACGAGCCGCCGCGATGGGCGCAGCACTGGGGGCCGCGCTGGCAGCACAACCGCCCCGACTGGGATCGCTGGAACCGCCGCGCGCCGCCGGCCCGTGCGCCGCTGCCGCGCTATCAGCGCAGCTATCCGCAACAGCGCTATCCGGGCCCCCGCGAGCAGCGGGCATTGGAGAATCGCTATTACCGCTTCCCGCAGCAAAACGGCCCGCAGGGCCGTGAACGCCCCGGTCCGCAGCCGCGCTATCAACAGCACCCGCATCCCCAGCAGCCGCAACAGCGCGAGCGCGAACGCGAGCATCAGCCCCGGCGAGGCGACCATCCGCCCGTCTGAGGGCTCGCTTCTGAATACGCAAGTCGATTGAGCTCATCTACCGACACGGTCGTGCTGCGCACGATTGGAGGCCCGCAGTTCGCGCTGCTCGGGCTGGTGCTTGCTGCACTGGCGGCCGCTGGCGCGGCCGCCGCGTTCGGCGACGCCGTGCTCAGCCGGATTTTCCTCGGAGCCGTGACGGGCGTCGTCCTCGCCGTCACCGCTTATCACACGGTGCGCGGTCTGCTCCGAGGAGACATCGGGGTTGACCTGATCGCGCTACTGGCGATGCTGGGTGCGTTGCTGCTCAGGCAGTATCTGGCCGGAGCAATCATCGCGGCGATGCTGGCGAGCGGCGGGGCGCTCGAGCAGTACGCCACGACACGCGCTCGCCGGGAACTGAGCAGCCTAGTCAGCCGTGCGCCGCGGATCGCCCACCGAGGGAGCGCCGACGCCTACGCTGATGTTGCGATTCAGGATGTCGCGGTCGGGGATGTCCTGTTGGTCAAGTCAGGCGAAGTCGTTCCAGTGGACGGGATTGTCGGTCACCAAGGTGCGGTGGTCGACGACTCATCACTCACCGGCGAGTCCCGACCGGTGAAAATCGCGATCGGCGCGCCGGTGCGCAGCGGTGCCAGCAATGCCGGAGGGCCGTTCGAACTGCGGGTCACGGCGACGGCTGCCGATAGCACTTACGCCGCCATCGTGCGCTTGGTACAGGCAGCCGAGACGTCCAAGGCCCCTGTGGCGCGTCTTGCGGATCGCTACGCGCTGGCCTTTCTGGCCGCGACCCTGGCGGTAGCCGCGGTGGCCTGGTGGGTGTCGGGCGAGGCGCAGCGCGCACTCGCGGTGCTGGTGGTAGCCACGCCTTGTCCGCTGATCCTCGCCGTGCCCGCAGCCATCATGGCCGGGGTGTCCCGCGCGGCTCGCAGTGGCATCATCATGAAAGGTGGTGCACCGCTGGAGGCGTTGGCCCGCACTAAGGTTGTTCTGCTCGACAAGACCGGCACCGTGACGGCGTCGCGTCCCGCCGTGGTCGCGGTGGAAGCGACGAGGGAGCTTCCGGTCGATGTACTCCTGCGCAATGCCGCAGCGCTCGAGCAAATGTCGGTCCATCCTTTCGCACCGGCGATTTTGGAGGCGGCACGAGCCCGCCAGCTGAAGTTGGAGTTTCCGCGTGACGTCCACGAACAGATCGGGTCCGGAATCAGCGGAACCGTTGCCGGATGCCAGGTCGCCGTCGGGCAGTACGAATACGTGACGCCCGGTGTCAGCCGCACTGAGGCTGTCCGATCGATCGAGCTTCGAGCCGCGGCTGACGGATCCTCGTGCGTCTTCGTAGCGATCGACGGCGCGCTCGCCGGCGCCATGCTCCTGCAGGATCATATCCGGCCCGAGGCGCCGCGCGTACTGCGTACGCTGCGCCAGAGCGGTGTACGGAGAATTCACCTGGTCACGGGCGATCATCCCGATGTGGCCGAACTCGTCGGCGATGCACTCGGCATCGACCGAGTGTTTGCCGAACGTTCACCGGAGGACAAAGTTGACGTCGTGCGTACGGCCCGCCGCGAAGGCATCACTGCCATGGTCGGAGATGGGATCAACGATGCGCCCGCCCTGGCTCTGGCCGATGTCGGCATCGCCATGGGCGCCAGAGGGGCCACCGCGGCCTCGGAAGCGGCCGACATCGTCCTCACATCAGACCGTTTTGAAGACGTCGCACGCGCGTTGAGAATTGCGCAGCGCACCCGGCGCATTGCGCTGCAAAGCGTATGGACAGGCATGGGTTTGTCCATTCTCGCGATGGGGTTCGCCGCCGCAGGCTTCCTCCCGCCGATCGCCGGAGCACTGCTGCAGGAGGCGATCGATGTCCTGGTCATCCTCAACGCGCTGCGAGCACTCGGCGGTCCGTTGGCGGGAACAGCGGTGAGCCCCGAGGCGGTCCGCCTGGCCCGGGCTATCGATAAGACCCACCAATCACTGCGCCCGCGCGTCAGTGAACTCGCCGAACTGGCCGTGCGCCTCGATACTCTGCCGCCGGCAGAGGCGCGGGCACAGCTGCAGCGGACCGCACAGATGCTCGAAGAGGAGCTGCTGCCCCACGAGAACCACGAGCAGCAGACGGTTTACCCCATCCTCGAGAACCTGCTGGTCGGGGAAAATCCGACCGGTCCGCTGATCCACACTCACGGGGAGATCCGCCGGCTGAGCCGTTTGTTTGCGCGGCGGGTCGCGCAGCTGCCACCGGCCGGTCCCGCGCCGGAGGATCTGCGCGACATGCACCGGCTGCTCTACGGCCTGCATGCCATTCTCACTCTGCACTTCGCGCAGGAAGACGAGCTGTATAGTCTGCTCACCGCTTAAGCGAAGCGGCTGATCCAATCGCGAAGCGGCATACGCATAAACGCGTCTTACCGCCGGCCCGTAGTGGCTCTACCGTTGCTCCGAAAGCGCGGAGAACCGATGGATACCCCCGCAGAGCCACTTGACGCAACGGCGCCGTCGAAAGCGCCGCGCGGACGGCTGCCCCGCTGGCGCAGCCGGATCTGGGTGGGGATCGCGGCCGCGGTGCTGATCGCAACGGCGATCGGCCTGTGGCGATGGTTCAGGCCCCCCGAACCTATCACCTACGTCACTGCGCAGGTGACCCGCGGCGCAGTGGAGCCCTACGTCACTGCCAGTGGTAGCGTCAATCCGGTCGTGACCATTCAGGTCGGCACCTACGTCTCTGGGGTTATCCAGGCACTGTATTGTGACTACAACACCCGAGTGAAGGCCGGGCAGCTCTGCGCCCGCATCGATCCGCGTCCCTATCAGGTCGTCGTCGACCAGGATCGCGCCGCGCTGAGCGCAGCCCGAGCCCAGCTGATCAAGGACGAAGCGAGTCTCACCTACGTCCGCGCCGCGTCCGAGCGGCAATCGCGACTGCTCGTCGTTCACTTGACCTCTCAGGATGCCGCCGATGCGGCACGCAGCACCTACGAGCAAATGCGTGCTCAGACCGATTTGGATCGAGCGACCATTGCCGAGCATGAGGCGAACCTGCGCGCCGCCGAGGTCAATCTCGGCTACACGCGGATTACGTCGCCCGTGGACGGCATCGTCGTGACCCGAAACATCACTCAGGGCCAGACTGTCGCGGCCAGCTTCCAGACGCCGACACTCTTTCTCATCGCGACGGACCTGACGCAGATGCAGGTGGACGCCAACGTCAGCGAATCCGATATCGGCCAGATCAAGGCCGGGGATACGGCCACGTTCACCGTGGAGGCCTTCCCGTCCCATCTCTTCCGCGGTCGCGTCACTCAGGTGCGCCAGTCCCCGCAGACGATCCAGAATGTCGTGACGTACGATGTGGTCGTGAGCGCGCAGAATCAGCAGCTGCTCCTCAAGCCCGGGATGACCGCTGATGTCCGTATCGTGACGGCGGAACTGCGCGCGGCGCTGCGCGTGCCGGTGGAAGCACTGCGCTATTGGCCGGCCTCGGTGCCGAAACCGAACCCGGATCAGTCGGCAGCTCAGACCGTGTGGACCCTGAAGGACGGGCGCCCGATCGAGGTACGGGTGGGCGCGGGTCTCTCTGATGATCTCTATGCGCAGATCACCTCTGGTGCGCTGCGGGCCGGAGAGTGGGTGATCGTCGGGGAACGCTCGGGCGAGAGCGCACAGTCGCCCGCAGCGGCTGCCCGGCGCCGCTCGCCGTTCCTCTAGCGTCGCGGCCGACTCCGGTGAACGGTTCGGTCATCGAGACGCGGGATCTGCGGCGGGTGTACCGCTCGGGCCACCTTGAAGTCCTCGCCCTCGCAGGCGTGAGTCTGACCGTCGAGCGCGGCGAGTTGGTCGCGATCATGGGTGTCTCTGGATCGGGCAAGTCGACGCTCATGGCCGTGCTCGGCTGTCTGGACCGCCCGACCGACGGGATGTATCGACTCGAAGGCGCGAATGTCGCGGCGCTCAGCGAGAACGCCCTGGCGCGGGTGCGCAGCGAGCGGCTCGGTTTCGTGTTCCAGAGTTTCAATCTTCTGGCGCGCACCAGCGCTCTGGACAACGTCGCGCTGCCGCTCTTCTACGATCCTCGCGGCGGCGTCAGCGCTGCACAACGCTCGCTGCGGGCGCGCCAGGCGCTCGCCCAGGTCGGGCTCGCCGGCCGCGAGCGCAACACGCCGGCGCAGCTCTCGGGTGGGGAGCAGCAACGCGTCGCGATCGCGCGGGCGCTGATCAACGCTCCGGCCGTCGTGCTCGCGGACGAACCGACCGGTAATCTCGATACGCGCAGCTCCCACGAGGTCATGGGGATTCTGGTGCGCCTCAATCGGGAACAGCACGTGACCGTCGTCGTGGTGACTCACGAGCCGGATATCGCGGCGTACGCTGATCGCGTGATCACGATGCGGGATGGCCGGATCGTGTCCGATGAGCGCCGCAATCCCATGCCCGCTGCGCTGCCGCCGGCGCTGACCGGGACTGCTCCGGCGGCGCCTGTCCGCCGGAGCACGCTGCCATTTGCCCACATGATCCTCAGCAGCGCCCTGCAGGCCATCGTGCGCAACAAGATGCGCTCCGGACTCACCACGCTCGGGGTGCTGATCGGGGTCGCGGCGCTCATTGCCATGATGGCGGTCGGACTCGGTGCCAACCGGGCGGTCGGGGAGCTGATTCAAAGTCTCGGCACGAATATGCTCATCGTGCTGCCGGGGGCCACCACCGCCGGAGGCGTGCGTGCCGGCCTCGGCAGTGCCTCGACGCTCACGGTGGCCGATGCGCACGCGTTGCGCCGCGACGATCCCGCCGTCGCCCAGGTCGGTTACATCATCCGCCAGAGTGCACAGGTGCAGTACCGCAATCAGAACTGGAGCACGCTCGTGCTCGGCACCAGCGCCAATTACGCTGACATCACCAATTGGCACATCGCCAGCGGCCGGGAATTCAATGCCGCGGACGTCAATGCTGCGGCGCTGGTGGCGGACGTCGGGCAAACCGTCGTTCACGAGCTGTTCCAGCCGTACGAGAATCCCGTCGGCGCGACCATTCTCATCAAGGGAGTGCCGGTCAAAGTCATCGGTGTTTACCAGGCGAAAGGTCAGTCGCCCATGGGTCAGGATCAGGACGACCTGATCGTGATTCCATTCACGACCGCCGAGCGGCGCGTGCTCGGAGTCGCGGCGCCGGCTCAAGCGCAGGCACAGAACGCCGGAACGACCTACCTCGTCCCGCCAAACCCGTTTGCGGTGCAGCCGCGCCTGACCGGATACGTGAACGCGATTTTCGTCCAGGCCGCGAGCGCACCGCAGGTGCTGCGGGCCATGGACGAGGTGAGCGCGACGTTGCGCCGCCGCCATAACATCCGCCGGGGCGATACGGATGACTTCAGCGTGCGCAACCTCAGCCAGATCGCCACCGCCGCACAGGGCAGCAGTCGGGTCATGGCGTTGCTGCTGGCGACCGTTGCATCGATCTCGCTGCTCGTCGGCGGCATCGGCATCATGAACATCCTGCTCGTATCGGTCACCGAGCGCACGCGTGAGATCGGCTTGCGCATGGCGCTCGGCGCGCGCCGTGCGCACGTCATGTTGCAGTTCCTCGCCGAGGCGGTGTTTCTGAGCGCGGCGGGCGGTACGGTCGGGATCCTCCTCGGAGTCGGCGCCTCGGAACTGGTCGCCGTGATCTCAGGCTGGCCGATCGAACAGTCGCTCACCGCGGTGTTCGGCGGATTCCTGTTTTCGGCCATGGTCGGGGTGTTCTTCGGCTACTACCCGGCGCGCAAGGCCGCAGCGCTGAACCCAATCGAGGCGCTGCGTTACGAATGAACGTGCCGCGGGCCTGCGGTGTGGTCAGCGGCCGAGCGCCATCGAAAAGGAGAGCAGACCGCCGCCTGGCAGCGGTGAGAATGCCACCCGCTGGCGCGGACTGCGGTTCAACCCCATGAAGGCATCGGTGAAGAACTCGGCGCAGAAGTTGCCGAGCGCCATGCCGAAGAGCGTGTCCGAGGGATAGTGCCAGCCGCCCTCGATGCGCGCCCACGCCGTGGCAAAAGTCAGTCCATGCAGGCCAACATCGAGTGCGATGCGCTGCTCGTGGGTCACCGGAATCTCGCGCAGGTTGAGCATTGCGAGCTGCGTGTACACGGCAGAGGCCGTGGTGTGATTGGACGGGAAGCTGTGGTCGTTGAATCGGTTCGGCCGCTCGCGGTGCACCATGCGGCTGATCAGCGTATTGGATTCGATCGCGCTCGTCGCTGCGACCAAGTTGACCAGATAGCCCTTGGCCTTATCTTCGAGCCAGGTCTTGCCGAACGGTCCGCTCGGGGCGAACAGCAGTGCTGCGATGTCGACACCGACCGATGCACTGCGCAGCCGGTAGCTCCAGCGGGTCGCGTTGGCTTCGGAGCCGAAAACCGGAGTGTGCGTCCGTCCCCACCGGGAGATGCGCTGGTCGAAGTGATCCACCTGCAGCAGTGCGGCGCCGGCCAGCGGACCCCAGACCCAGGGGTCGGAGGCCGCCGTGGCGGCCGCTCGGCGCACGCGGCTCCAGCCGGGTCGCACCGTCACGTGTTGTCCCCAGCGCGCAGCGCCCGGCAGCGTCGCGCAGCCATCGAGCGCGAACGCCGCCAGCAGCGCGAGCGCCCTGAGCGGCCGCATTCAGAATCTCTTGTAGAAGCCGACTGACACGCCGCGCGGCAGGATCTCGACCAGCAGGGGGATCTTGCGCTGCGACGCCCAATAGCCAAAGGCCGTGCCGAGCAGCCAGCCGGCGAGCACGTCGGATTGCCAGTGACCCTGGCTTTTCATGCGTCCATAGGCGTCGTACACCGGCAGCAGCTCGGCGGCCCAAATCCAGGGATACCGATGGCGGTAGTGGAGAATGAACGGGGTGACGAAACTGGCCTGCAGCGTGACTTCGCCGCTCGGGAAACTTTGATCGGTGCCCTGGAAAAAGGCGTTCGGACCCTGGCCTTGGAAGGGGCGTGCGCGGCGGAACGTGTATTTCAGCGCATCGGCCGCGAAGCCGGCGAATATCGATGCGTCGGCCGACTGCCAGAAGACGTGGCCGAGTCCCTTGTGGTTGCCGAGGAACAGCGCGCCGGCCGCTTCGGCGGCGACGGTGCCGAACTCCAGTCCCAGTTGGTTCGATCGGGAGAAAATCCCGTTGTTGTCCTGAGGCTTGAGCTTGTAGTCGATGCCGAAGGGTCCGTGGCTACTGCCTTCGTGGATGCGCATGGCGGCGAGGAACGCAACCGCGCCCGCCGTGGGCAGTACCCAGCGCTTGCGCCACCATGCGTGTGCGCCGAGATGCATCTTCTTGCCCGTCGCCGAACTCGCCGTTGTGGCCGCAGAGCTCGAGGGTGCGGATCGGTTCCGGGGGGCTGCGCCGGCCACGGCCCGGACCGGGGCGCACAGCTGCAGCATCACCAGGGGCACCGCCGGGAGCAGCCTGCGCAACGCGGTGCGCTGTGCGGTGATCGCGGTTTCCACTCCGACGGCTGCGTTCATATGGCCTCCAGACCCCGCGGTGCGACTGATCCGGTCCGCACGGTCTCTTGGGGCCCTGCGCCGATCTTCAGGCTCGGATGTGCTGAACTGGCATCGACGGATGCCGTAGATCGCGGAAAGGCCCGCGGCACGGCACCCGACGACGCTTAGAAGGGGCGCGGGGCGGATGGTTCCCTCAAGATACGCCTATTCCCGCCGCCTCGTCGCGGGTGCTGCACAATCATCACGTCCGCGCGGCCGCGGCCTCGGGGCGCGCGGTGTGGGTTGCTCTGCGGTGCCCCGCTGGTAAGCTGCTGCGCATGCACGCGTCTTCGCCTCCGGGTTTCGACGATGCGCTTCAGCGCTGGAACGAACGCTTCTCACAACCGGGCTATCTGTTCGGGCGTGAACCGAATGCCTTTCTGGTCCAGCAGAGTGCGCGGCTGGTGCCACGCGCGCGCCTTCTGTGCGTGGCAGATGGGGAGGGCCGCAACAGCACCTGGCTCGCCGCCCGCGGCCACGAGGTGACCGCCTTCGACCTGTCTCCCGTGGCGGTAAACAAGGCACAGGCGCTGGCTGCGGAGCTCGGCGTCTCAGTCGAGTATCAGATCTCGGGCACCGACACCTGGGCGTGGAGTGCGGCGCAATACGATGCGGTCGTGGCGATTTTCATCCAGTTCGCCGCGCCCGCACAGCGAGCGGCGCTGTTCGCGGGAATGTGGCAGACCCTCAAGCCCGGCGGCCTGCTGTTGATCCAGGGCTATACGCCGAAGCAGCTGCAGTACCGGACCGGCGGTCCGCAGCAGCTCGATCATCTCTATACGGCCGAGCTGCTGCGCGAATTGCTGCCCGAGGCGCACTGGCTCGAGCTGCGCGAGCACGACGCGGTGCTCGGCGAAGGCAGTGCCCATCGGGGGCCTTCCGCGCTCATCGATGCGGTGGCGCGCAAGCCCTAGCCGTGCGACCTGGGCGGCAATTTTCAGACGTGATCGGCGTCTCGGTCGCGGTGAGCGACGCCATCGCGTCGGTGTGTCGCGCTCGGTGACGGCACGGTGCGCAGCAGCAGGGGAGTGACTCTGATGAGTACGCGATCGTTGCCTCGGGATGCCTGGCTGCTGTGCTTCTCCGCATTCAGCGCCGATCTCGGCTATCAGGGCGTCACGGCGCTGTTCCCGCTGTACCTGGTGTTCCAACTGCACGCATCGCTCTATGCGTACGGTGTCGTGACCGCGATCGCCTTCGGCGGCGGCGCGTTCGTGGGCTATCTCGGCGGACTCGCCGGAGATCGCTTCGATCGCAAGAAGGTGGCGATCGCCGGCAATGCGCTGATTCCGCTGATGGCGCTCGCGGGGCTCGCGCACTCGCTCGTGCTCTCGGCTCTGTTGTATGTGCTGGGCTGGTGGGCGCGGTATTTCCGCAGCCCCCCGCGCCGCGCGCTGCTGGTGAGCGCAACACCGCCGCCGGAGCGCGCGCGCGCCTTCGGCACGCTTCATGCGCTCGACATCGGCGGCGGAATGCTCTCGGCGCTGCTGGCGCTCGGGGCGCTGTGGATGAAAATCCCGATCGCAACGGTGATGCTCTGGGCGGTTGTGCCGCTGCTCGCCTCGACGGGGCTGCTGCTGCTCGTGCGCCGCGACGAGGTGCATGCGCAGCCGACCCCCGGCGCACCGGGTGCCCAGGCCCGTGTGCCACGCCAGACCGTGCTGCTGGCGCTGCTGGTGTCCGCCACCCTGTACGGCTTCAGCTTCTACAACCTGGGCTTTCCGATCATCACCGCGACCACGGAGCACGTCGCGGCACGTTACGAGTGGGGTGTGCTCGCCTATGTGATCTACCTTGGCGTCTCGGCGCTCACCGGTTACGTGCTCGGCACGCGGCGGACCTCCTCGGGCCGCGCCGTGTGGCTGTTCGGCTATCTGCCCTCGGCGCTCGGATCGGGTCTGATCGGCCTCAGCGTGGCGCTGCATCTGCAGCCAGCGGCAACCTACCTCGCCGTCGCGGTGCTGGGGTTCGGTATGGGAGCGGTCGAGACCTTCGAGCCGACTCTCGTCTCCTCGCTCGTCAGCCACACGCGTCTCGGGCGCGGCATGGGCTTCCTGTCCGTGTCACGCGCTCTCGGGCAGTTCCTCTCGAACCTGGTCATGGGGCTGCTGTTCGTGTTCGGACCCGCCGTGCCCTATGCCTACGCGTTCGCCTCCGCATTGCTCGCCGCCGTGGTATTTGGCAGCGTCGAGCTCTTGGCTCGGCGCAGCGCGGCATAGTGTCGCGTAGGTGCAAAAAAGAGGACCCCGCGCGGGCGGGGTCGGTCGCTTGCTTGCATCGAGTCGTGCTTCTTTATTGTTCTCATGTGGCACGGTGCGGCATACGTCTGTGTTCGCAGCGTGCCCGTGCTTTCTCGGAATTTCTCTACGGTCGCGTGTTCTTCCCCCCGGAACCGCCGGGCGGTCCGCAGTGGGCAATTACCAGCAAACCCTGTGCCAAGTGGTCCTTCGGTGCCAGTGTCATGACATATCGGCACTGTATCGGCGCGCGAATGTGACGTAATGTCCACTTACGCGAAATGATTTCCCATATTCTTTGCGCGATGATTCGCTCCCGAGGGGTGCGCAGCGCCCAGAATTCAGTCGGTTGTAAGAAAAATCGACTGATTCTCGACGCCCGGAATCCCAAAAAATCGTAATATTATCTGTAACTCTCTGATTTTGAAGGTTACTTACGCATAGCTCGAGGTGTAAATGAAATCGACGGGCAACTTTAGGACGGTGCCCGGCGTGCTGCGCCTGCTCTCGACAGTTTTTCTGGCGACCTTCACCGCTCGGGCACTCGCGACCGATGCGGTTCTGCCCTGTCCGCCGCAGCTGCGCACCGCAGTGCACTTCTGGATCCGCGTCTACACACAGATCGACACGAACGAAGGGTTCCTGCACGACCCAAATCA
The DNA here is from genome assembly GCA_021851405.1 of Pseudomonadota bacterium. Lineage (GTDB taxonomy): Bacteria > Pseudomonadota > Gammaproteobacteria > Steroidobacterales > Steroidobacteraceae > 13-2-20CM-66-19. The sequence continues at coordinate 25,157 of JAJZDW010000019.1, forward strand.
TCTCGGCGTCGTCTACGCGACCGTGCGCTTCGCCCCGGGGAGTCCGCCGGCGCAACGTCAGGACATCGTGAATCGCGAACGCGACCGGATCGCCGCGCAGTTGCGCAGCATCGCCGCCGGAGTCCGGCCGCTCACGCCCCAGGAGCAGCGGATTCGGGCGCTGTGGGGGCCGCACCCGAGTCCGGCGCAGCTGCGCGAGGCGGCCGGAGAGATCCGCTTTCAGCTCGGCCAGTCGAACCGCTTCAAGGCGGGGCTGATCCGCTCCGGCGCCTGGCACCACGCGATTGCCCGGGCGCTCGCCGCGCACGGACTGCCCCCCCAGCTGGCGGCGCTGCCGCTGGTGGAGTCCGCCTACAACCCGCGCGCGTATTCGAAGGATGGCGCGGCGGGCCTGTGGCAGTTCATGCCCGGTACGGCGGAGCGCTTCCTGCACATCGACGCCGCGCTCGACCAGCGCTTCGATCCGTTCAGCGCGACCCTGGCGGCCGCACAGCTGCTCTCGTACAACTACCGGATTCTCGGCACGTGGCCGCTGGCGATCACCGCCTATAACCAGGGCGTTGCGGGCGTACTGCGCGCCGTGCACGCGGAAGGCACCCGCGACCTGGGTGTGATCGTGCGGCGCTATCACACGGCGATGTTCGGTTTCGCCTCGCGCAATTTCTACGCATCGTTCCTTGCCGCGCTGTATGTCGATCAGCATGCGCAGCGTTATTTCGGGTCGCTGCGGCGGCTTCCGGAGGAGCACTTCCAGGAGCTGACGCTGCCGGGCTACGTCTCCGTGGAGGCCATCGAGCAGGCCGCGAAGGTCGGCGCGGCCCGGCTCCGCGAGCTGAACCCGGGACTGCGTCCTGCGGTGTGGGGCGGCGAGCTCGACGTGCCGAAGGGCTACCGTCTGCGTCTGCCGGCCGGCGGTGTGCGGTGGACCGTGGCGGCACTGCGGGCGCGTCTTGGCGCGCACGCGATTCTCGTCGCGCAACTGCGCCCGCCGGTGTATCGCGTGCAGCCGGGCGATACTCTCTCGGGTATCGCCGCCCGCTACCACATCGATCTCTGGGCACTCGCGCGCTTCAACGGTATCCCGCTCGGCGGGATGCTGCGCATCGGTGAGCGGCTGCGTCTGCCGGGCGCCTCACGGCCGCCGGCACAGGCCGTCGCCCGGGCAGCGCCGGTGAGCGCCACTCCTGTGACGCTCGCGGCGGTCTACCGGGTACGTCCCGGGGACACTCTCACCGGGATTGCGGCACGGTACGGCGTCAGCCCAGCCGCGTTGGCCCAGCGCAACGGGATCGGGCTCAATACGCTCCTGCAGGTCGGCGAGCCGTTGCGCCTGGCGGCCCTCGCACCCGCACGTGCGCCGCCGGCGCCTGCGTCTGCCGCAAGCGCCGCGCTGGCGGCGCTCTACCGAGTGCGTCCAGGCGATACGCTCAGTGGGATCGCGGCGCGTTATGGCATCAGCCCGAGCGCCTTGGCGCAGCGCAACGGCATCACGCTGAATACGTTCCTGCAGGTCGGCGAAGCGCTGCATCTGCCGGGGCGCGCGCCGAGCCCCGCCGTTCTCGCCGTGAACGTCGCCGCGGCCCCTGCGCCGGTGGCGCCAACGGCTCGAGCGGCCACTGGCGAGGCTTTGGCGGTCGCCCAGGCCGTCACGCGCGCGGCGCCGCCGGCGCCGGCCGAGGACCCCCAGCCGGTTTCCGCGCGCCAAGCCAAGGCTCTCGGGCCGATGCTCGGGCCCGAGGCCGATCCGGCACGCAGCGTGGACCCGGCCAACTACCGGGTGGGTGCGAACGACACGATCCGCGTGGCGCCGGCGGAGTCGCTCGGCTACTACGCACAGTGGCTCGGGGTGAGCGCGATGGATCTGCGCCGCCTGAATCACCTCGCCTTTCATCAGCCGGTGAGGATCGGGGAGCGCATCCGCCTCGATTTTCATTTTGTGACGCCCCAGCAGTTCACTGCGCGGCGCCTCGCCTACCATCAGGCGCTCGAACAGACCTACTTTGCTCGGTATCGGATCGACGGAACGCGCAAATACGTCACGCGCAGCGGCGATTCGCTGTGGACCCTGACGCGGCGCTTCAGTGATCTGCCCGCGTGGCTGCTGCGCCAGTACAACCCGCACACGGACTTCTTCACCTTGCACCCCGGGACGCCGTTGGTGATTCCGCGTATCGTGCCGGCCGGCGCCGCCGGCTGAGCACACCTGCAGGATTTGAGCGATGCCTATCATGCGAGCCATGCGACTGCCCAAGATCACCCTGACGCTCACGCTGCTTCTGGCCGCCGCTGCCCAGGCCGCACCAGCCCCGCGCGTCGGCCGAGTGCCGCTGCTCTCCGATCCGTCTCTGCCGCACGTGCAGTACGTGCTGGTGAAGAAATCTGCCCGCCGCCTGTACCTGATGAACGGGAATCAGGTGGTGCGCTCCTTTCGCGTCCATCTGGGCCTGATGCCGACCGGGCCGAAGGAGCGCTCCGGGGACTACCGCACGCCGGTCGGCTGGTACCACCTGGTGCGGCGTGACCCGCGCAGCGAGTTCTTCCTGTCGATCCAGATCTCCTATCCGAACCGCACCGACCGCGCTCGTGCCCGTGCGCACCATTGGCAGCCGGGCGGGCAGATCATGATCCACGGGCTGCCGAATCACCTGCACAGCTCCCTCTCGTACTACCTGCACAGCGACTGGACCGATGGCTGCATCGCCGTGTCGGATGCCAACATGATGCAGATCTGGATGATGACGCGCGACGGCATGCCCATCGACATCCAGCCCTGAGGCCCGGCGCGGTACCTGATGGAAAATCACGACTCCGAACCTGAATTCATCGAAGCGCGCGTTCACCCCCGCGGCAGTCTCGAGAACCTCTCGCAGGATGAAATTGCCAAGCTGCTCGACTCCGGTCAGGGCGGTCTGTATTCGCTGTTTCGCAAGTGTGCCCTGGCGGTGCTCAACAGCGGCGCCGACACGGACAACGCAAAGGAAATCTTCGACCGGTTTCGCGACTTCGACATCCGCATCATGCGCCAGCCCTGGGGCGTGCGGCTCGAGATGCATCACGCGCCGGCGGCCGCGTTCGTCGACGGGCAGATGATCCGCGGCATCAAGGAGCATCTGTTCGCGGTGCTGCGCGACGTGGTGTTCACCTCAAACGAGATCATGGCCTCCGGCCGCTTCGATCTCGAGGACTCCGCCTCGATCACCAATGCCGTGTTCCACATCCTGCGCAATGCGCAGCTGCTCGAGTGTCGGATGCATCCGAACCTGGTGGTCTGCTGGGGCGGACATTCCATCGGCGCAGAGGAGTACAAGTACTCCAAGCGCGTCGGCTACGAACTCGGTCTGCGCGGGCTCGATGTGTGCACGGGGTGCGGGCCGGGCGCGATGAAGGGGCCGATGAAGGGCGCGACCATCGGGCATGCGAAGCAGCGGATCGAGCAGGGGCGCTATATCGGCATCACCGAGCCCGGCATCATCGCCGCCGAGCCGCCCAACCCGATCGTCAATCACCTGGTCATCATGCCGGACATCGAGAAGCGCCTCGAGGCCTTCGTGCGCTTCGCGCACGGCATCGTCGTGTTTCCGGGCGGGGCGGGCACGCTTGAGGAAATTCTCTATCTGCTCGGCATTCTGCTCGATCCGCCCAATCGCGAGCAGCCCTTTCCGGTGGTGCTCACCGGGCCGCGCACCAGCGCGGCGTATTTCGAGCATATCCGCCATTTCATCCGCGGCACTCTCGGCGAGCCGGCACTTGAGCGCCTCAAGATCATCATCGACGATCCGGCCGAGGTTGGCCGGCACATGGTGCGCGGCATCCAGTCCGTGCGGGATTTTCGCCACCGCATGAAGGATTCGTACAACTTCAACTGGCTGCTCTCGGTTCCGCCTCGGTTCCAACATCCCTTCGCCGTGACCCACGAGACGATGCGTGCGCTGGCGCTCGGCCGCGATCAGCCCGTGCATGAGCTCGCGGCCAACCTGCGTCGCGCCTTCTCCGGGATCGTCACCGGCAACGTCAAGGAACACGGTATTCATGCGATCGAGCGGTTCGGGCCGTATGAGCTCGCCGGCGACCGGCAAATCATGCGGTTGCTGGACGATCTGTTGGCGGCGTTCGTCGAGCAGGGGCGCATGAAGCTGCCGGGCAGCGTCTATCGTCCCGTATACCGCCTGGTGGCCTAGCCGTGCTCGAGCCTGCGCACCGGGATACGGGCGGTGCGTGACATAATGAGGCGCAATATTGCATAACGCCGCCGCCGCGGCTCGCCGTGCGCCGCGAGAGAGGACGCTTGTGAACCAGTACCTGCGCACGGAGCGGCCGGGCCGTACCCTGACGACTCGTTGTCCGAGGTGCGTCCATGAGTTCATCGTTCAGGGATCGCAGCGTCCCGCCCCGCGCTCCAGAGAAGACCGGTGGCAGCGCTGGGGCGGCCGGCACGCCTGCGGCGCCGTTCCCGAACTGGGTCGACCGCGTGCAGAACGTCCGGGCCCGCCACGATGCGATCACTCGCAACCTCAATACTTGGTCGAACTACAAGAACTGGGCCGAGCGTGTGCGCACGGCCTGGAGCGAGGAGACGCCCGCGGCCGAGGACGCCCCCGCGCCGTTCACCGATCCTCCGGTGCCCCCGAATCACTGAGTGCAGGAGACCGCTGATGGAACGTATCCTGCTCTGGTGGGATGAGCTCGACGACCTTGCGGCTGCCGCCCGCCACCTCGTACGCGCGGCACTCGAGGAAATCAGTGCCTTCCCGCCGCCGCCGGCCTGGGGCACGCTGATCGGGCAGTGGCTGCGCCTGCCGGCCTGAAGACTCTGCGGGCCCCCGCCTGAGCGGTCCCGGGCGTAAGGTTTCGCGCCTGCCGGCCGTTGCCGATTGAAAATTGGCGGATCGCGCCCACCATGCACCGCTCCGGAATGAATCAGGAGCGGACCGTGACGAGCCCAGAGACCCCTTCGAGCCCAGCTTCCGACCGTCAGACCCACGGCTTTCAGGCCGAGGTGCGCGAGCTGCTGAAGCTCATGATCCACTCCCTGTACAGCCACAGGGAAATCTTCTTGCGCGAGCTGATCTCGAACGCCTCGGACGCCAATGACCGGTTGCGCTTCGCGGCCATCGGCGCCCCGGCGCTGCTCGAGAGCGACCCGGAACTCGCGATCCGCGTCGAGGCCGATCCGGCTGCCGGAACGGTCACCATTACCGACAACGGCATCGGCATGACCCGCGAGGAGGCCATCGCCAACCTCGGCACCATCGCGCGCTCGGGGACCTCGGAGTTCTTCCGCTCGCTCTCGGGCGATCAGCAGAAGGACGCGCAGCTGATCGGACAGTTCGGCGTGGGGTTCTACTCCGCGTTCATCGTGGCCGATCGAGTCGAGGTGTTCTCGCGTCGGGCCGGGCAGCCGGCGGCGGACGGTGTGCGCTGGGAGTCACGCGCCGATGGGGAGTTCTCCGTCGAGTCCGTGACCCGCGAGGCGCGCGGCACGGCCGTGAAGCTGTACCTGAAGCCCGAAGCGAAGGAGTTCGCCGATCCGTTCCGGCTGCGCGCACTGATCCGGCGCTACTCGGACCACATCGCCTTCCCGGTGCGCATGCCGAAGGAGGGCGAAGCGTCGCTCGAGGAGGAGACCGTCAATCAGGCCACGGCCCTGTGGGTGCGCCCGCGCGCCGAAATCGCCGACGAGGAATACCGCCAGTTCTATCAGCACCTGGCGCACGACTTCACCGATCCGCTCGCCTGGAGCCACAACCGAGTCGAGGGCAAGCGCGAGTACACCAGTCTGCTGTTCATCCCGGGTCGCGCACCGTTCGATCTGTGGCAGCGCGAGGCCGCACACGGGCTGAAGCTGTACGTACGGCGCGTGTTCATCATGGACGATGCCGAGCAATTCCTGCCGCTGTACCTGCGCTTCGTCAAAGGTGTGCTGGATTCGAGCGATCTGCCGCTGAACGTGTCGCGCGAGCTGCTGCAGCGGGAGCCGGAGGTCGATGCCATCCGCGGCAGCCTGACCAAGCGCGTGCTCGACATGCTGGCGAAGCTCGCTGCGGAGGAGCCGGGCCGGTACACCGAGTTCTGGAAGGAGTTCGGCACGGTTCTGAAGGAGGGCATCGGCCAGGACGTCGCGAATCGAGCGACGTTGCTGCCGCTGCTGCGCTTCGCGAGCACGCACGAATCCGGTGATGAGCCGGTGGTGAGTCTGGCGCAGTACGTGGCGCGCATGAAAGCCGGCCAGGAACGCATCTATTTCATTACCGCCGAGAGCGTCGCGGCCGCGCGACGCAGCCCGTACATCGAGCGGCTCGCCGAACGTGGCATCGAGGTGCTGCTGCTCGGGGAGCGGATCGATGAGTGGATGATGAGCCAGATCGAGCAATTCGAGGGTCGGCGCTTCAAGGATGCTGCGCGCGGTGAACTCGAGCTCGGGCCGCTGGAAAGTGAGGCCGAACGGCACGAGCGCGAGGCGGCGCTGAAGGAGAGCAAGGGGCTGCTGAAGCGGGTCAAGGATGCCGTCGGGGAGCGCGTGACCGAGGTGCGCCTCAGCACGCGCCTGAAGGACTCCCCGGCCTGCCTGGTGCGCGGCGAGCAGGAACTCGGGGCCAGCATGCGCAAGATTCTCGCCGCCGCCGGGCAGAAGGTACCGGACAGCACCCCGGCGCTCGAGCTCAATGCCCAGCATCCGCTGGTGAAGTACCTCGACGGACTCGCGGATACCGGGCGGTTCGAGGCGCTCTCGCTGCTGCTCTACGAGCAGGCGGAACTCGCCGAGGGCGGCGAGCTCGGCAACCCGGCGGATTTCGTCCAGCGACTGAACCGCTTGCTGGTCGAGCTGGCGGCAGGGCATGCGGCGTGAAGCCGCCGCATGTCGAGCGCCTCGTGATCGCCGGCCCGGCGGGCGATCTCGAGGCCGTGGTGGAGACGCCGCTCGCCGAGGCGGCGGCGCCTGCCGCGCCGGCGGCGTTCGGCGTGGTGTGCCATCCCCATCCGCTCTACGGCGGAACGCTCGACAATAAAGTCGTCTACACCCTGGCGCGCGCCTTCGAGGAATGCGCCGCGCCCGTGGTGCGCTTCAATTTCCGCGGTGTTGGCTCGAGCGCGGGGCGCTACGACGAGGGGCGGGGCGAGAGCGACGATGCACTCGCGGTGATCGCCTACGGACGCTCGCGCTGGCCGGGGGCGTTGCTGTGGCTGGCCGGGTTCTCCTTCGGAGCGGCCGTCGCGGTGCGCGCCGCCGCACGGGCCGCGCCGGCGCGGATGGTGCTGGTGGCGCCCGGGGTGACTCGGGTGGCGATGCAGGGAGTGCCCTCCCCGCAGTGCCCCTGGATGCTGATCCAAGGCGATGCAGACGAGGTGATCGAGCCGCAGGACGTGCTCGAATGGGCGGCGCGCCAGTCCCGTCCGCCGGTGCTCAGCACGTTCTCAGGTGCGGGGCATTTCTTCCATGGACGGCTGCACGAGTTGCGCCAGGAAGTCGTGCAGTTCATGAGTGCGGCCGCTGAGGCGGCCCGCGGCGCCGGGAAATGAACGGGGTTCGCTGCGCGAACCCCGTCGAACCTTACGGCTCAGCGCGATCAGGAATTGACCATCGCCTTGAGGTTCTTCAGCGGCATCACACGGACCTTCTTGCTGGCCGGCTTTGCCTTGAACATCATCTTCTCGCCCGTGAAGGGGTTGACGCCTTCGCGTGCCTTCGTGGCCGGCTTCTTCACGACCTTCATCTTCAGCAGACCCGGCATGGTGAACAGGCCGTTGCTGCGCAGGCTCTTCTTGATCACGCCGCTCAGCGAATCGAACACGCTGCCGACCTGCTTGCGCGAGAGCCCCGTGTCTTTGGAAATTTGAGTCAGGACTTCCGACTTGGTCGGAGCGCTACCCTTTTTCGCCATATTGCGCCACTCCTCGAATAAATGAATGTGCGTGCTGATGTGCAGCGACGCAAAGCTAAGAATCGCCGCGGAAAATAGCACATAAGCGCACCTGCGAAATGTTTTTTTTTGCTTACACGAGTGCCGAAAGGGCTTTTTTCAAAGGGTTTTGCGTCGCGTGCGGTTCGGCGGGTCAGATTTTGGCGAAGAGTTGCGCCGCCGCCGCCGCCGCGTCCCGAATCAAAACCTCTTTGTCGCGGCCTTTCAGGCCGCGGAGCAGCGAAACGTGCGTCTTAGGCACGCCAAGTGCATGTGCGAGAACGCGTATGAGTCGATCATTGGCGGCGCCGTCGACGGGCGGTGCGCTGACCCGCACGAGAAGTCTGCCGTCGCGCCACCCGTCGATGCCTTCACGCGAAGATCGTGGCTGAATCCGAATGTGCAGCACACAGTCGCTGCCACGAATTTCCAACCCGTTCCGAGCCTTGGCGGCGTTGGTTGATGTGTCGTGCATGGCGCGGTTCAGTTTTGCCCCGCGCGCCGCGCCTCAGGTGCGCAGCAGGATCAGCAGCGCCTGGATGAGGATGCACACCCACAGCGGTGACAGATCGATACCGGCGATTGCCGGAATGAGCCGGCGGAACGGGCGCAGGACCGGCTCGCACAGCGTGGCGAGCAGGGACTGCAGGGGTGAGTAACCGCCGGGGGCGACCAGGCTGAGCAGCGCATAGAGGACGATGGCGTAAAAATACGTCCACAACCCCATGCGCACGATGTCGAGCGCGACCGCGTGTACCCAGAACCAGGGACTCGCGCCGATGATCCCCTCGAAGGCGAATTTTGCAGCGATCTGCAGCACGGCGAGCAGGACCACTGCCACCACGGAGGCAGAATCGACCTTCCCGACCGGCGGCAGCACGCGCCGCAGCGGCATGATCAGCGGATTGGTGAGGCGGACGATTGCCTGGCAGAGCGGGTTGCGGAAGTCCGCGCGTGCCAGCTGCAGCAGCAGTCGCGCCAGCACGACGAACAAGGCCAGTTCGAGCAGAGTTTCAATGATGTAGATGAGGGCGCTCATGTCGGTATCCGCGGGGCCGCTCAGGCGGCCCCATACTGATCGGCCAGTTCCCGGCTGCGCTGCGCTGCCGCGGCGACCGCGCGCGAGACGATCTGATCGAGGCCCGCGGTGGCGAAGGTGCGCAGCGCCGCCTCGGTGGTGCCGCCTTGGGAGGTGACCTCGGCGCGCAACCGCGCGAGATCGCCGTCGCCGCTGCGGGCGAGTTCGCCGGCGCCGTGCAGCGTCCCCACGCTGAGTGCGCGTGCGGCCTGCGCGCTCAGCCCGAGCGCGGTGCCGGCCTCGGTCATCAACTCGGCCAGCAGGAAGAAGTAGGCCGGTCCGCTGCCGGAGAGCGCCGTGACCACATCGAGTGCCGCTTCGGACTCGACCCGAACCACCTCGCCCACCGAGCGCAGGACGCGCTCGGCGAGCTGCGCGTGCGCCGCGGTAATGCCCTCGGGCACATACAGTCCCGTGACGCCCGCGCCGAGCAGTGCCGGCCGGTTGGGCATGGCGCGCACCACCTGCACCTCGGGCCCGCACCAATGCTGCAGGGCCGCCACGCGGATGCCGGCGGCGACGCACAGCACCAGCGGACGGGTGCGCGCGAACGTCGCGGCGAGCGGCTGCAGCACTTCGCGCACGTGCTGCGGCTTCACCGCCACGACGACCACCTTGGCCGTGCGCACGGCGGTGTCGTTGTCGCTCGTGGCCGCGAGGCCGAATTCGCGTTCGAGCGCCGCACGGGCCGCCTCGCTGCGCTCACCCACGGCGAGCCGTTCAGGGCGCAGGCCCTGGCGCAACAGCCCACCGATCAGGGCGCGGCCCATGTTGCCGCCGCCGAGTACCGCCAGATCGAGGTGATTCATAGGCGGGGGATTGTAGCGGCTGGCGCGCACCACCGCGCTGCCTTCATGCGCGCGCCGGCCGTGCGCCGAACAGGGCGGTGCCGACGCGCACGATGGTCGAGCCCTCGAGGATGGCGGTCGGGAAGTCCGCGCTCATGCCCATCGAGAGCGTATCGAGCGCTGCGCCCTCGGCGTTCAGACCGTCCCGCAGCCGACGCAACTGCGCGAACCAGGCGCGCTGGCCCGCCGGATCGCTCTGCGGCGGCGGGATGCACATCAATCCGCGCAGACGCACCCGGGTCAGCGCCGCGACCGCGGCGGCGAGCGCGGGCAGTTCCGCCGGCGCCACGCCGGCCTTGCTGCTCTCGCCGGCGAGATTGACCTGCAGGCAGATGTTCAGGGGCGGGGCATGGACCGGGCGCTGCAGCGCGAGCCGCTCGGCGATCTGCAGCCGATCGACCCCGTGGACCCATTGAAAGCGTTCGGCAATCGGGCGGGTCTTGTTCGCCTGCAGCCGGCCAATGAAGTGCCAGGTGAGCGGCAGGTCCTCGAGCGCCGCGAATTTCTCGAGCGCTTCGTTGAGGTAGCTCTCGCCGAAGTCCGTGACCCCTGCGGCGAAGGCGGCGCGCATCGCCTCGGCGGGCTGAGCCTTGGACACGGCCAGAAGTGTGATGTCGGACACATTTCGTCCGGCGCTCGCCGCTGCGGCGGCGATCTCGGCGCGCACCCAGCGCACGCGCTCGGGCAAATTCTGCGAAGCCCTTATCATATGGATGACCGAACCCCTCCGTTATACTGCAACGACCGGTCCGGCGCAGAACAGCGCCCCACCCGACTCCGCAACGGAGACCCGATGGTCGATATCGCGCAACTGCTGGCCTTCGCCGTCAAGAACAACGCCTCCGACCTGCACCTGTCGGCCGGCGTGCCGCCCATGATCCGCGTCGACGGGGACATGAAGCGGATCAATATGCCGCCGCTGGCGCACAAGGAAGTGCACAGCATGGTGTATGACATCATGAACGACAAGCAGAGGAAGGCATTCGAGGAGTTCTTCGAGACCGATTTCTCCTTCGAGATCCCGAAGTTGGCGCGCTTTCGCGTCAACGCCTTCAACCAGAACCGCGGCGCCGGCGCCGTGTTCCGCACGATTCCCTCGAGCATCCTCTCACTCGATGACCTGAACGCGCCGAAGATCTTCCGCGACCTGTGCATGCTGCCGCGCGGGCTGGTGCTGGTCACCGGGCCGACCGGCTCGGGCAAATCGACCACGCTCGCCGGGATGGTCAATCACTGCAACGACAACCGGCCCGATCACATCATCACGATCGAGGACCCGATTGAATTCGTGCACGAATCCAAGCGCTGCCTGGTGAACCAGCGCGAAGTGCACCGCGACACGCTCGGCTTCAGCGAGGCGCTACGCTCGGCGCTGCGCGAGGATCCCGACGTGGTGCTGGTCGGGGAAATGCGCGACCTGGAGACGATCCGCCTGGCGCTGACCGCCGCGGAGACCGGGCATCTGGTATTTGGCACGTTGCACACCAGTTCGGCCGCCAAGACCATCGATCGCATCGTCGATGTGTTCCCCGCCGCTGAGAAGGACATGGTCCGCTCGATGCTCTCGGAGTCGCTGCGCGCGGTGATCTCCCAGACGTTGCTGAAGCGCATGGGGGGCGGCCGGGTCGCGGCGCACGAAATCATGATCGGCACCCCGGCGATCCGCAATCTGATCCGCGAAGGCAAGATCGCCCAGATGTACTCGTCGATCCAGACTGGCCAGGCTTCGGGTATGCAGACGCTCGATCAGTGTCTGGCGGAACTGCTCGCCAAGGGCCAGGTGAGCAAGGAAGAGGCCCGCTTCAAGGCCCAGAACAAGGACAGCCTGTGAGGCCGCTCCGAGCACCTCACCCGTGAACCGCAGGGGTAATGCCTGATGTCCATGGACCGCGATCAAGCCATCAAGCTGATTCATGATCTGCTGCGGCGCATGGTCGAGCGCAAGGCCTCGGATCTGTTCCTCACGGCGGGCTTTCCTCCGGCGCTGAAGATCGATGGCGAAGTGCGACCGCAGAGCGAGCGGGTGCTCACCGCCGAGCAGTCCGCCACCCTGGTGCGCTCGCTGATGAACGACCGTCAGACGCGCGAGTTCGACGCCACGAAGGAGAGCAATTTCGCGATCGGGCCGCCGGGCATCGGGCGTTTTCGCGTCAGTGCCTTCATGCAGCAGAGCGCCGCCGGCTGCGTCATCCGCATGATCAATGCCAAGATCCCGAGCTTCGAGGATCTGGACCTACCGCCGATTCTGAAGGAACTCTCCCTCTCCAAGCGTGGCCTGGTGGTGGTGGTGGGCGGCACCGGTTCGGGCAAGTCGACGACGCTCGCGGCCATGATCGGCTACCGCAATGAGAAAACCCGCGGGCACATCGTCACCGTGGAGGATCCGGTCGAATTCATCCACCAGCACCGCGGCTGCGTCATCACGCACCGCGACGTCGGCGTCGATACCGAGTCCTGGCAGATCGCGCTGAAGAACGTGCTGCGCCAGGCGCCGGACGTCATCTACATCGGTGAGATTCGTGACCGCGAGACGATGGAATACGCGGTGCAGTTCGCCGAAACGGGCCACCTGGTGTTCTCGACTCTGCACGCGAACAACGCCAACCAGGCACTCGATCGCATCATCAACTTCTTCCCCGACGAACGGCGCGAGCAGCTGTTGATGGATCTGTCGCTGAACATCCGCGCCTTCGTCTCGCAGCGCCTCGTGCCACGCGAGAGCGGCTCGGGCCGCATCGCCGCGATGGAGATCATGCTCAACTCACCGCTGATTCAGGATCTGATCTTCAAGGGTGAGGTGGTGAAGATCCGCGACGTGATGGCGCGCTCGAACCGCCTCGGCATGAAGACGTTCGACCAGTCGCTGTTCGAGCTGTACGAGGCTGGATTCATCTCCTACGAGGATGCGCTGCGCAACGCCGACTCGAAGAACGAGCTGCGGCTGCGCGTGAAGCTCGAGAGTCACCGCGACGCTCCGTCGCTGGATGAGGGGAGCTTGGCGATCATGGACGAGCAGGAGGATCGGCCCTCATGAGTGCGCCGTCGAGCGCAGAGCCGCTCGAGCCCGGGGCCGAGCCGCGCGCCGATGAGGCGGCGCTGCAGATCAACGCCAAACCGTTGTTCAAGCTGATGGTCGAGCGGCGCGCGTCCGACCTGTTCTTTACCAGTAACGCGCCGATCAAGATCAAGATCGAGGGGCAGATCTACCCGATCAACAAACAGGTGCTGAGCCCGGCCATGGTGCGCCAGGCCGCGCTCGCCTTGATGAGCGTCGAGCAACGCGAGGAGTTCACCCGCGAGCTCGAGCTCGATTTCGCGATTTCCGAGCCTGGACTCGGCCGATTTCGCGTCAACGTATTCATGCAGCGGGGCTCCCCGGCAGTGGTGCTGCGCTACATCACCGCGGAGATGCCGAGGTTCGAGGCGCTGGGGTTGCCCGAGGTGGCCGGGCAGCTCGCCCAGCACAAGCGCGGCCTGGTGCTGGTGGTGGGCGCGGCCGGCTCGGGAAAGTCCACGACGCTCGCGGCCATGGTGAATCTGCGCAACGAGACCGCCTCCGACCATATCCTCACCATCGAGGATCCGGTCGAGTTTCTGCACACCAACAAGCGCTCGATCGTCAATCAGCGCGAAGTGGGCAGCGACACGAAGTCGTTCGCGCGCGCGCTGCGCGGCGCGCTGCGCGCCGCCCCGGACGTGATTCTGGTCGGGGAGGTTCGCGACCGAGAGAGCATGGAGGCGGCGATCCATCTCGCGGGCACCGGCCATCTGGTGCTCGCGACGCTGCATGCGAACAACTGCGCCCAGACGCTCGATCGCATCATCAACATGTTTCCGCCCGAGCAGCACGCGCAGATCTTCCTCGACCTCTCGCAGTACCTGCGCGGCATCCTCGCGCAGCGTCTGGTGATGGGCAAGGACGGACATCGGGTCGCCGCGGTCGAGGTGATGCTCAATACCCCGCACATTGCGGACCTGATCAACAAGGGCGACGTGGTGGGGGTCAAGGAGGCGATCATGGCCAGCGCCGAGCAGGGCATCCGCAGCTTCGACGCGGCGCTGCACGAGCTGTACAAGGATGGTCGGGTCGAGCTGGCCAACGCGCTCGCCAATGCCGACTCGCGCGCCAATCTCGAGGCGAAGATCAACTTCGGCTGATGCGGCGCGCGGCCCCCGTGAGGGCCGCCGCTCAGAACACCTGCAGCGCCTCGAAGACCGGCCCGTCGACGCACACCCGCTTCATCGCGTCCCCTTCGGCGGTGCGCACCCGCACCGTGCAGCCCGCGCAGCCGCCGACGCCGCACGCCATGAACTCCTCGAGGGACACCTGACAGGGCACCGCGTAGCGGCGGGCGAGCTGAGCGGCCGCCGCCAGCATCGGGGTCGGTCCGCAGGCGAACAGCTCCACCTCGGCGAGCGCCGCAGAGGGCAGCGAGCCGAGCCATTCCCCGGCAAGTTCGGTGACGTAGCCGTCGAAGCAGCCCGGAAATCCCGCCCGGCTCGCCAGCCGGCTCGGGATGTCCCACGCTTCGAGCAGCGGCATGCTGGCGATGGTGCCCGCCGGCATCCCCGGTATCACCAGCGTGGAGGGTCGTGGATGGAACGGGAAGGGAATCTCCGAGCCCATCAGCACCAGCGGCCGCCAGGGCTCGGGGCTGGCGCGCAGGCGCTCGGCGAGGAAGATCATCGGCGGAATACCGACGCCTCCGCCGATCAGGATGGTCCGCGGCCGCTCGCGGTGTGCCGTGAACGGCCGGCCAATCGGACCGATGATGCTCACGGTCTGCCCAGGTGCTCGCCCCGCCAGGGCGCGCAGCCCGGGGCCGAGGACCTTGTAGAGCACCTCGATCCAGCCGGCCTCGCGGTCGGCCCGCATGATCGACAGCGGCCGACGCATCGGGATGGATGGATCGCAGGTCAGGTGCACGAAGCTGCCCGGTTCGGCCCGCTGGGCGCAGGCCGGCGCGTGCAGGCGCAGTACGAACTGCTCGCCCTCGTAGGCGCTCTGGTGCAGGATCTGCGCATCTTCCAGGTGCAGTGTGCCGCGGTCGGCGTGACTCATGCGGCGCTCCTCCAGGCGAGCACCTCGGCGAGCACCGCCATGCGAACGGCGACGCCGTTGCGCACCTGGTCGCGGATCACCGAGCGCGGACCGTCGGCGACGGCGGAGGCGATCTCGACGCCGCGGTTCATCGGCTGCGGATGCATGACGATCGCATCCGGACGGGCGAGCGCGAGACGTTCGGGCGTCAGTCCGTAGCTGGCGTAGTACCGGTCCGCGTCCGGCAACTCCACCTGGGCCATGCGCTCCTTCTGGATGCGCAGCATCATCACCACGTCGGCCTGCGGCAGACCGCTCTCGAGTCGGGTGTGGCGCGAGCACCCCTCGAACTCACCCGCCGGGGGCATCAGCGCCGGCGGCGCGACGATGCGCAGGTCAGACACGCCGAGGGCGCGAAACACATGCCAGGCGGAGCGGGCGACGCGCGAGTGGCGCAGGTCCCCGATGATCGCGATGCTCAGCGTATCGAAGCGCGACTTGTGCTGGCGCACCGTCAGAGCATCGAGCAGGCCCTGGGTCGGATGGTCCACATGCGCCTCGCCTGCGGAGAGAATGCTGACGTGATCGGCGACATGCGCGGCGACCGTCGCGGGGACGCCGATCTCGGCATCGCGAATCACCATCGCATCGACGTGCAGCGACTGCAGGGTGTAGACCGTATCGAGCATGCTCTCGCCCTTGACGCGCGAGGACAACTGCACCTCGAGGTTCACCACGTCCGCCCCGAGGCGCTTGGCGGCGAGTTCGAATGACACGCGGGTGCGCGTCGAGGGCTCGGTGAACAGGTTCGCCACCGTGCAGCCCTCGAGCACCCGGCTCGCCGGCGGGCGCGCCCCGAGCGGACGCACGAAGCGCTCGGCCCGCTCGAGCAGCCGCTCGATGAGCGGGCGCGGCAGATCCTCCAGGGTGAGCAGATGGCGCAGCGAGCCGTCGGCGCGGAATTGACCGCTCACGCGGCCTCCGGGGCACGGCTGCGCTTCGGCTCGATCCGCGACCGCCCGCAGGCGGGCGGCAGTATGGGGTTCATGACAGTTCTTCTCCAGGCTCTCCGGACAGCCAGCGCTCGAGGATGACCGCGGCCGCGGCGCTGTCGATGTCTTCGCGGCGCACCCGCCGCCGCTCGCCGCGTGCGCGCCGTTCCTTCAGCGCCTCACCGGCCTCGAGGGAGGAGAAGCGCTCATCGATCAGGCTCACGGGCAGCGCGAAGCGTCGCTTGAGCTCTTGGCCGAAGCGCCGCGCATGCGGCAGCAGAGCACCGGGGGTACCGTCGGCATTATACGGGGCGCCGACCACGGCACGGTCGGGATTGAGCGCGCGCACCTCACGCCCGATCGAGTCCCAGTCCGGTGTGCCGTCGCGCGCTGCGGCGGCGGGTCGCGGCGCGGCCCGACCGGTGAGGGTATCGCCGGTGGCCATGCCAATGCGTCTGAATCCGAAATCAAAGGCGAGGACGCGCAGGATCGGTTCAGGCATGTCCGGCGGTCGGGCTGAGCTGGCCGACGCTGATGCCGAGCAGGTCCCAGGCTCCGCTCCAGCGCTGCTCGAAGGGCAGTTCGAAGACCACACGGGCATCGACCGGCACCGACAGCCACGCGTTCTGCAGGATCTCGCGCTCGAGCTGCCCGGAATCCCAGCCGGCATAGCCGAGGGCGATGAAGGCGTCCTCGGGACCCTCGCCTCGTGCCATCGCGGCCAGCACATCGCGCGACGTGGTCACCTGGATGGTCTCGGACACCCGGTGCGTGTGATCCCACTGCCCGCCCGGACGGTGCAGCACGAAGCCGCGGTCGGTGTGCACCGGGCCGCCGCGCAGCACGGGCTGCTCGGCGAGGCGCTCGCTCGAGGCCGTGAGCTGCATTTGCGAGAACACATCCGCGAGGTGCATCGGCAGGGGTTTGTTCAGCACGATGCCGAGCGCGCTGCGATCCGTGTGCTCGCAGACGAGCACCACGGCCTGGGAGAAGTTCGGATCGGCCAGCGAAGGCATGGCAATCAGCAGGTGATTGGTGAGGTTGGCGAGGCCGCCCGTCTCGCCCTGCGGGCCGCGGCGTGGGCCCCCGGAGGCGCGCGCCCGCCCAGACTCTGCCTTGGGCGCAGCGTCACGGCCCGGTTTGCTGCTCTGCTCGCTCATGCGCTGAGTATGGGGATGGTGAGCGTGCGGCTCAAGGCATGCGCACCGAACCGCGCATCCGGCCGCCCTCGAACTGCCACTCGTAGGTGAAGCGCAGCATCCGGTAGCGCCGCGCGAGGTTGGGGGGGAACGGCTCGAAAGGGCTCGCCAGGTGCAAAATCGCGAGCGCCGCCTGATCGAGCGCCGGGTCGCCGCTCGAGCGGCGGATGACCGCGCGGACCAGCCGGCCGTCGGCGTCGATCGCGACCTCGATCACCGGGTTGCGGTGGACGGCCTGGCGCGCGGCCACGGGGAAGTTCAGTGTGCCGATCCGCTCGACCTTGCGCCGCCATGCCACCAGGTAGGGCGCAACGATCGCCGAGCGCGTATCGGGGCTGACCCACAGTGTCCGTTTCGGGCCACTGAGGTGCACCGGGCCGCCCGTGCTCGCCCCGCGCGCGCCATCGGCGCCGGCGGCCCGCGTTCCGGCGAACGACCCGGGCGCGCTGCGGACGTGGTACGTGACGCGAGTGCTCCAGGCGGTCGTGGTCAGCACCCGCTCGGACCCGCCGTGCGCCGGAGGGCCGGGCGGCGCCGAGCGGCGCCGGCCGCCCGCGGCGCTCGCCAGCATCCCGGCCTGCAGTGCCGGGGTGTTCGGCTGCACATCGTGGCGGGTATTGCCCGAGCCGAGTTGCGTGCGCTGGGCGAGGTAGGCCGCCTGGGGGTTGTGCGCGGCGCTCGGCAACTGATCCGAGACCAGCAGGACGCGCAGTCCGGGCGCACCGCGCCCTGCGGCGAGCGGGCTGTTGAACGTCACTCCGAGAATGAGCAGTCCGTGCAGCAGGGCGGCCAGGAACAGCATCGCCATCAGCCGCTCGCGCGGGGTACGGGCGGCCTGGGCCGACGCGGACTGCAGGCTCATCGGCGCACGCTCAGCGCTCGGGGCGCGCCAGGCGCTGCTCGATCGCCGCCATCAGCCGCCCGCCGATGTCGATCGGGTACTTCTTTTCGATCTCGCGGATGCCGGTCGGGCTCGTGACGTTGATCTCGGTGACGAACTCGCCGATCACATCGAGACCGACGAACAGCATGCCGGCCGCCGCGAGGGTCGGGCCAATCTCACCGGCCAGCCAGCGCTCGCGCTCATTGAGTTCGCGCACTTCGGCTCGGGCGCCGGCGGCGAGGTTGCCGCGGTTGTCGTGCGGCAGCGGGATGCGCGAGAGCGCATAGGGCAGCGGCTGCCCGTCGATCAGGAGGACGCGGGTGTCCCCGCCGGTGGCGATCTGCGGCAGGTAGCGCTGCGCGATCGCGAAGCGCTGGCCGTAATCGGTGAGTGTCTCGAACACCACGCCACGATTCTTGTCGTGCGCCTCGAGCACGAAAATCGAGCGTCCGCCCATCCCGTGCAGTGGCTTGCAGACGATCTTGCCGTGCTCGGCGAGGAAGGCCGCCATGTCGCCCATGTCGCGCGTGATCAGAGTCGGGGCGCAGCACTGCGGGAACCAGGCCGTGTAGACCTTCTCATTCATGTCACGCAGCCCGCGCGGGCGGTTCACCACCCGCGCCCCCTGCAGCTCGGCGCGCTCCAGGATATAGGTCGTGTAGATGTATTCGGTGTCGAACGGCGGGTCCTTGCGCATCAGAATGCACTCGAGGTCCCCGAGCCGCATCGTCTGCGGCTCACCGAGCTCGAACCAGCTTTGCGGGTCGGCCGCGACCCTCAGCGCCCGGACCCGGCCCCAGGCGATGCCCTCGCGCAGCCACACATCGCGCTGCTCCATGTAAACGAGGGACCAGCCGCGCGCCTGGGCGGCGAGCAGCATGGCCAGCGTCGAATCCTTGGCATAGTGAATGGCGTGGATCGGATCCATGAGCACGCCGAGACGGATGGACATGGTGGAATGATGCCAGCAGCGGCCCTGCCTGTCCGGGCCGGCTGCGCCGCGCGCACCGTTTGACCGGAACCGTGATGCAAGCAGCATGGCCAGGCCCAGGCCGATATGTTAAAAGAAAACCTGCGTCAGTTCTCGGGGCCCGCACAGCCAATGGCGCCGCTTCGGGTATTGCGTGTACGCTCGGGACTCGAGGCGGCAACCGCCATCGGGGCGGCCGTTCGAGCCTCACCATATAAGGAGTTGCGTGGCCGTGAATGCCAGCAACGCGAAACTCCAGGGCCTGAAGGTTCTGGTGATCGACGACAGCAAAACCATCCGCCGCACGGCGGAGACGCTCCTTGCCAAAGAGGGCTGCGAGGTCTACACGGCCATCGACGGTTTTGACGCGCTGTCGAAAATCGCTGACCACCAGCCGGACATCGTGTTCGTCGACATCATGATGCCCCGGCTCGACGGCTATCAGACCTGCTCGCTCATCAAGCACAACAAGGTCTTCCGCGCCATCCCGGTGATTATGCTGTCCTCGAAGGACGGCCTGTTCGACCGTGCTCGCGGGCGGATCGTCGGCTCCGAGCACTATCTGACCAAGCCCTTCACCAAAGATGAGCTTCTGAGCGCGATCGAGACGCATATCGGGAGATGACGGCCATGGCGCTGATTCTCATCGTCGACGACTCGCCGACGGAAGTGCACGTGATGCAGACGGCGCTCGAGAAGCACGGTTTTCGCACCGCCGCGGCCGGCGACGGCGCCGAGGGCGTGCGGCTCGCCCGGGAGATGAGCCCGGACCTGATTTTCATGGACATCGTGATGCCGGGCATGAACGGCTATCAGGCGACCCGGGCGCTGGTGAACGATCCGCGCACCCGGCAGATCCCGATCATCATGGTGACCTCCAAGGGGCAGGAGACGGACCGGATCTGGGGGCTGCGCCAGGGCGCGGTCGATTACATGGTCAAGCCCGTCTCGCCCGATCAGCTCATCGCCAAGGCGCGCTTGGCGCTCGCCAGTTGACGCCGACACATGGTGTACCGTTGTTTTTACCTGCACGCCTGCGCACCGGCCGAGTGTCCCTATGAGTGAGGCGGTGTCGCTGCAGTCCCTGCGTGACCGGCCGTTCGAGCTGCTGAGTGAGCTCGAGCGGCGTGCCCGCGCCGTCTCGGCGCAGCCCGGCCAGGAGGGTGCCGCCGAACGCGAGTGGGTCGGCGTGGCTCTGCGCATGGCCGGGGATCTGTACCTGGTGGCCCGCGAGGAGACCCGCGAGGTGCTCGGGGTACCGGCCGGCATGACTCGCGTGCCGGGGGCGAAGCTGTGGATCAAGGGGCTTGCGAATGTGCGCGGGCAGTTGCTGCCGATCATCGATCTGCGCCAGTTTCTCGGCAGCGGCGCGACGCCGATCGGGCGCAACACCCGTGTCCTGGCCGTGAATCACCGCGAGATCCCCGCCGGGCTGCTCGTCGATGAGGTGCTCGGTTTTCGCCGCTTCGCCGAAGGGGAGTTCAGCGCCGAGGCGCCGCCGACCATGGCGCGCTGCGAGCGCTATCTCGCCGGGGCGTTCCGGCGCGGCACCGAGCAATGGCCGGTGCTCAGTCTGCGTGCGCTGCTCGAGAGTGCGGCATTTGCGGAGGCGGCGGCATGAGCGCGCAACCGGCACTGGCCGCACAGTCGCGGCTGCTCACCACGGTGCTCGCCGCGGGCGCCGGTCTGATGCTGCTCGCTGCGGCGGTGGCGTACTTCGCCGCCGGCAGCGCCGCTCCGGCCATTGCGCGCTTCGGGCCGCTCGCCCTGGCGCTGCTCGCGGCCGCCTTGCTCGGCGCGGGCATCGTGCTCGCCGGGCGCATCGAGAAGACGGTCCAGGACCAGCGCTTCGCCGCCGAGACCCAGCGCAAGGAGAGCGATCGGAACCAGCAGGCCATCCTGCGCCTGCTCGATGAGCTCTCCAGCCTCGCCGACGGGGATCTCACCGTGCAGGCGACCGTCACCGAGGAGATCACCGGGGCGATCGCCGATTCGATCAACTACGCGGTCGATGCGCTGCGCGGCCTGGTGACGACCATCAATCATTCGGCCATCCAGCTCGACAGCGCCGCCCGCCAGACCCAGGCGCTCTCGCAACATCTGGCCAAGGCAAGCAGCGCGCAGTCGAAGCAGATCGCCTCGGCCACCGAGTCCGCCTCGGGCATGGCCAACTCGGTGGCGGAGGTCTCCGGCAACGCCGAGCGGGCCTCCGACGTGGCGCGCCATTCGGTGGAGATCGCCCACAAGGGCGGGGATGCGGTGCGCCGCACCATCGATGGCATGAACGCCATCCGCGAGACCATTCAGGAGACCTCCAAGCGGATCAAGCGGCTTGGGGAGAGCTCGCAGGAAATCGGCAACATCGTCGAGCTGATCAACGACATCGCCGAGCAGACCAACATCCTCGCTCTGAACGCCTCGATCCAGGCGTCGATGGCCGGGGAGGCCGGCCGCGGCTTCGCGGTGGTGGCCGATGAGGTCCAGCGGCTCGCCGAGCGGGCCGCCAACGCCACCAAGCAGATCGAGGTGCTGGTGCGCACCATTCAGACCGACACCAACGAGGCGGTCGTCTCGATGGAGCGCAGCACCACCGATGTGGTCGGCGGTGCGCTGCTGGCGGAGAACGCCGGGGCGGCGCTCGATGAGATCGAGCAGGTCTCCAACCAGATCGCGAGCCTCGTGCAGAACATCTCCGGCAGCGCGCGCGCGCAGGCGAGCGGCGGGCAGAACATTGCGCGCAACATGCAGGTGCTGCGCGAGATCAGCGTACAGACCGCCGAGTCCACCAATGCCACCTCGGCGGCCATCGCCCAGTTGGCGGAACTGTCGGCGGGCCTGCGCCGCGCGGCGGCCGGGTTCCGCCTGCCCGGCGGCGCGCACCCGGGCGCCACCGGCGCGTATAAGCGCCCCGACGGTATCGCGGCCGCCGGCCGTCCCGCTGCCACCCCGGTCACCGCCGCGGGCGGTCACTGAGCCTACCGTCCGGAGCTGCTGGATGTCGGAAGTCGCCTCGCAGACGCTCGAGCTGGTCGGGCACGAACTCGCCCACACGCTGGGGGAGGCGCGCGCCGCCATCGAAAGCTACCTCGAGCAGCCGGACAACGTCACGCTGCTCGAGCGTTGCAAGCACGAGCTGCATCAGGCGCAGGGTGTGCTGCGCGTGCTGGAGATCTACGGCGCGGCGCTGCTCGCCGAAGAGATGGAGCTGGTGGCGGACTACCTGCTCGCCACCTACGATGAGCGCAAGGGCCAGGCGGAGAGCCTCGATGCACTGCTGCGCGCGCTGGTGCAGCTGCCCGGATATCTCGAGCGGGTACTCGCCGGCGGGCGCGACATCGCGCTCGTGCTGCTGCCGCTGCTGAATGACCTGCGGGCCGTGCGCGGCAGCTCGCTGCTGTCCGAAGGCACGCTGCTGCTGTTGAACCTGAAGTCGGACAAGCAGGCCCACCCGGAGGCTCCCGTCCCCGGGGAGCCGATCTTGAATGTCGAGCAATGGGCGCGGCGACGGCGCACCCAGTTTCAGGCCGGCCTCATCGGCTGGATCCGCGGCGAGCGCCTCGAGCAGAACCTCGCCACGCTCGCCTCGGTGGCCGAGAAGCTCGAGCGCTCCGCCACGCGTCAGCCGGTGTTCCAGCTCTGGTGGGTCGTGGGCGCGGTGATCGAGGCGCTGCGCGACGGCGGTCTCGAGGGCGGCGTGTCGGTGAAGCGGCTGCTCGGACTGGCCGATCGCGAGATCCGCCGCCTCTACGAGCTCGGCGAGCCGCGCTACTGCCAGAGTCCGCCGGTCGACCTGCTGAACAACCTGCTCTATTACGTCGGCCGCTCCGCCAACAGCGGAACGCGCGTCGCGGCCGTACGGGCCTCGTTCCGCCTGAACGAGCTGCTGCCGGTGGATGAGAGCATCGAGCAGGAGCGCGAGAGCCTCTCGGCGCCGAACATCAAGCTGATGCAGACCGTGGCGGTGGCGATCCGCGAGGATCTGGCCAAGGTCAAGGAAGTCCTCGAGCAGTTCGGACGGCGCGGTGGCAGCGACGGCGAGGAGCTGCGGGTCCAGGTCGCGCTGCTGCGCAAGATCGGCGATACGCTCGGTGTGCTCGGGCTGGGCGCGCAGCGTGCCGCGGTGCAGGCGCAGACCGATCGTCTGGAGCGCATTCTCGGCGGCGCCGAGCCGCTCACGGAAGGCGTGCTGGTCGAAGTCGCCGCCGCGCTGATTGCGGTCGAAGACCGGCTGGATGACAACCTGGTCGGCATGATCATGCCGGTCGGCGGCGCCGAGCGCGACGCGCCGCAGGGCGATCGGGAATTCCAGCAAGTGCAGTCCGCGGTCCTGCGCGAGTGCATTCAGAACCTCGCCTGGATCAAGGAGGCCGTCACGCAGAGCATCGGCGGCTCGCCCGATCCGGCGGCGCTCGACAGCTGGCAGGGTCTGATCACCGGACTGAAGGCCGCACTGCTGATGCTCGGCAAGGCGCGTGCGGTGGAGGTCGTCGAAGGCATCGCCACGCAGTTGCGCCGCATCATGCGCCCGGGCGCCCCCCCGGTGCCGCCGGGCTGGCTCGACCGCCTGGCCGATGCGATCGTCAGCATCGAGTACTACATGGAGACGTTGCAGGCCGGGCGCAGCGACCCCTGGTACATGCTCGACAACGCCCAGTCGTGCCTGCAGTACCTGGAGCGCGCGCCGCAGGCGCTGCCGACGGCACCCATCGAGCCGTCCGCTTTTGCCAAGACGGTGCTCATGACGCCGGGCGGGGAGACCCAGGCGGGCGCCACCATTCCGGATGTCCCGCTGGCGGCCGCACCGCCGGCCGTGGCGTTCTCCGCGGCCTCCACCGCGAAGCTGGCGGCGCTCGCCGCAAGCGCGAGCCCGGAGCTGATCAAGCTGTTCGTCGAGGAGGCGCGTGAGGAGTTGGCGCGCATCCGCCGCCACTTCCCGCTGTGGGACCAGAACCCGCTCGATCGCGATTCGCTCGAGATCGTGCGTCGCGGCTTTCATACCCTGAAGGGCAGTGGGCGCATGGTGGGCGCGCGCGAGCTCGGCGAGCTCGCCTGGTCCGTCGAGAGTCTGCTCAATCGGCTGCTCGACAACACCCTGACGCGCAGCCCCGAGATCCTGGAGGAGCTGCGCGAGGCGATTGCCGCACTGCCGCAGCTGATCGAACATCTCGAGACCGGTCGTCCGGTGGCGAGCGACGTGGCGGGCATCACGGCCGCCGCGCACGCCATGGCCGCGGGCCGCGAGAGCGAACCGCCGCCGCCGGGTCCCGCCGAAACCGTGCCGAGCGAGACGGGGACGGCTGCGGCCGTGCCGGTGGCCGCCGCGGCCGGCATGGATGAGGCGCTGCGGGACATCTATGCCCGCGAAACCGAGACCCATGTGGCGGCGATCCGCGCCTACCTGAAGAGCGAGGCGCAGGCGCCCGAGCCGCACCCGTTGCCGGAGGACGTCTATCGGGCCTGCCACACGCTCGCGGGCAGCTCCAAGGCCGCGCAGGCGCGCCACGGCGTACGGCTTGCCGAGCCGCTCGATCACTGGATCCGGCGCGCATTCACCAGCGGCGCCGGTCTGAGCAGCGCCGATTTGACGCTGCTCGCAGACTGCATGGGCGCGATGGAGACGGTGGCCGAACATCTCGAGGAGCCCACCGGATACTTTGCCAGCCACCTGCTGCTGATCGAGCGGCTGGGCGAGGCCGAGCACGCGCTCGATGAACGCATTGCCGCGGCTGCGCCGGCGCAGGAAGAGGCCGCCGCCGCCCCGGCGCCCGAGGCTGCGGCCCCGATCGAACGGTTCGCGCCGACGCCGCCGGTGGAGCCGGCCGTCGATTACGATCCGGAAGTCGCCGCCGTCTTCACCGAAGAGGCCCTAGAGCTGATCGAAGGCTCCGAGCGAGCGCTCGGGGACTGGCGCTCGGCGCCCGCCGATGCGCAGCGCGCGTTCGCGCTGAAGCGCGCGTTGCACACGCTCAAGGGCGGGGCGCGCATGGCCGGCATCATGACCATGGGCGATCTGTCGCACGAGCTCGAGACGCTGGTCGGCCAGGCCGAGGGCGGCGCGCTGAGCGCCGGCGAGGCGGTGTTCGACGTCATCCAGGCGAGCCTCGATCATCTCGCGGGCATGCGCGAGGCGGTGGTCAACGGGCAGGCCGTGCCGCCCGCCCAGGCGATGATCGCGCGGATCCGCGCACTGACGCAGCCACCGAGCGAGGCGAGCGCCGCCGCAGCGCCACTCCCGGCCCCCGAGGGGCAGCCCCCGGTTCTCGAGGCCGGCGAACCGGTCGCGATCGAGCGCGAGACCTTCCCGCTGCAGGTCCTCGAGACCGCGGCGCCGGCCGAACGCGCAGCTCACGAGCCGCCGGTGCTGGCACCGGCCGGCATCGAGGCGTTGCCGCCGAGCGCATTTGAGGCGCTGACGGTCGAACCGGACGGGCTCGCCGAGCCCTTCGTGCCGGCCGAGCTCGATCCCGAGACGGTTCCGGTCCTGCAGCCGGCGTCTTTGCTTGAACCGACGAGCCTGGCCGAGAACCTGCCGCTGGCGCCTGTGGAGGCGGCGACGCCCGAGCCGGAGGCCGCGCCGCTCGCCGTGGCGCAGCCGGTGCCCCCGGGCCGCGAACCGGTCGCGCCCGCGGAGCGTCAGGAGATGGCGCGGGTCGATGCCGATCTGCTCGACAAGCTGCTGAACGTCGCCGGCGAGGCGAGCATCGCGCGCTCGCGGCTCGACCAGCAGATCAGCTCCATCGATTTCAACCTCGGCGAGCTGTCGCGCACGGTGACGCGTCTGAAGGAGCAGCTGCGCAGCCTGGAGATCGAGACCGAAGCGCAGATTCTGCACCGGCACGAGCCGGACAGCGGCCACCGCGGCGATTTCGATCCGCTCGAGCTCGACCGGTATTCCTCCATTCAGCAGTTCTCCCGGGCGCTTGCCGAGACGGCCAACGACGTGGCCAGCTTGCAGCAGCTGCTGGAGACTCTGACGAAGGATGCGCACACGCTGCTGCAGCAGCAGGCGCGCACCATGACGGAGCTGCAGAACGGCCTGATGCGCACGCGCATGGTCTCGTTTCAGCAGCACGTGCAGCGTCTCTCGCGCATCGTGCGCCAGGCGGCCGCCGATACCGGCAAGCGCGCCGAACTGATCGTCGAGGGCGCCTCCGGGGAACTCGATCGGCAGGTGCTCGAGCGCATGCTGCCGCCGTTCGAGCACCTGTTGCGCAACGCCGTGGTGCACGGCATCGAAGGGCCCGAGGAGCGTCTGCGCCGGGGCAAGCCGCCGGTGGGGCGCATCGAGCTGCAGCTGCGCCGCGATGGGGCGCAGGTCGTGGTGCGCCTCGCGGATGACGGCGCGGGGATGAACCTGCAGGCGATCCGGGCCAAGGGGCTCGCGCTCGGGCTGATTCCGCCCGCAGGGGTGAGCGACGAGGAAGCGCTGCAGCTGATCCTCGAGCCGGGTTTCTCCACCGCGGGCAGCGTGACGCAACAGGCCGGCCGCGGCGTCGGCATGGACGTGGTCGCCACGGAGATCAAACGCCTCGGCGGCGCGCTGCACATGAAGTCGCAGGCGGGCGAGGGCAGTGAGTTCACGATCCGCCTGCCGTTCACGCTCGCGATCAGTCATGCGCTGATTGCGCGCGCCGGCGATGAACTCTATGCGCTGCCGCTGCCGACCGTCGAAGGGGTGTTGCGGCTGCCGCTCGAGCAGGTGAACCAGTATCTCGGCGCGGAGTCCGCGCCGTTCGAGTACGGCGCACAGCGCTACCGGTTCCAGCATCTGGCGGTCTTCATCGGTCTGCCGCCCTCGCCGCTGCCGAGCGAGGATGCCACGGTGCCCGTGGTGTTGGTGCATGCCGGAGAGCATTCCACGGCGATCGTGGCCGATGAGCTCCTCGGCAACCGCGAGATCGTGGTCAAGTCGGTCGGACCGCAAATCGCCAGCATCCGCGGCATCTCCGGGGCGACCATTCTCGGGGATGGTCGGATCGTCATCATTCTGGACATCGGCGCGCTGGTGCGCGCCGAGTGGCGCGGGCGCGGACTGGTGCCGGCCGAGCGCGATCAGACCGACCGGCGCATCCTCGCGATGGTGGTGGACGATTCGATCACGGTGCGGCGGGTGACGCAGCGGCTGCTCGAGCGCAACGGCATGCGGGTGCTGACGGCCCGAGATGGCATGGACGCGGTCGCGCTGCTGCAGGATCAGGTGCCGGACATCATTCTGCTCGACATCGAGATGCCGCGCATGGACGGCTACGAGGTGGCCGCGCATGTGCGCAACGATCCGCGGCTGCGCGCGGTACCGATCATCATGATCACCTCGCGGGTCGGTGAGAAGCATCGCGCACGGGCAATCGAGTTCGGCGTCGACGATTATCTCGGTAAGCCGTACCAGGAGACGGAGCTGCTCGAAGCGATCGCGCCGCTGGTCGAGCGCGCCCGCGGGACGCATCACGGCGAGGACTTCGGCGCGGCCGACTCGGCCGCGGCGCAGGGCGAGTGACGGGGGAACGATGGCCGAGAGGGTTCAGGAAATCTACAGCCTGCTCATTCCGCTCGCGGAGGGTCGGTTGCTCGTACCCCGCGCCTGCGTCGCGGAGGTCGCCGGACTGCCGGTTCCCTCGGAGATGACCGGTGCGCCGCCGTGGTACATCGGCACGGTGCCGTGGAACGGCCGGCCGGTACCGCTGGTGTCCTTCGAGGGGGTCTGCGGGCGCAGTATTCCGCCGGGCTCGGGGCGCGCGCGCATGGTGGTCTTCGTGGGTCTGGGGACGCGTCTGGCGCATTTCGCCATCGTCTCGCAGGGCTTCCCGCAGCTGGTGCGGCTGAGCTCGGATGTGATCCGGCCGGGCGGCGCCGCGTTTCCCGAGCGCGTCCCGGTGCTCTGCCAGCTGCGCATGGCCAACGAGACGCCGCTGGTGCCGGATCTGGAGCGCCTTGAGGCGCTGATCGCGGACGAGACGCGCTTCGCGGCCTGAGTGGGCAGGAGGCGGGCGTGGACGCGGGCGGGGCTTGAAAAACCTCTCAAGGTCCGGCCGGGCCGGCCGATGTGTACTCAGAGGAACGGAATCGATCGCCCCGCACCCCGCGGGTCTTTCGGGCCACCGGCTGGGATGCCGTGCAGCCTCGAACGCATCCCCGTGCAGGACTGATCCCCGGCGCCCGTGTGAACTTCTCGGCTTTACCCGACTTCGTGGCCATTGGCGGTCTGGTCGCCGTCTTCTGGACGCTGCTGCGCCGCACCCGCCAGAGCCGCCTGAACTTCTGGCTGGTCGGTTGGGTGCTGCTGCTGGTGCACATCATCGCGTTGTTCGTGGCCGCGAACACCCCCGGCAGCGCCGATGGGGCCTATTCCGTGGCGGTCGCCATGCTGGTGGTGATCGCCAACATTTTCATGTGGGCGAGCGGCGAGCAGCTCGAGATCCGCGCGCGCACCCTCTCGATTGCGGTCTTCAGCGCAGTCCCCGATGTAGTGCTCCTCAGCTGCGTGCAGTACGGCGTCGGTGCCGCGTGGATCTACGCGGCAACGACCCTCGTCGGTGTCGGCTCGATGCTGTGGATGATGCGCGCCTGGCGCAGCGCGAACGGTCAGCCGACGCTGCGCTGGCGGACCTCGCTGGTGCTGAGCGTCTACGCCGTGCAGGGCGCGCTGCTCGCCTTCGGCCATCCGAACGAGGCGCTGACCTGGATGCTCACCTGGCATTACCTGGCGGTCGCCGCGCTGTACCGGATGACCGCGCCGCGAGCCTCGGCGAGCGTGCGCTTCACCATGATCAGCTTCATTGCCTGGGCGTTCGTGTTTCCGGTCGCGGACCTGATGGCCGTGCTCTGGCCGCACGCGCACGTCGATGCCGAGGTCTGGAACCTGCCGAAGTTCCTGGTTGCCACCGGCATGACCTTCACGCTGCTCGAGGAGCAGCTGTCGAAGGCCGAGTACGCCTCGCTGCATGATGCGCTCACCGGCCTGCCCAACCGGCGTCTGCTGGTGCGCCGTCTGCACGAGGCCATGGCGCGGGTGCGGGCCGCCAGCGCCAATTTGGCGCTGGTGGTGATCGATCTTGACGGGTTCAAGGAGATCAACGACACCTTCGGCCATGCGGTGGGCGATGAGGTGCTGCAGTGGGCGGCGGGACAGTTTCGTGCGCGGCTCAGGGAGCACGATGTGCTGGCGCGGCTCGGCGGCGATGAATTCGCCGTGGTGCTCACCGAGTTGCCCGGGCGGGAGGCCGCCGAGCGGGTCGCGGCGGATCTGCGCCGCGCACTGGTCGACGGTCTGGTGATCCGCGGGCGCCAGCTCAGGGTTGGTGCCAGCGTCGGATTCTCGCTGTATCCGGCCGACGGCGATGACGCGGATCGTCTCTACGCGGCGGCCGACCAGGCAATGTATGAGCGCAAGCCCTACCGGCAGGACGCGGACGGGCCGGGCGCGCTCGAGGCCCGTCCCGGCGCCTGAGACGGCCCGTTCACTCCAGCACTGCGCGCACGGGCGCGTGCAGCCGTCCGTTGCTCGCCAGCACCGAGGTCGTTTCCAGGGTGATTTCCCCGCCGGTGAGGTCGGTGAAGGTGCCGCCCGCCTCGCGCACGATCACCACCAGCGCGGCGATGTCGAGGATGTTCACGTCAGACTCGATCACCACCTCCAGAGCGCCGCGGGCCAGCAGGTGGTAATGCAGGAAATCCCCGTAGCCGCGGATGCGGCTGACCTGACCGATCAGCGCGCCGAGCTTCGGCCACTGCGCCGAGCGGGCGAGTGTCTTCAGATTGCCCGTCGAGACGATGCTGGCGGCGAGCGCCTCGGTGGCGCTGACGCGGATGGGGCGGTCATTCAGGTAGGCGCCCTCGCCGCGCTCGGCCCAGGCGATCTCGCCGTAGGCGGGGGCGCTCGAGACACCCAGGACCAGCTGCCCGGCGCGCAGCAGCGCGATCTGGGTCGAGAAGAACGGGCACTGACGCACGAACGACTTGGTGCCGTCGATCGGATCGACCAGCCACACGCTCTCGGCGCCGAGGGCGTGCTGGCCGGTCTCCTCGCCGTAAAAGCCATGGCTCGGAAAGCGTCGTGCGAGGAGGGTGCGGATGGTTTCCTCGGCGCGCACGTCGGCCTCCGTCACGGGCGTCTGGTCCGCCTTGGTGCGGATCTCGAGGTTGCGCTGGTAGTACTCGCCGATCACCTCGGCGGCGGCGCGTGCCGCCTCCAGGGCGGCTTGAAGTTCGGGTGAGGGCATGCGGCTCGGTCGGGTGAGGGGCCGTCAAATTGCCGCCCCGGGGCGCGCCTGTCAATCGCGCACTCTGGCACAATGCGCCGCGAGGCGAACCATGGGCAATCGGCTGAGCAAAATCTACACGCGGACCGGCGATGAGGGCACCACGGGGCTCGGCGACGGGACGCGGGTGCCGAAGGACAGCGCGCGGGTCGAGGCGTTCGGCACGGTCGATGAGCTCAACAGCACCCTCGGCGTGCTGCTCGCGCTGCCCGGGCTGCCCACGGCGGTCGGCGAGTGTCTGACCGAAGTGCAGCATCAGCTGTTCGATCTCGGCGGGGAGCTGTGCATCCCGGGCCACATCGTGCTCGGCGCCGAGCAGGTCGAGGGTTTGGAGCGCACGCTCGATGCGTTCAATGAGGCCCTGCCGCCGCTGAAGGAATTCATTCTGCCGGGCGGCGGTGCGGCCGCGGCCGCCTGCCACCTGGCCCGCACGGTGGCTCGGCGCGCGGAGCGGCGGGTCTGGACGCTGGCGGCCGCTGAGCCGGTCAATCCGCATGCGCTGCACTACCTGAACCGGCTGTCCGACCTGCTGTTCGTGCTGGCCCGGGTGCTCGCGCGGCACGAGCGCGGCAGCGAAGTGCTCTGGCGGCACTCGCGCTGAGGGACGCCGCCGGCGCTGCAACTTTCGGTGTGCGGGCGTGTTCTTGGGGGCACCTTGGACCGGAGACACCCATGAATCGCCCCTCAAGCCTCACACGGGCCGCGCTGTTTCTCGGACTCACCGCGCTCGCAGCGCTGCCGGGCGCGGCGCATGCCGGTGACCGCACGACGGTCACGCGCACCTACCCCTGGCATTCCGATCAGCTGATCCTCGAGGTTCCGGCCGACGTTCGCTACCACCCGGCGCCCACCTGGAGTCTGACGATCAGCGCACCCGAGCGGACGCTGCGTGAGCTCGTGGTCGGCGGTGGGCGGATCAAGGCCAAGCCGCATACCTGCTTTTCGCTGATCCCGTTCTGCATGAGCTTCGGGACCGACATCCACCACAGCGTGCAGGTGAACCTCAGCGGGCCGGCGTTGCGGGTGATCCGGGTCGACGGTTCGGCGGACCTCGAGCTCGATCAGATCCACCAGGACCGCCTCGCTCTGCAGATCGACGGCAGTGCGAAAGTTCACGGCAGCGGTACCGTTCAGCAGCTTGCCGTGACGATCGACGGCGCCGGCACCCTGCACCTCGGACACCTGAGCGAGCAGCGCGCCCGCGTGCGCATCGACGGCAGCGGCATGGTCTCGATCGCGCCGACCGACAGCGTCTCGGTGCACATCGCCGGGGCGGGGACCGTGCGCCTGCACTCCGATCCGCCGCACGTGACGACTCATATCGACGGCGCCGGCGAAGTGACCCGCGTACCCGCCGCCGGTTGAGGATCCGCGGCCGGCGGGGCCGCCGAGGTTGGAGCGGCCGGGTCGCGGCGCGCACGCGCGGCCCGGCTCTTTTTCCCGGCAGCCCCGCCGGTCAGTTCCTCAGGTGTCCAGTTGCCGCTCGAGCTGCGTGCGCGAGAACAAGCCGCGCACGACGGTGCCGCCCGGCGCGGCGCGCTCCAATACGACCAGATGCGTGATGGCGCGGTGCGCCTGGAACCGCGCAGCGATGTCCGCCACGCTGGCCGTGCGCACCGTGTTCCAGTCGAGCATCGGCACCTGGTCCCAGGGCGTCATGACGTGGCCGACCTGGATTTCGTCGTGGCGCGTGAAGCTCGAGCTGTTGAGAAACTGCAGCGGCCGCTCGCCCTGGATGTCGTACGAGGTGATCAGGCCGATCACCTTCTCGCCCCGCGCCACGAGCAGTGCGCGTACGCCGGCCACCATCATGTCGCGCAGCGCATCGTCGATCGGCCGTTCGGCCGTCACGAGCACCGGGGTCTGGGCCGCGAAGTCGGTCATGACGAGAGCTGCCGGGTCCGTCGGGGCGACCTGGTGCGCGTGCGGCGGCGCCGGTCGTCGCGGTGCATCGCTCGTGGCGAAGGCGCGCGCCGCGGGCTGCAGATCGCCCGGGCGGGCGAGCAGGGCGTGCTCGGCGCTTTCCGATTCTGAATCGAACATCGATGTTGTCCTCCGTCGCGCCCGCACGCCGCCGCGCTGAGACCGCTCGGCCGGCGGGCGCCGAACCATTCTGCGCCGATGAAAGAGGCCCCTGCGTCTCTCAAGCGAGAGACACGGTGTCACGCGGTGGGCGCCGCCAGAGACTTTGACCGGTGTGGCGGTGAGAGTTCCGGCCCCGCGCTCGCGCGGGGGGCGCGGCGGTGCGCAAAAAACAAGGCCGCGTGATCGCTCACGCGGCCCTGTCTCCCCCCTCGACCTGTGCCCGGTGGGTCTACCGGCGCAATCCTCTGCTCGAAGTGCTCATCAGCGCCGGCCCGTGGTGTGCTTGTCCCGGCGCTGTTGCATTGATGGTATCTGTCTGGGGCCTTGCGTCAAGCACTTTGAACTTGCCGTTGCCTCGGCGCAACAAATTGGGGGGCTCAGGACAGGCGGCCGGCGAGCGCGCCACGCCAGCGTTCCCAGTCGAATGACGGTCCGGGATCGGTTTTTCGGCCCGGTGCGATGTCGCTATGCCCCGCGATGTGCTCGGACGAGAGCGAGGGATAGGCTGCCAGGAGCCCGGCCACGAGTGCAGCGAGGCTCTCGTATTGCGCATCGGTGTACGGCGTGCCGTCCGTCCCCTCGAGCTCGACGCCGATCGAGAAGTCGTTGCACGCTTCGCGGCCGCGGTACTGCGAGCGGCCGGCATGCCAGGCGCGTTGGCCGAACCTCACGTACTGGCGCAGCCCGCCGTCGCGCCGCACGAGCACGTGGGCCGAGACGCGCAGATGCGCCACATCGCTCAGGGCGGCGGGCGCATCGGTCGGAATGTTGGCTGTGAACAGCCGGTCGATCCACGGTCCGCCGAACTGCCCCGGCGGCAGGCTGATGCCGTGAATGACGATCAATTCCGGCTGCACGCCCGGCGGGCGCGCGTCGCAGTGCGGGGAGAGCACCTGCGTCACGCCGGCCAGCAGGCCGGTGGCGGGATCGATCTGAACGGCGCGGGGAAAGCTGCTCACTGCGGTCGGACGGGCGCTCGACGCCGCGGCGGGGGACGCATCCCGCCTTCGCCGCCGATCATGCCACAATCGCCGCATGAGAACCGACAATGCCGCCTACGTCGAGCGCGATCTCGCGCATGTTTGGCACCCGTGCACGCAGATGAAGGATCATGAGCGCGTGCCGCTCATTCCGGTGCGCCGTGGCGCGGGCGCCTGGCTCGAGGACTACGAGGGCAAGCGTTATCTCGACGCCATCAGTTCCTGGTGGGTGAACCTCTTTGGCCACGCCAACCCGCGCATCAACGCCGCGGTGCGTGCCCAGCTCGAGAGCCTCGAGCAGGTGATCCTCGCCGGATTCACCCACGAGCCGGTCATCCGCCTCTCCGAGGCGCTCGCGGCGGTTGCCCCGCCAGGGCTGACGCGCTGCTTCTACGCCGACAACGGCTCCTCGGCGGTCGAAGTCGCGGTGAAGATGAGCTTTCACTATTGGCGCAACCTCGGTCGCGGACACAAGCGCCGCTTCATCACGCTCTCGGGCAGCTACCACGGCGAGACGCTCGGCGCACTCGCCGTGGGCAACGTCGAGCTGTACAAGGACATCTACCAGCCGCTGCTGATGGACGTCATCACCGTTCCCTCCCCGGATTGCTACGAACGTGAGCGCGGGGAGAGTTGGGCGGAGCACTCGCGGCGCAAGTTCACGCACATGGAGGCGGCGCTCGAGCGGCATGCGCACGAGTGCGCCGCGGTGATCCTCGAGCCACTGGTGCAGTGCGCCGGCGGGATGCGCATGTACGACCCGGTGTATCTGCAGCTGCTGCGCGAGGCTTGCGACCGGCACCAGGTGTTGCTGATCGCCGATGAGATTGCGGTCGGTTTCGGGCGTACCGGAACGCTGTTCGCCTGTGAGCAGGCCGGCATCAGCCCAGATCTGATGTGTCTCTCGAAGGGACTCACCGCCGGTTACCTGCCGCTCTCGGCGGTGCTTGCCACCGAACCGATCTATGCGGCGTTCTACGACGACTACACCAAACTCAACGCGTTCCTCCACTCGCACAGCTTCACGGGCAACCCGCTCGCCTGCACCGCAGCGCTCGCCTGTCTGGAGATCTTCAAGACCGAGGGGGTGATTCACCGCAACCGCGCGTTGAGCGCGCACCTCGGGGAGCGGGCCCGCTCCCTCGAGGCGCACCCGCACGTCGCTGAGGTGCGCCAGCACGGCATGATCGTCGCCGCGGAGCTGGTGCGCGAGAAATCCTCGCGCGAGCCGTATCCCTGGCAGGAGCGGCGCGGACTGACGATCTACCGCCACGCGCTCGAGCGCGGCGTGCTGCTGCGGCCGGTGGGCAACGTGGTGTACTTCATGCCGCCCTACGTGGTGACCCCGGAGGAGATCGACCTGATGGTCGAGGTGGCCCGCGAGGGTATCGAGCGGGCCACGTGCGACTGACGCGCATCCACGTGAGCGCACCGCCGCAGGCGGGCGGTGCCTGCACGGTGCGCGGCGAGGCGGCCAATCACCTCGCGCGCGTGCTGCGCCTCGGGGTGGGCGATGCGCTCGAGGTGTTCGATGGCGAGGGCGGAGAGTACCGCGGGCGCATCGAGGCGATGCGCAAGGGCGAGGTGCAGGTCGCGCTCGGGCCGCGCCACGAGGGCTGCACCGAGTCCCCCCTGCAGCTCACCCTCGCGCAGGGCATCTCGCGCGGCGAGCGCATGGACTGGGTCGTGCAGAAAGCCGTGGAACTCGGCGTGACGCGCATCGTGCCGGTCCTGACCGAGCGCAGCGTCGTGCGCCTCGATGCCGAGCAGGCGCGCAGCAAGCAGCGCCATTGGCACGGCGTCGCGGTGGCGGCCTGCGAACAAAGCGGGCGCAGCCGTCTGCCGCACATCGATCTGCCGCAGCCGCTGTCGATGTTCTTCGCGGCGCTCGGCGCCGGCGCCGGGGCGCTGCGCGTGCTGGCGAATCCGCAGGCGCACACCGGGCTTGCGGCGCTGCCGCCGAGCGCCGGGGACGTGCTGGTGCTGATCGGTCCGGAGGGCGGGCTCGCCGCCGCGGAATCACACGCCGCGCTCGAGCACGGCTTCCTGCCCGTGCGGCTCGGTCCGCGGGTGCTGCGCACCGAGACGGCGGCCGTGGCGGTGCTTGCGCTGCTGCAGCAGCGCTTCGGGGATCTCTGAGGCGACTCAGGGCTGCAGGCGCGTGACGCTCCAGGGGCCGGCGGTGAAGGACTCGCCCGCCGCGCTCAGCGATCGCCGCCACTGCAGCCGATCGTGAATGCGCGCCGGTCCCTCGATCCACAGCTCCACCGACTCGGCCCACAGCCGGTATCCACCCCAGTGCGCCGGACGCGGGATGGGACCGTAGAAGGGCGGCTCGCTGCCCTGGGCATTCGGCACGGGCGCGGCGAAGCGCTCGGCCGCCGCGGCGAGCGCTCGTTCGAGCGCCGAGCGGGACTCGACCGGTTCGCTCTGCTCACTCGCCCAGGCACCCAGGCGGCTCTGCCAGGGCCGCGAGGCGAAATAGGCGTCGCTGTCGGCCGCGGGTGCCCGGAGCACCGGGCCCTCGATGCGCACCTGCCGGTGCAGCGTGTCCCAATGGAACACCGCCGCGGCGCGGCCGTTGGCCGCAAGCTCCCGGCCCTTGCGCGAGGCGTAATTGGTGTAGAACGCAATGTACCCCGGTTGCGCGCTGACGCTCTTGCACAGCACCACGCGCGCCGACGGCTGGCCGGCCGCATCGCAGGTGGCGAGCACCAGCGCGTTCGGGTTCGGTTGCGTGGCCGCGCGGCGGGCCTCCTCGAGCCAGCGCGCGAGGACCTCGAGGGGCTCGGCCGGCGGTGCGCCGGCGGACAGTTCGGTCTGCGTGGACATGCCCGGCATGGTACGGGAAAGCGCCGCGGCGCGGCATGTGTGAAATTCGACTTGCGGTGCCGCCGCCAGCCCGATACAAAGAAACAGCCTCGTACCGCTCAGTGACCGGACGTGTTCGCATGACCCGCGATGATGTGACCCTGGATGATTTGCGCCGCCGGCTCACGGAGCTCGACCGGCAGTTCATCCGGCTGGCCGCCGAGCGCAAGGCGCTCAGCGCCGAGGTCGCGCGCGTCAAACGGGCCACGGGCCATCCGACGCGCGATTACGGCCGCGAGCGCGAAGTGCTCATGGGCGCGCGCACCGCGGCAGCCGAGCTCGGCGTCTCCCCGGCGCTTGCCGAGGAGCTGCTGCGCCTGCTGATCCGCGCCTCACTCACCACGCAGGAGCAGGCGAGCGTCGCGGCGCAAGGCGCCGGGTCGGGCCGGCGGGCGCTCGTGATCGGCGGCGGTGGCAAGATGGGGCGCTGGTTCGTGCAGTTCCTCACCTCACAGGGCTTCACCGTGGAGGCGGCCGACCCGGTCGGCGCGGTGGCCGGGGTGCCGACCGTGGCCGACTGGCGTGCCAGCGACCTGACGCACGACTGCATCGTGCTCGCCACGCCGCTCGCCGCGACGGATGCGATCCTGCGCGACCTTGCGCTGCGCCGTCCCGCCGGGCTCATCTTCGACGTCGGCTCGCTGAAGTCCCCGTTGCGCTCGGGGTTGCAGGCGCTGAAGTCGCACGGCTGCCGCGTCACCTCGGTGCACCCGATGTTCGGGCCGGATACCGAATTGCTCTCCGGGCGACACGTCATCTTCGTCGACCTCGGGCATGCCGAGGCGCTCGCCGCGGCGCGCGCGCTGTTCGCCCCGACCATGGCCGAGCAGGTGGTGATGAGCCTCGATGACCACGACCGGCTGATCGCCTACGTGCTCGGCCTCTCCCACGCGCTGAACATCGCGTTTTTCACCGCGCTCGCCGAGAGCGGTGAGGCGGCCCCGAAGCTCGCGCGCCTCTCGAGCACCACGTTCGATGCCCAGCTCGATGTCGCCGCCTGCGTCGCGCAGGAGAGCCCGGAGCTGTACTACGAGATTCAGAGTCTGAACGATTACGGCGCGGCGTCGCTCGAGGCGTTGGTGCAATCCGTCGAGCGCATCCGCACGGCCGTACTGTCGCGCGATCACGACACGTTCGTGGCGCTGATGCGCCAGGGACGGGAGTATCTTCAGGACCGCCGCAGCGTTGCCGAGCGGCGTGCGTAGGGGGCGGGCGCGGAATGAACCAAATGCACTCCGGGCATGACGTGGCGGGCGACATCATCGATGCGGACGGTTTCCGTGCCAACGTCGGCATCGTGCTGCTGCGCGGCGACGGCGACGTGTTTCTCGGCCGCCGCGCCGGTGGCAAGGGCTGGCAGTTTCCCCAGGGCGGCATCCGCGCCGGGGAGAGCCTCGAGGAGGCGCTGTACCGCGAACTGCACGAGGAGATCGG
The DNA here is from genome assembly GCA_021851405.1 of Pseudomonadota bacterium. Lineage (GTDB taxonomy): Bacteria > Pseudomonadota > Gammaproteobacteria > Steroidobacterales > Steroidobacteraceae > 13-2-20CM-66-19. Next base: position 62,691 of record JAJZDW010000019.1, read on the forward strand.
TCTCGCGGCCGAGAACGTGGAACTGCTCGGGCACACCGCGCGCTGGCTGCGCTACCGGCTGCCGCCGCGCTACGTGCGGCGCAACCGCCATCCGCTGTGCATAGGGCAGAAGCAGCGCTGGTGCCTGCTGCGCCTCAGGCGCGAGGTCGAGACATTCGACTTTCGCAGCACCGCGGAGCCGGAATTCGATGAGTGGCGCTGGGCGGATTTCTGGGAGCCGGCGCGCGAGGTGATCTACTTCAAGCGCAAGGTCTACCAGCGCGCCCTCACGGAGCTCGCGCCGCTCGCGTTTCCCACCGGACAGCCGGCCCTGCCGGACTGGTGGGACGAGCTGACCGGGCCGACCCGCGACGACGCACGGGTGCGTGCGGGTGAATAGCCCGCCGCCGTTGGCGCGGCCTTGGCGCGGCCGCGCGGGGCGGATCGGGGTCGCCCTCGGGGCGCTCCTGGTGCTCTACCTGACCTTCGAGATCGGTCGTGACAGTGCCGGCTACAGCATCCTCGCGGCGATCCACGAGCACGCCGTGCTCGCGGCGGACATTGAGAGGCTGAAGCACTCGCAGCGCGCTCTGGAGGCGCGCGTGGCGGAACTGCAGACCTTCAATGCCGGGCATGCCCACGCCGAAGAGGTGGTGACGCACACGATCGCGCAGCTGCAGGCCCAGATTGCCCGCCAGAGCGAGAAGCTCGCGTTCTACCGCGGGATGCTCACTCCGGGCGCTCCGCCGATCGGACTGCGCGTCGGGGAAGTGCAGCTGTCCCCGGGCAAGCGGCCGCTGCATTTCCGGGCGGACATCTCGCTGCTGCGCAGCGATCGCCCGGACGGCGAGGTGGCCGGGACGGTGAGCTTGAGCGTCGCAGGGAGCGGGCCCGGCGGCTCGACGGTGAAGCCCGCGGCACTCACGGGCCGTTCGGCCGACCTGCGCTACCGATTCCGCTACTACCAGGAATTCAAGCAGACTCTGGTGCTACCGCCGGGCTTCAAGCCCGAGCGCCTGACGGTGACGGTGCGCTCGAGCCGGCCGAACATCGCCCCGCTCGTGCAGACCTACCCCTGGAGCGCCATTTCGGTGCCTTGAGCGCCACGGCGGCCGGCGGCGGGATTTTTGACCTGGAGGAGCACTGCACCTAGACTTCGGGTATGAATACCACCGACGCCACTTCCGATGCTGCTCTGATCTTCACCGACGCGGCCGCGCACAAGGTCGGGGACCTGATCCGCGGTGAGGGTAACGCGAACCTGATGCTGCGCGTGTTCGTGCAGGGCGGCGGCTGCTCGGGCCTGCAGTACGGATTCGAATTCGACGAGCAGGTCCAGGAGGGGGATACCTGCATCGAGAACCAGGGTGTGAAGCTGCTCGTCGACCCGATGAGCGTGCAGTACCTGCTGGGTGCGGAGATCGACTACCGCGAAGGGCTCGAGGGCGCGCAGTTCGTGATCCGCAACCCCAACGCCACGACGACCTGCGGCTGCGGTTCCTCGTTCGCCGCCTGAGCAGGCGCCCCGCCGCGTGCGACGAACGGCCGCTTCTCGCGCAATCCGTACGCCGCGCCGCGCCACCCGATCCCGCCCCGATGTGCTGGCGGCGGTGGACCTCGGCTCGAACAGTTTCCACATGGTCGTGGCGCGCTACTCGCACGGCCAACTCGTCATCATCGACCGGCTGCGCGAGATGGTGCGGCTCGCCTCCGGCGTGGAGGAGAACGGGGAGATCGATCCGCTGGTCGCCGAACGGGCGATCGCCTGTCTGCAGCGCTTCGGGCAGCGTCTGCGGGCCATGCGCGCCGGCAGCGTGCGTGCCGTCGGCACCAGCGCGCTGCGCCTGGCACACCGCAAACACTGGTTCCTGTCCCGCGCCCGCGAGGCGCTCGGGCATCCCATCGAGATCATCTCCGGCCGCGAAGAGGCCCGCCTGATCTATGCCGGTGTCGCGGCCAACCTGCCGCGCCTGCCGGGACGGCGCCTGATCGTCGACATCGGCGGTGGCAGCACCGAGATGATCATCGGCGAGGGGTTGCGTCCGCTCGAGTTGGAGAGTCTGCGGGTCGGTTGCGTCGTGGTGAGCGAGCGATTCTTCGGCGATGGCAAGATCTCCGCCAAGCGCATGGCGGCCGCTCGGCTTGCCGCGCGGGCGCAGCTCGCGCCCCTGCGCAGCGCGTTCCGACGGCGCGGCTGGCAGTACTGCGCGGGCAGTTCAGGCACCGTGCGGGCCATCGGCGAGGCGCTGCGCGAGTTGGTGCCCGGCGCTGCGCACATCACGGCCCGGGGGCTCGAGCGGCTGGTCGCGGCGGTGGTCGCCGCCGGCCATGTCCGCGCCCTGGAGTTCGCCGCGGTGACCGAAGACCGCCGCCCGGTCTTTCCCGGCGGCCTGGCCATCCTCGCCGAGGTGTTCGCAGTGCTCGGGCTGAAGGAGATGCGCATCGCCGACGGCGCGCTGCGCGAGGGGTTGCTCTACGACATGATCGGGCGCAACACGGAGGAGGATGCCCGTGAGCGCACCGTGCGCAGCATGCAACTGCGCTATCACGTCGATAGCGAGCAGGCCGAACGGGTCGCGGCGACGGCCCTGAAATTTCTGGGAGCGGCGCGCACCGGGTGGAAGCTGCGTGCGGTGCCGAGCGCGCAGCTCGCGCTGAAGTGGGCGGCGCGGCTGCACGAGATCGGCCTCGACGTGGCGCACAGCGGCTATCACCGTCACGGCGCGTACCTGCTCGAGAACGCGGACATGCCGGGATTTTCCCGCGGTGAGCAGAGCCTGCTCGCCCGTCTGGTCGGGGCGCATCGGCGCAAGCTGCTCGCCGAGGGACTCGCCGAACTCGTGCCGCCGTGGGATCGCGACGCGCTGTACCTGATCGTGCTGCTGCGGCTTGCGGTGCTGCTGCACCGCGGACGGGAGGTCGGCACGCTGCCGCCGATCCGGCTGCGCACCGGCGCGAGGGTGCTGCAGTTGGCCTTTCCGGCTCGCTGGCTCGCCGCCCACCCGCTGACCGAAGCGGATCTGCACCAGGAAGTGCAGTATCTGCGCGCCGCCGGTGTACGTCTGCGCCTCGTCGCCGGACGGCGCTGAGCGCTTCGGCGCTCAAGCCCCCGAGGGCCCGAAGAGCGTTCCGGCGGCGTTGCGCGCGAGGAGCTCCCCCTGCAGGCTGATCCGCGCCGACTCGGTGCTGCCGACCCGCTCGTAGCCCCCGTCCGGCCGCAGCCGCCACGCCTGTGAGGTGTCGGCGAGCGCGAGCGCGAGGTCATCGAGGATGCGCTGGCGGTGCGAGGGGCGCTCGATCGGGAAGGCCACCTCGATGCGGTGAAAGAAATTGCGCTCCATCCAATCCGCGCTCGACAGATACATCTCGCTCGTTCCGCCGTTCTCAAAGTAGAACACGCGCGAGTGTTCGAGAAAGCGCCCGATGATGGAGCGCACCTCGATGTTGTCCGAGACGCCCGCGACGCCCGGTCGCAGCGCGCACACCCCGCGCACGATCAGTTCGATTCTCACCCCGGCGCGCGAAGCGCGGTAGAGCGCCTCGATGGTTTGTTGCTCGACCAGCGCATTCATCTTGGCGATGATCCGGGCCGGACGGCCTGCGCGTGCATGCTCGGCCTCGCGCTCGATCTTGGCCAGCATTGTCTCGTGCAGACCAAACGGGGACTGCACCAGGCAGTTCAGACGCGGGGTGCGCGTCAGGCTGGTGAGTTCGAGGAACAGTTCGTGCACGTCCTGGCCCACCTCGTCGCGGCAGGTGAACAGTCCGTAGTCGGTATATTGGCGCGCGGTGCGCGGGTGATAATTGCCAGTGCCGAGGTGGCAGTAGCGGCGGATGCCGCCGGGTTCGCGCCGCACCACCAGGGCGAGCTTGGCGTGTGTCTTGTAGCCGACCACACCGTACATCACGTGCGCGCCGGCTTCCTGCAGCCGGTTCGACAGTTCGATGTTTGCTTCCTCGTCGAAGCGGGCCCGCAGCTCGATGATGACCGTGACGTCCTTGCCGGCGTTGGCCGCCGCCACCAGCGCATCGACGATCGGGGAGTCGTTGCCGGTGCGGTAGAGCGTCTGTTTGATCGCGAGCACCTGCGGATCGGCGGCCGCCTGGCGCAGGAAGTCCATCACCGGGGCAAAGCTCTGATACGGGTGGTGCAGCAGCAGATCCTTCTGACCGATTGCGGCGAACAGGTCCGCCCCGCCGACCAGCCGCCGCGGCAAACCGGGCGTGAATGCCGGGTATTTGAGGTCCGGACGCGGCACCAGGTCGTAGACCGCCGAGAGGCGGTTGAGATTGACCGGGCCGGGCATGCGGTAGGTGTCGAGTTCCCCGAGCGCGAACTGGCGCTGCAGGAATTGCACGATGTCGTGCGGGCAGTCGCTCGAGGTCTCCAGCCGTACCGCCGCGCCGTAGCGTCGGTGCGCGAGCTCCCCTTCGAGCGCGCGACGCAGATCGTCGATCTCCTCCTCGTCGACGAACAGGTCGCTGTTGCGCGTGAGGCGGAACTGGTAGCAGCCGAGCACGCGGATGCCCGCGAACAGCCGCTGCACGAAGGCCTGCACGATGCCGGTGAGCAGCACCAGCAGACGCTGCGAACCCTCGCCCGGAACCGGGACGACGCGCGGCAGCGAGCGTGGCGCCTGCACGATCGCCAGTTCACTATCGCGGCCGAACGCATCGCGTCCCTCCAGCCGCACGATGAAATTCAGGCTCTTGTTCTGGATCCGGGGGAAGGGGCGGGCCGGGTCAAGGCCGAGCGGACTGAGCACCGGCTCGACTTCATGCTCGAAATAGCGCCCGAGCCACTCGTGCGCCGCCGCCGTCCAGTCGCTGTGCGAGAGCAGCAGAATGTCCCGCTCTGCGAGCCCCGGCAGCAGCATGTCATTCAGGCAGCGGTACTGCTCTTCGACCAGGCGCTCGGCGCGGGTGTGGATCGCATCGAGCAACTCCTCGATCGACAGCCCATCGGCCGTCGCCAGTCCCGAGCCGAGCTCCTGCAGCTGCTTCAGCCCCGCCACCCGGATCTCGAAGAATTCGTCGAGATTGCCCGAGGCGATGCACAGGAAGCGCAACCGCTCGAGCAGCGGCACGGAGGTATCGCAGGCCTGGGCGAGCACCCGCTGGTTGAACTCCAGCAGCGACAGCTCGCGGTTGATGTACAGCTGCGGCGACTTCAGATCCTGTGCGTCCATGGCCGGAAGTAAAGCAGAGTTCGCCGGCGGGCGCATGCTCGCCCCGCCAAGTGCGCGCGGCGTTTCGCGCGATTCCAGCCGCGGCGCCCGTTCGCATACACTTGGCCCTGCGGCCGAGCGGGCCCGCGCGACCTGGATAGCCTGAAAGCACGCCCATGACTCCCGATGAACAGTTGCCCGAACTCGAACGCGGCGCCCAGGAGGTGCTGCTCGCAGCCGACCTGATCCGCAAGCTGCGGCGCGGCATGCCGCTGCGCGTCAAGGCGGGATTCGACCCGACGGCCCCGGATCTGCATCTCGGGCACACGGTGCTGCTGAACAAGATGCGCCAGTTCCAGCAGTTCGGCCACGAGGTGATCTTCCTGATCGGGGATTTCACCGGGTTGATCGGCGATCCGACCGGGCGAAACCAGACCCGCCCAGCGCTCACCCCCGAGGAAGTGCAGGCCAACGCCGGCACTTACCAGCAGCAGGTCTTCAAAATCCTCGATCCCGAGCGCACTCGCGTCGAGTTCAACTCGCGATGGCTCTCGAGCCTCTCGGCGGCTGACTTCGTGCGCCTCACGGCCCAGTACACCGTGGCGCGCATGCTCGAGCGGGACGATTTCGCCAAGCGTTACAAGAGCGGTCAGCCGATCGCGATCCACGAGTTTCTCTATCCGCTCGCTCAGGGTTACGACTCCGTGGCACTGCGCGCCGACGTGGAGCTCGGCGGAACCGACCAGAAATTCAACTTGTTGGTCGGTCGTCAGCTTCAAAGTGCCTACGGACAGGAGCCGCAGGTCGTGCTCACCGTGCCGCTTCTTGAGGGTACGGACGGCATCAACAAGATGTCGAAATCCCTCGGAAATTACATTGGAATCGCCGAGCCGCCCACCGACATGTTCGGCAAGGTCATGTCGATTTCAGACGCCCTGATGTGGCGCTATTACGAGTTGCTGTCGTTTCGACCGCTGGCACAGATCGCGGCGTTGCGTCAGGCGGTGACGGACGGGCGTAATCCGCGTGACGTCAAGCTCGAGCTTGCGTACGAGCTGGTGGCGCGCTTCCACGGCGCTGCGGATGCGCAGCAGGCGCAGCGGGATTTCATGCTGCGCGTCAGCGAACGGGCCGTGCCCGTCGACCTCGCGCCCCAGGTGCTGAGCGTGTCCGCCGACGGCATTCGCCTGCCCAACCTGTTGAAAACCGCTGGGTTGGTCGCCAGCACCTCCGAGGCGACGCGAAAAATAGCCGAGGGCGCGGTGCGCATCGACGGCGAGCGGGTCGTCGACCGCGGATTGACGCTGAAAGCCGGCACGGACGCGGTGTTGCAGCTGGGGTCGAAGCGATTTGCCCGGATCAAGCTTGAGCTTGCGGGCTAAAGGGGATCCGGTGGCCGCGCAACCCGTGGCCTTGCGGCCGCATCGCGGGTCCCGAAATACGACCGATATGCCGCCGTAAGCTTTTGTTTTTAAATTATTTTATGGTCCATGGGGCGGCGCCGCCGAACGGCTCGCGCACGAAATGATTGCAATGCGTTGACAAGCCTTCAATCAGGGCTATACTTCGCGCCCCTTGCAACGGAAGGCCACGCGCCGAGCGCTGCACAGGGCGCCGCAGGAAGCGGCGAAAAAGAAGGTTGACGGGCGCGAAACGATGGATATACTGCCCGCCCCTTCGAGAGCGAAGGCGCTAGCGAAAGCGAAGCGATTCACTCGAAACGCTGTGTGCCAGCCACGCAGCCGGTCTTTAAAAGTTTGGCAGGTAACTTGTGTGGGGACTCGTGTCAAAGAGCCTTTGGCGCTAAGACCGAGTAACCAAAATGTCCAGCAGTAACTGGAGCCATTTTGGATTTGCTCTGACTTTGTTGATGCTCAATATCTTCAAGTGAAGAGTTTGATCCTGGCTCAGATTGAACGCTGGCGGCGTGCTTAACACATGCAAGTCGAGCGGTAACGCGGGAGCAATCCTGGCGACGAGCGGCGAACGGGTGAGTAATGCTTCGGAATCTACCCACGGGTGGGGAATAACCAATCGAAAGGTTGGCTAATACCGCATACGTCCTACGGGGGAAAGCGGGGGATCGTAAGACCTCGCGCCGGTGGATGAGCCGAAGTCGGATTAGCTAGTTGGTAGGGTAACGGCCTACCAAGGCGACGATCC
>JAJZDW010000058.1 GCA_021851405.1 Pseudomonadota bacterium
GGGAGGGATTCTCGGATGCGTCACTCGGCGCTCTGGGTTCACGAACGCTGCGCCATGCACCACCCAGAGCGGTTCGTGGGACAGAAGTGACGGTGATGCCCAGCTCGTCGAGTCCGACCTGTTGAGCCTGGGGCGAGCGGTATTGGGCCCAAATCGTGTCGCGGGACACCCAGAGGCGCGGATGAAGCCGACACAGCACCTATTGGACGACGCTACTCCAGAGATTTTCATCGCGACGATGACATCCGACTGACACATCTGCCTGCGAAGGCGCGTTGGCGTGCGGTTTGGGCGCTGCGCGGGGCGTCCGGTAGTCCTGGGCGGCGCCAGCGCGCCGCCACGTGTGAATTGGTCCGAGTCATAGGGCCGCAGAGCGTTACCGATCTATTCAGTGCCGCCAGTGCGGTCCACGGGAGCGCTGCGGCGGTGTCGGCGATGCGGCGTGGCGGGACCGAAAAGAGGGACGCTCGAGAATCGACGTTACGGGAATCGGCGCAGGACGAGGGTCGTCTGGAACGTGAGCGTGACGGAGCCCCACGGCTGCCGTTGCGGCTCACGCCGAGGCAAAGCGTCGGTCGTGTCGCGGCGGTCGACCGAAGGCCACTTCGCTGAAGAACCCAGGTCCACGCATGGCGATTCCCGCGCACCAGGCTTGACGTCGTGACGTGTAATCTGGAAAAATATTCCATGGCATGAAAAATAGTTCCAGATTATCGGTGCGATCGCCGGTAATCGGGCGGGGTAGCGCGGGACGTCCATCCCGAGCGGGTGGGGCATGTCGAGGGGCGGGGGTGACTCGAGAATCCGCGGCAAAACGTCGCGGCACCTTGAGCGCAGGTGAACCGACTGGGGAAACTCGGCGGTTCTCGGTGAGATCCTCCCCTTCGCAGACCCTCTCGGGGATTGGTGCACGAGCGCGCTGAATCAATTGGCTTGGCGAGACATCCAGAGAACGCATATGGCCTATCCGACATCTTTTCCTGCAGTTTCGATCCGGGCGACTGGCAGGCGCTTTGCGCCAGCGGGACGACATCGCAGAGCGCATGGGGCCGGGGCGCGCAACGCACTCGTTTTGATGCTGCTGCAGGCACTGGTGTGGTTCGGGATCGGTTTAGCACCGACGGCCAGTGCCGCTGCGGTCCTTGCGCCGACCCCGCCAATGGGCTGGAACGATTGGGCTCACTACCAGTGCCGTATCGATTCCCATGTGATTCTGGACAATGCCCGCGCCCTGGTGAAATCAGGTCTGGCCGCACGCGGCTACGACACCGTCACCATCGACGACTGCTGGATGCGCAAGCAGCGCGATGGCCACGGAAATCTGCAGACGAATCGGCACAAATTCCCGCAGGGGATGCATGCCGTCGCGAATAGCATCCATGCGCTCGGGCTGAAATTCGGCATTTATGAGGACGCCGGCTACGCGACCTGCGGGGGCTTTGCAGGGAGCGGCGTCCCGAATGGTGGCGGAGCGGCACATTTCCTGGCAGACGCGCGCCTGTTTGCGTCCTGGGGAGTCGATTATCTCAAACTCGACGGCTGCAACGTCTACGCCGCCAAGGGTGAGTCTGCCCTTGCGGCGTATCGGGCGGCATACCGCGCCGAGAGTGAGGCGCTGAAGCAGGTCGGTCGTCCGATTGTGTTTTCCGAGTCCGCCCCGGCCTATTTTCAGGGACAGCCCCAATGGTATGACGTACTCAGTTGGGTGCGCGGCTACGGGCAGCTGTGGCGGGAGGGTTCGGACATCGAGATCTTCGATCCTCGCCGGCCGAATCGCTCGCGCTGGGCGAGCGTGATGTGGAATTACGAGTACAACCTGCAGCTCGGCCGATTCCAGAAGCCCGGTAACTGGAACGATTCAGATTTCATCATCGGTGGCGACCGGGGTCTGACGCTCGCAGAAACACGCAGTCAGCTCGCACTGTGGTCGATGATGTCCGCACCGCTGATCCTCAGCTCAAATCTCAATACGCTCTCCGCGGCGAGTATCCGCATCCTCGGCAACAGGGCGGTTCTGGCCGTCGATCAGGACCCGCTCGGCCAGATGGCGACGCTGCTGCGTCGCAGTCCGGCCCAGGACGTCCTGATGAAGCCCCTGAGCGGCGGGCGTTACGCCGTTGCAGTGCTCAACCGCAGCGCGGCGCCCCTGCAAGTGCTGCTGCGCCCCCGCACGTTGGGCTTCTCCGCCGGCGCCTGCCGATTCGAGAGCGTCGATCTTTGGACGGGCTCACGTCGCTCCGGAGCGCAGGATCTCGCTGCGCGCATCGGGGCGCACGACACGCAGATCTGGACCATTCAGCCGAGCGCTGCATGCGCTGTCCCGGCGCGTATGGGCGCCATCACGAGAATTCGCCCGAACGTTGCGCACAATGACCGTACGGCCGAGGCGTATACCCGCTGCCTTGCCGCACCCGGTGCGGTGGGCAAGTGCACCGGCTCGGCCGCACAGCGCTGGCGGGTTCTGCCGAGCGGCGCACTCCGCTCAGGCGGTCAGTGCCTTGCGCAGGTCGGCCAGCGCGCGCGTCTTGGCGCCTGCGTGACGAGTGCCCTGCAGCGGTGGCGCTACACTCTGCCGGGCAACCTCATCAATCAGAGCACGCATGAGTGTCTGACCGGACCGGCGTCCGGCGCTCTGACCGTGCGAACCTGCGGGCACAACCTGGCCTCACAGGTCTGGAGTGTGCCGGCTTCCATGCGTGTGCGCCGAGCCGTGCAGTGAGTGTGAGGTCGTTCAAATCGGGTGCGCAGCGAGGGTGTCGTTGCCCGTGGTCGGGCTCGAGTGTCGCCAGGAGCCGGCCGACCGGCTCCTCGGCAGGCCTCGCTTGCGTGCATCCTGGGCGAACCGACGAGCGAGGACGATGAACTCAACCCCCACCGGCACTGATCGGCGGGCACTGGCGCTCATGGCCGGGCTGTTCGCTCTGTTCGGCTGCGTGACTTGGCTCAACGGCGTGCTGATCCCGTTCCTGAAGCTGGTGTGTCAGCTCGATACCTTCGAGGCGCTACTGGTCGCGTTCGCCTTCTACATCGCCTATTTCGTCATGGCGCTTCCTTCGGCCCGGGTGCTGGCGATCACCGGATACAAGCGAGGCATGGCGCTCGGCTTGGCTGTGATGGCCGTCGGTACTGCGCTGTTCGTGCCGGCGGCGCTGCTGCGCTCCTACGGTCTCTTTCTGACCGGACTGTTCGTGCAGGGCACGGGACTGTGCCTGCTGCAGACGGCCGCCAATCCCTACGTGATCATTCTCGGACCGCACGAAAGCGCGGCGCGCCGAGTGTCCATCATGGGCGTATGTAACAAGCTTGCAGGCGTGATCAGCCCGATGCTGCTCGGTGCGCTGGTGTTCGCCGGATTCGGTCATTTGCAGAAGGCCGGGCGGGCGACGCCGAGTGCCGCTGAGCTCGGGCAGCTGGCACACAGGCTCATTCCCCCCTACCTGGGATTGGCCGTGGGGCTGCTGATTCTGGCGTACCTGATCGCACGATGCGGACTGCCCGAACCGCAGGAGCCGGCGGCAGAGCTCGATCAGAGCGAGCGCCGACATGGCTTCCGCTGGTCGCACCATCCTCTGCTGCTGTTTGGCTTCTGGGCGTTGTTCTTCGAGATGGCCGTGGAGGTCATTGCCGGGGACACCATCGTTCTTTACGGACAGGCACTGCACTTTCCGATCCAGACCGCGCGATTTTTCGCGAGCCTGACGCTAGGTGCGATGGTGCTCGGGTATCTGCTCGGCATCGTGCTTGTGCCGAAGCGGATCAGTCAGGAGCGCGCGCTAGCCTGGTCGGCCGCGCTCGGGATCATCCTGACGATCGGCATCACTCTCACCCACGGTATGCCGAGCATCCTGTTCGTCGCCTCGCTCGGATTCGCCAACGCAGTCCTTTGGCCGGCGATTTTCCCGATCGCGCTGACCGGTCTCAGCGAGCACACCAAGACCGGTGCGGCCATCATGATCATGGCCATCATCGGTGGTGCCGTGGTGCCGCCGGCGTATGGTCTGCTCGCGCGCGTCATCGGCAATCAACTGGCGTATATTTCGCTCGTGCCTATGTATGCAGTCATTCTGGGTTACGCGCTGTTTGCGCAGAAGCGCATCAGTACGAGCCGCGCACGGATTGGAGCGCTCTCATGAGTCCGCAAATACGACGAGATCCAAACGGACCCGCACCCGCAACCCGCGAGGATGCAGGCGAGCGAGTGACGCGTGGCGATATGCTCGAGCGGATCCGCGCCGATATCGGTCATCTGTCGAAGGCGTTTGGCCGAATCGGCAGCTATCTGGTCGCCGACCCGGATTCATTCATGCATGCACCGCTGCGCACCATCGCGGCCGGGGCCGGTGTCAGCGAGCCGAGCATCGTGCGCTACTGCAAGCACTACGGCTGCAAGGGCGTTCCGGAGTTTCGTATCGAGCTGGCGAAGGCGTTGGCGCGCGAACTGCCCGATTTCCGGCTCAATCTGATCGCGCCCAGCGTCTCGGATCGAGAACAGGTCAACGTCAACAAGAAGCGATCGATCGCGCGTTATGCCGCCGGGCTGATTGAGCGGGAACGTTCGATCATCATCGACTCCGGCTCGACGCTGCGTATGTTCGCCACCCAGCTGGGCGAGACCCGCGGGCTGTCGATTCTCACCGCGGATCTCGAGGTGGTGAATTTGCTGCGTCATTACAAGCAGCATGAAGTAATCGTTCCTGCCGGCACGGTCCGTTACGACACGATGGCGGTCGGTGGCCGATTCCTCGAGCGATTTCTGACTGAGCTTCATTTCGATACGTTTTTTCTCGGCGCGGATGCCATCGATCTGCGTCTGGGCTTAAGTACGTTCAACGAGGAGGAGGCGCAGAAGAATGCGGCCATGATCCGTGCGAGCGACCGGGTTGTGGTGCTCGCGGATTCCTCGAAATTCGGCACACCGAGCCTGCATCGAATTTGTGACATCCGCAAAGTGCACATGATTGTGACGGACACTGACGCAGACCCTGCAGCGGTGGAACAGATCGAAGAACTTGGGGTCGCGGTGCATTGCGTCGATCCCCGGACCGCAACCCGAGCCACGGGGCGGCGCAAGGCGCGTAGATAGGACGGGAGAGGATCAGAGCATGTCCCAAGGCAGGCAGGGTGGGCCGATTGCGGCGTCCTCGGGTGATTCCCAGACGTACCGGGAGATCCTGCATCAACCGGCCGTCTGGCGAGCGGTGAGTCGCGAGATCGGGATCATGGCGGCAGAGGCTCGTCAGTGGGTACGCGCAGGAAGGTTCGAGGAAGTGTGGTTTTGCGGCGCGGGGACCTCGGCGTTTATCGGGGAGTCGCTCAGCGTCTACCTGAACGAGCACCAATCTGCGGTGCGCTATGTTCCGGTGCCGACGACGGAACTGGTGGCGTATCCGCAGCGTCTGCTGCGCCGCGGTACGCGCCGACTGGTGGTGTCCTTCGGACGCAGTGGAGATAGTCCGGAGAGCGTCGCAACCCTCGCGCTGCTCGAGCGCGCCGATGCCGCCGGATTGCACATCACATGCAATGCTCACGGTGCGCTCGCGGGCGCCGAGGGTTCCCGGCAACGCGCGATCGTGCTGCCGGATGAGACCCACGATGCCGGTTTCGCGATGACTTCGAGCTACAGCACGATGCTGCTGTACGCGCTTGCCGTATTCGATGAGGTGCCGATCGATGCGCTCGAGGGGCGCATGAACGCGCTCGCGGATGCCGCCGACGGACTGATTGGAGCGGTTGCGCCACTGGCGAGCGATCTTGCGCCCCCGCAGCGAGTGGCATTTCTCGGCGGCGGAGAGCTGCGCGGGGCCGCGCATGAGTGTGCGCTGAAGGTGCTGGAATTGACCGCCGGCCAGGTCGCCTCGTTCTGGGAATCCCCGCTGGGTTTTCGGCATGGCCCGAAATCACTGGTGAATGGCGGCACCCAGGTCATCGCGCTGTTGTCCTCGGACGCGGACGCGCGCCGCTACGATGCCGATGTCGTCGATGAGTTGCGCAGCCAATATGCAGCCGACCAGGTGCTGACGGTCGGGGTGGCGCACGCTGATGCGGACCTTGCGTTCACTGACGTGCCGCGCGGCTGGAACATTCCACTGTACGTGCTGCCGGCGCAGTTGCTGGCGGTGGCCTGGTCGCAGAAATTGGGCTTGAACGTGGACAACCCGTTTCCCGGTGGCAATTTGTCCCGGGTCGTGCAGGGAGTGCGGCTGTATCCGCCGCCCGCTCCGAAAGTCCGGCTGTTCGGGGGCATGGACGTCGGGGGCAGCAAGATCGAGACTTGTCTGTTCGATGAGCAGTTCCGGCCGTTGCAGCGGCGTCGGGTCGATACCGCCTGTTCGAGCTACGAGGAATTGCTCGGGTGCATCGCCGAGGAGGTTCGATGGCTCGAATCTCAGGCCCAGGCGCCGGTGGACCTCGGGATCGGATTGCCCGGCCTGGTCGATTTTCACAGTGGTCGTTCGCTCACCTCGAATCTGCCGGCGACCGGCCGGCCCTTGCGTGAGGATCTGGTCGAGCGACTCGGGCGCACCGTAGTGATTGCCAATGACTGCAAGTGTTTCGCGCTGTCTGAGGCCAATGGCGGGGCAGGCGAGGACGCGGAAACCGTCCTCGGTCTGATCATCGGGACCGGGGTCGGCGGCGGGGTGGTACACCGCGGACGGCTCGTGCTCGGCCATAACGATCTGCCCGGTGAGCTCGGTCACTTGGGGGTTCCGGGACGATTCGTGCAGGAGTGGAATCTCCCGCTGCTCGCGTGCGGGTGCGGACGTGTCGGGTGTTACGAGACGCTGGTTTCCGGTCCGGGTCTGGTGCGACTGGCAAGCCGGCACGGTGCGCCGGAGTGCTCGCCGGCACAGATCGCGGAGCGGGCTCGTGCGGGCGATGAGGCCATGGGCGCTGCGATGCGCGAGTGGGCCACTTTGCTGGCGGAATTGATCTATACGGCCCAATGCACCATCGACATGGACTGTGTCGTGCTCGGGGGCGGGCTGTCGAGAATTCCCGGTGTTGCAGCGATGCTGGCCGAGGCATTTCGCGAGCAATGCATGGCAGGCCGGGAAGTACGGTTCAGCATCGCTCGCTTCGGCGATGCGAGTGGCACCCGCGGCGCAGCCATGCTCCTGATTCAGTCGTGAGCAGCGGTGGACACACCACATGATTCGCAGACTCTCTGATCTGATCGCGCGCAATCGGGCCGGGAGCCGTGAGGTCGTGCCGTCCGTTTGCACGACGCAGCCCGAAGCGCTGAGCGCCTCTTTGCTGCTCGCGCGCGAGCAGCGGGCGTTGTTGCTCGTCGAGGCGACGAGCAACCAAGTCAATCAGTTCGGTGGTTACACCGGCATGACCCCGGCGGACTTCCGTCAGCGCGTGGACGCAATGGCGCAACGGCTCGAAGTCGATCCCGGGCAGATCGTGCTCGGGGGCGATCACCTTGGGCCGCAGGTGTGGCGGCGCGATGGCGCCGCGGCGGCCATGAGCGCTGCGCGCGATATGGTCCGCGCCTACGTACAGGCCGGCTTTCGCAAGATCCACCTCGACTGCTCGGAAGCCTGTGCGGGGGATCCGCAGCCGCTCTCGCAGGCGCTGTGCGCGGAGCGCGCCGCGCAGCTTGCGGCAGAGTGCGAGGCGGCGGCGCCGAACCCGAACTCGCTGGCGTACGTGATCGGCACCGAGGTGCCTCGGCCCGGTGGCGCACTCGAGGAGGAAGAGGTGCTGCGCCCCACGCGGCCACAAGACGCCCGAGAGGTCATCGAACTGCACCGGGAGGCCTTTGCGCGCATCGCTCCGGCGGCGTGGGAACGAGTGGTGGCGCTGGTTGTTCAGCCGGGGGTGGAGTTCTCGCCACAGCATGTGGTGCACTACGATCCGGCGCAGGTGGGCGCGCTCGAGACGGCGCTGCACGGGCAGGCGCAGATGTGCTTCGAGGCGCACTCGACGGACTATCAACGCCCCGGCGCGCTGGCCGCGATCGCAGCCAAGCATTTTGCGATCCTGAAGGTCGGTCCGGGACTGACGGATGCGTTTCGCAGCGCGCTGTACCGGCTCGATGGACTGGCGGCAGACGGCAAGGCGCATGGCCGACCGGGTGAATTGGCGCAGGCGCTCGAACGACTGATGGTCGCCGATGATCGCTACTGGCGCGAACATTACCGCGGCGCGGCGCAAGAGTTGCGGCGGCTCCGCCACCACAGCTATGCGGACCGCATCCGCTATTACTGGCCTCAACCGGCGGCTCAACAGGCCGTTGCGGCGCTCTATGCGCGCATCGACGAGGCGGGTTGGCCCCGATACGCGCTCAGAGATCTCTTCGCCGATCCGGTGCTCGAGCGCGCCGAGGTACTTGCTGCGGTGGCGGGCGGTCCCGCGCGCGCTCTGGTGCTGGCGAGCATTCAGGATGCCCTGATGCCGTACTTCCGGACGCGCGACTTGTGAGCGTGAATCGGGTGCCGCACGACCTCGGTGCGCCGCCTGCAGCCGGGGCGTGGTGGCTGCATCCGGCATCGTGCTTCGACGGCGAGCAGAACCGCCGCGATACGGCACTGCGCATCGAAAATGGCCGGATCGGCGCACTTGCGCCGGCGCGCGAGATCGGCCGGGATGGTCTGCCCGTCTGGCGCTGCGAATCCATCGCCTGTCCGGCATTCGTCGATCTGCAGGTCAACGGGGGCGGCGGAGTCCTCTTTACCCAGACGCCCACGCCCGAAGCGCTCGCGGCCATTGCGCACGCTCATCGCCTCGGAGGGACCGGTACATGGTTGCCTACGCTCATCACGAGCGCCCCTGAGGTCATGGAGCGGGCGGTGGACGCTGTGCTCGCGGTTCATGGCCGTTGCGGCGTAGCCGGCATGCACATCGAGGGGCCGCATATCGCCCCGGAGTATCGCGGCGCACACGCCCTGGAGCTGATCCGACCCTTCAGCGACCATACGCTCGGGCTGCTGCGCCGCCTGCGCGCGCACTCCGTTCCGGTACTGCTCACTTTGGCGCCGGAACGACTGCCGGACGGCGTACTGGCGCGGCTCGTGGGCATGGGCGTGCGCGTCGCCATCGGGCACAGTGGAGCGAGCGAGCAACAGACGCGTGCGGCCCTCACCGAGGGCGCGAGTCTGTTCACGCATCTCTTCAATGGGATGCCACCGCTGCAGACCAAGAAGGTCGGTATGACCGGGGTGGCTTTGGACAGTGCCGCCTGGTGTGGCGTGATCGCTGATGGCTACCATGTCGATGACACGATGGTGAGGCTCGCGGTGCGCGCCAAACGCGAACCGAATACCCTGTTCGCAGTCACCGATGCCATGCCCACGGTCCACGGACCGGCGCATTTCGAGCTGTACGGTGCGACGATTCGGGTCCGCGATGGTCGATTGGTCGACGCTCGGGGATCCCTCGCCGGAGTTCACATCGACATGGTGGGCGTGCTGCAGCGCCTGGTGCAGCGGGTTGAACTGCCGCTCGCGTGCGCGCTGGCCATGGTCACCTCCATTCCCGCCCGGGCCGCCGGACTTCATCCGGAACATGGTTGCCTGCGGCCGAACGCCCGCGCCGATATCGCGCTGCTCGACCCGGACCAGTTCGCCTTGAGGTCACTGCTGATCGGTGGTCAGCCATCGGTGGCTGCGGTAGGGTTTGAATCTCTGGCGCCTTGAGCGAACACGCGAATCCCCCAGGGATTTGTAAAAAACTTTCACTCTGTTTCGAATGTGGCAGATCCGCCACATTATGATTGCACTCCAGGTCGCACTTGCGGCGGCCCCGGCGATTCGCGTCGAATGATTCTCGCCTGTTTTAGCACTCGAACGCCAAAGTCTCCCTTCGATGACGCCGCACCCTCTAGGCTGCGCCGCGAATTCCTCGCGCCGTCCGTCTGTGCTGTATTTACAACATTTCTTCCCGTATCCTTCAAAAGCTCAACAAAAAATATTGTTTTCTTTCGTCCCGCGACATAGACTTTCATATGTCGATATCGTTCCGGCTCACGCGATCCACGGGACGATCAGCTGGGAAGGAGCATTCGCGCGCCGCGTCTCGCATTAACGTCTGCCGCGCAAATGCCGTCGTCAACAAATGAACATGCATTGCCGGGGGAATATTTCAGTGAAACAGCGAGCAATCACCTCTGCGAGTCCGCTTCACGTGAAGCGCGCACAGCATATGGGTCTTCTGTTGGGGGTCATGGCCGTTGCCGCTCCTGTTCAAGCGATTTACGCTGCTCAGCCGCACGCGACTCCAGCACTTCAGCCAGAAAGCACCAACATTCATCGGCGCACCGCAATCCGGGATGCAGTCGCGAAACATCTGAAATCGAAGAGTTTGGCGCCCATTCTCATCACGGGCCTGCGCCAGAGCCTTCAGAGTTCGATGCGCCTGAAGGAGAACGCCACCCAGGTTGTCGATGCAATCACACAGCAGGGAATTGGGCAGTTCCCGAATCCAGATGTGGCGGACGCTCTATCCCGGCTACCCGACATCTCGCTCACCCATGACGCCACCGGGTCGGGGAACGAGATTACGATCAGGGGATTTGGTCCCCAGTTCAACCTGGTCCTGCTCAACGGTATGGAGCTGCCGACTCAGACCGGAGGGCGTCAGTTCAATTTCGACGTGTTGCCTTCCGAGGCGATCTCTCGAGCCGTCGTATACAAGACCAGTGAGGCCTGGCAGTCGGCTGACGCCATCGGTGGTCTCGTCGAGATGCAGACGGCGCAGCCATTCGACTTCAAGGGACCGAAACTGGTTGCCAAGGTCTCCGGAAACCTGAATACCCATTCATCGACGATCGAACCGTCCGAGTTTCTGCTGCTCAGTAATACGTTCGATCATCATAGATTCGGTGCGCTTTTGTCGATTGCGTCCCAGGAGCAGGCGACGACAACCTATGATCTATCCGGCGCAGGATTTTTTACCCAACCGGTCAACGGCCCTGGGGAGCCGACGGCTGTATGGCAGGCCGGGAGCGGTGCGTCGGGACTTCCATCTAATGTATTGCTGCCCGTCACCGACGGGGTAAATAGCAATTACTACAATACGAAACGTTTGAGTGTAAATGCGGCGTTGCAATGGCACGTCACGTCGAACATCACTGCAACGTTGGACGGAATGTATAATAAGTACACGGAGTACAATTACAGCAACGACCTTGGATTGTATGTCGACGGCAATCCCATAAACAACGGCGTGGTCGTGCGTCCTGACGGCGTGGTGCAAAGCTTCACGACTCAATCGCACGCGGACTTGATTCAATCGACCGGCGGTGACCAGATAAGCCCGCAGTTCCTGCGCACCATCCTCTTCAGGCTCAAGGGAAATGTTCTCGATCACAAGATTTTGTGGAACATTTCGGCTTCATATGGAACCAATGCAGCGAGCAACTACATAAATCCGTCGGTATTTTCGGTTGCCGGGTTCCCGATTCCAGTTACGTACACTAGCAACGGTGGTGTCGGGGTTCCCACTCTGAGCACGCCTTCATCCTTGACGGACATAAGTCTGCCGCACGCCCATTTCACGGAAGTGTCTGCGACCAGTAACCGCAATGACATTACACAGCTGAATACTAACGAAACATGGGTCGTTCCGAACTCTTGGGGCCCATTGTCAGACATTAGGTTTGGTGCCGCGTGGAAGCGAAACAAGTACGCAACGTTTAGTTCCTATAACTCCGGGGATGTGTGTGCTTATTGCGGCTACCGAGCGCAGCTTCCGGGATATCTGTTTACGCCAACCAGTATCGCCAGCAATTTTGCAAGCCCATATCCGGGGGCCTTCCCAACGTCG
>JAJZDW010000059.1 GCA_021851405.1 Pseudomonadota bacterium
CCCGGACCACTTCCCCCGGGCCCAGTCGATGGTCACCAGATGGATGCGCTCGTCGCCCGCAACCGGGGCGTCCGCCTTATCACTGCTCATCCGTTGAGTCTAGACCAGTACCCGCTGGGACGCTTTCCTATCAAGTGCAAACATTGTGGCTCGATGCTTGACCGGAAGGTGCCCAAGTCCTCGAAGAACGCACCAAGAACCCGCAACCTCCTAGCCACGATCCTTACGGTCGCTGCGCTTGGCCTGCTTATCGCAATAGCGGTGCCTGTGGTTTACGCGATATACGTTGGAGACCTGGAAGGCGCGCGCGCAATTGCGACAGTCCAAGAGCGACTGGGAAAGAACATCGACGTAGAAATATTTTCCTACAGGAAGGGTGTCGGCGAGAGATACATTTGCGGCATGGCCTTTCCTAAAGGAAAACCAGCCTCGGACGGCACGTTGTTTTATGTCGTAGAGCGCGGCATGTTCCCACAGGTAACTTCTGCGGGGATCGACGGCGACAAAAACTTCTCCGACCTCTACCTGTTTACATGCGGAAACGGAAAATCCGGTCACAACTGACATTGCCGGTTCGGTATGGCAGACATTACCGGAAATGCTGACATTCTCGAGTCGAACGACTCAGCAATGACCCCGGGACCCCACAGAGATGCCGACCGCTTCCGTTCGCGTGCGTCATCAGATGAATGGGTCGGCCGCGGCGGCCCTCATGCCACCTGCCGCTTCGAGACCGGCTTGACCGACTCGAGCTCTTCCAGTTTGGCGTTGCGAACCTCCCAGAGGTCCACCGCGTCCTGCATCGCGAGCCAGCTTTCCGGGCTGGTATCGAGCAGCCTCCCGAGCCGCAGCGCCATCTCGGTCGAGAGCGCGCGCTTCTCATTCAGCAGTTCCGATACCGTGAGCCGACTGACGCCGAGCCGCTCGGCGAGTTCCACCTGAGTCATCGCGAGCGCCGGCAGCACGTCCTCGCGCAGAATAGCGCCGGGGTGGGTCGGGCGACGATTCGGACTTCGCAAGCTGTTCATCAGTGATAGTCCTCGAGGTTGACGTCGAAGGCGTCCACGCCCTCGAAGCGGAAGGTGATGCGCCAATTCCCTGACACCGACACGGCATACTCGCCCTTGCGCCTGCCCTTCAGCTCGTGAAAGCCCCATCCGGGCAAATTCATGTCCTGGGGCACCTTCGCCCCCTCCAGGCGGTCGAGCAGCCGCGTGATGCGATCGACTCGGTCAGCCAGGATCTTGCGCGGGTCATCCTTGGTGAAGAATGCCTCGAGTCCCTTGTGGCGGAACGTGCGAATCACCCGGCGGACCACGGACTGCTATGCATAGGATTACAGTGTAATGCATCGCATGGCACAGTCAAGGAGCAGGGCTATTTCCGGGTGTTTCAGCCGGACATCGCCGCCCCGGGTACCGCCCGAGACTATGCCGGAGCCACCCCGCAGGACCGCCCGTAGTGCCCATGGCGCGCCGCGATCCGCCCCAATGCCCTCACCAGTCCCCGCACGGTCCGGCGCCGCCCCATAGCCCCGGAGGCACCTCTTCCGCCACACCTCTTTTGGGGCGGCAGGGAGGACAAGAACGAAGGCAAAAAGTCGTTCACACGGCCTAGGATCCACATGTGGGTCGTCTCTTGAGTTATATCCTCCAGAGTTAATCGCGCGCGTGTTACGGTCCCTCGTATTGCCTCATGTAATTTTATTACCGAATGTCTCATCGCCGATGTTACCGATCCACGGTGGCAGTGGTGACACCGCGGCGCGTCACCTCGGGGTACTGCGGATTTGTGCCTGCTTGATTTCGCCCCGCAATCTCGTCTCCAATCGAGGGAAACTCCCGGCGCGAAGCGCCGGAGGAGCTCCCATGCGGTGCCAATGCGTGCCGTTTCCAGCCGCTCGGTCATGCGGCGCAGTTGCGCTTGCGTTGCCCGTTTGCCCAGGTGCGGCATCGTCCGCGCCAGTGTCGGAAACGGGTAATGCGGGCCGTAGAGTTCAGAGCCGTAGGGTGCGCCAGGTTCGGGCGTCTCGGTGCGCGTGACGTTCGGCCAGCCGGCAGGCGGGTCGCCTCTCAGCTGAGCCAATCCGCGCCGTAGTAACAGCGGGATTCGGATCGATTTCGGCATGGCGCGCTCCTGTAGACGCCTCCTCATAGAGCCGCCGCGCCAGAGCCGTCAGGATGCGGCCTTTCCCCGTGGGCAATTACTCCACGGGTAGGCGCGTCGGGGTTCGGTTGTCGGATTAGGCTGCGGTTTGGCGCAGCGGTGCAATTCGCGGGATCGGCCCGGTATGCGCCAAGTCGTAATTGGTCTGCATGTTGAGCCAGTAATGCGCCGTAGTGCCGAGCGCAGCGGCAAGGCGCGTCGCCATCTCAGCGGTCACGGAAGCCCGTCCGTTCGTGATCGCAGACACGTGCTTGCGAGTGACCTTGAGCCGGTCGGCCAGCTCGGTCACGGTTATATTCATCGGCTTAAGGTACATCTCCCGCAGCACCTCGCCAGGGTGCGCCGGGTCGGCCATCGGGCCGAGCGCCTTAGTGTGTATCGCGATAATCCACCTCGGTTACTGTGTCGCCTTGCATCTTGAAGATCAGACGGTAATTGCCGTCCACGTCGACGGACCACCAGTCTTTCAGTTCGCCCTTGAGCTTGTGCAGGCGCAAGCCCGGAGCGTTCATATCCTCGGGTTCGTTCGCCGCGTTCAGCATGGTCAAGAGCAGCCTCAGCTTGCCGGCATGCTGCGGTTGGATGCCGCGCACGGTCCCGGTTTTGTGGAACGGGCGCAGCCTCTTGCGCCGTATCTTGCGGATCATGGAATAATGTAACCGGTATGGTTACGCAATACCAGCGTATCTATGCGCCGGCCGGTCTGCGCAACGGCACCACGTTGGCCCCGGTGCGCAGCGCGTCGAGGTAGTCGGACCAGCTCTGCATCATCGCCCGCCGCTCGGGCAGGCGGGTCGAGCGGTTGTAGATCGCCCGCACGCTGGAGTCCCGTGCGCCAACTGCAACGCGATGATGTCGGGCGGGTGCCCTTGTTCGTTCAGCGCGGTGCTTGCCATCGCTCGGAATCCGCGCGGTACGATCCGGTCAGGGCCGTAGCCGAGCCGGCGTAGGGATTGCCCCAGGGTCGCATCGGATATGGGGTTGCCGGCCACCAACAGCAGGCCGTGCGCGTTGGTCCCGGTGATCGTGCGCAGCTCGGTGAGCATTGACGCCGCGTGCGTCGACAGCGGCACCAGATGCTCGCCGGGATTCTTGCGGCGCATCTTCATCCGCTCGCCGGGGATGCGCCACAGCGGCTCGGTGCCGTCGAGGTCGAACTCGGCCCACGTCGCATTCCTCAGCTCGCGGGGCCGGGTGAATACCAGCGGCAGGATGCGCAGGCAGTAGACCGTGCTCGGGTCGCCGGTGTAGCCGTGGATTGCCTTCATCAGCTCGGCAATCTCCGCTGGCTTCGTCAGGGTTGCGTACTTCTCGGATGGGACCGGGGCCACCACGTCGCCCAGGTCGGCGGCCACATCGCGTTCAGCGTGCCCGAGCGCCACGGCATCGCGGAGCACGCGGCCAATCTGCGCCAGCACGCGGCGGGCATTCTCGCCGTGTCCCTCGGCCTCGATGCCGAGCACGACAGGCCGAATATCCGCCAGGGTGAGTGCCTGGGCCGGAATGTCCCCGAGCTTCGCGGTCCACTGCGCCCGCAAATACCGCTCGCGCTTCTCGGTCGAGGGTGCCGAGGATTGCGTGTCCGCCCCGGCAGCGGCCAATGCCCCCATCGTCTCGCCGGCCATGCCCCCATGCGCGGCTCGATGCCCCCCTTGCCGGGTCTGTGCCGTCGCGCAGGGCGGCGCGGGCATCGGTGGCCTTCTCGCGGGCGGCTTGCACGGTGATATCGGGCCAGGGGCGGAATGACAGCCGCTTCTCCTTGCCCCCCATCGGTACGTGAGCCGCCACAGCTTGCCCCCTGCCGGGGTGACTTCCCCCACGTACAGCCCCTCGCCGTCAGCGGCCTTGAAGGGCCTGTCAGCGGCTTTCAGGGCCTTGATCGCCCGGTCGTTCAGCTTGCGGGTCTCGCGCAGTGGAAGGATGCCCCCATCAGGCGGGGCCAGAGCCCCAGCGGGAGCGCAGCGAATGGTCCATTGGTGGGTGCTGAGGGAATCGAAGGTTAGCGGCGATTGCCTATTTTTGTCGGGTTTCGTGAGTCCGACACGATCTAACTGCCCCCATTTATGCCCCCATCGCGCACAGGTTTGCGCAGGGCTAAGTGCCGTCTATCGGCCCGACGGCAGTGACGTGTCATGCGCGCCGGCTGCTGCCACGGCGCGGTTGAACTGGTCGAGCGTGGTGCGTTGGTTCGGGATGCAGCCGAAGATATTGTCGCACCAGAAGGACGCGACGATCTTGTATGCGCCGCCGGCCAATGGTTGCTTATTGACGCTGGCCGCAAGGGACGCGCTGTCCCCCGTCGCATTGTAGGTCTGGAAGAAGTCGCGCGAGTAGGTCTGAATCTTAAAGCCGGCATTATTCAGTACGAATGTTCGCGCCTCGGCCCACTCCGCAGTGCATTGTGCTTGTATCGAGCACACCGGGGCAGGCGTGATCGGCTTTACAGGGCCAGGGGCCGCGCAGGCGGACAGTGACAAAGCGGCGCATATTGAAGTCGCCTTCCAGATCATGTTCATCATTCCCCCCCGACGATTGCTTATTCTGGTTTGCCGGTTGCACAGGATTATTTCATGGTTGCCGGCTTGCTGGCCACCGGACCTTAAGTTAGGCAAGTAGCTGTCTTTAGGGTCGAGCTTGCGTCACCGCCAGCGCGGGATTCAGCCTGACCATGCCGCGCGTGCCGGGGTGCTCGATCCTCGGGAATGTGGCCGTGCGGGTGATCGTCCAGCAGGTCGCGGGCCGTGCGGCAGGCGCGGTGCCGGATCGCGGTTTTCGTCGTGCATGACCAAATTTGAGTCGATACACATACCGATGATTCTGCGGATGAGATTAGAGCTGTCTCCCCGGCCTCGCGCACAGGTCGGTGTCGTGCCGCGTCGGTAATTCCAGCACGGGCCGAGCTGCCCCCTTGGGCGCCCCCGACGCGGGGCACAAAGTCAGTCGCGCGCACGCACGCGCAAGGAAAAAGTAGGCTATCGGCCCTCGCCGCTCCGCCGCTTCCGGGCCAGTACCTCGCGCGCCCTAATCAGGTTCGCCGCGCTGCGCCGCTTGCTCTCGGGTGTGCGCGGGCCGGTGCTCATCCCGCCGTGCCACTTGCAACGGCCAGACGGCAGCGCCAGTGCTCGGCACGGTCTGCCAGTGGCGCATTGTGCATTGCACAGCCTCGGGTCAGTCCCGTCGTAGGTGCGCGGCACGCCGCGCCTGGTCGAGCCGGACTCGGGCGGCAGCTCCTCGCCTTTGAGCGGGCCATCGTACAGACCCCGCCGGCGCAGGTCGCGCATGGCAGCGCGTACGTCGGGATCGTGGCCATCGTCGACCACGACACGACGGTACACCAGCCGAGGGTCCCCGGGACCGTCGCCGGTGTGTTCCTCAGGTTCGACCCATCGCCACTGCACCAGCACATGCGGCCACTCGGCCAGCGGTTGCGGCTCGGGGGATTCCGGCGGTGCAAACCCTTTTCTTGCCGACCGATTCCGGGTGCTCATCTTGCATCCCGCTCGATGCAAGCAGCCAGCCGCGCGCGCGCACGCCCGAGCGCATCGCCCGCAGCCTCGGGCCAGCCGGCGGTGATATCGCGCTCGGCGCGCTCGATCAGCGCCAGCGCCTCGATGACGGGTTGCAGCCGCTCAGCCAGCTTGCGGTTCACATGGGTATTGACGGTTTTCCATGCTTGCAGTCGGTAAGGAACGGTACTCACGGTGCGGCCCTCTCATCAGGCGGCAGGGTCGGTCCCGGCGGGGTGCCGGGTTTCGCCACGTAGCCGGTGCAGACTGCCCACAGCGCCACGGTCGGATGCGCGCGCACCAGCGGACACCAGAAGGCCGTGTCCGGCTTCGGGGCGCTGTACTTGGTGCAGTCCAAGCAGCGGGTATAGGTCGGCTCCTTCGCCCGCGCCCGCAAGACGGCCAGTAGCGCGGGCTTGTTCCGCTTCACCAGTTCCAGCAGGTCCGGGGTCAGCCGGTGGGCCGGCGCGAGCCGCAAGCGATCGCCGTCCTCGGGGGCGGGTCGGACAGTCACGCCAGCGTTGGCAAGCTGGTCAAGTACTGCAGTTCCGTTCACAGCACGATCTCCTGTTCATCGCCTTCGGCGGAAATACTTGCCGGAGCCATGTCGTGCATGTCGTCAATGTCGTGCTCCCTGCCAGCCTCAGCACGACTTGCACGACATTGACGACTTGTTCCCGGCAATTTTTTCTCTGACAGCAGCACCCAGGTACTACTTCCCCGTTTGCCGAGGAACTTGATCACCACGCCGAAGGTGCGCAGGGCGGGTGCGGCACGGCGCAGGGCATCGGCAAACCCTTTTGGCGACTTTGGCCATGCGTCGCCGTCCGGGCGGTCCAGCGACTCGAACAGGCGCTTGACGGTGTAGTCCATGAATCGGTCGGGACGGTCCTCCACGTAGGCCAGCAAGGCGGCGGCCACCGGGCTTGCGTCCAGCGTGCGTCCGATGCTCTCAGCCCGCATGCTCTCGAACTCGGCCAGGAAGGTCTCGGCGGTGCTTCCCATCGCCTCGGCCAGTGCGCAGCCGAGCCTGGCGAACTCGATCAGGCGCGGGCGGCGGTCGCGCTCGATAGTGATGCTCGGCAGGATGGCCAGCGTTTTGGCGAACAGGTCGAGCAGAGCGCCGAGCAGCGCCGGGTGCAGCCGGTCGAACTCAGATTCAATGACGGCCTTTTCGCGCCGATCCTCGATGACCGGAAGTTCAAGACTGATAGTGCGGTCAACCAAATCTTGCGCCGTGATACTCGCCCCGATGCCGTTCATCGAAACGGGTCGCTTGGCGCGGATGGTGAATTCCTCTCCGTTGGAATAGAGCCTTCGCGTCGCATGCGCGGCGCCGGTCGCAATCCGACAGAGCACGTCCTGTAACTCTGCCGAAATGCGCGAAGTATTGTCATAACAGAGCAGCCAGCTTTGCCCGGCACCTACAAAGACATCTTCGCCACTACGCGGGGCCGAGCGCAGCTCGATGGCCGACGGGTCGATCAACCGCTTCAGAATGGTTTGCAAACCCGACTTGGCGCTGCCCTGTTCCCCGATGGCCTCAAACACCGGGAATGGCGTATCGGGCCGCAGGCAGTCAAGCAGCCACGCCGTCACAAGTAGGCGCGAACTCTCAGGCACATTGACCAATCCCCACAGCGGATCGAGGGTTCCACCTCCAATCGGCTCGGGCAGCGGTTTCATCGAGCCGGGCCGAGTGAACATGACGCCGTGATGCTCGGTGAGGCTCCACGATCCGGGCCGCACGACGATAGCGCGATTTTTCCCCGGCTCGCCCAGGTCTATCACGTAGCCGTCACCAAGCGCCGCGCAGCGGATGTTGACTTCCACAAGCTCGCCTTCGTGCAAGCCGATGCCGGCCAGGGTGGTCAGCGCCTCGGCGACCGATTGGGAGCGGGCGGCCTTTCCCCTCTCGGTGTAGAACTCCGCATGCAACCACGTCTTGAAGGCTCTGCGCTCGATGTGTCGGACCTCGCCGGTTTCCCTGTCAACCCCGTATACCTCGCCGTTCTCATCGCGCACCAGGTCGCAGCGGGCGCGCACGAAAGCGACCAGCGTCGACGCCTGGGATTCGAGGCCCTTCTTCTCGCTGCCTTCGGTCGTGCCTTCCGTCGTGGTATCCGTAAGCGCATCCAACGCAATCAGTGTTTCGTCGATCCTGTCAGCGGTCATGGCGGCGGCGCTCCAAATACGTGCAGGCGGTGCCGATGCGCTCGGCCACGACGCGCAACCGCTCGATCTCATGGCGGCGCACGGTGCGGCGGATGCGAATGTCAGTTAATAACAGGATCGCGGTCGTCAGCTCATCGTCGACAGCCTGCACGACGCGCTCTATTGTGAGCGCGCCATTCGCTGGGGCGCCGCAGGTTTCCATGACCGCGCTCATGGCATGCGCTCCTGGGCCTGAATCCAAGCGCGAAGCGTCGCCCAGCGCCAGCGAGTGCGGCAGCCGATGTGCACAGGCCGCACAAAGTCGGGCCGCTTACGGAGCGCGTGGAATGTCGACAGCGGGACATTGAGGATGCCGGCCACTTGCTCATTGCGGAGCAGCGCATCATCGGCCAGCTTGCCGATATCGACCGCGCCGAGCCGCGCGATGCGGGCGGGCCCGGTCTCAGACTTGGGAAGTGCGCGCCGGACTGCGTGCCGGATAGGATCGGATTTCATCGCCGTGAACCTCTGCGGGTTGAACACGGCTAGAAAAGATAATCACGCGGAAGCCTGAATCTAGGGAACTATCTCCCCTGATTTTGGGCGAGTTAGTTCGGCTTTTTCGTCGTCACGCGCAGGCGCACATGGTAGCCGCGCGTATCGCCTCGCTTGGCGGCCTTGGCAATCCCCTCGGACGTGAGCCGCGTTCCGGTGGCCGCACTGGCAATGGCAACGCCGACTGGAATGCCAGCGCGCGCCGCGACTTGATGCGCGACGTAGACGGCGATGCGCTGCCACTTGGTCCCGCGAATCTGCTGCGCCGATTGGGCGGTCTGCGCGCTCTCGGGAGTGCTCGCGTGCCGCAGGACTGCAAGAAATGCGTCCCGCTCTGACGGGTTCGGCGGTAGCAAGCCGTCGAGGCTCATTCCGGTGGCGAGCGCTGCGCCGATTGCATCCGATAGGACCTTTGCGGCTTCGCTGGCGCGCTTAGCTCTCGCCTTCCTGTCTGCCGTGCTCATCGCGTGCACGGGCATCACTGCATTGATGAGGATGAACAGCATCGTGCCGCCAGGATCACACTCGATTGTGGCGCAACGGTGATTGAAGATGCTCCACGCGCGGCCAATGTCGGCTCGATCCAATCGGGCCAGCATGGCGAGCAAGTCGGCTCGGGGTGCTGGGGCGTTCAAGGGATGATCGGTACCCAGCATGTGCAATGTCGTCGGGAAGGGGGAGTGCGGACTATGCTGCGTGACGAAGACTAAGGTGCCATCTTCAGTCCGACACGGGATGTCCTCGTTCGGCCAGCTCTCGGGCGGGTCGCCCCGCAACTGAGCCAGCGCTCGGCGCAGCAGCAGCGGCATGGATGCGGTCGGTTTGGACTTCGCCTTGTAGCGCCCCCGGTGCGCGGCGGTCGGCTTCGGCATGGGCGTCTCCTGTAGACGCTACTGATAGAGCCACCGCGCCAGGGCCGTCAGGATGCGGCCTTTTCGGGAGCTACCCTAAGCGCGGCGCGTTCGGTGTGTCGGGTCAGGCCGTTGCTTCGCGCATCGGCGCAATCTTCGGGCGCCGCTTCTTCTCAGCGTGCCACAGGTCATAGGCGGTCTGCATATTGAGCCACGATTCCGCCGAGCCGCCGAGTGCGGCAGCAAGCCGGATGGCAAGCTCCGCGCTCACGGCAGCGCGCCCATTGACCACGCGCGAGAGTGCCACGCGAGACACGCGCAGCCGCTTGGCAAACTCGGTCACGGTGATGCCGCCGTCCTTGCGCAGCACGGTATCCGCCAGGACCGCGCCGGGATGCGGGGGGTTGTACATGCGAGTCATAGGTGTCTCCGTCAGTGATAGTCCTGATAATCGACCAGCACGGCATCCTTGCCCTCGAACTTGAACGTGAGCCGCCAATTGCCGCTCACCGAAACCGCGTAGTGCCCGGCAAGGTCTCCGTGCAGGCCGTGGAAGCGCCAGCCGGACATGTTCATATCGTCCGGGCAGGTCGCGCCGTCCAGGCGGCCAAGTTGCACAGCGAGCCGCTTGGCGTGCTCGGGCCGGATGCCGGCTTTCGAGCCGGTCTCGAAGAATCGCTCAAGGCCGTCATGCCGGAAGCTCTTGATCATGGCCTATCGTATCGCGTAACGCTACGCGATGCAATGGTACGCGCTCGGATGATTCAGGCAGTGCCGGCAGATCGACGGAACGGCACCACGTTTGCGCCGGTGCGCAGCGCGTCCAGATAGTCAGACCAGCTCTGCATCATTTGCCGCCGCTCGGGCAGGCGGGTCGAGCGGTTGTAGATCGCTCTCACCGATGAATCGCGGTGCGCTAGTTGCAGCTCGATCAGGTCCGGCGCATGGCCTTGTTCGTTTAGCGCGGTGCTCGCCATCGCGCGGAATCCATGCGGCACGATCCGATCAGGGCCGTAGCCCAGCCGACGCAGCGCTTGCCCCAAGGTGGCATCGGATATCGGTTTACCGGCCACCAAGCCAGGAAACAGCAGGCCGTGTGCGTTGTCCCCGGTGATTGTGCGCAGCTTGCGCAGCAGTCCCGCCACTTGTGTCGACAGCGGCACCAGATGCTCGCCGGGATTCTTGCGGCGCATCTTCATGCGCTCGCCGGGTATGCGCCACAGCGGGTCGGGGCCGTCCAAGTCGAATTCCGGCCAGCGGGCGTTGCGCAGCTCACCGGGTCGGGTAAATACGTGCGGCAGGATGCGCAGGCAGTAGACGGTGCTCGGATCGCCGCCGTAGGTGTGGATCGCCTTCATCAGCTCCGCGATCTCTGCGGGCTTGGTCACGGTGGCGTACTTCTCGGACTGCACCGCAGGCAGCAGATCGCCAATGTCCGCCGCCACGTCGCGCTCGGCCTCGCCTTCGGCCACCGCGTAGCGCAGCACACGGCCAATCTGAGCCAGCGCGCGGCGGGCGTTCTCTCCGCGCCCTTCAGCCGCGATTCCCAGCACCACAGGCCGAATGTCAGCCGGTGCCAGCGTTCGGGCCGGAACGTTCCCAAGCTTCGGCGTCCACAGCGCCAGCAGATGCCGCTCGCGTTTCTCGGTGGACGGTGCCCAGGCTTGCTTGTCCGCCCAGGCGGTGGCCAGCTCGGCCATGCTCTTGCCGGCCCCCTGGCGTTGATCGCGGGCCGGGTCGATCCCGTCCCGCAGCAGGGCGCGTGCCTCGGTGGCCTTCGCGCGGGCAGCTTCCACGGTGATATCCGGCCAGGGGCCGAATGAAAGCCGCTTTTCCTTGCCGCCGAATCTGTACTTGAGTCGCCACAGCTTGCCGCCAGCCGGGGTCACCTCGATATAAAGCCCCTCGCCATCGGCGGCCTTGAAGGGCCTCGCGGCGGGTTTCAGGACCTTGATCGTCCGGTCGCTCAGCTTGCGGGTCACGCGCATGGGAAGATGCCCCCAGTTGGTTAGAGCGGATGCCCCAATTGCCCCCAATCATGCCCCCACTTTGCACGATCTCGCAAGGTCTAACGGTGTCCCGCCTTCTACAATTATCCGCTAAGTTATTGATTTATTTGTTATTCTGAACAAGGCGGGAGAGCGCTGAATGGGGTATTGGTGGGTGCTGAGGGATTCGAACCCCCGACATTCGCCGTGTAAA
>JAJZDW010000060.1 GCA_021851405.1 Pseudomonadota bacterium
GAGCGCCGCGGCGCGGTGATCGGCCGGATCATCATCCGCAACAGAAACATCTTCAACCTGCGCAACCCCAAGGACAACCATGCGCTCTTCAGGCTCGCCAACCGCCTGCATCGGCGCACCCGCCGCAGCCTGATCCGCAAACAACTGCTCTTCCACAGCGGCGAGCGCTTCTCGGCCCACCTGATCGACGAGTCGGCCCGGCTGCTGCGCGCCGATCCGTACTTCTACGACGCCTCGATCCGCCCGGTCCGCTACCACGACGGCAAGGTCGACATCCTGGTCAGCACGCGGGACGTGTGGACCCTCAATCCCGGCTTCGACTTCTCGCGCAGCGGCGGCAAGAGCCGCACCGGGGTGCAGTTGGAGGATCTGAACGTGCTCGGCACGGGCACGGATCTGATCGTGCAACATCTGCACTCGGTGGACCGCAGCGAGTCAGACATCTCGGTCTCGAACGGACATCTGCTGGACGGCTGGACCACCGTGTCGGCCACCTACGGCAACCTCAGCGACGGACGCATGCGTCAGCTGATCGTCAACCGGCCGTTCTATGCGCTCGAGACGCGCCACGCCGGCGGGCTCTCGCTCACCGACACCACCTTCGACCAACCGCTCTACGATCTCGGCCAGATCGTGGACCGGTTCTCCGAGCATGCCCGGCAACTGCAGGGCTACGTCGGCTGGTCGCATGGGCTGGTGCGCGGCTGGAGCCGGCGCTTCAGCGTGGGCTGGACCGACGATGAGCATCACTTCGCACCGAGCTCGCTGTGGAACGGCCCGACGCTGCTGCCGGTGAACCGCACCTTCATCTATCCGTGGTTCGAGTTCGATCTCATCCAGGACGAGTACGCGAAGCTGCACAACCACAACCAGATCCACCGCACCGAGGATTTCGATCTGGGTGCGTATTTCACCGGCCGGGTGGGCTGGGCCGCACGGAGCTTCGGCTCAAGCCGCACGGAAGTGCCGTTCACGTTCACCACCGGGGATGGTTACGTGCTGCCGCACGGGGACACGCTCCTGGTCTCGAGCAGCTTCTCCGGTCGGCTGCTGCACGGCACGCTCGAGAACGGCGTGCTCAGCGCGAAGGTGGTGAACTACACCGAACAGGGCGCGCAATGGTTGCTCTACAGCGCGGTGAGTGCCACCGCCGGGCGACGGCTCACGCTCGACAACCAGATCCTGCTTGGCGGAGACAGCGGTCTGCGCGGCTACCCGCTGCGCTACCAGGACGGCACGGCGCGCGCGCTGTTCACCCTCGAGGAGCGCTGGTTCAGTAACTGGTATCCGCTGCGGCTGTTTCGGGTCGGCGCGGCCGTCTTCTTCGACATGGGCCGCACCTGGGGCCGAGCGCCCCTGGGGCAGCCGAGCCTCGGGCTCTTGAAGGACGCGGGGTTTGGCCTGCGGCTCGGCAATGCACGCACCGCCTTCGGCAACGTCATCCACATCGATCTCGCCTTCCCGCTCGACGGGGGCTCGAACATCAAGCGGGTGCAGTTTCTGGTGCAGACCGAGCGGCAGTTCTAACGCCGCGGTTTCATCCCGGGCGGCATCAGCACCGTGCCGTCCGACAGCCGCCGGCCGGTGAGCGGCGGCGCGGCCGTCTCCGGCACGACGGCGAGTACGGCGGGCTCGCTCTTCGGCGCGGCCGGCTCCGCAATGCGCGTGGGCAGCACGTCCACGGCGAGTGCGACCGTGCAGTGCTCGCCACTGGAGAGCGCCCCGACCGCCACGAGCTGCCGGGCGATCTGCTGACCCTGTGCGTTTCGCACCGTGACCACGATGCTGTATTCGCACGGGTCCTCCCCGGCGGGGTGGCAGACCGAGCCTTCCACCTCGAGCGCCCGGATCGCCGCCTCCTGACGCTGTGCCGCCTCGGCATCGAAGCGCAGGTGATGCCGGCAGCCCGGGCAGACGCTCAAGCTCTCGAGCACGACCGCCTTGCAGTGCGGACAGACGCGCGTCTTGCCCGCGCTCACCGGTCGTGCCGGGGCATTCATACCGTACCGGTGATCACCGACTCGCTGAGCGTATCGACGTCGGCACCGGTGTGCCAGCCGAACTCCACCTTGCCGCGCATCCGTGCGCCGGAGGCCACGGTGAAGGAGCCGGCCTTGATGTCGCCCTCGATCCGCCCGCCCTCGCGCAGATCGACCTGTTCAGCCTCGACAATGTTGCCGATCAGCTCTCCGGCCACGATCACGGTGGCGGCCTTGACGTGTCCTTCGATGCGCGCACCGGAATCGAGCGTGAGCGTGCCGTCGATGTGCACATCGCCCTTGAAGCGCCCGGCGATGCGCACGTGCCCGGTGCCGTTGACCTTGCCCTCGAGGGTCAGTCCGGCGGCGAGCACCGATTCCTTCGCCTCGCCGCGCTCGCGCCCGGGGCGCCGCGGGGCATCCGGCATCGGCGCGACGCTCGGTGCGCTCTCACGCGCCGCCGGTGCTGCCGGAGCTGCGCCGCCGGCAAAGCCTGAGCCAGGAGAGTTTGAATCTTTCCACAACGCCATGAGAACCCCCAGATGTTCGGGTAGCTGAAGTCAGTTACCCGCACGGTAGCGCGATCAGGGCGCGAGAACCAGTGTCTTTAAGCGACGACACCGTCACTGTGACGCCGCTCACACCCACTCCTCACGCATCGATCAGCGTCAGCAGCTCCTCGGTCTTCTCGCGCATCAACGCCTCGCTGCCGCGGCTCTCGACATTCAACCTCACCAGCGGCTCGGTGTTGGATCCGCGCAGGTTGAAGCGCCACTCGGCGAACTCCATCGACAATCCATCGGTGTGATCGACGGCGAGCACGCCGCGCGCATACTGGCGCTGCACGCGCTCGAGGATCGATTTCGCATCGCAGGTAAGCTTGCGGTTGATTTCCCCGCTCGCCGGAAAACGTCGCATGCGCTCCCCGACCAACCCCGAGAGCGGCCCGCGCTCGGCGATCACCTGCAGCGCCACCAGCCAGGGGATCATGCCGCTGTCACAGTAGGAGAAGGCGCGAAAGTAATGGTGCGCGCTCATCTCCCCGCCGTAGATGCCATCCACCTCGCGCATCTTCTGCTTGATGAACGCATGTCCCGAGCGACACAACACCGGCTCGCCGCCGTGTTCGCGCACGATGTCGATGGTGTTCCAGGTCAGGCGCGGATCGTGCACGATGCGCCCGCCGCGCTCGCGCTTCAAGAACACCTCGGCGAGCAGACCGACCAGGTAGTACCCCTCGATGAAAGTCCCGTGCTCGTCGAAGAAGAAGCAGCGGTCGTAATCGCCGTCCCAGGCGAGCCCGACGTCCGCCCCGCTGGTGCGCACGAGCTCGGCGGTGGCCGCGCGGTTCTCCTCGAGCATCGGGTTGGGAATGCCGTTCGGAAAGGTGCCATCGGGCGTGTGGTTGATCTTCACGAACTCGAACGGCAGATGGGGCTCGAGCGCATCGATCGCGAGCCCCGCGCCGCCATTGCCGGGGTTCACCACCACCTTGAGCTTGCGCAATTTGCGCTGATCGACGTAACCGAGCAGGTGCTCGATGTAGCGCTCGCGGATCTCCAGCGCGCGCTCACGACCGGGCGTGGCCGCCTTGCCCGGCAGATCGCCGGCGGCAATCCTGTCGCGCATCTCGTTCAGTCCGGTGTCGGAGCTCACCGGGCGCGCCTCGCCGCGCACGAACTTCATGCCGTTGTAATCGGACGGGTTGTGGCTGGCGGTGACCATGATGCCGCCGTCCAACTGGTAGGCGAAGGTCGAGAAGTACGCCGCCTCGGTTCCCCAGAGTCCGATGTCGAGCGCATCGGCGCCGCAGTCGGTGAGCCCGCGCCGCACCGCGGCGGCGAGCGCAGGGCTGGTGAGGCGGATGTCGTAGCCGACGGCCACCTGCTGCGGCTTGACCAGCGCGCAGTATGCCCGGGCGATGTCGTACGCCAGGGACTCGTTGATTTCATCGGGAATGCGGCCGCGGATGTCGTAGGCCTTGAAGGCGTTGAGATTCGGCATGCGTACTCCTGCGCGAGAGTCGCCAAGGATTGCAGGAGCCGGCAGCAAGGGCAACCCCCGTGGTGAACCGCAGTGGACCGCGGTGAAGCGAAATGCGCTCCGCGCGTGCTCCGCGTAGACTGGCCTTTGGTTCGCGTCTTGCCCGGTGAGGTCCGCCATGAGCGAAGAATCGAGCAGCCGCAGCGATGCGCGGCCCCAGCGCCACCGCATCAGCATCGCGGACTACCACCGCATGGGCGAGCTCGGCCTGCTCGGCGCCGATGCCCCGCTCGAGCTGATCGAGGGGGCGATTTTCGACCTCGCCCCGGCAAGCCACGCGCACCGCTCGACGGTGCGACGGCTCGAGGAGCGGCTGCGCGTCGCGGTGCACGGCCAGGCGAGCGTACTGTGCCACGCGCCGATGCGCTTCGGTGCCGATTCGGAGCCCGCCCCGGACCTCGCGGTGCTGCGAGCGGGCCGCGACGGCGTACATCCCCGGCAGCCCTCGGCGGCGGACGCACTGCTGGTGATCGAGATCAGCGAGGCCACCTGGCATTACGACCACGACACCAAGGTGCCCTGCTACGGCCGGCACGGCATCCCGGAGGTCTGGCTGCTCGACCTGACGAGCGCGACCGTGCATTTCTTCCGCGCACTCACCGCCGGGCGCTACGCCGAGGAGTCGGTCACCGAGCATCCGGGCGTGACCTTCCTGCCGGGCCTGACGGATGCGGCGGTGGACCTCGCCGGGCTCTTCCCGGGCGCCTGAGGCCCCCGGCGCCGGGCGTGACCGGCGCTGGAACCGGCCGGCGCGGGGCGCATCGGGTATCCTGGGCGCCCCCGAATCCGGACCCGAGACCGCAATGCTCAAGACTCTGCTTCAGGCCAAGCTCCATCGCGTATGCGTGACCGAGGCGGACCTCCACTACGAGGGTTCCTGCGGGATCGACGAGGCGCTGCTCGAGGCCTCGGGCATCCTCGAGTTCCAGTACCTGGAGCTCTACAACGTCAACAACGGGGAGCGGTTCTCGACCTATGCGCTCCGTGCCCCACGCGGCAGCGGCATCATCAGCTTGAACGGAGCCGCCGCACGGCGGGCCATGGTGGGCGATCTGCTGATCATCTGCGCGTATGCGCAGTACGCGGAGGCCGAACTCGCCGCCTACCGCCCGGTGGTGGTGCTGGTCGATGAGCACAATCGGCCCAGGCCGGCGGGGCTGAAGGCGCATTCGACGGCGGCCTGAGCGGACGGCGAACGCCTGAGCCGGAGTCTCGGGCGGCGAGCCGTGCGAAGGACGGGCGAGAGTCGCTCGCCGTCTGCGCTGTGCCGCGAGGGAGATGCAGGTCATAGCGCTCGCTTCGCCGCCCTCGTGCAGATCCGGTGCCGGGGACCGCGCCGAGCGTCCGCGCCCGGTTTAAGGTCACGAGGCTCAGAGCGAAGATCGGTCCTGCTGTGCACAGAGTGGCCGCGGACATACGGATCTGCCGTACCGCTCGCACGACGCCGTGGTGGACGACGGCATAACGCAAGTCCGCCATGGCCCTTGCACTCCAGCACCGGGAGGCGATTCGCGCCACGGTGCACCCGGACATCCACCCAAGCCGCAACCGCTGCAGCTCGCAGACCCGATCCCTCACCGCATCAACGCAGGCCAGACTGAACACTCGCAGCCGTCGGCTGAGCGAGTCAGAACCCCTGGAGCAGCAGATCGACGGCGGCAACCACCTCATCCCGTCGATCATTCACGTTCAGAACAGGTCTTTTCAGCATCTGCACGGATACCGCGGCCATCTGTTGGGTGAGCATCAGATAGGTCGCCTCCTCAAGCTTAAAAATCGGGTTCAGCGCCTTGATGTGGGTCGGCGCGATGTCAGATCGTACCAGCGGAATCACCAGACGGCTGTTCAGGCGGCTCATCAGATCTGCTTGAACATCGAGCATAAACCCGTTCCCGTCGGGGTTCCTGTACACGTCAAACCGCGCCATCAGAACAGCCGATGGTTATCGAGCACCATACCGCGTGTTTCGATGAACTCGTTGTAACTCTCGATCGCCGCGGCGTTCTCTTGCAGCCACTGCTCGCGCCGACGGCGTGCCACCGCTACCGCGATTCCCTCCTCGGCCGCCTGCGAGACGTTGATCCCCAGAGCCTTAGCTTGCGTCAGGAGAGGCTCGGCCAGCGACACGCTGGTGGTCTTCTTGGGCGCAGCGGAGTAGGTACTCATGGGCAGATCTTCCGTTCATTCTTCGGACACGGCCGATCATACCCACCACCATTATTCATCACAAAATGTATGACAACATTTTTTTCATTATTGTGAATGTCATGGTCACGCCACCGAATCCATCCTGCGCTCGGGGAAAGGTGCCGATCCGCGCAGGATAAGCCTTCCTCCACGCGATGCCGCCGACCGAGATGGCGCACTCTTGGACAGCCGGGGACTTGCAAGTCGGTCCAGACCGGGAGGGTGAGGGCCTCGCGAACGCCTTTTGCCCACTCGCAGCAGCCTCGTCCTATGCGCCGGTCAGGTAGCGGTACTGCGCCTCATTCAGCGGCACCACGCTCAAGCGGCCCTGGCGGACCAGAGGGGAGTCGCGAAAGAGCGCGCTCGCCTTGATCTGCGCGAGCGACACGGCCCGCGGCAACCGTCGCGTCATTTTGATCGTGACGATCGGCGCCTCATCCGCCGAGCCTTCAACCGATCGAACAGTCGCGGTGCCGACCGCGCTGCGCACATCCGCTGTCTCGTAGATCACGAGCCGATCTGCGGGCTTCATCGCGCGCAGAACCTTCAGCGCCGCCGGATTGGCAACACCATCCCAGATCGTTTCCTGCTCGCGCTCCAGATCGGCGAGGGAATAGTCCGAAGGCTCTGTCTTCAGCAGATAATGCGCGTACACGGGCTCTCCTCTGGCCACGCGGCGAACCCACCGCGGGCCTGCGCGTTCGTTCACCATCGTACACCGGGGCGGTTCCTGCGAACCGAGTGGGTCACGCCGCGGCGCTGGCCGCGACCCCGCCGCACAGCGGGGCGCATGGGGCCTGCGCAGCTCTGGACCGCGCAGAGGTTCTCACCCGCGCTCGTTCTGGCACCCGGCCCCCGTTCCTCGCCAGTATGCCCGCTCCGTCACATGGACTCGGCCCTTCGCCTACGGTTCGGCTCCACGGTCTTGACCCTCTCGCGCGCAGCGACTCACCGCACCCCCTGGCGTGGGCGAGTGTGACCCGTTCCGGGCTGAGACACCCATCGACCCGGAACGTCATCCGCCCGGTCTGCCGCGAGGCATGCGTCGATCAGCCCCCCCTGCAGGCGCCCCTCGGGGCTCCCCGGGGTTCTGCGGGAGGCCCCGATTTGAACGGCGGTATCCATCGTTCAGGCCGGTCAGAACCTCAACCGCCGAGCCGCCGAACCGGGTCGCGCGGAGCGGATTCGAGACGGCGCTGCGTTCGTGCGCGCGAGGCCCCGCCGAGCGGTGAGAGGCGCGAACCGGAGGGACGATCCTCAGGGACCGAGGCTCCGTGCGGTCCGAAACCGCGCCGCACGGAACCGAGCCTGGGTGCTGAAACTCCTCGGAGCGCAGAGGAGCGCGAACCGCCGAGCGGGTTCTGCGGGACCCCGGTCACGCGCGTGGCGTCAGGCGCCGCGTCGCACCTCACTGGGAAACCCGCCGCTCAGCGTTTGGCGTTTCCCTTGCCACGAGATCCGCCCACTTTGCGTTTCACGGTGCCGGAGCGCGGGGTGGGTTTGGGCGCCGAGCGGCGCTTCGCGGGCAGCTTCGCGTCCGCGGCAGCTCGAGGCTTGCGCGCGGGGCGCGCGCGCGGCGCCTCGGCCAGCTCGATGCCGAACACGCCGGAGAGATCTTCCGCGGCAATCCTCTTGCGTCGACTCTTCGCAGGCGCCGCCCCGAGATCGGCCGCGGCGGCAATCAGCTCGCCGTGCTCGAGATTGCGCAGCGTGAAGAGCAGTTCCGGCTGCGTATCGAGCCGCGCTCCGACCCCGTACAACACCGCCGCGACATGCTTGCACATCGTGGCCCAGTCCGGGCAGGAGCAGCTCATCCCGATGTCCCCGGGCTTCGGGAACAGCCCCTGCGCAGAGTCGGTCACGATGCTCATCACCCGATCGGACAGCCGCCCCTCGAGCAGCTCGATCAGCGAGCCGATCTCCCCGGCGCAGTGGGTCTTCAGGCGCGACCAATGCGCCGCCGCCAGCGGCTTGATCTTGATCTCGACCTCGTACGGTTGCGCTCGGGAGCCGGCCACCACCGCCGCGATCCGTCCCGGCTCGATCTGCAAATCGAGCACCGCGCCGCTGCGCACGTAGCTGCGCCCGCGCGGCAGGCGGTATTCGTAATCCCGATAGGATTCCAGGTTCGCGCACCAGGCCTTGCCCCAGAAGCTGCGCGAGATGACGCGACCGTCGAGCCTCACCGGCGACGGCGCGCGGCCCCGCTGACCCAGGCTCCTCGCCAAGCGTTCACCTGCCCGCGCAGCGCGCTGACGGCGCTCCGGGACGCTCGCAGTGCGCGTGTGTCGCCACCCGTTCATCGGCCCCGCTCTCGTCTGAATGTTCGAATCATCATGCATCGCGCGCCTTGTGAATGTCGAGCGCGACGGCCGCGAGCAGTTCCGCATCGCTCATCTCGGTGAGCAGCCGCTCCCCGCCCTCCGAGAGCAGCTCCTCGGCGAGCCCACGCTTCGCCTCGATGAGCGCATCGATCTTCTCCTCCACCGTGCCGCGGCAGACGAACTTGTGCACCAGAACGTTGTGCTGCTGACCGATGCGAAACGCCCGGTCGGTCGCCTGGTTCTCCACCGCCGGGTTCCACCAGCGGTCGAAATGAATCACCTGCGAGGCCGCCGTGAGATTCAGCCCCGTCCCGCCGGCTTTCAGCGAGAGCACGAAGAACGGCGGGCCGTCCTCGCGCTGGAACCGCTCGACCAGCCCCTTGCGCTTGGCCACGGCCGTACCGCCGTGCAGCACCAGCCCCGGACGGCCGAAGACCTGCTGCAGGTACTGCGCGAGCGGTTCGGTGAGCTCGCGGAACTGCGTGAACACCAGCACCCGCTCCTGGCGCTCGGCGAGTTCCTCGCAGATCGCCCCGAGGCGCTCGAACTTGCCGCTGCGCTCAGCGCTGTAGGCGCCCTGGCCCGACCACTGGGCCGGGTGATTGCAGATCTGCTTCAGCTGCATCAGCGAGGAGAGCACCGCGCCGCGGCGGCGGATGCCCTCGGTCTGCTCGAGCGCCTGCGCCAGTTGCCTCACGCAGCGCTCATAGAGCCTCGCCTGCTCACGAGTCAGCCCACAGAAGGCCCGAACTTCGGTCTTTTCCGGCAAGTCCGCGATCACCCGCTTGTCGCTCTTCAGGCGCCTGAGGATGTACGGTTGCACCAGGCGACGCAGTGGCGCATAGGACGCCTCGCCTCCCCCGCTCATGCGTTTGGCCGCCTCGGTGAAGGCGCGCGCCGATCCGAGCAGCCCCGGGTTGAGAAAATCAAACAGCGACCAGAGATCCGAGAGCCGGTTCTCGATCGGCGTGCCGGTGAGCGCAACGCGCGCAGCGGCGGTGAGCTGCTTCACCGCGCGCGTCTGCTGGGCGCCGGGGTTCTTGATGGCCTGCGCCTCATCGAGCACCACCAGCTGCCACGCTCGCGAGCGCAGCGGCTCCGAGCGGGTGACGACCCCGTAGGTGCTCAGGACGACGTCGGTCCTGGCGAGCGCCGCATCCAGCGCCGCGGCATCATTGAGATCAATGTCCGTCTCGGACGGGTGCGCCACGAACACCTTCAGACCGGGCGCGAAGCGCTCGAGCTCACTGCTCCAGTTGGCGATCAGCGAGGCGGGCGCGACGATCAGGCTGGGAGCGCCCGCGGCGTCCGGGCGGCGCGCGGTGTCACGGCCCGATCGGGCGTGAACGTGCACCAGGAGCGCAATCACCTGGACGGTCTTGCCGAGCCCCATGTCGTCGGCGAGACAGGCCCCGAGGCCGAGCCCGGCGAGCAGCGCGAGCCACTGCGCGCCGATGACTTGATAGGGTCTCAGGGTCGCATTCAGGCCTCGCCCGGAGAGCGCCGCCTCGGCCTCGGGGTGGCGGAGCCGCTCGAGCAGTTCACGCAGCCCCTCGCCGGCCTCGATGCCGGACCAGGGGGCCAGCGCCTCGGGCAACTCGATGCGCTCGCGGTCCGTGGGCGCTCCGGCCAAGAGACGCATGCCCTCGTGGAACGACAATCCGCCGGCGCGCACCTCGCGCTCCACCCGCTTCCAGTGCTCGAGCGCTGCGGTGAGCTGCGCGCCGTCGACCTCGACCCAGCGGCCGCGCCAGCGGATCAGCCCCCCCGTCGCCGCAAGCAGCTCCTGCTGCTCAGCCTCCGTCAGCGCTTCACCCTCCAGCGTCATGCGCACCGAGAAATCGAGCAGGGCCTCGGCGCCGAGCTGCGCCGCCGGCGCCCCGCCCACCTGCACACTCACCTGGGGCCGCGGCGCGCGGCCGGCCTTCCACCAGTCCGGAATCCGCACCACCAGCCCACAGGCCTCGAGGACCGCCGTATCGGTGAGCAGCCTCAGCGCCTCGGCGGGACGCCAGGCGAGCGGCTGGTAGATGTCGCCGCTGTCGACCAACTCGCGCACCCACTCGAGGCGCTCGGACGCCTCGCGGATGGGCTTCAGCAGGCTCGCCAGGTGCGCGCGGTTCGCCGTGCCGGTGTATTCCTGCAGGGCGCGCCCGAGCGGCAGATGCCGGGCCGCACCCTGCGCCGAGACGCCTCCGGCGTACGTGACCAGGAATGCAAACGGGAACGCCTCGTCCCGTGGGTTCTCGGCGAGGTGAAAGGTTACCCGTCCGACCAGCCGCCAGAGCGGATTGCGCCGGTGCAGATAGGCGCGCAGGCTCTCCTGGCTCGCAGCCGCCGCCTCGCGCAGCCCGTCCTCGATGTCGCGCCAGGCCATGCTGAGCAGCGCCGCATCGAGATACTCCAGGCCGCGGATCGGCGGCGCGGCGAGCCGCAGCGCCTCGAGCTCCGCCTCGCCCGGCAGCGCCACCAGGACGCCGGGCGCATCGGGTTCGGCATCCCCGAGATGACACAGCCGAGTCACGTACCGCTGCGCGAACTCGCGCGCGAAGGCGAGCCCCGGCGGCAGCGCCGTCGTGACTTCGGAGGCGGCCAGGTGCACCAGCCCCGTCCCCTGACCCTGCGCGAACGCCCGTTCGATCCGCGAGGCGACCGCGGCCGGGAGGGCCGGCATGTCCGGCGCATCCACGCGCTCCACGGCGAAGTGGCGCCGGGCGTTGATGTAGAGATCGAGAGACTCGGCCATGGTCCCGACGGCACCCAAAGGGTCCGCAGTGTACCGTTCAACGCGCCCTCGAATCCCGTGAAATGCTGCG
>JAJZDW010000020.1 GCA_021851405.1 Pseudomonadota bacterium
CACAAC
This sequence comes from Pseudomonadota bacterium, assembly GCA_021851405.1. Taxonomy (GTDB): domain Bacteria; phylum Pseudomonadota; class Gammaproteobacteria; order Steroidobacterales; family Steroidobacteraceae; genus 13-2-20CM-66-19. The sequence goes on from JAJZDW010000020.1 coordinate 7, forward strand.
ACCGCGCGCTGCAGCTGCTGCAGCAAATCACCGTGTAGCCACTCAGCCCACAGCCTGCAATGCGTCAACTACCTGAGCAGCAACGGATTTTCTCGCGCGCCGAGGGATAACTCCAGGCTAGTACGATGACCGGAAACAACGTCACGGAAAAGACGGTCGGCCAATGGACAACCCCTTCGCCGAAGAGTCCCACGAATAGCCCCGTGTATTGGGGGTGCCGCACCAGACCGTAGAGTCGATCGGATGCGAGCCGGCCCTCCTGGTGCGCGCGATAGAGCTCTCGCCATCCCTCGATGAAAAGACCAATGCCGAAAAAGAGCAACACATACCCGATCAGCATGGAGATCATCATGCCGGTATCGCCCATGCCGAGCAGCGTCGACCACAAGTTCGCGTTCAAGCCGCGGCGGTCGAGATGGAAGAACCGCACGAGCAGATAGATCGTTAGCGGAAAGCCATACATTTCCGCGTAGAGCGCGATGATGAACGCCTGGACCAAACCCGCGCCGGCCCACTCGCGCCACCCCTTGGGAGCGAAATATCGATAGAAGACCCAGGAGGCAATCACGATCATCACAATCGCGAGGCCCCACGCACCCGAATGCGCAATGTGCGCGCTCATGACTGACGGCGACCAAGCAGAAACGCGTTGTAGAGCGGCACCCAGATGAGCACTATGAACCAGCCGTATGCGAAGCTCTCGATAAGCCCCAGAAGGAAGGACTCCCAAGTTAGACAATGGAATCCAGGCAGGAGTCCGAGCCACGTGTGATACATCGCATAGCGTGGAACAAGAAGGTCAAATGCCACGCACAGTGAGAAGGTGATGGCGAGAAACAGTCCGGTCGCCATCCCCGCCGCTCGGATGGAGATGCCCGTACTCATGGCGCCGACCTCTTTCCAGGAATCCCGGTCATTGCTTCCGTCATCGCTCCAGCGCCGAGATACTGCTGCGGCTGTGACTCGAATTTATCCAGGCAGTCTCGCGAGCAAAACCGCACTGTCTGATTTTGATACACGCTGGCGTAGCCGGTGCCAGGCTCGACCTTCATACCGCAGACGGGATCGACTCCAGAATCGAGAGTGTGGTGCGTCGGTGGGGTGACTGGCTGGGCATTCTTACCGTTTCGCTGTGGAGAGTGGGCACCGTGGCCGCCGTGACCGACATGCGATCCACAGCCGAATCGCATCATGACAAAGAACAGTGCCCCGAAGAGCAAGAACGAAAGAAGGCCGCTCATGTCGCACTCTCTCACGAACCGTGATTACGGCAAAGTATGCTCCCGCAGGGGCCGGAATCCATTACGTAGAACTCCTCATGGCCTCACGGCCGTAACCCAATACGATTTGGAGGGAGGGAAAATTACGGCGTTGCGTTGTTACCCACCGCGGTGGGCGCAAAGATCGTTGGTAAGAAGTAGAAGACAACGCGGAGGACTGACAAGAGGCCAGCAGCAGCGGAACTATCTCTGGCGTCCCAGAGTTGACGCGGAGATGCACAGGATCGAAGACGATGAGTGGGGTGTGTTGTGAAGACGAGCGCGCGATCTGTTGCTCAATCTCGTGGAGCGTTGTAAGTCATGGTGGGTTATGGTTTCGAGTTACCCACACAGGGGCAATGCACCCATACGACTATGCCTAAACGGCATACGGATGCCGTGAAGTTATCCGCAGCGAGGCGTGAGCGCGATCTGACAGATCCGGTGTGCGGTATGCGAATCTCGGGGCGCATGCACCGCGATTGGGAGTATGAGGGGCGGGATCCGAACCCATGAACGAACCGATGCGCGAAGATGGCAGCCAGACACCGGCGAGCCCCTCGAAACAGGCTGGCGAATCCGGGTTCCGAACGATCTACACCTGTCCAATGCATCCGGAGGTTCGCCTGAGCGCGCCGGGCACCTGCCCGATCTGTGGGATGACGCTCGAACCGGTACGGCCGGCAAGAGAGACTGGTCAAAGCCCTGAGCTGCGCAACATGACGCTGCGCTTCTGGGTGGGTGCGGCGCTCGCCGCTCCGGTGCTCCTCCTCGACACGGCCGCGGAGATCCCCGGGCTCGCAGCGCATCGATGGATCTCTCCTGTCCTGTCGATGTGGATTCAGTTTGCGCTCGGCACCCCCGTCGTGACATGGTCTGGATGGCCGCTGCTTCAGCGCGGGTTGGACTCCGTGCGCCGCCGCTCGCTCAACATGTTCAGCCTCATCGCCCTCGGTGTCTGCGCCGCATACCTCTACAGCCTTGTGGCGATGTTCGCGCCGGATCTCTTTCCGCAAGGATTGCGTACCGAAAGCGGTCTCATTCCCGTGTACTTCGAAGCCGCGGCGGTCATCACGGTGCTCGTGCTCCTGGGACAGGTGCTCGAGCTGCGCGCGCGGGAAGCGACCGGTGGTGCCATTCGCGCTCTGCTTAATCTCGCGCCAAAAATCGCCCGCCGCATTCACGAGGGTGGGACCGATGAGGAGGTTCCCCTGGATGCCGTGCAGGTCGGAGATCGATTGCGAGTACGCCCGGGCGAAGCCATTCCGGTGGACGGAGTGGTACTGGAGGGTGTAAGCGCGGTCGATGAATCGATGGTCACCGGCGAGTCCATTCCGGTGGCCAAGGTCGGGGGCGCGAAGCTCATCGGCGGCACGATCAACGGGACCGGCGCGCTGATCATGCGTGCCGAGCGCGTGGGCGCAGCCACGATGCTCGCTCGAATCGTGCAGATGGTGGCCGAAGCGCAGCGTAGCCGCGCGCCCATCCAACGGCTCGCCGACCTCGCCTCCTCCTGGTTTGTGCCGGCCGTCATGTTGATTGCCCTTGCCGCATTCATTGCGTGGATGCTGCTTGGACCGCCGCCTCAATTCGCCTACGCGCTGGTTGCGGCGGTATCCGTACTCATCATTGCCTGTCCCTGCGCGCTCGGGCTCGCGACCCCCATGTCCGTCATGGTCGGTATCGGCAAGGGTGCCACGGCGGGCGTGCTGATCAAGAACGCCGAAGCCCTGGAACGATTTGAGAAGATCGACACCCTCATCGTCGACAAGACCGGGACGCTCACCGAGGGCAAGCCGCGCGTGGTGGCCGTCGTGCCGCAGGAGGGATACGATGAGACGGCGGTGCTCACCTTCGCGGCGAGTCTCGAGCGCTTGAGCGAGCATCCTCTCGCTGCAGCCGTCGCTGCATCGGCGGACGAGAGGGGTCTTGCACTGCAGAGCGTGACCGGCTTTCGCTCGGAAACGGGCAAGGGCGTCATCGGGACCGTAAACGGACACGCGGTCGCTGTGGGCAACGCCGCACTGCTCGATGCTCTCGGAGTTTCGCACGCAAGTCTCGAAGCGCCGGCGGAGCGGCTCCGAAATGACGGAGCGACCGCGATGTTCGTGGCCGTCGATGGCCGGTCCGCAGGCGTCGTCGCCATCGCCGATCCAGTGAAGCCGAGCACGCCTGGTGCTCTCGAGGCGCTCAGGCACGAGGGCATCCGGATCGTAATGGTCACGGGTGATCATCGCACCACGGCTGAAGCCGTCGCCCGCCGGCTCGGGATCAAGGACATCGAGGCGCAGGTGCTGCCGGAACACAAGAATGCCATCCTGCAACGCCTGCGCGGCGAAGGACGAGCGGTCGCGATGGCAGGCGACGGCGTGAACGACGCGCCGGCCCTCGCTGCAGCCGAGGTCGGCATTGCGATGGGGACAGGGACCGATGTGGCGATGCAGAGTGCCGGCGTAACCCTCGTCAAGGGCGACCTGACAGGAATCGTGCGGGCCCGCGTGCTCAGCCGCGCCACCATGCGCAATATCCGCCAGAATCTCTTCCTCGCATTCGTCTATAACGTGATCGGAATCCCGATCGCCGCGGGTGCGCTGTATCCGGTATTCGGACTGCTCCTGAGCCCCATGATCGCCGCGGCCGCCATGAGTCTGAGCTCGGTGTCCGTCATCGGTAATGCGCTGCGGCTGCGCTTGATTCATCTTGACACGACTCAGCAGGTCCTCGCTCCGGTCAGCTGATCCAGAGGTCGCCCGGGGAAAGCACTGTGTCGGTTCATCTGCGTCGCGCCTTCTCGCATGCTCATCGGCGCGGGCGTCACGTCCGGGTCTACGCCGCCCGGTCTTGCAGCCGGTCAAAGTTGCTTGCAGGTCACTGATCATCCTCCGGCGCCGATTCACACTGATCGACCGACTGGCGATGGCTGTCTCAGGTGATGATCGCCGCGTACGACAGCCTGCACGGCGAAAAACGACGCTCCACACCTCGTGACACCTCCGAGCGACGGATCGGGCAGCGCAAGAATACGAGCAAGGGTGCCGATGGGCAGGTATTTGACCACCCTGCAAATGACAGTGACGGAAGGTCCGGAGGATTCGGCGAGGGTACGCAGCTTACCGGTCGTAGGGATGCGCGCCGCTTCCCAACCTTATGGTGGCCAACGCCAGAACGAGCAATCTGAGGAGCCTCGACTTGCGACCCGAGCGGAAGACGATTGCAGATACGCGGAGCGAGGTGAGGAGCACGGATGTGCAGCCGAATTTCACACGGTGTAACCGTATCGGCGAAAAGGTATCGGGTACGGCCCCTAGGAGGCGCGCCCGGTAGTTGCTCTGGCAGGCTGGGGAGCGATCTGCTGTGCGTGGCCGCGATCGGCGGAGATTACCGGTCCCGGGATCAATTGCGTCTGCGAATACCCCTGGCAGGAGCTCATGAGCGCAAGATTCAGCAGCTGCAGACTGCGCCGCGCGGCGGCCATCACCTTCATTCGCTCGCGTTCCGCTCGGGCGTAGCGCGCAACGACCTCCAATGCAATGCGCGGATGATCATCATCGTACTTCGCATGATCGCGGAATCACTTGGTGGTCTTCGGACTCATGTCCACGTCCTCGCGCGAGCCGTACTCCATGAAGGATTTCAGCAGCGAGCGTGTCAGGTTTCAGGTCACGCCCTCAATGGCGAAGCGGGTCGCGGCGACTACCTCGGCGAGCGAGCCCTTCGCATTGACGAACCATATCCAGTCGATGAGCGATTGTACGTCGCGCAGTACCGGCCGCTCGCCCTCGGCAAAGGCAATCACCTCGGCACGCTTCATTCCGAAGCCCTCGCCCATCCAGATCCAGTGTTCGGAGTGGGCCTTCTCGACACGCCTGAAACGCGCATTGTGCGACGAATATCAGGGCTTGCTGTTCAGCGCGGCCATTCCAGCGGAGACATTTTCCAAGAAGCTACCGCGAGCAGCCCAGTCCGAAGCGGAGGAAACACCGTTGACGTTCTGTGCAGTAGCGGCTCATCCGGTTTCCGCGTAGAGCTCAACGATCAGAACGATTGAGACCGCGACCAGAGCGCTCTTGGCGGTCGACACCGTCATGATGGTGTCGACCGAGAGGTGAGTCTGCGCATCAGAGGAATTTTCACTGAGTCAAACTCTTCGCTCGATCACGCCGCGTCGTTTCCGGAGTTCCCTGGATAGGTTTCGATAACCTAAATCGGACCGGCCATTTTTCGCATAGCTCGACGGCTTTTCCGTGTCGGTGCGCGGGTGTCCAATATCCGGACGTTGCGCGCACATACCGGAGCGCTGCCGCATCGAGACGAGGAAATCCTGTTGACCGGAGGATGGTCGGACGGTGCGCGAGTCGGCCATTTGCGCCTATACACACATGAACGATGGCCGTGCCTTGGTGATCCAGGATTTGCGAAACTTCAGGGTAGAACCCACAAGGCTGCGGGAAATCGCTCTTGATTCCAGGCGGACTCGTGCCGGCAGGAAGCGTTTTCGCGGATGCCTGGATCGCGTGACGATAGATCTCGACGTAATCGGAATGCTGGGCGCTCATGCGACACTGGTTGCGCAGACTCGGAAAAGGGCCGTTGGCTTTTGCTTTTCGCCACCACCACTGTGCCTTGGCGGCGCTCTTCGGGACGCCCCGCCCCCGGTAATATGCTGCGCCAAGATAGTACTCCGCGAGAGTGACGTTCTGCGCAGCAGCTTTCCGTAGCCAGACATACCCCTTCCGATAATTCCTCGCCGTACCACGCCCGAGTTCGTAATCGATGCCGACCGCGGCTTCCGCCGGTGGAAATCCGCTCATTGCCGCTTTGCGGAACCAATACTGACCTCGTGTTGTATTGTTAGGAACGCCCCGTCCCAAATCATAGTTGATCCCGAGAAGGTACTCCGCAGGCGCCCCGCCTTGCTCCGCGGCTTTACGCAACCATCGATTACCTGCTACCGCGTGTCGCGCGCATCCCCTCCCCGCCAGATCATCCATCCCCAGCGCAAATTCTGCCGCCGCAAGTCCTTGGAGGGCGGCCTTGCGAAACCAGTAGTTGGCGGTCGCGTAGTTCTGCGTGACCCCCAATCCGCGCCCGAAATCATAGCCCAGGGCGTACTGTGCGGTCGCGAACCCCTGGACGGCCGCCCCGCGAAGCCAATGAATCGCCTTCACGAAACTCCGTGGAACGCCTCGACCGTATTGATAATCGAGCCCGATGGCATACTCTGCTGCCGTGTATCCATGGAGTGCTGCTTTGCGAATCCAATAGAGGGATTTTGCGCGACTTTCTTCCGTTCCACGACCCAGCGCATAGTCCAGGCCCACACGATACTCACCCGCGGGATCGCTCTGCGCCGCGGCTTGCCGAAACCAGAACTGCGCGTCGGCGAAATGCATGATTTCAATCTCGCGCTGCCCCATGGCGACCTCCGCCACGGGACTACCCGACTTCAGTTCGTTGCGAAGCGTCACAGGAGCCTGAGGACATCCGTGGACGCACGGAACGCTGCGAAAGGTAGCGGCCGGGCCGACGGTGGCACATCCCACCAGATTCAAGGTCAACAGCGCAAACGCGAGGGCGATGTACGCTCGCCCGGACGGAAAATGGTGTGGCGGGTGATATCCGCTGCCGTCTGCGTGTGTCGTGATGTCCGTGATCAAGAGGAGTTCTCCCGCCGTTCTACGGATTTCGGGGAGACCGGCGGCCGCCCCGCGCCCGCATGATCCTACCTCAGCGCTCGAAAAGGCGCACTCGGGAGGATCGGCGCTGCACTATGCGAGGGTTCCACGGATGAGGGAGAACTGCCTGACGGCGTCCCGCCTGCCGGACCGGTGTCAGACCGAGCGAACACCAGATGCGGGCTGCGGACGGCCGGATGCACGGGTGAGCTTGTGGATGGGGGCGCCCCCGCTACGCGTGGTGACGAACGGGCGTTGCGTGAGGCGATCAGAGGTGACGCCCAGCGCATCACCGTAATTTCGCTCGTCGTGCGGCACGACGAGTGTTCGAGCACTCATGTGGTTGTGCGCGGTTCACGGTAGCAGCGGGCTTGGTCGGCGCAGATCGCACGCGTCTGCTGGTCGGCACCGGTGCGCGGGCCTCGGCTGAAGGCGAACATCTGAGACCATACGATACTCTCGATCCGGGTGATTTCGGGGACGCGCCAGGAATGCCAGGGGTGCAAGTGCATACGATGGAACTGGCTGTCCCGTGCGGCGATTGATCGACAAGCGTGCTCCCTGTATCTTAATGAGCACATGTCGGACGTGGAGATCCGCCGATCAAATCTATACGACAGCATTTTCGGTTCTGGAGCGCGCTCGCGGTCGGCACTGTTGGATTCTTCTGTCTTCCGGCTCACTGGACGTTCGTCAGCCGGCTACTGGTCAGTTGGGACGGGGCGGTGACGTTCTTTTTGCTCACCATCTATCTGGGGATGAGCCGTCTCACCGCAGAGCAGATCCAATCGCGTTACATGGACGAGGACCCCTCTGGGCCCGTCATCCTCGTGATCGTGATCGTTGCCGCCCTTCTGAGCGTGCTCGCCATCGTGGAGCCTCTGGCAACCCTGAACCAAGTTCCGCACAGTATCCGTATCTGGCGGGTGGCGCTTGCCGCGGTGACGCTCATCGCCTCATGGCTGCTGGTGCCGACCATGTTCACGACGCATTATGCGGATCTCTTTTACAGCGCTGCGCCGGAGAATAGGCCGCTCGTATTCCCGAAGACCGAAATGCCCACGTTCTGGGATTTCGCCTACTTTGCGATCACGATCTCCGCGGCAAATCAAACGGCGGACGTGTCCACCACCCAAACCGAAGTCCGCCGCGTCGTGATCATTCACGAAATCATCTCATTCGCGTTCAATGTGGCGATCATTGGCTTCGCGATCAATATCACTGCCGGGCTGATCTAGACCTGGCGCTGATTGCCAGTTCTTCCTCGAGGAACGCGCTGTGATGCCCGGCCTGCTCTTGCAGAGCTGCAGACGCGGATGTCGCGAGCGGGCCGCCAGTACGATCCAACGACTCAGCCGCTCGCGCCGGCCGCTGTGTGAACGCATCAGCGGCCGGCGGGCGGCCTCTAGACTATTTGCCAATGCGTCGGCTAATTCTGGTTTCCCGCCGGTTCAAACGCGCCTGCTGACGGCGGGTGATGAATCCGCCGTTGCGGCGCGCCGTGCGCCTCTCAGCCATCCGCGTGCGCCAGTCGGCCTGATGCAGCCGAACTGCCTGCGATCGGGTCAGTTCCCCTTCGCGCACCTGCTGGTGAATGCGCTGGTTCTGCCGTGCGAGACGATTGTTGACCTGCTCACGGCGAGGATGATGCGTTTGCCAGGCAGTGTCCGCATGCGCAGGAGCGATGGCGATGACCGCCAGGGCGGCCGATAGCGACGCTGCAACTACACTGGTTCGAAGTGCTTTCATACGAGACCCTTCTGTGGGGACAGTCTTCCGGGCGCGCAATGCGCCCGGTCCTCCTATCTGGAAACGCCACCGGTGCGATCGGGTTGACCGTTTACCCGGCGCTCGCGTGGGCCTTGACCAGTACTACCGAAGAGCGACGAGGGGCCGTTTGAAATGTAACCGACTATTTCGGGGACCCAGACGGGCGGCCACGGGCGGGCACAGTACCCGTAGTGCGCGCACTCCCGATGCGACGGGATCTGCGCCAGTCACCAAGAATTGAGAGAAAATGGCGCTGTTGCGGCCACTGCCCGGTAGAGCATCAACGGTGTCTCCGAACGGACATGCCGAGGGGGCCGTTGGGCATGCCACCCACCCCGCTCGGTCACGACTTCGTCGTCTTTCTGACCCGTTTGCCGACGGAAGTCCGCTTGGTGCAGATCGGCTCGTCGCCCGCCGAGACCTCGATTGCGGCGGTAGGTGTGTCGAGGCGGATCGCCTTCTCTTTGATCCGCCGCAAAACATTGATGCACGAGCGGAGTTCGTCGGGCGGCACGCCTTCGAGGAGCTCGGCGCTCAGCTGCATTGCCACGGCATTGATCTGCTCGAGCAACGCATAGGACTTGCGACGCAAATGAACGGTCTTACTACGTCGATCCGCATCTGATTCACGCCTCTCGATCCACCCGTCGGCCGCCATACGATCGAGCAGCCGGGCGAGCGTGGGACCTTCCACGCAGACGCGTTCAGCCAGCTCCGTCTGAGTCATTCCGTCTTCGACTTTCGAGAGCTTCAGCAGCGTAATCCATTTTGCTTGACTCAAGCCGAGCGGCTTGAGGCGCTGATCGAGTCGACAACGCCAGGCACGCCCGGTTTCGCCGATGAGGGTGCCGATCCCGGGGTCCTGAGGAGACTTAGGCACCGCTCGCAGCCTCACGCTCGAGGGATGCCCTGCCCCACCGCCTGCAACGCTCTACGCGCTCACGTAGGCTCGCCGGAGCCGCATCCGTGCGGCGTATCGACTCCCGTGAATGGGTGCAAACGACGAACGGCCTCACGGTTCGGACCTCACAGGGGCACTGCCGCGCCGGTCCCGAGCCAGGTACGTGTAGACGACGGGTACCACATACAGCGAGAACAGCGCCCCGATGGCGAGCCCTGCGGCGATCACCAACCCCATGTCAAAGCGGCTGACTGCGCCAGGGCCGGTCGCAAAAACGAGCGGCAGCGCGCCGAACACCATTGCGCCGGTCGTCATCAGAATCGGGCGCAGTCGGATACTCGAGGCCTTCTCGACCGCAGCGTGGCGATCGAGCCCTTCGGTTTCCTGGATCACGTTGGCGAACTGCACGATCAGGATGCCCTGCTTCGTGATCAGCCCAATGAGAGTGATGAGTCCCACTTCAGTGTAAATGTTGATCGTGGCTGCGCCGAGATAGAGGAACACCAGAGCTCCGGTGATCGCCATCGGCAGCGTCACCAGCACGATCAGGGGATCTCGAAAGCTCTCGAACTGTGCCGCGAGCAACAGATAGACGAGCAGCACAGAGAGCGCAAAACTGATGATGATCGCGTGGCCCTGCTGAATGTATTGACGTGATTCGCTCGCATAATTGATGCCGAAACCGGGCGGGAGGATCTTCCTCGCCTCGGTTCGCAGATACGTCAGCGCCTGCCCGAGGGTCACGCCAGGGGCCATGACTCCTTCAATGGTCGCGGAATTCAGCTGCTGGAACTGCGGCAGGAACTCTGGTTGTACTTCTGTATGCACGCTCATCAAGGTCGACAGCGGAATCAGCGCTCCGGTGCCGCTGTGGATGTAGTAGTCCCGCAGCATGGACGGATTGGCGCGGAATCGGTCCGATACCTGCGGGATGACCTTGTAGCTATGACCGGACATATCGAATCGGTTGACGTAATTTCCGCCGAGCAGCGGCTCCAGATTGTCCGCAATCGTGGCCATATTGATGCCGAGGTCGCCGGCGAGATTGCGATTGACGTGCAATACGACTCCGGGGGAGTCGTAGCGCAGATCCTTGGTCAGGAACGCGAATCGTCCGCTTTGCATCGCCTTGCCAATGAGCGCGTTGGCGACTTGATCGATTTTGCCGAAATCGCTGCTCGAGGTGATGACAAACTGCACCGGGAAGCCGCCGGCAGAGCCCGGCAATGTGGGCCTTGCGAAGGCTGCGGCCTGGACGCCGGTGAGATGATTGAGTTGTTGCTGCACCGCAGGCATCAGCGCCATCTGTGTCTTGGAGCGATGGCTCCAGGACTTGAGCTTCATCCCACCGATCAGGGCATTATCCGTCGCGCCGCTCAAGGAGATGCCGTTGATCTGGAAGACCTGCTTGGTTTCTGGAAAGCGCCTGAAAATGTGCGCAATCTGCCGCGAATAATGGTTCAGATAATGCAGAGTCGCCGTCGCCGGGCCCGTGGCCGAGACGAGGATGAGTCCTTGGTCTTCGGTCGGCGCCAATTCGCTTGGCGTACCGAAAAAGAGCACCGGGATCGCTACGAGCACCGCTGCGGACACGACCAGTGCGGCGGTGCGGTACTTCAGTACAGCGGTGAGCGAGCGGTCGTATGCGCGTCGCAGACGCTCATATCCAACATCAAGCGCATGCGCAAAACCGTGTGATGCGGACGGCCGCAACACCTTGGCAGAAAGCATCGGCGAGAGCGTCAGCGCGACCACCGCCGAGACTGCGACGGTGAACACGAGTGTGAAGGCGAATTCAGAGAAGAGGCTACCGGTGAGCCCGCCCGTCAGAGCGATTGGCGCGAACACCGCCGCGAGCGTGGTCGACATCACGATGATCGGGCCGCCGAGCTCTCGTGCGCCGAGAATGGCGGCGTCAAATCCGCTCATTCCCTCTTCCATGTGACGGTGGATGTTCTCCACGATGATGATGGCATCGTCCACGACCAGCCCGATAGCAAGCACGACCGCAAGCAGGGTGATCAGATTGATCGTGTAACCGGCGGCCACCATGAAGATACCGCCGCCAACGATCGCCAGTGGAATGGCCACGGCCGGAATGAGCAGCGAGCGCAGCGAGCCAAGAAACAGGAAAATCACGATCACGACTACAGCAAGCGTAATCGCGATGGTAGTCATGACCTCGTGGATGGACTTCTGGATGAATACGCTTCCGTCGTACGGGATCGCGGCCTCTATGCCCGGCGGGAGTGAGCGTTGCAGCTGCGCAAAGGCCTGGTGAACGCCGTGCGCGACCGACAGGCTATTGGCATTGGGCGTCGCAAAGACACCAATGAAAACGGCTGGCTTGCCGTTGTAATAGACTGCTTGATTGTAATTTTGGCCGCCGAGCTCCACTTTGGCGACATCACCCAGGCGCACCAGAGTATTGCCGGAGTGCGCTACGACGAGATTGCGGAACTCACCCGCGTTGTGCAGGATCGTGTCCGCCCGGATAGGCCGCGCGATATCGGTCGAGCGTGTGCGGCCGACGGCGCTGATGTAATTATTGGATGCAAGCGCAGCGGACACCTCGTCCGGAGTGACGCCCAAAGCCGCCATCCGGTTCGGATTCAGCCAGACGCGCAGCGCAAAGCTGTCGCCACTTGGACCGGTGCCGGCCGGCACAATCTGCGCCTGACCGACGCCCTTGACCCCCTGGATCGCCGGCTGCACGACGCGCAAGACGTAGTCATTCACCTGCTGCTGGCTCAGCGTCTTGCTGTAGAACGCCAAGTACATCAGCGCGGTCTGATTACCGACGGTCTCATTGATCACCGGCGCCTGAGTGCCGGTTGGCAACTGGTTCTGGACCTGTTGCACCTTGGACATGATCTGCGCGACCGCGGCATTCGGGTCGTAATTGAGCCGCATGTACACGGTGATCGTCGAGGCGCCCTGGGAGCTCGTCGCCGTCATGTAGTCGATGCCCGGAGCCGAGGCGATCGCCTGCTCGAGACGCGCGGTCACAAACCCAAGTACGGTGGAGGAACTCGCACCGGGATAGGCGGTGGTCACGGTCACGAGCGTGCTGGTGACCTTTGGGTACTGGCGCACCGCCATCTCGCTCCAGGCGCGCAGCCCGAGCAGCAGGATCACCAGGCTCAGGGCGGAGGCGAGCACCGGCCGGCGTACAAAAATGTCCGTAAAACGCATCGCGCTGTCCTTGTGTTCAGTGCGCGCTGCGGCGGTGAATCACGACGGGTGTCCCATTGCGCAGCTTGATCTGGCCGGCTGTCACCACCCGGTCTCCAGGGTGCAGCCCGGCGAGGACCTCGGTGAGTGAGCCGCGCGAATGTCCTGCCCTGATCGGTGTGGCCACGGCGATTTGTACCTCATGGTCGCCCATCTTGTGGTTCTTGATGAGATACACGTAATCACCGAAGGTGCTGTAGGTGACCGCCACCGTCGGTACGGCCAAGCGCTTGCGCACGGCTCCGACCAGAATGCGTGCCTCACCGAACATGCCCGGGCGCAGTTGCATCCGGGGATTTTGGACAACGGCCTCCACGGTGACGTTGCGAGTATTAGGGTTGACTTCGGAATTGATCGCCGTGATCCGCCCTTGAAACCGTTTGCCGGGAAAGGCGTCGACCGTGATGTCCACCGTCTGGCCGGAATGGATCAAACCGCTCTGGCCCTGCGGCACGGTGAACTCGGCCCGCAGGGGATTCCACACATTGAGTGCGGCGATTTCGGTACCGGGCGAGAGATACTCACCGAGGCTGATCTGGCGCACGCCGAGCCATCCCGAAAACGGCGCGCTGACGGCCAGTTTCGCGAGCGTTGCGCGCACGTTGGCGACGGCTGCCGTCGCACTTTGTTCATCGGCCCGAGCGGTATCCAGTGCGGCCAGGCTGGTGGCCCGCGCCGCGTACAGGTGCTGGGCCCGTTGGAAATTGATGTGCGCGAGCGCCTCATTGGCGCGATCCTGCGCGAGCGTCGCCACTTGATTCGAATCATCGAGTTGGACGAGCCGCTGGCCCTTCCTCACGTGCTCCCCGGAGTGAAAAAAGATGCCCGTGACTTGCCCGGAGAGCTGCGGCGTGAGATGCACGCCGGAGGTGGCCACGAGGCTTGCGATCGTGTGTATCTCCGATCGCCAAGACACCTGGACTACCGTCGCCGCGGCGACGCTCACCTCGTACGGCCCCTGGTGCGCATGGGCTGCGCGCGCGGCATGCTCACGCCAGAGCTTGATGCCGCCGATCAGCGCAATCGCCACTGCGACGAGGAGTACTGTGCGCCATAGGATGCGTCGCTCGGGATTCGCCATCGATCATTTCTCCTCAGCCATTCTGGATGTTCCTCTGGCGACGGTCGGCTTTTGCGCCGACCAACTCCCACCGAGTGCGACGAACAGACTCACGGTGTCCAAATACCGTTGCGATTGCGCCTGGATGTAGCTCAGCCGCGCATTGCTGTATTGCACCTCTGCGGTCAACAGCGAGAGGTAATCGACCGCACCCTCCCGATAACTCGTCTCGGCAACTTGCAGGGCCGCGTGGTTGGCGGCAAGCGCATGCTGTTCGGCGCGCAGAGTCTGCGCGTCATGCTCGAGCGCCCGCAGGGAGTTGGCGACCTGCTGGAAGGCCCCCAATACCGTCTGCCGGTACGCCGCAAACGTTGCGTCGTAGGAGGCGATCGCCTCGCGCTTCTGCGCCTCGAGTGTGCCGCCCGCAAAGAGGGGCATGACCAGATCCCCGGCAACGCTCCAGATGTTGCTCGCGGCGTTCACGAAGGCCCCGGGCGCGCTGCTCTCCTGACCAAACTGTGCGGTCAGCGTCACTGCCGGGTACATCTGCGCCTTCGCGACACCGATCTCGACGTCCGCATAACTTAGTTGCGCCGCAGCGGCACTGATATCAGGGCGCTGGCGTAGCAGCGTAGACGGCAGACTGACCGGAATCCGTATCGGCAATCGCAATTTGTTCATGCGCGGCGAACGATCGCGCCACTGTGCAGGCAATTCGCCGACCAGAATAGCGAGTTCGTGCCGGTAAACTGCCCACTGCTGCTCCAGCGACGGCAGGCTTGCCTCGCTGGTGGCCACTTGGCTGCGCTGCGTGAGCACACTCAAGTACGGTACTGCGCCGAAGCGATATTGTGTTTCGGTCAGCTTCAACAGGCTCTTTTCATGAGCGATGATCGAGCGGGTCGCTTCGATCTGCGCACGCACCGACGCCGCACTGATGGCAGCAGAGGCGACATTCCCGATCAGTGTCAGACGCGCCGCTTCGAGCTGATACCGCTGATTGTCGACCAGTGCCTTCTCACCCTTGAAGACCAAGCGATTGACGCCGAAGAAATCCGGGTAGTAGCTGACCGCGAGCCCGCCGGAATACAGTGAGTAGATGCGGCCGGGGAATGATCCGCCGGAGCTGGCCGAGGACGTGCGCTGCCGAGCAGCGCTGAGATCGCCGTTGACCTGCGGGTAGAAAATGCCTGCGGCGGCGGCCATCGCGGCCTGCGCCTCCCGCAATTTGGCCTGCTCCTGCACCAACCCGGGATTGTTCTGCAGCGCCTGGCGAACGAGGGCGTCGAGTTGGGGCGAATGAAACTGCTGCCACCACCTGGCCGCCGGTGTGGCGCCGTAGTCGAATCGCTGCGCCTCTCCCACCGGCCCGACGGCACTCACGGTCGTCCGCGGCGATGGCGCATGCGTGTATGACTTCGTGTGCACCTGAGGCAAAGAATACCGGGGCGCGAAGGAACAGCCGGCGAGGCACAGCAGGCTCGCGCAGGCGACTGCCCGTAACGCTGCGGGGCTTCGTGTCATGCATGCTCCAATGGGGCGCTGTCGCACACGGTGCGCGCGAACCACTGTTGATTAACGGAAATGTTGGCTCATCCTTAGCACATCGAACACAACTGCCGCGCGTGGGTGGCAAGGTGAACCGTGACGCTCCCTCTTACGGATGCCACTCGTCGTCACCTTGCAGGCGACTATTGCTTAGCATGCTAACGTATCGAACATGAGCGCGCAATACTCATCTCGTCCCCATAGCTTGCAGGCGCACGATGCATTTGCAGAATGGACCTACTGCTCTTCGGCTCATGGCCCAAACGACGGACTCGTCTGACGGCTCACTGACGGGTCAACGGGAGAACGTGAGCTTACTGGCGCAGGACACTGGAATCCCACGCGTGTCGTCCGTGGTCCACACCAGACCGCGAACGCCGCTCTCAGGACACGAACGAGTTCCACTGTTTTCCACGAATGCTGTGCCGAGGCCGGCACGACGCGAAAATGAACATAACGACGGCATTGGCGGTTCCTATGACGACAGTTCGTGCAGTGACTCTGCCTGGGCACATCCGCGTCACCGGGCCCTCGCTGCCTCACCTGCGTCGCTGGCTTGCGAACCCAGTTTCGGGCGCGTAGTCTCGACCCCCGTGCTCGCTTCGGGATGAGCGGCGCGCATCGCTACCGCTTGTGCTCGAGGGCTCTGTCCATCGTTGAGCGGGCCACGCCGGGTGCGGGAGACAATCAGAGGGCAGTCGTGATGCGCGTCAACGGATTCCGTCGGGCAATCATCGCCGCCACGGCCCTGACGGCCGTACTCGCAGGGTGTGCCAGCACCCCGCAACCGAGCAGCACACACTTGAATGGGACGAGCATGGTGATGCCCATGCACGCAACGGCATCGACACCCCCGCCGCAGCCATTCAGTTTCGGATCCATGCTACGCCATATGAGTCACGCACTCGTCAGGGGCGTGTCGTGGCTGTTTCAGGCGCCGCCCGGTGTCT
Source organism: Pseudomonadota bacterium (assembly GCA_021851405.1). Taxonomy (GTDB): domain Bacteria; phylum Pseudomonadota; class Gammaproteobacteria; order Steroidobacterales; family Steroidobacteraceae; genus 13-2-20CM-66-19. Next base: position 16,404 of record JAJZDW010000020.1, read on the forward strand.
ACGGGCCACCGGAGAAGGTGGCCTACAGCAGTGCTCAGACATGGAAGGAAGGCACGAACTCGACGGGCTGTACACTCAAATGCGACCGAGTGCAGCGCAATAGTGTGAACCCGATCCCCTAGCGTTGCGCCCTGACCGCGGCGCCGCTCCCGCTGCACCCCGTGCGTCGCTCCTCGGCCTCTGGCCGGTAGCGGGCCGAGAGGATGCCGCGAGGTGCCGCATCCTCTCGGCCCGGACATGCTTCGCCGCGTTCTCATCGCAATCATGCGAGGCCCCGCGGGCGAGACACTCCCAACGGTTCGCGGAACTCAGGAGATCGATCGACCCGGATTCTCTGCTGTCCGACCCCACACGGTCCTTTCCAAACGCCGTTGAACGTCCTGCTGCGCATCCCAACACAACTTATTTACTGACGTTACGCAGGGACGGTGCGTACATGGCTCGAACCGGCAGGGTCGCGAGCTTCGATGCTGAGGAACACCTCAATGAACACCTCCGGTAGGAGAGGATTGCAGGATCTCCGTCATTGCGCGCAGTATCCGAGGCATGGAGCGACCCGAATTTGCACAGGTGTCAAGCGGCCGTGAACGGTGGAGTCCCGGGCAACGGATAGCGCGCCATCGGCATCGCCAGGCGTACGCCGCGATCGTGCTCTCGGGCAGCTATGAGGAATGCGGCAGTGCCGGGCGCTTTCGGGTCAGTCCCGGCGATGTACTGATTCACCCGCCCTTCGACGCGCACCTCGACCGCTTCTCGAGTGCCGGGGCGTGCATCCTCAATCTCACGTTGCGTGCGTCGGCGGGTGTGCCAACGCTCGGGCGGATCGAGGACCCGGATGAAATCGCGCGCGCGGCCGAGCACGATCTGGCGGCAGCACGAGAGAGCCTGCACCGGCAGATGCGCAACGTCGAGGCGCTCCCCCTGGATTGGCCGGACGCCCTGGCCTTGCGGCTGCGAACGGATCCGACCTGCCGGCTGGACGCCTGGGCCAGTGAACAGGGGCTCTCCAGAGAGACGCTTTCGCGCGGGTTCGGGAGGGTGTTCGGGATCACGCCGACGGCGTTTCGGGCAGAAGCGAAGGTGCACCAGGCATTGGCGCTGATGTCACAGGGTGAAGAGCCGCTGACGAGCATAGCGCTGGCCGCCGGGTTTGCGGATCAGGCACACATGGCCCGCGCGGTGCGGAGCGTCACGGGCGAACCGCCCCTCCGCCTGCGCAGGTCAATTGGATTCAAGACGGAACCCCCACGAGGATGATCGAATTCGGGGCATGCTCACCGTTGCTGCAGAGCCCCCGTTCCGGCTGAAATTCCGCCCCCTGCTGGTGACCGTACTGCTCGGGATCGCCATCACCATGGGTTCGGCCCTCGTTGCCGCGTTGCTGTTCCGAGCGCTGCATTTGCCCTCCCCCCAGAAGTCGCTGCTCCCGTTCGTGTATGTGCAGCATGGCTTACAGCTGCTGTTCGCGCTCCTGGGCATCGCCATTCTCAAGCGGCGGTTCGCGCCGGCGGACTACGGTCTGCACCGGCCGCACGGCAAGCGCTACTTCCTGGCCGCAATCCTATGGGGACTTCTGCTGGCGATCGCGGTCAATGCCGCGAGCTCGTGGCTGGATGTCTATCTGCACCTGAAACACACGAGTGGCGAAATCGTATACACGCACCGGAATATCTGGGGCTGGGCGCTCTTCGATTGGATTTACGTCGGCCCCACAGAGGAAATCCCATTCCGGGCGCTGCTCGTGACCTACCTGGCCACGGCCATGCCCGGCAAACTGCGCCTCGGACGCTTCAGCATCAATGGGGCCGGCGTCGTCGTCGCACTGCTCTTTGCGCTGGCTCACCTGCAAACCTTTTGGGTCGAAAATCCCATAGATGCCCTGATCCAGCAGGGTTACGCATTCACACTGGGGGTCCTGTACGCCTATTGGCTGGAAAAGTCGCGAAGCATCGTCGCACCAATCCTCGCCCACAATGTCAGCGACGGAATCACCACGGTCTTTTGGGCGCTCGGCATCTTCCAGCATTGAGCAATGTTCGCCGGCCCAGTGCACCGAACCATCATGCAGTCTCGTACGAATATCGCGTAATGCTTTGATTTAAGAGAAGTATTCCAAGCGCCCGCACGCGATGCATCGCCGCAGCATCCAGCCTTGCGCCACGTCCGTGCGGCCCTGGCGGGTGAATTATCCCCCGGTAGGGAACACCGTCCCCTGCAACCGGTCTGTAAGATCGGCCCCGGCTCTCACGGCCGGGGGTAGAACGAACAACGCTTCTTGCGGTCATGACGCCGGGATTTCTCGTCAGGGTCGGTCATGGTCGCACGGTCGGGGGCGCGGTATCCGTCTCTCGCGCAACATGCTAGGGTCGGCCCGCGTGACCGGGGGATCAGGTCAATGCCACCATTCGAACGTCGGTCGGGGGCGTCGGTGCAGTCGCCACGAAGCTCAGTCGTCATCGGCAGGGCCTCTCCACGCGACCGATCCCTCATTGAAACTCACCGCGCAGCGCGAGCCGACGGCACGGAACGGTGCCGAGCGACACGATCACTCAAACGGAATTCGACATGATCGGGAGGCGTGAGTCCATCCCATCGCCAGAGGGTTCCTCAGCCAATTCGAGCCCCAGAATCGTCACCCAGCGGCGGCGAACGCCGCCGCTGGGTGCGTGGATTTTTTGCGCCGCCCTGGCGCGCAGCAACACGCATTTTCCACGACGGACCTCAATATGAACAACGATCACTTTGATGACACGCAACGCAAGGCGCTGCGCCTGCTGACCCGGGTATTCGGCCTGGTCTGGCTGGTGAACGCAGGCTTTCAGGCAATGGCCTGGCTGGTCGTCGCGAACGCGCACGGGAACTTCCTGCACGTGCTCGCAAAGCCCGCCTCGAAAGTCCCCGCGGCCGTGCGTCCGCTGCTCCTGGCCGCACTGCACGGAGCCCAGGCGGTCGGCCCGAAGCCCGTGGCACTGGTGATGGTCGCCATTGCGGTTCTACTCGCCGCGGCGCTGCTGAGCGGGCGGAAAGTCGCATGGGCGGCACGCATCGGCGTGTGCTACAGCGTCCTCTGCTGGGTCTTCCTGAACGGCTTTGGCTACCCCTATAGCGGCGGGCAGACCGATCCCGGCGTATTCGTGGCGTACGCGATCGCATTCCTGTTCGTATGGTCGGTCGCGCCGCTGCTCGAGGGACGCGGCCCCGATGAGCCGAAGAGCGCGAACCGCCTGTGGGAGGTGGCGCGCCTGAGCTTCGCAGTGCTGTGGCTGTTCGATGCCTTCCTGAAGTGGCTGCCGGCGTTCCTGCTGCATTTCACCAGCCAGATCACCGGGGTGATTCCCGGTCAGCCGCACTGGATCGCCGTATGGCTCGGGTTCGTTGCCGCCCTCGTCCATGCGGTCGGTCCCATCCCGGTCGCCGTTCTGGTCGCACTGTCCGAAACGGCGATTGCGGTGGCGCTGCTGAGCGGGAAATGGCTCCGGCTCGCGATTCCCTTCGGCATGGCCTACTCGCTGTCGGTCTGGATGACCGCGGAGGCCTTCGGCGGTCCTTATTCGAGCGCCGGCACCGGAGTTCGGGGCAACGTGCTCGGCAACGTGCTCATTTATCTGATCCCCTTCCTGTTCCTGTGGATTGCCGAGTCGCGCCGGCGCGCGGCACAGGCCTAGTCGATGCGACACCGATGGGTGCAGCGCGATGACGCTGCGCCCATCGGTCTGCGCCCTCTTCGCACTGCGCACGGTCCATCCGAGTCAATCCGGACCGACCTCTCGCCGGTAGCGCCAGGGGGTTCGGCGCTACCGGCGAGTCCCCTTCGAGGCCGGGAGCGCCCTTCTCGCCTCAGCGCAGGTGATACCGCACCGTCGCATACACGTAGCGGCCGCGCGGATCGCCGTAGGTCAGGTCATACCCGCCCACGAAATTGTTCGCAATCGACCCGTAGTTCGTGTAAGGCGGGTCCTGATTGAACAGGTTAATCACCCCGACCGTGAAATCGAAGTGACGCAGACCGGCATAGGACACCTGCGTATTGATCGTGTCATACGCGGCGACGTCACGCGCAACCCGTGTGATCGTCGAGGGGGTATCCATATAGGCCTCTTGGTAATTCTGGGTCGCCGAGAACTCCCAGGACGCCGTCCTATACCCCACGGTCAGGGTGTGCCGCCAGCGGATGACGGCGCCTCCCGTCTCACCCACCGACGAGAGACCCTGGTTCACAACGTCGGTCCAGGTGCCGTTGTAGTTCTGCACTGCGTACTTGTAGAAATACGCACCATTGGCCCGCACAAAGACATCTCCGGGCCCCAAACGCTTGTCATAGCTGAGCGTGACGTCAAGGCCACTGAGGTAGGTCTTGAAGAGATTCGCGGCCGTCTGGCTGATCGAGACGATGTTGCCCGATGAGTCGCGAGTGACGAAGCGGGAGAATTCCGCGGCCGTCTGGGTATTTTGCAGAATGACTGAATACGGCAGGCCGCCGCTTGCAATCTCATTGCGCATGTAAATCCAGAACGAATCCAGATCCAGGCGCAGGCCATGCGTCGGTTCGAGGACCATGCCCAGGGTATAGTTGATCGACTTCTCCGGCTTGAGGTTCGGGTTGCCGCCCGTGACCGTCGTGAACTGCTCGCTGCAGGCCGGATTGTTCGGGTTGAACACCGGACACTGCACCGGATCTCGCGTTCCGTTCGACGTGACACTGAACGTCTCTGGAGCATACAGATCGAGGAGTGATGGCGCGCGGAAGCCCGTTCCGGCAGATCCGCGCAACTGCAACCACCGCAGCGCCTTCCAATGCAGCCAGAGTTGTGGATTGACAGTGCTGCCTACCGTTTGGTAGTGATCCCAGCGGACCGCAATGTCTCCCTGCAGCGAATGCACGATGTAGCCGTTCAACTCAAAGTACGCGGCCTGAGCGGTTCGTGAGGCGGATTCGGGCAGCGAATTGCCCCCGAGACCACCGACATTGCCCTGCTGCAGCACCGTCGCAGGCGAAAAGTCGTACGTCTCACGACGCAGCTCTGCTCCCACGGCGAGTCGCAGCGCCCCGGCCGACAGCTGCGCGATCTTGCGGCTGGCGCTCGCATCGACACTGGTCAGTGTGGTCTTGGTCGAATAGTCCTGGCCGATGAATTGGTCCGCTTGCGCTTGCGCGAGTGCGCTTGCGTCCTGGGTCGGTCCGAACGGATTGATGACGCCGGAGTCGAGCAGCGGCATGATCGTTGAATACAAGGGCCAGCCATGCTCCAGATTGTCGGACAAGGCCGTTTGGCCGAACAACAGCGAGCCGTTGTAGTGCCAGCCAATGGCGTTTCCCTTGATCCCAGCCACCGCTCGCGTCGTGTTCGTGCGGTCGTAGGTCGCTCGGATGCCATTGGCGAAATCACGATAGATGAGGTTCAGGGGCTGCCCGGCGAGTCCATGGGACGCCGCCCAGGCCGTCGGATAATAGGGACTCGAGGGCGGCAACAGAAATGCGCCTTGTCCCGGTTTGGCATTTGGATTGTTGTAGCCCGGATACTGCGTCGCGAGCAGGTTGGACAGATAGGAAATATACGGGTTTCCCGGCAACAGCGGATTGAGGAATGCAAGCGGCACCGGTTGCGTATAGGTGGTCTGGCGCACCTGTGAGAACAGCACATTGCCGTAGAACTCGGTGGAGTGAGTCAGGCGATAGGTGCCGTTGAGAATGAGACTGTAGCGGGATCGCTTCGGCTGGAGCGAATCGTAGGGCGAATTATCGAATCGGCACTGAGTCGGGTAATTGGCGTCGTTGAGGGACGTGGGGGCGCAATTCCCGACCTGCGGGCTGTAGACGCCGCCGTGCGGCAGGACTGCGTTGGGCGGAATGAGCACGTTCGCCGGGAAGGCGAAAAATGACGTCACGTCATTGCCATAACCCGGGCTGTACCGACTGGCGTAGGAACGCGAAGAGCCCATGATGGGCGATTTGTGGTCGTACTCGAGTCCAATGCCAATGTTGTACCGATCTCGTTCGAGTGATCCGGTGCCCGCGTAGACCGAGATATCCTCGGCGGTGCCGCCGCCCGCCTGAGTCGGGGCCCCGATCGTCGCGCTCGCATCCAGTCCCTGGAAGTCCGATTTCAGAATGAAGTTCACCACCCCCGCGATCGCATCACTGCCGTACACGGCAGACGCACCGTTCTCGAGGACTTCTACGCGCTGCACCGCAGCGAGCGGAATGGAGCCGACGTCGACTGTATCGCCCGCCGTACTGACCGGCATCCGCAGTCCATTGACGAGCACGAGCGTACGGGCCGCGCCGAGCCCATGCAGTGAGACCGTCTCGATTCCACCGGTGGTGAAGCCGGTCGCCTGCGCCGACGTGACGCTTCCGACGCTGCTGGTCGAGGTCACCTGCTGCAGCAGTTGCGGGACGCTGGTCGCACCCGAAAGCCGGATATCTCGCCGGCTCAGCATCTGCACGGGCAGTGCATTGAGGGTATCGACGCCGCGGATGCGTGTACCCGTGACCACGATGGCGTGCAACGTGGCGAGGCTGCCATCCGAGCCGCCTCGGGCCGGCGGTGGATCGGCTGCCGCGCGGGCAGCGGCGCCGTCGAAGGTGGTGCTCGGGACCTGCCGAGCGCCGCCCGCGTTCAACGCCTCGGGATCGCCGACCTTGGGGTCGGACCCTGCGGCCACACCGCTCGCAGGTGGGTCGGCCGCCGTTTGGCCCGCGAGAGGCACGATCGTGATCGTATGCACGTCGATGTACCGGAACGTCAAGCCGGTGCCGGCGAGCGCGTGCTGGAGGGCTTCAGAGAGCGTGAAGCTTCCGATCACCCCGGGACTGCGGCGGCTCGCCACCTCTGTCGAGGGGTAGACGATCTGGAAGCCAAATTCCTGCGCGAGGCTGCGCAGCGCGGGGCGCAGGGGCTCCGGCGGAATATCGGTACTGATCCGGGTGGTCGCGGTTTGCGCCACCGCACCGGCTGGTACTCCGGCCACGGCCATACCCAACGCCACAGCGATGACTTCGGCCCGCATAACCTGTCTCCCCGAATTGTTTTAATCGATTCTGAGCGGCCCGCGTCACGCGCAAGGTCGCAACGCCGGCTCTCTGCGCAATATGAGCGTGGATGGGGCGGTTTTATACCCCCCCGGGAGGCGAAAACTTATTGGACCGCTTGACGGGTGATCAGCACCCGTCTGCCGACCTCCGTCACCTTGATGCCGGGGTACTGCCGGAGGAAGGCGATCAGAGAGTCCGGATTGGTCGAGACGAACACCCCATCAATCCTGAAGGTCTCGAGCGAAGGCGACGCGATGACCAGGTGCTGCGCGTTGTAGCGGTTGAACTCTTGCACCACGTTGCGCAGATCAGTGGAGGCAAAGATGAGCTTGCGGTGGACCCAGGCGATGGCATCCCGCGTGTTCGCCGGTACCGGTCGCAGGCGGCGCGTCGGGGAGACGGTCACTTGCTGACCGGCGGTCAGGTAAACCGTGGACCGACCCGCCGTGCGGAGCATGGCCAATGGCCTGAGCCGGTTGGAGGCTGGCGCCTCGGGCGGACGGGGACGCGCAACGACGACTTTGCCCTCGATCACGGTGACGATCGCCTCGGCGTGAAGCAAATTCACATCGAACTGCGTGCCGATCGCGCGCACGACGGTTGCGCGGCTGCGCACGATGAACGGTCGATCGGCTTCGTACGTATCGGCGAAGAGTGCCTGGCCGCGCACCAGGTCGATCTCCCGCTCGTGCTCGGTGTAGCGCACGATAATCCGCGAGCGCGCGTTTAGATCGACCACCGAGCCATCCGCAAGCGTGATGCTGCGCTTCTGGCCGACGCCAGTGGCATACGAGGTCGTACCGGCGCGGACCCAGAGCGTGATCAGCCCTGCCCCGATGAGCGCGAGCGCTCCGGCAGCCCAGGACAGGCGGGCCAGCGTCAACCCCAGGGGCCGGTGCCGGTCCGACGCGGGAGGCGGGGGAGCGCCCGGAAACGGGACGAGGTTGTCCGCGTCCGTAGCTTCGGCGATGAGCGCCTCTTTGGAGAATCGTGCGCCGACGTCCAGAGCGCCGGCGTGGTTCCAGCGCGAAGCCACCTCGAGGTACGCCGTCATGTGCGCCGGGGCTTGCTGCAACCAGGCGTAGAACCCCTGGCGCGTCCTCTCGTCCGCCGGGGCGGCGCGGAATTCCACGAACCACACGCAGGCCTGCTCGTAGACCTCTTGTGAATACCGCTTGCCGATACGTGCGCTCACGGTCTGCCTACTGTGCATCCAGATGCTGGTGAAGCTGCTGAAGCGCCTTGGCGAGGTACTTCTTGGCCATCGGAAAGGAAATGCGCAGCTCGCGGCTGATTTCCTTCAGGGTCATGCCGTATTGGCGGTGCAGCACGAACGTGGCGCGCGCCTTCGGGGAGAGCCGCTCCAGCGCGTGCGTGAAGGCTTCCAGGCATTGCTGACCGTGGGCTTGCAGGAGCGGGTCAGCATCCGGCGAGGCCGGCAGCTGCGCCAGCAGTTCCTCGGCCTGCACCGACGGCGGGATGGCGGAATGCTGCAGCGCATGCTGCTGCGCGACATGCAAGGCGACGGTAAAAAGGTAGGCCTCCGGGGAGCGAATCGCGTCGCCATCGGGAACGCGCAGCATCCGCAGAAATACCTCCTGAGTCAGGTCCGGGATGTCCGCAGGGTTACGGACGCGGAAGGAGAAGAAACGCCGCAATCGCTCGCCCTGAGAGTGTGCGAGCGCCGCGGCGAGGCTCGGGGACTTATCCGGTGGCATGGGCGATCGGCGCTAGAGACCTGTGCATTCGTTGTTCAAAGATCGCACTCAGTGCCCAATTTATACCCTGTTCCCGAAAAAAAAGTCCCGTTTCAACGCGCCGGCGCCCGTCCGAGTCCTCGGCACAGACCGCGCATCGGCGCGAGCGACGGTCAATTGCCGGTCCGAGCTCCTACGCTGCGACGACCCTCGGCACCGGACCTGATGCGTTGAAAAACCCTTTTAGATTCAATGCCATCGGGTTTTAATTGACGGTCATTTCTCGCGGCGCGTGACCGCATCCCGATGAGCGGATCCAGCCCCCGTCCCGAGAGACTCCGGGACGTCCCCGGTTCGCTCAGCGACTGAGAAGATCCCCGGGCGTCGGCGGCAGGCGCGGCATGGTCTGTACCGGGAACGGTCCGGTCAGGGCGGTGAGGAACGTCACGATGTCGCGGACCTGCGCATCGGTCAGCGTGCGGTTCAGCTGGGTCGCGCCCATCACCCGCACGGCCTCGGGCAAGGTCTTCACCGAACCGTTATGGAAATACGGCGCGGTGTACACCAAATTGCGCAGCCCCGGGACACGCCAGACGTTCTTGTCAGCGTCGCGATGCGTCACGTCGTAGCGTCCCAGATCGCTCATCAGATCGTACTTTTGGACATAGGGGTTATCGGTATAGATCGGGAATTTCATGTAGAACCCCGTCCCCATCGGCAGCGCAGGGCCGCTGAAATTCGCTCCCTGGTGACACCCGGTGCAGCCGACCGCCGCAAACGTCTGCATCCCGCGCACTTGTTCGGGCGACAGGGCATTGTGGTCGCCCAACACGTACCGGTCGTAAGCGCTGCCCGGCGTAATCAAGGTGCGTTCGTATGCGGCAATTGCCTTGGCGGCATTGTCCATGGTGATGACCTGGCCCGGCCCGAACGCCTCATGGAAGTACGGCTCATAGCCGGGAATCCTGTCGATTCGGGTGACTTCCTCCGTGAGATTCTTCATACCCATCTCGACGGGGTTGGCCGGCGGACCCTTGGCCTGCTCCTCGAGCGTGGCGGCCCGACCGTCCCAGAACTGCACGGACAGGAACGCCGCGTTCCACACCGTGGGTGCGTTCCGGACGCCTCGCTGTGCTTCGACACCGATGGAGACTGGCCGATGATCATCGCCGCCTTCCATGATGTTGTGGCAGGAGAAACACGAGACCGTTCCGGTCGATGAAAGACGTGGATCGAAGAAGAGCATCTTGCCGAGCCGAATCTTGGCGGCCGTGGTCGGATTGTCCGCGGGCGCAGGCGCCGCCGTCGGGAGCGCCTGCCAGCGCACGGCAGTCTGCGCAGCGGCCGTCCCGCCGATCAGCACGCCCACGATCACGACCAGAGTGCGATAGATGCGAATATTCATGGCTTTGCCCTCACCCGGCACGAGCACCTGCGCGAGCGCCGCGATGCCCGGCACTCCTCCGACCCGCCCGGGCGGAGAGCCGAGCATCTGCGCCCATGGACGAGGCCTGACTTGCTTGTACGCCGCTGCCGCCCGTGTTTCGATTCGGGCAGATACCTACGGGACGACCGCACGGCGCTGGATCCATGGCGTTCCCCGGGGTGCACAGTGCGAACCGCGACCTCAACCACGCGTTGGGCACAGCCATTTGGACTACGACACTTGAATCGCCTTTTCCAACCATATGATGTACTGCGGTGGCCTACCGATGCGCAAACCGCGTACCGTCAGGTGCAGAACACACGAGCATGGTGCGGTCTTCCCCGCTCAGCAGCCCACGCACTTCGACTCCTACGACGACAACGGCGAGACCTACGCCTACCGGCACGGGCAGTACTTCCTGCAGCGCATCGGCACCGAACGGCGCGCCGCCGTCGTGCAGCTGACGCTCGGTGTCGTGCGCAGCCGCTGCACACCGGCGCGGTGCCGCTCCCTGTTCGTCCTGCACCGATCGGTTCGGTCCTGTCACTTCCGTCGAACTGCCCTTCGAACACCGCGCGCAGATCCGTGTCGTGCCGCACATGCGGTGATCGCCTCGAGGATCCTGTCCGAGTGCCCGCCGGACCCGCAGCCCGGGCGAACCGGGGGGCGTCCCAGTTTGGAACAGTCCCCGCGCCGCTCGTCACCGACGGCGTGAGGGCCGGCCGTCGGGCGTCGGCTGTGCTATATGCAAACGGGGCCCCTCTGCGGCGCGTCCGGTCGGTGCCGATCTGGCCCGATCCGGCGGCCTTGAGCGTGGACCGCCCGCGCGCACGGGCATCGTTGCGCGGGGTCCACGGTTCGCCATCGTTGACCTGCGAGCACCGCGTGAACGTCACTCTGCGCGAGATCACCGCCAACGACCCGTCCCTGGAAGCGGACCTGTATCCGCTGCTGGCGGCGTTGCGGCCTGGGCTCAGCGTCAATACCTTCGATACGCTGCTAAGTGAAGGCCGCGAACAAGGTCTGCGCGTGCTGGTGGCCGACCAGGGTGCTGAGCGGTGCATCGGTGCGGCGCTGTACCGGATCGTGGCGACGAGCCGGGGTCGGGTCACGTTCCTCGACGATCTGGTCACCAATCCGGCACGCCGGTCCAAAGGCGTGGGCGCCGCGCTGCTCGCAGAAGTCGAACGGCGCGGATGCGCCGCAGGCTGCGAGCGGCTCGAACTCGATTCCGGGGTGAATAATCAGGGTTCGCACCGCTTCTATCATCGACACGGTCTGCACATCCTCGCGTTGCACTTCGCCAAGGAGCTGGAGTCTGCGTAACCCCCGAGGCGCGTGCGGCGCACCGCCGCCCGGTGAGACTATGACCGACGCGCACCGGTGGCCCGCGCGCGGTACGCACACCTCAGGTTCCACCCGGCCGTCACGCTCCAGAAGAGCAGCGTCGCGTCGGCAGCGCCGAGTCCGAGAGTACCGAGGGCGGGCACGTGCAGAACGCCGCCGGCCTGAAATGCGCCGAATGCCAACACGGCTGTGGAGAATGTTGGCGGCCAGGACGCCGTGGCCCGAAATCGGCACTGACGCAGCACAAAGCGCGCACTGAGCAGCAGCACCGGCACGCTCAGAAGCATCGCGACACCCATGGACAACGCGGTCGCATCGAGCAGCCACTGCGCGGGCACCGCTCGCGGGCGCTGTTGCAGGACCTGTCCGAGCGCCGCAGCACCCAGCCCTGCGCAGCCCATGGCGATCCACCAGGACACACGCGGCGGGCTACCGAGCCCATAGCGCCGAATCCGCAGTCCCGCCAGGACAATGAGCACCCAGTAGCCGAACGCGCCGATGACGATGCTCCCGGCCGCGAGTTCGCGCAGCGCGTCGGGCCAGTGTCCGGCGAGCTGCGCCGCTACGCGATCGGTCGCGATGCCTGCGCCGAACAGCGCCGCGGGAACCAGAAACCAGGCGCCGTCGAGCCGGTGCAAATCGAAACCCCGCGCGGCCAGTGACCAGGCGAATCGACCGATCGCCATCACCGAGGTCGCCCACGCCATCACCAGACAAATCGCCGCGAACCACAATGGTCCGCGACTCGCCGTCGTGCCCAGCGCCAATACATCGCTGGCGATCACGGTCAGACCCAGCGGCACCGTATGCCCTCCACAACACTCATGCGCCGGACCGACGGTCCGCCACGCTCGCCAATCGATGCGCCATCCCGCGCAGTGAGGTCCGAGGGCCCGGACACTGATCCACACCGCCTGCAGAACGGCGAGGCCGAGCAGTGGCCGCATGAGTGGCGCTAGGCCGCACCGCCCCGCCAGCGCTGAGGCACCCGCGGTCGCCATGACGGCACCGAACCGCAATCCGCCGTGTGGCGAGCGGGTGGGGATCCTCGGCCCGCTCGCCGCGGACGTCGGTGCGGTTGTGCCGTGCGCCGGCACGCTCTGTCTGCTCAGGGCTGTCATCGAGCGCTGAGGGTACACCCTGGATCGGACTTTAGAGTCCATCAAAGGGCGCGAACCGGATGCGCTGCGCCGTCAGTAGAGGCTCATCAGCTGTGCACGTTCGCGTTCGAGTTGGCCCGCAAGCGCCCGCACCCGCAGCAGGTCGCGCCGGGCCACCAGGCCGACCAGCACGCCGGAGGTCCGCTCCACGATCGGCACGCGACCGACATCGGCCGCAATCATCCGGTCGGCCAGATCGCCCACACGGTCCTCAGGATGGCCGACGAGCACCTCGGGGGAACCCAGCCGCTCGCCCAAGGTCTCCACATCCCGCCATCCCTCCCGCGACCAGCGCAGCATGTCGGCACGCGACACCATGCCCGCGACACGCCCGGCATCATCGACCACCGGATAGCTCCTGTGACGCGGCACGCCTGAGCCGGTCTCAAAGAATGCCCGCGCGCCCGTCATCGACAGACTCGCCACCAAGGTGTGCACGGGATGCGCCATGATGTCGCGGACACGCATCACCTCGAAGGGATCGACGGTGTACTCGTACGTCAGATGCCGACCGCGGCGGGCCAGGCGCTCGGTGAGGATGGAGCGGCGCATCAACAGCACCGTCACTGCAAAGGACGCCGCGCACGCGATGATGACTGCGGGCATGATCCGCAAATCGCCGGTGAGCTCGACGGCGAATACCGTGGCGGTCAATGGGCAGCGCAGCGTGCCGCCGAGCACGGCGGCCATGGCGATGAGCGCCCAGAACCCCGAGCCGCCGAACGGCAGCACATGTGCCTCGAGCACCCCGACCGCCCCGCCCATCATCAGCAGCGGCGCGAGCGTACCGCCCGACGTCCCTGAAGCCAGCGAGACGACCCAGATGATCGACTTCACGATCAGCAGCGCAATCGCAGCATGCATCAGCACATTGCCGCTGATCAGGGCCTGGATGTTGTCGTACCCGACGCCAAGCGCAGCAGGATCGATGAGGCCGCCGACCCCGACCACGAGGCCCGCGAGCGCGGGCCACCACATCCAGTGCAGGGGCAGTTTCTCGTACTGCTCCTCGACCCAGTAGAGCGCCCCGGTGGTGAGCGCGGACTGCAGTCCGGCGATGACCCCGACCAGCGCGCACACCAGCAGGCCCCACCAGGGCAGGACCGGCGCACCGCGGTGTGCAAAGAGCGGCCATGCGCCGACCAGCCAGGGCCGCCAGGCGATAGCCACGACGGCCGAAACGACCACGGGCACGAAACTGCGCGGCTTCCACTCGAACAGCATGATCTCGATCGCCAGCAACACCGCCGCCACGGGCGTGCCGAAGATGGCCGTCATGCCGGCCGCGGCACCTGCGGCGAGCAGCGTCTTGCGCTCCGCGGCGCTCAACCTGAAGAACTGGGCAAACAGCGAACCGAGCGCCCCGCCGGTCATGATGATCGGTCCCTCGGCGCCGAACGGGCCGCCGGTGCCGATGGCAATGGCCGAGGACAGGGGCTTCCACAACGCGACTTTCGGCTCAATGCGGCTCTGTCCGATGAGGATCGCCTCGAGCGCCTCGGGAATGCCGTGGCCGCGGATTTTGTTCGAGCCGTAGCGCCCGATCAGACCGACGATGAGCCCGCCGATGACCGGAATCATGATCGAGCTGGGTGCCAGGTGTGCGTGGCTGAGAGATGCCGTGTGCGGGGAGAGGACATGGTAGTAGGCGAGATTCGTCACGAGTGCGATCAGCGTCAGCAGCGCCCATGCCGCCCATGCGCCGAAGGTCCCGGTCACAAGCGCCAGGGCCGAGAGCACCAGCAGCCGGCGGTCGGCGGTGAAGTCACGCAGCGTGTCGTTCGAGCCGTGAGTGGAGGCAGAAGACTTCATGATGCTCCCGAGAACAGGCGGTGAGGACCTCTAGGGCATTTTATATCGTCTCCCGATATATGTGGTCGTCAGCGTTCAAAAACGGTCGCACGTGGCGCACGGACTGAGACGGGTGCCGATCACACGGCGGGCGCGCCGGGCCTTCGCGGGCAGCCGCCCTCTACGGGACGCGCATGTCGAGCCACCCCGCCCGATGACGCGACGGCGGACGGTGCACGGCATGCACCGCGCTCGCCTCTTCGTCGGCGCCCCCGAGCCCGAATGCATCCGAGGCACCCTCGTGCAACACGCACGCGGGGGACGCGAACTGTCCGGCCGGGACTGGATCGTTGGGGCTCGCGATGCGCTGAGGCGCACACCGGCTGCGCATCTTCGAGTGCAAATGCCTCACCTCCCCGCCTTCGCCTGCAGAGCGCCCGGCGCCGCGCGGGGGTGCCAGAGGTTGCGGATCATGCCGATCAGGATGCGTCCGCGCTTCGCGTGGTGTCACTGGGGAGGCCTTCGCGAAGGCGGAAGATCGCGAGTCACGCTTAATTGATCATGAGATGACTCACTGTTCGCACCTCGTTCCGCAGTGCTCGGCACCATTCTCTCGTGATCCTCAGCGCAGCAGCATCCAGGTCGCCGCCGACACTGAACCCAGAATCACGCGCCCCATGACCGGCGGCAGGTCGAGTGGCTTCAGGAACATCTTCAGCGCCATCCGGTACGGGAAATGGGCCCGCAACCATCCCGCGGATACTGCGCAGGAACTCCTCATACTGCCCGCGTTCGACGGGGCGCTCGGGATGGCTGACCCGCAGGACGTGCTTGAACGCGATGTAGCCGGCTTCGGCATCGATCTCGTTGGCGCGGTTCCACAGCGTGCACATCCCTGCGGTGCGCCCCGGGTGTTCGCGTTAGCGGTAGCGGCGGAAGAAGTGATAGAAATTCTTGTAGTGCCGGACTTCATCCGCGGCGATCCGCCCGGCGATGTCCTTCAGCACCGGTTCCGGGGCACTCTCGGCCAGGAATCGATAGAAGCTCGACGTCCCGCTCTCGATCACACAGCGCGCCACCATCTCGAGCGAGCGGCTCGGCGCCAGTCGCTCGAGTTGGCAGCACCGGGAATACTCCGCGTAGAACCCCTGATAGGCCCGCTCCCAGGCGAACTGCGGCCACGCCGTCTGCACGTACCGGCGCAAGGCGGCGCCGTGTTGCCGTTCCTCCGGCTCCCAATGATGCCGCAGCCAGTCGACCACTGCTGGGTCGTCACGGGAATACTCGACGAGATTTGCCGTGTACCGATCAGAGATGATCTCGATGAAGGAAGCGCAGGCCACGAGGCGCAGCAGCGTCTCCTCCCCCGCCGACCTGTGCGGATCGATCCGATCGTACCGGATGCTCTCCATGGACCACGGCAGCGGCGGGGCGTCATCGGCAGCGGGCGTGTTCATCGGCACCTGCTGGCGGATTGCGGCGGACTCTCTCCTCTGTCCCCGGTGCGATGCTCGCGTTCGAAGTGAACTTCGGTCCTACTGCGCCGACCCTAGTGTGCGGCCCTCACCAGCCGAACCCGAAGGCGATCGCGGACAAACCGCCCGCGACCAGGCAATACCACGCGAACGGCGAGAGCGCCCAGACGTCGTGCTTGCGAAAATAGCGCATGAGGAAGGCAGTGCTCGCGTAGGCCACGATGCCGGCGGCCACTGCCGCCAGCAACGCTGGACCGAACAACGCGTGCAGCAAATGACCGTGCACGAGCTTCGGCACCTCGAGGACGGCCGCGGCGAAGATCACCGGCGTACCCATGAGAAAGGTAAAGCGCGCGGCCGACTCATGACTGATGCCGCGGCTCAGGCCGCCGACGATCGTCGCTCCGGAGCGCGAGATGCCCGGCAGAAAGGCCATGCATTGATACAGTCCGATCACGAGCGCATCGAGATACGACAGCTGCTCGGCGCGTCGTGTGGCCGCGCGCCGCAGCGCCTCACCGAGCCACAGCAAGCCGGCGTTCGCCGCCAGGAACAACGAGGCTGCGAGCGGGTTGGCGAACAGATGCGCCAACGGCTTCTTCAGCGTGAAACCGACGATGACCGCCGGGATCGTGGCCACGATCAGACGCGCGATCAAGCCCCGTTGCACGGCGTTCTCAGCGGCGCCGCCGCGCCCGAAGAACCCCGCGAGCATGGCCAGCCAGTCGGCGCGAAAGTAGATGAGCAACGCCGTTGCGGTCCCGACGTGCAGCATGACCAGAAATGGCAGGAAGCCAGGCGCCGCCAAATTGATCGGCCAATGCAGCAGTGCGGGCACGATGACCGCATGGCCAAGGGAGCTCACGGGGAACAGCTCGGTGGCGCCCTGAAGAATGGCGAACAGCAGCGCGTGCAGCGTATCCAAGTCTCTGACCTCGACGGCGGCGCCGCAGGCGCACGACCCAATGAAAAATGATGTGCTATCGAGACTACGGGGGCCCTGCTGCAATTGCAAGATGACCGCCGTGAGGTCAGTCGCCTCGCCCGCAGCGCAACGAGGTGCGCACGCGGCGGCGGATGCGAGTCCCTGCGCCGCTCAGGGGCGCAGCGCCGCCTCGAGCGCCTCGAGGAGGCCCTCGAGTTCCCTCGCGGTGGTGTAGTGCACGAACGACAGGCGCACCACGCCGCGATCGGGATCAATCTTGAGCGCTTGGAGCAACCGCACGGCGTAAAACCCGCCGCAGCCGATCATGTAGCCCTGGGCGGCGAGCCGCTCCGCCACCACCGTCGGCTCGACCCGGTGTGGCACGAATGAAACGGTCGCGACCCGCTGCTCGGCCCGAGTCGGGCCGAGCAGCCGCAGATCGCTGCGCTCGCGCAAAAAGCCGAGCAATCTCTCCAGCAGCGGCAGCTCGGCAGCTCGCAGCGCCTCGCGCACGCGCTGCGCCCGCTGTGCACTCGATGCGCCGGGATGCTGGTGTTGGTCGAGCACATCGAAATATTCGGCGACTCCCCGCGCGGCGGCCACCTGCGCGTGATCCGGGCCTGCCGGCGTCAGGCGCTTGGACGGATGCGCGGCGTTAAAGACGTGCCCCTCGTTGGCCAGCGCCTCGAGCAGTTGCGCACCCACGACCATCACCCCCTGATGCGGGCCATAGGTCTTGTACAAGGAGAGCAGGTAAATATCCGCCCCGAGCATGCGCACGTCGGGCAGGCCATGGGGCGCCCAGGACACCCCGTCGACGACGACGTACGCGCCGGCGTGATGGGCTCGTGCGACGATCTCGGCGACGGGATTGATGTCACCGATGATGTTGGAAGCGTGCGGGAAAACGACCAGACGCGTGCGCCGCGAGAGTAATGCCTCAAGAGCGCGCAGGTCCAGACGTCCGCTCACCGGATCCACCGCCCATTCACGGATCACCACGCCGCGCTCGGCCATCCGGCGCCATACGCCGCTGTTGGCCTCGTGGTCCTGGTTGGTGACGATGACTTCCTCGCCGGCGCGCACCACGGTGCGAAAGGCCTGCGCCAGGACGTAGGTATTCTGTGACGTCGAGGGCCCGAAATGGACCTCCGCGACCGTGACGCCCAGGTATTCGGCCAACCGCGCGCGCGCGCCATCCATCCACTCGCCGGCTTCGGCCGAGGCTGCGAACGGGTAATACGGCTGCACCTTCAGGCGCCGATAGTACTCATGCAGATGCTCGATGACCGGGCCGCAGGCGTAGGAACCGCCGGCGTTTTCAAAAAACGCCTGGCCGTGCAACGTCGGCTCACGGAATGCCGGAAATTGCGCCCGGGCGAACTCGACGTCCAGAGGCGATGTGATCTCAGCCAATCTCATAGGCGATCCCCCTACCGATGGGTCCACTCAACCGTGACGGGGTGTGTACGACCGTCACCGCATGCATTGTCACCGACCCTGCACTGCGACGGTCGATTCGAGCGAGCGCGCCGCGGACTGGCGGGGCGGTACCAACCGAGCGGAGTTGCCGATGAAGGTCAGCTCGGAGGCGACGTGAATGAATGCCGCGAGCAGCGGGTTCAGCAGACCGAAGCCCGCGAGCGCGATGCCAACGATATCGACGCCGAGGGTGCCGATGAAGTTCGCCCAGATGATTCGCCGGGTGCGCCGCGCGATGGCCAGGGTCTCGGCGAACTTCACCAGATCGTTGCCAAGGAGCACGACGTCCGCGCTCTCGCGCGCCACGTCGGTGCCCGAGCCCATCGCAACCCCGACCTGCGCCGCCACGAGCGCCGGCGCGTCGTTGACGCCATCACCGATCATCGCGACGATGCGGCCCTCGCCGGTGAGTGCCTGGATATAGCGGCGCTTGTCCTCGGGCATCAGTTCGGCGGCGACCTCACCGATACCCAACTGATCGGCGAGCGCATCGGCCACGGCCTGGGCGTCCCCGGTCAACAGCACGATGCGCGCGCCGAGGGCGCGGATTTGATCGACGGCGCGGCGCGCCTCGGGACGGACTCGATCGGCGATCTCGATGGCGCCGAGAAACTGCCCGTTGCGCGCGACATAGACCTGCGCGGCGCCGCGTGATGCGCGCGCCACGGCCTGCGGTGCGACCGCGACATCCTGTGCCGAGAGCCAGGCGAGGTTTCCGACCAGCACGCGCTCGGCGCCGAGCGCGGCATCGATCCCGCGTCCGGGCTGGTAGGCGAAGCGCTCGGGTTCGCCGATCGTGCGGCCCATCGCCTGAGCGTAGGCGACGATGGTTTTGCCCAAGGGATGTTCAGAGCGCATCTCGGCGGCCGCCGCGACGTCGATCAGCTCCTGCGCATCGATGCCGTCGGCCGGATGCACGGCCCGCACCTCGGGCTGACCGAAGGTGAGCGTGCCGGTCTTGTCGAGTACGACGGTGTCGACGCGGCCGAGCTGCTCGAGATAGAGGCCGCCCTTGATGATCGCGCCGCCGCGGGCCGCCCGGCCAATGGCCCCGAGAATCGCGAGCGGCGTCCCGGCCGCGATGCCGCAGGCACCGGCGACGATGATCACTGAGATCGTCGAGCGCAGGTCACGCGTCAGCAGATAGGTGAATGCCGCGGCCGCCAGAGCGAAGTAGACCAGATAGCCGGCGAGCCGGTCGGCCAGGCGCTGCACCGGGGCGCGTGAGCGCTCGGCCTGCTCGACCGCTTCGATGATCTTCCCGTAGCTGGTGTCGCGGCCGATTCGCTCGGCCCGGATCTCGAGCGCGCCGGATTGGTTGATGGAGCCGGCAAAGACCGCCGCGCCGGAGAGCTTTTCCACGGGCAGCGACTCTCCCGTGATGCGCGACTCATCGACGAACGAATGGCCGGCGATCACCGTGCCGTCGACCGGAATCCGCCCGCCCGGATTGACCAGCACCGCCTCGCCGGGCTGAAGAGCATCGGCATCCACCTCGGTCACAGTGCCTGCGCGGCGGACCGCGATCGCCCTCGGCAGAAACTCGAGCAGATCGTGGATGGCACGGCGCCCGCGCGAGACGGTCAAGCCCTCAAGCACTTCGGCGATGAGCACGAACAGCGTAATGACGAGCGCGGTGAAGAATTGCGCGATCGCAGCGGCGGCGAGAATGGCGATGGACATCGACAGTTCCATGGTCATGCGCCGCGCCAGGAGATTTTCGAACGCCTCGCGATAGATCGGCCAGCCGCCGATCAGCAGTCCTGCCGCGCCGAGCACGCTGATCGAGGACAGCGGCTCCCAGACGTGCAACCACACGGCGATCGCCGCCAGGGCGACGATGGCAATCCGTGCGCCCTCGGTCCACGAGAAGCCATGCTCATGGTCATGCTCGTGGTCGTGGTGGTGGTGGTGATGCGACCGCGGGTTTACCGCGGCGCAGGCGCTGCCGTCCGATGCGGCGGAGATCGGTTCTTGCGGCATCTCGTTCGCGGCGTCGCTTCTACTTGAAATACGTCCGGACGACATCGATGAGTTCCTCGGCCCCTTCGCGGTGCTCGCCAGGGGGGCCCGCCGCGGACGCCGCCCAGTGTGTCTTGATGTGATCTTCCAGAACTTCTGCCATCAGGCCGCTGATCGCGCCGCGTACCGCGGCGATCTGTTGCAGGACGGCCGTACAGCCCTGCTCGGCTTCCAGGGCGCGCTCCAGCGCCTCGACCTGCCCGCGAATGCGGCGGACCCGAGCCAGGAGCTTCGTCTTCTCGCGTGCCGTGTGTGTCATGGAGGATCGTAATACTCTAGGGGGGTATTGTATCGCAGCAGGGTCTAGAGCACACGGCGCATCCCGTGCGGGGTCCCTCTGTGCGCCGCGATGAGACCTGCTCTACGGCCCCCGACCGTCCGTCTGCGTCCTCAGCGCCGCGCGTCGGTCTCGTGACGTTCCTCGGCACACAGCCCGTGGTCGGCGAGCGTCGCGATCACCCGGCAATCGCGAACCCGGCGACCGTGCCGATGCTCAAGCATTCGCTCGAGCTCCGCACGCCGACTCTCCAGCAGAGCAATGCGCCGGCGCACCGCCTCGAGCTGGTGGCGGGCAATAGAGTCCGCCCGACTGCACACCGAATCACTGTGCTCGGCCAACGCCAGCAGTTCCCGGATCGCCGGTAACGAAAATCCCAGCTCGCGCGCATGTCGGATGAAGCTCAGCTTCTGGCGGTGGACCTGCGCATAGCGACGCTGCGCACCCGCCGTGCGGGTGGCCGGGGGCAACAGGCCGACCTGCTCGTAATACCGGATGGTCTGCACGTTGCACCCGACGCTGCGGGCGAGAGCACCGATCGGCAGGGACGGCTCGGACATGCTTGAAGCTCCAGTGACTGCAGGTTTTAAGATACGAGCCGATGACGCTCGCTTCAACCGAGGCCCCCCCACGCCGAGATGTCCGGTGACCCACGCGCACGCACACCCCGCTGATCATGATCATGGCCCTCGTTCTGGCCCCGAGCATGACGCCGGACACGGCGCGAGCGCCCGAGGGCTGCGGACGGCCTTCGGCATTCTGCTCACCTTCACCGTCATCGAGGCGCTCGGCGGCGGGATCGCCAATTCCATTGCCCTGCTGGCCGAAGCCGCCCACATGCTCGCCGATTGCGGCTCGCTCCTGCTCGCGGTGCTCGCGGTGCGCGCGAGCCGAAGGCCGCCCGATGCGCGCCACACCTACGGCTCCAGCCGCTACCAGACTCTCGCGGCGTATACGAACGGCCTGATCCTGCTCGGACTCACCGTCGCCGTGACCGCCGAGGCGATTCGCCGCCTCATCGCGCCGCCGCCGGTCGATGGCGGACTGATGCTGCTCGTCGCTCTGCTCGGCGGTGCGGCCAACTTCGGTGCCTTCCTCGCACTCTCTGGCGCCCGATCCCTCAATGAGCGCAGCGCCCGCGCCCATGTGCTCAGCGACCTGCTGGGATCGGCGGCGGCCGCGGGTGCTGCGCTGCTGATCTTCGAATTCGGCTGGCGTCTCGCCGATCCGCTGTTCTCACTGCTGGTCTCGGGGCTGATCCTGCGCTCGGGCTGGCAGCTGACGCGCGAGGCCGGTCACGTGCTGCTGCAGGGCGCACCGCACGAGATCGATCCAGAGGACATCGCGCACGACTTGGAACACCTCCCGGGCGTGCGCAACATCCATCACCTGCACGTCTGGTCGATGACCGGGGATGCGCCGGTCGTGACGCTGCATGCTCTGCTCGAGCCGACCGACGACCCCCAATCGGTGCTGAAACTCATCCTCGAACGCTTGCGCGACCGGCACGCCATCACGCACGCCACCGTACAACTCGAAGGCGGCGCCTGTCCCGATCCCGGCGAACACCACTGCCACCGCGCATGAGCGGCGCCACGCCGCCCATGTGCTGCCGCCGCTAGCGCAGGTCGAAGCGATCCAGGTTCATGACCTTGGTCCACGCGGCCACGAAATCTGCAATGAACTTGTCGTGCGCATCAACCGAACCATACACCTCGGCCACCGCGCGCAACTCCGAATGCGCCCCGAAGACCAGATCGACCCGCGTGGCGCTCCACTTGCGCTTGCCGCTCGTGCGCTCGAACCCCTCGAAGAGGTTCTCATCAGGGGTGGCTTTCCACTCGGTGCGCATGTCGAGCAGATTGACGAAGAAATCGTTGCTGAGGGTTCCCGGCCGCGCCGTGAACACACCATGCGGTGTGCTGCCGTGGTTCGCCCCGAGCACGCGCAATCCGCCGACCAGTACGGTCATCTCAGGTACCGTCAGTCCGAGCAACTGCGCCTTGTCGATGAGCAATTCCTCGGCCGGGACGGTGTAACGCCCCTTGAGATAGTTGCGAAATCCGTCCGCCATCGGCTCCAGATAGGCGAACGACTCCACATCGGTGTGCTCGGCGGTGGCATCGGCGCGGCCGGCTGCAAACGGCACGCTGACCGCCCGTCCGGCTTTCTTCGCGGCCTGCTCGATCGCCGCAGAGCCGCCGAGCACGATCAGATCGGCGAGCGAGACCCGCTTGCCGTTCGACTGTGCGGCGTTGAAGGCCGCCTGAATCGACTCGAGCGACGCGAGCACTTTGGCGAGCCGCGGTGGCTCGTTGACCGGCCAGTCCTTCTGCGGTGCGAGCCGGATGCGCGCCCCATTGGCGCCGCCGCGCTTGTCCGAACCGCGGAACGTGCCGGCCGAGGCCCAGGCGATGCGCACGAGCTCCGCGGGCGAATGTCCCGCGGCGAGGATCTTCGCCTTCAGATCGGCAATGTCCTTTGCATCCACCAGCGCGTGTTTGATCGGCGGGATCGGATCCTGCCAGATCAGCTCCTCCTGCGGCACCTCCGGTCCCAGGTAGCGCGAACGCGGCCCCATGTCACGGTGCGTCAGCTTGAACCACGCACGTGCAAATGCATCAGCGAAGGCTTCCGGATGCTCGAGAAAGTGCCGCGAGATCTTCTCGTAGGCCGGATCGACGCGCAGCGCAACATCGGTCACCAGCATCGTCGGCACGTGATGCTTGTTCGGATCGAAGGGATCCGGGATCGGCTTCGCATCACCTTTGGCGCGGTATTGGTACGCACCCGCCGGACTCTTGGTCAGCTCCCACTCGTGGCCAAACAGGTTGCTGAAGAAATAATGGCTCCACTTCGTGGGCGTCTGCGTCCAGGTGACCTCGGGACCGCCGGTGATCGCATCCGGGCCGATGCCCGTTCCGAACCGGCTCTTCCAGCCGAGACCGAGTTGCTCGAGCGGAGCCGCCTCCGGCTCCGGTCCGACGAGGCGCGGATCGCCCGCGCCGTGCGTCTTGCCGAAGCTGTGCCCGCCCGCAATCAGCGCAACGGTCTCCTCGTCATTCATCGCCATCCGCCGGAACGTCTCGCGGATGTCGATGGCGGCGGCGGCCGGATCGGGTTTACCGTTCGGACCTTCCGGGTTGACGTAGATCAGTCCCATCTGCACGGCGGCGAGCGGATTCTCCAGGTCGCGCTCACCGGCGTAGCGTTGCTCGCCAAGCCAGCTGTCCTCGCGGCCCCAGTACACCGACTCGTCCGGCTCCCAGACATCCGCCCGTCCGCCGCCGAAGCCGAAGGTCTTAAAGCCCATCGACTCGAGCGCGACGTTACCGGCGAGAATCATCAGATCGCCCCAGGAGATCTTCCGACCATACTTCTGCTTGACCGGCCAGAGCAGACGGCGCGCCTTGTCGAGGTTGGCGTTGTCGGGCCAGGAGTTCAGCGGCGCGAAACGCTGCTGGGCGCTCCCCGCCCCGCCCCGTCCATCGCCGATGCGGTACGTGCCCGCGGCATGCCAGGCCATGCGAATCATCAGTCCGCCGTAGTGGCCGAAATCCGCCGGCCACCACTCCTGGCTGTCCGTCATCAAGGCGTGCAGATCATGCTTCAGCGCCTTGAAGTCCAGCGTCTTGAACGCCTCGGGGTAATCGAACGACGCGCCGAGCGGATTGGAGCGCGAGTCGTTCTGGCGCAGGATCTTCAGATTCAGCTGCTGGGGCCACCAATCGCCGTTTGAACGCATGGCGCGGTGGGTCGCTCCGTGAACCACGGGACATTTTGCTTCCGACATCGCTGAACTCCTCATCTGATCAAACCGCGCACGCGCCCGAGGCACATTGCATCGCTGCGGCGCATGCGACCGCGGTCACTCGCCCGTTACGAATGGGTCTCCTCGAGCAGGCTGCGCAGCATCCACGCGGTCTTCTCATGAATCTCCAGACGCTGCGTCACCAGATCCGCCGTCGGCTGATCATTCGCCGTCTCGGCGACCGGGAACAGCTTGCGCGCGGTCGTGGCGACCTGCTCGTGTCCCTTGACGAGATTCTTGATCATGTCCTTCGCCGCCGGGATCGACTCATCCTCGGCGATGCTGCTCAGAGCGCCGAGCGCCTTGTACGTCCCGGGCGCGAAGTGGCCGAGCGCACGGATTCGCTCGGCGATCACATCCACCGCGGTCCACAGTTCGTTGTACTCCTGCTCGAACATCAGATGCAGCGTCTGGAACATCGGGCCCGTCACGTTCCAGTGATAGTTGTGTGTCTTGAGGTACAAGGAGTAGGTGTCGGCCATGACACGCGCCAGACCGTCCGCGATCGCCTTGCGATCCTTGTCGCTGATACCGATATTGATTTCCATGGGGGCTCCTTATGCTGCCGGGCAGTGGCGCATGGCGGATTTCACCAGCGCGAACCGCCGTTCTGGAGAGTTCTGATTCTATATCAGATCGATCACCTGCGGGTCGCGCAGCGCGGCGGTGCGCACGGATATCCCTACCTTGCGCTATGCCCGTGCGACCCGCCGCCCGGCACGAAGTGGCGTGCTCGCCCGCGCATGATGGTGAATAATTTCCCTCCCCTGTATCATGTTTGACACACTTCCCTGTGCGCACGGAGCGCACCCCGGCGCACCCCGGCGGTTGCCGCGCGCACCCGATCACGGCGACCTATTCAAGGCGCGCGACATGTTGGGGACTTTATGCCTGTGACGACCGATCGCACCCAATCGGATACCACCCGATACGCGCAGAACCTGCGCGATGAGCTCGACGGCGCGGCACTCTATGCGGCGCTGGCGGAGGCCGAACGTGATCCGCTGCGGCGCGATCTGTTCAAGCAACTCGCGCAAGCCGAGTCGAATCACGCCCAGGTGTGGCGCCAGAAACTCCTCGACGCCGGCCTTGAACCGAAGCGGTTCGCGCCGAGTCTGCGCACGCGGATCCTCTCCCGCCTGGCCCGGCGCTTCGGGACGGCGTTCGTGCTGCCCTCGATCGCGGCGGCGGAGTTTGCCGACCGCAACAAGTATGCCACACAGAAGGATGCCGCCGCGCTCGCCGCCGAGGAACGCGGCCATGCCGCAGTGATCGCGGCCGCCGCGGGGTCGAGCTGGCAGCCCGGAATGGCGATCGGGCAGGCCGAGCCGTGGCATCGCGGCGTCTCGGGCAACAACCTGCGGGCCGCGGTGCTCGGGGCGAACGACGGACTGGTGTCGAACTTCTGTCTGATGATGGGCATCGCGGGGGCGCGGACCTCGACCCACACCGTGCTGCTCTCGGGGCTCGCCGGACTGATTGCCGGTGCGTGCTCGATGGCGCTCGGGGAGTGGCTCTCGGTGAGCAACGCGCGCGACCTGGCGAAAACCCAGCTCGCGCGCGAGCGCGAGGAGATCGAACAGACGCCGCAGGCCGAGCAGCACGAGCTGGCCCTGATCTATCAGGCCAAGGGGCTGCCCAAGGCGGATGCCCAACGGGTCGCGGCCCAGATCATGGCGAGCGGCACCGCGGCGCTGGACACCCTCGCACGCGAGGAACTCGGCATCGATCCGCGCGAGCTCGGCGGCAGTCCGTGGGGCGCGGCAGGAACGTCGTTCGCACTGTTCGCCATCGGCGCGCTGGTGCCGGTGTTGCCGCTGTTCATTCTCACCGGCAGTCGCGCGGTGCTCGCCTGCGCGGCGGCGAGCGCAGCGGCACTGGCGGCAATGGGCGCCCTCACGGCGCTGTTCAACGGACGCACGGTGGCATTCTCGGCGGCTCGCCAGCTGCTGCTCGGTGCGCTCGCCGCGACGGTCACGTACGGGATCGGTACGTTGCTCGGCGCTTCCTTGGCCTGACTCGCCGAAACGTCGCTCGGGCCGTCGTGGCGTTCCGTCAACACACGGCGCAGCGTCTTGCGGTCGAATGAAGCGTCTTAAGTACTCACCATCATGCCGCGACACTCTCCCCCCGTCGCATCGCATCTGCGCGAGTTCGGCGTCACCGACCCCTGCTTTTCGGTGCACGCCAGCGCCCTGCGCCGCGCCGCGCCGGTGCACCCGCGCCTGATCTGCTCCTGTCCTCACTGGCACCACGGGTGCTGGTGGACTGCCCGCGGTGCGCGCCCGACTGCGCATGCTGCTCGACACTGGCGCCAACGCGACGCTCTTTGCGCACAACGTCGTTCAAGCCGATCCGCAATTGCTGCGGCATGCCGCGACGCGTCGTCTGCGCCTCGGTGGCGCGGGAGGCGCGAAGAGCGACCCGCATGCCTTGAGCCTGCCGGAGGTGACGCTCCTCATTGGCACCGAGCGTTTCGTTCTTCGGCACGTCGCGGTACGCTCCGGCGATCACAAGAGCGCGGACGGGACCCTCGGCGAGGACGTGCTGCGCCAGGGCGAGCGAGTCATCCTCAACTTCCGGACCCTGCAGATGCGCATCCTGAAGCCCTGAGGTGCACACCGGAATGCGGTCGCGATCCCTCGGCGTTCGTCCCGTGCGTACGGCACAATGTGCTCAGGTCATTCGCATGCACCACACCGTCACACCCGCCATCGCCGATCGGAACGCCGCCGCACGGGCTGTGCGCCTCGCGGTTGCACCGCGTGTCACCGGTCCAATCGGCCGCGGCCGCACCCTCGCGCCCGCCCGTGCGGGGAGCCTCCCGAATCCCTCGGCCGCGATGGGTGCCGCAATCCGCCGCACGGGCACGTGGGTGCGCTACGGGATTGCGGCCGTGGCGGGGGCGTCGCTCCTCGGCGGTGCGGCGCGGGCGCACGCCGGGCGCGCGCATTCGGCGCTGCGCGCCGTGATCGTCACCGCGCAGGGCGAGCGACAGCCGCTCACTGCGGTCCCTGAGAGCATCACGGTGTTCTCTGCGCGCACGCTGCGCGCGCTCGGGATCCACTCGTTTGACGATTACGCCAGCAAAACCCCGAACCTCTCGTTCGTCTACGGCGCGGGCTCGACCGGGATCTCCAACGCGCGCACGGTCGCGATCCGGGGCATCGGCGGCCAGAACCTCTTCGGCACCTCAGGGGCCACCGGCTTTTACATCGACGACACGCCGCTGCCGGAATCGCTCAACCCGCGCATCATCGACGTGCGCCGGATCGAAGTGCTCAAGGGGCCCCAGGGCACGTTGTTCGGCGAGAGCTCCCTCGGCGGCACCGTGCGCATCATCTCCCGGCGCCCCGATCTGCACCGCGAATCTCTGCGCTACCGCGCCGATGCCGGGTTCACGGCCGGCGGCGGCAGCGCCGACGGCGGCGCGAGCGTGATTGCCAACCTCGTGCTCGCGCCGGGCCGAATCGCCACGCGCATCGTGCTGTTCGGCAATCACGCGGCGGGATACCTCACCCGAACGTATCCGGCGCCATCGAGCCCCGGCACGACCGATCCGTACCTGCCGGTGCCGCGCACCCGCGTCGGCGATCAGGGCGCGAGGAGCATCTACGGCGGCTCGATGACCGCACGCATTCACCTGAGCGGCACGCTCGGCCTGCAGTTGCGGGTCATGGCGCAGGACACGCACTGGAAGGGCTTCCCGGCCGCCTTCGCGCCCCTGCCGGCCTTCACGCCGCGCTACACGCTCGATCGGGCGTTCAACGTCGAGTCCGGCGCCACCGATGCCTGGGTGCTGCCCTCGCTCGAGATCCACTGGCGAGCGGGCAAGGTGCGCCTGGTGAGCGCCACCAGCTACTTCTACCGACACAACCGCGACATCGAGGACTCGACCTACGGGACGCAGCAGATCCTCACGAGCTACTACGGCGTCACCGGGCTGCCCGCACAGCCGTTTCTCTGGGACCAGGAGCACTACGAGAACCAGTTCACCGAGGAGGTTCGCCTCGCCTTCAAACACGTGTGGGGCCTCAGCGGCACGTTCGGCGCGTTCTATGCGCGCACCCGCTCGGTGCTGGCGATTCCGCCGACCTACGCGCAGGGCCTCGTCAATGCCACGCGCACCAACACGGTGGTCGGCCCGTGGCCGAACGATTTGCTCTGGACCGATTACAATCCCGCCCTGCAGCGCGACATCGCGCTGTTTGGACAGTTGTACGTGCCGCTCGGGCACAACGTGACTCTCACGCTCGGTGCGCGCCAGTATTGGCTGCACCAGCGCTCCGACTTCACCGCCAATGGCTTCAATAATTTCGGTCCCACGCCGAGCGCCCCGCAGTCGAGCCGCCAGTCCGGCGTCAATCCGAAGCTCGCCCTGTCCTATCGGCTCGCACGCCACGCCCTGGTGTACGCCTCGGCGGCCGAGGGGTTTCGCGCCGGCGCGGCCCAAACCTACCTGCCGTTTTGCGCGCTGCCGACGCTGCCGATCGCTGACATCACCCACCTGAAATCCGACACGCTGTGGAGCTACGAGGTCGGCGGCAAGACACCCGTAGCCGACACCGGCCTGCTGCTGTCGGCGGCGGCCTTTCACATCGATTGGCGCAACCCCCAGCAACAGGTCGCCCTGCCCTGCGAGGCGATTTTTGACATCAACGGACGGCGCGCACTCATCAATGGCGGGGAACTCGAGCTCGAGGGGCACGTGAGCCCGCCGCTGCAGCTGCGCGCCGGCATCGGCTACGAGCACAGCGATATCAGCGAGCCCGGTCCGCTCGCCATCGTCGGGATCGAACCCGGATCGAGCGTGCTCGGCACCCCGGCCTGGACTGGCACGCTCTCGGGCGTCTACACCCGCTCCCTCGGCGCGCGGCTAGAGGGGTTTGTCGAAGCGGATGCCAGTTACACCGGTCACAGCCGTGCGCTGCTCAACGGCGGCAACGGCACGTTCGCGATCCGCGGCTCGTACGTGCTGGTCGATTTTCGCCTCGGGGTGCGCCGCGCGCACAGTGCGGTGTCGATCAACGTGCGCAACGCCACCAACGCTCGCCCCAATCTCGGCGACATCGGGTACATCGGCTACGCGCAATACACGCCCGGGGGGACCGTGATCCCGCAGGTCGCCACGCTGGAGCCGCTGACGGTGCTGCTCGAGTACCGGCATCGGTTCTGAACCCTCGGACCGTGCCCGGCCGGTGCGCCTCAGCGGCCGTAGAGCTTCGCCAGCACCCGCGGCGACACTCCGAGGAAATAAAGCGTGAGACAGCCGAGATTGCGCCCACTGCGGCGGTACCAGCCGTCCCGCTGCCACCGTTCGGCGGAGGTGCGTGCCGATGCCGGCAGGACCGACAGACGCCGCCGGCCGATGCGCCGCACCAGCTCGACGTCTTCCATCAGAGGGAAGGTCTGATAGCCGCCGAGGCCATGGTAGAACGCCCGGTGCACGAGCAGACCTTGATCGCCGTAAGCGAGCCCCAAGGTGCGCACCCGCCAGGCGACGGCACGCTCCAGACGACGCGCCCGCGCACTGGGATCATCGAGTGCGAAGCGAAAGGTCGCCGCACGGTCGTGACTCGGCGCCCGCGCGATGAACGCCCGCACCGCCGCACGCCACTCTTCGCTCAGCACCGTATCGGCGTGCAGAAACAGCAGCCACTGCCCGCGGGCCTGCAGCGCACCCTGGTGCAGCTGGATGCCGCGCCCCCGTGGAGCGACCACGACGCGCGCGCCGCTCTGGGTGGCGGTCGCGACGGTCCCATCGGCCGACCCGCCGTCCGCGACGATGATTTCGAGCGCACCGGCGCAGGCCGCGAGTGTCGCAGGCAAGTCACGTGCAGCATTCAGTGTCGGGATGATGACCGACACGTCGAGGAGAGGGCCAGCGGACTCATTCACGGCGGGCACGGCCGGTCACGGCCGGTCACGGCAAGCGCAACAGCAGACGCACCAGCCGCCGCGGCCCGGGACTGAAGAGCTTCGGGGCCAGGAGCGCGCTGGCGCTCGCCTTGGCAATCTCCCCCAGCGTCGGGTACGGGAAGATCACCCCGCTGAGCGCGCCGAGGCGCAGCCGGCGGGTGATGGCAAGCCCCCACAGTCCGATCAGTTCCCCGGCGTGCGCCCCGAGCAGATCGGCACCCAGCACCCGGCCGCGCCGATCCGTGATCACCTTGATGCCGCCGCGGGCCACGCCTTCGGCGCGCGCGCGGTCGTTCGCGGCGAAATCCGCCCGCACCACCTGGACGCCCGATCCGTGGCGCTCACGGGCCTCGCGTTCCGTCATCCCGACGTGTGCCAGCTCCGGATCGGTGTAGGTCACCCACGGCAGCGCCCGGTAGTCGACCCGGGCGGGCAGACGAAACAGTGCATTGCGGATCACGATACCCGCCTGATAGCCCGCCACGTGCGTGAACTGTGGCGGCCCGAGGACATCCCCGAGCGCGTAAATGCGCCGATTCGTGGTGCGCAGCCGAGCGTCGACGGTGATGCCGTCAGGTCCGTACGCGACCCCCGCGCGCTCGAGCCCGAGTCCGTCGATCCGCGGCGCGCGGCCCGCGGCCACGAGCAGGTGCGAGCCGTGCACCTCGGACCCGTCGGCGCAGCGAACCTGCAGGGACGCGCCGGTGCGGGCGAGCGCACTCACCGCGGTCTGTTCGCAGACCCTGACTCCCTCGCTGCGCAACTGCTCGCGCAGGAGGGCGGCGAACTGCGGATCATCGCGCGGCAGCAGCGTGGCGCGCTCGAAGAGCGTGACGCGGCTCCCGAGACGCACGAACGCCTGCGCCATTTCGACCCCGATCGGACCGCCGCCGAGGATCAAGAGATGCTCCGGGCGCTCGGTCAATTCGAACAGTGTCTCGTTGGTGAGGGCCCCGAGCCCCTCGAGACCGGCGATCGGCGGCTGTACCGCGGAGGATCCGGTCGCGATCACGCAGCGCCGGGCGCGCACCGTGACGCCCCCGCCGCTGATCTCGTCGCGTCCGGTAAAAGTCGCGCTGGCGCGGATCACCCGCACGCCCAGACCCTCCAGGCGCTCGACTGAATCATGCGGCGCAATCTGGGCAATCACGCCGTGCACATGACGCATGATGGCCGCAAAGTCGACGGCCCCGGTCGTGGCCGCGACGCCGAGGTGCGTCGAGTGCCTACTGGTGTGGGCCGCGTGCGCCGCCGCGAGCAGCGCCTTGGAGGGCACGCAGCCGTAGTTCAGGCAGTCCCCGCCCATCGCGCCGCGCTCGAAGAGCACGGTGCGCGCACCGAGCTGTACCGCGCCCACCGCGACCGACAATCCGCCGGCACCGGCACCGATCACGCACAGATCGCATTCGAGTACCGCAGTCATCGCCCACCCCCTTTGGTCTCTAGCTCCGCTTGCGCCATGGCGCGATCGCCCGTGCGCCCCTCGGCGCCCACCCGTTCGATGAACGTCGTGGCGGACGCATCGGTCCGCAGCGCCAGCACCGTTCCGCCCGCGGCCTCGGCATCGGCCACATCGTGGGTCACGAGCAGGACCGGTAAGGCGGCCGCGGCCGCGTGCGCGAACACGAATCGCCGAAACTCCGCCCGCAAGGCCGCATCGAGCCTGTTGAACGGCTCATCGAGCAGCAACACTTGCGGCTCGGCGAGCAACAGTCGCAGCAGCGCCACACGCGCGCGCTGCCCTCCGGAGAGCGTGGCCGGATCGCGCGGCGCGAAGCCCTCGAGCCCGGCTTGCGCCAGGACTGCTGCGATGCGGGCCGTGCGTGCGCGGCGGCCGCGCACCGTGCGCGCCAGAGCGAACGCCAGGTTCTCACCCACGGTCAGATGAGGAAAGAGCAGATCATCCTGGAACAGCGTCCCAATCCGGCGCCGCTCGGCCGGGAGCGTCGTGACCTCGCGCGCGCCCACCCAGATCCGCCCGCACGCGCGGAACGGGCCGGCGAGCGTGCCACCTAAGAAACTCAGCACGGTCGATTTGCCCGCGCCGCTCGGCCCCATCAACGTCAGCACCGTCCCGGGCGGCACCTGCTCGGTCAGCGGCGGAATGAGCACGCGCCCGTCCAGGACGATCGAGACCTGCTCCAGACGCAACGCCGCGTCGCTCACGAGATACTCCCCGCCCGCCACGGGCCGCGCTTCAGTCGTGGCACCAGAACCGCGAGCCCATACCCGGCGAGCGGGAGGACGGATTGCAGCACGGCGAACACTCCGGTGACGCGCCGATCACCACCGCTTGCGAGCGTCACCGCTTCGCTCGTCAGCGTCACGACCCGTCCGGCGCCGGCAAAGATCGTGGGCAGGTACTGATCGATGCTGACAGCGACACCCACGGCGGCGGCCACCAGCACGGGCCGCAGCAGCAGCGGCAGTTTGATGCGCAGAAATACGCGTGCAGGGGAGCTGCCGAGCGCAAGCGCCGTGCGCGCGTAACGCGGATCGAGCGCCCGCCACGGATCGGACAGCGACAGAAACACGTACGGCAGCACGAACAGCAGGTGCGACCAGATCACGGCCAGCAGCGTCCCGTCGAGACGCAGGACCGTGAACAACACCTGCGTGCCGAACAGGAACGCGATCTGCGGCACGAGCAGCGGCACATAGAGCAGCCACAACATGCGCGAGCGCACCGGCGCACCGCACCGCTGCTCCTGCTCGAGACAGGCCAGCACGAGCAGCAGCGCCGCGGCACTGGCGGCGGCGGCCACCAGGAGCGTCGTGCCGAGCGGCCAGAGGATCGTCCCGGCCTGCTGGTGCCACACCGCACCGCTCCAGCGCTGCGGCAGAAGGTCCGGGAAGCGCCACACGGCCGCCACAGACCACACCGCCAGCGCGAGCAGCGAGGACGCCCCGAGCAGCATGAGCCCGCCGACGACACCGCGCGCGAGTGCCGCAAGGGGCTCCAGCACACTGTGGCGCGCGCCCCGCGCGATCCACCGGCGAGCGAGACTCGCGATCAGCACTTCCCCGGCGCGCCACGCGGCAATGCTGGCCGCGACGATACCGAGCTGCAGCAGCGCGGCGGCCGCCGCTGGAAAATACATCTGCACGTGCGGCGAACTGAACCAACGCAGCGCCAGTACGCTCAGCGTCGGGGGGTTGCTCGGACCGAGGATCAGCGCCATGTCGACGACCGAGAGCGCATACGCGAGCACCGCGTAGATCGGCAGGCGCAGCTGTGCATAGAGTTGCGGCAGCACGAGTTTCAGCCACGCGCTGGTGCGTCCGTAGCCGAGCGCCGCGGCGACCTCAAGCTGACGGCGCGCCGGGACTTGGCCGAGGGCACTGAGACTCATCAGCAGCAGGTAGGGAATTTCCTTCACCAGCAATCCCACGGTGAGCGCGATGCCGTAGGGATCCTGGACGGTGGCGATGTCCGGCGGCTGATGCCAGCCGGTGAGCCACGGAGAGAGCAGGCGCACGATCCAGCCGCTCGGCGCGAGCAGAAATCCGACACCGATCGCCATCGCCGCGTGCGGCGCGGCGAGGATCGGCCCCATGAGCCCGCGAACGAGGCGTCCGGGCGGCCGGTGCGACAGATGCGCACAGCAACCGAACGTCAGAACGACGGCCAGAATCGTCGCACTCAGGCCGCTCATCAGCGTCAGACCGACGGCGGTGCCGAAACCCGGCGCGGCCCAAAGCGCGCGCCACGGGGAGAGCGTCCAGTGCCGCGGGTGAAGTCCCGGCAACCACCCGAACGCCGGCAGCGCCGTGCCGAGCAGCCCCGCGCCGATTGGCACGAGAAACAACGCCACGGTGATTCGCGGCGCATGTCGCAGCCAGGCGCGCGGACGCCTGCCGTCATCGGCCCGCTGCGCTCGCGCTGCAAGTGTCACGCCGCCCGTCACGGGGTGTAGCGCCGCTCCCAGGCGGCTGCGAGCCGCACGGCCCACGAGGGATGCGGCTCGGGCAGCACGTGGCGCAGTGCCGCCGGCGGCGGCATCCACGGATCCTTCGCCTGCGCCTGAAACCGGGCGCGTTGCGCATCGGTGAGCGCCTTCAGATCGAGCACCGTGGGTCCGCCGAGGGCGCGAATCTCCCCCGCCCGGGCCTGGGCGGCGGGCGAGAGCAGAAAATTGGCCACCACCATCGCCCCGGCCTTGTGCCGGGCGTTGTAGGGAATCGCCACGAAGCTCGCGTTGCCGAGCGTGCCGCCGCGCAGCACCACGGTGCGCACGCTCTTGGGCAGCCGTCCGGCGAGCACCGCGGCCGCCGCCGATGCCGGATCGAACGAGGGCATCAGGTCGATCTCCCCATCCTCGAGCAGCTGCCGTTCGGCCGGACCGCTCGCCGGATACTCCCGGCCGTGGCGCCACAGATAGGGCCGCAGTTGCGCGAACCACGCCCACAGCGGCGCGCTCGCCTGCGCGAAGGCGGCCGGGGTCACCGGCCGCAGCAGGACCGCCGGATTGGGCGCAAGCGCATAGAGCGCCTGCTCGAGAAACGCCACACCGAGGAAATTCTGCACCTGCGGAAACGTGAACCGCCCGGGATGACGGCGCGCCCAGGCCGGAAACGCGCGAATATCGAGCGGCACGTGTTTGACGTACGCAGAGTCATAAACAAACACCAACTGCGCGGTGCGCCAGGGCGACTCGTAACCGTCGACCGGCACGGTGAAGTCGTAGCGGATCTCGGGATCGGAGCGGCGCACCAGCCGATCGTTTGGCAGCCGCTGGGCGAACGGACCGTAGAGCAGACCCCGGCGCTTCAGCGCATCGAAATTCGGACCGTTGATCCAGATCAGATCGATGGTTCCGGCGTGGTTCTGGCCGGCCGCCTTCTCGGCGATGACCTGGGTCACGGCCTGCGCGGTGTCCTCGAGCGGCACCTCACGCAGCGTCACGTCACAGCAGGCCGCGACCTGACGTGAGACCCACGCGATGTAGGCATTGACGCGCTCACTGCCGCCCCAGGCGTCGAAGTAGACGTGCTGGCCGCGTGCCCGCGCCAGGACGCTCGGCCAGTTCGAGGCGGCCGCAGGGCGCATCGCGAGCAGCCCGAGCAGCGCACCGACCGCCACCGCTCGCCTCGCCACCGGCGCTCTCATCGCGACGCGCCCCGTGCGGCGGCACGACGGGCCCGGGCGGCTTCGATCACCGGGGCGAGCACGTCCTGATGAAATCGGTCGCAGCCGATGCACAGGTTCGCGTACGGTTGGCCTTGGGGGGTGAGTGTGCGCGAGGCCTCGATGAACCGCTCTTCGCTCCAACCATAGGCGAGCCCCATGCGCTGCGGCTGTCCGGAGGAGATCGCCGCATACGCCGGCTCCTGCGTCAGGGAGTCGAGGATGCCGAGCAGATCCTCCTCCAGCAGATTGCCAATCGGCAGGCGCGTTTTGATGCAGCACGGAAACACGTTGCCGGCCGGATCAATGGACACCTCCGAGCCGCTGTAGCGGTGCTCGAGGAACTTCAGCCCCCCCGACCAGCGGTTGCAGAAATTATCCGCAAGCGTCGCCGTCGAGAGGCCGTTGTCCCACGCCCGACCCCGCGGCCACAGCCGCCCGATCCAGGTATCCGGCGTCGCGCCGAAGAAATTGTAGGTCGGGCCGGCCGGTCGTGGTGCCGGGTCCGTGGCGGACACCGGAGCCCTCGCGCTGCGCAGTCCGTGGGCCTCGAGCAAACGCGCGAGGCGCTCCTTGAAGGCGCGCTGGCGCGACTCGCCCTGCATGCCGGTGTGGAAATCATCCACCCCGGAGACCGAAAGCGTCGTCAGGCCGCGGGCGAGCAACTCGTCCACGATGGTCCCGGTGAGCAGATCCCCGGTGGTCTGCACGATCAGTTCCACGCCCGGTTGCCGTCGATATCGCTCCTGGAGGCGCTGCATCGCCGGATACAGCACGCGCTCGCGCAGCGCATCGAGCAGCACCTCCCCGCCGGCGAGAATGATCCGACCGGGACGCTCCACCAGGCTGCCGTCGGGCGCCGGATGTTCCCGGTCGAGATAACTCAGGCGCGGCGGAAGATGATCGATGACGCGCGGGACATTCTCTTCAGCCTCGGCCACCACCGCCTCGAGTGCCGAGCGCACGTAGGGGCGAAACCGAGGCTCGTAGCAGTGCCGGCACTTGCGATGGCACGCCCAGGACACCACGTAATAAATCGATTCCACTTCAGTCGCACCACATCCGCTTGATCCGTTCCCGACGCGCCGATCCCACCGCGGGCCGCACAGCGCAACGAGCCGGCACATATTGCACGCTTGCCGCGCCGTACACGAGAGGCCCGGCGGTGCGCCCGTCTCGCGAGCGCCTCCCGGGTCCGTAACCTTTGGGCGCCCCGGCTCGAATATAGCAACAGTACCTGTGCGCCACCCCAGCCGGCGACGTACGGGTCGATCGATCCACCCATTGGGAGACCTCTTCATGACCACCCGTACCGCATCGCTGGCCGTCGCCGGCGCACTCGCCACCGCCGTCACCGCCCTTGCCGCGCCGCTCGCCAGCGCCGGCGGCATGTCGATGACGCCACGCCAGCACACCATGGCCGAGCTGCACACCGGAAAATTCGTGCGCTGCTTCGGGGTCGCGCTCGCCGGGCACAACGACTGCTACGCCGGACCCGGCACCACCTGCGCCGGCACGGCGAGCCGCAACTACCAGGGCAACGCGTTCAAACTGGTGCCGACGGGAACCTGCACGGCGATCACCACCCCGTACGTCACGATCGTCCAGGGCCACGGCAGTCTCAGCAAGATCACCGAGGCCGGCCGCTGAGCGGCACAGTCTGAGCCGTCCGCCCGGTGAGCACCGTCATGTCCGTGTCCCATACCGCGCCCCGGGGCCCAAGCCCCGACGCCGTCCCCGCGCGGGCCGGCGTCGGGCTGAAGGCCGCCCATTACCGCGTGATCCTCGAATCCCGCCCGCCGCTCGGGTTCTTCGAGGTGCATGCCGAGAACTACATGGGAGCCGGCGGTCCGCCGCATCGCTACCTGACGGAGATTCGCACCCACTACCGGCTCTCCGTGCACGGCGTGGG
Source organism: Pseudomonadota bacterium (assembly GCA_021851405.1). GTDB lineage: Bacteria > Pseudomonadota > Gammaproteobacteria > Steroidobacterales > Steroidobacteraceae > 13-2-20CM-66-19. The sequence continues at coordinate 53,812 of JAJZDW010000020.1, forward strand.
ACTGTCGATCGGCTCGGCGGGACCGCTCGACGAGCCACACCTGCGCCGCCTGGCGGCACTCGTGCACCGTTATGAGCCGGAACTCGTCTCCGAACACCTCGCGTGGTCGTCACACGGCGGCGCGTTCTTCAACGATCTGCTGCCGCTGCCGTACACCGCCGAGACGCTCAGGCGCGTATGCGAGCACCTCGAGCAGGTGCAGGAGCACCTCGGCCGCCAGATCCTCCTCGAGAACCCCTCGACCTATGTCGCCTTCGCCTCCAGCAGTTACGCCGAAGCGGACTTCATGGCCGAAGTGGCGCGCCGCAGCGGCTGTGCGCTGTTGCTCGACATCAACAACGTCTACGTCGCCTGCACCAACCAGCAGTGCGATCCTCTGCAGTACCTCGCGCAGTTTCCCCTCGCCGCGGTGCGCCAGATCCACCTCGCCGGGTGTGCCACCGACGCCGACGAACAGGGCCGAGCGCTCCTGATCGACAGCCACGATCGGGAAGTCGCCGATCGCGTCTGGTTCCTCTACGAGCACGTGCTCGCCCGCCGCGGAGCGGTGCCGACGTTGATCGAATGGGACCAGAACGTACCGGCGTGGGATCCGCTCGCCGCGCAGGCCGCGCGTGCCGATCGGGCGCTACACGCCTGCACTCTGCAGGATCGCCGCCATGTTGCCCTGGGCTGAGCTGCAGGAGCAGCTCGCCGCGGCGCTGCGCGATCCTGAGCGTGCGCCGCCCGCCGAGTGCATCGGTCCGGACGGGGCTCGCGCCACGAAGCGCTTCGCCGTGTACCGCAACAACGTGTTCGCCGGGCTGATCGACGCCCTCGCCGAGAGCTATCCGGCGGTGCACCGACTCCTCGGCGTGGAGTGTTTCGAGGAGACTGCGCGGCGCTATGTCTCGCAGCACCTGCCCCGCTCCCCGGTGCTGCTCGAGTATGGCGAGCGGTTCTCTGAGTTCCTCGAACAGCTCGAGCCGCTCGCGGCGCTGCCTTACCTCGCGGACGTGGCACGCATCGAGCGCGCCTGGCTCGAGGCCTATCACGCACCCGAGGCACCGGCACTCGACCCCGGTGCCCTGGCAGGAATTCCCGCACACCGCGCCGCGGACCTGTGCTTCACGCTGCATCCATCGGTCCGCCTGGTGCGCTCGCGCAGTGCGGCCGTGACGATCTGGGGGCTGAACGTTGCGCCGCCTCCCTGGGCGAGTCTGCCGCCCGATCCGATCGCCGAGAGTGCGCTCCTGGCGCGTCCGGCGGCCGAGGTCGAGGTCGTATGCCTCACGCCCGGCGCGGCGGAGTTCTTAGCCGCGCTGGCCGGCGGCCTTACGCTCGGGGAGGCCTCAGAGCGCGCACGGAGCGTTCACGACACCTTCCATCTCACCGAACACTGCACCGCTCTGCTCGGGGGCGGCTGGGTCACGGCCGCGCATCTGAGGCGGCGCCGCACACGAGGTCATTGAGTCATGTCCACCCGCACCCTGCCCCGGCCGTATGGCCTTGTTCCGCTCGTGCAGCACCGCGTCTCGGCGGCGCTCGAGCGGCTTCAGCTCGGCGCACTCGCGCTCGCACCGCCGCTGGTGCGCCTGGCGCTGGCGATCCCGTTCCTGAAGTCCGGCCTGACCAAGTGGAGCGGCGGGTGGCACGTCTCCCCGGTGACGGATTTTCTCTTCGAGTCGATGTTCCGCCTGCACGTGCTCGGGCACCGCTATCCGTTCCCCGCGCCCGATGCGCTGGCGCACCTCGACGCGGTGGCGGAAGTTCTCTTGCCGGTGCTCCTCATCGTGGGCCTTGGCACACGCCTCAGCGCCCTCGCGCTGCTGGTCATGACCGGCATCATTCAGCTCACCGATCCGACCGGGTGGGCCAATTTTCACCTGCCCTGGGCCGCCCTCGCCCTCGCCCTCCTCGCGCTCGGCCCCGGCAAGGCCTCGCTCGATTTCGCCCTCGCGCGCGTGCTGCGAGCGCGCGCGGCGCGGTAAGCTCGGCCTCGCCCCGATGGAGGTGCCCGCATGAAAGCGATCTGGAACGAGGCGGTGCTCGCCTCGAGTGACGACACGGTCCTCGTGGAAGGCAACCCGTACTTTCCGCGCGAGAGTCTCGACCTGCGCTACTTCGAGCCGAGCGAACGGCGCAGCGTCTGCCCGTGGAAGGGCACGGCCCACTATTTCACGGTGACCGTCGGCGAGAGGCGCAACGTCGATGCCGCCTGGTACTACCCCGATCCGAAGGCGGCCGCGGAGGCGATCCGAGGCCGCGTGGCGTTCTGGCGCGGCGTGCAGATCCGCCCGGACTGATCGGCACCCGTGGCGCCCACGGGTTCGCCCGGCGAGCGGGCTGCGCGACGCGCGCGTGCGCCGCGGGGTACGGGCGCTCAGCGCCGCCCGTAGAAGCCCGGCCGCGATGCTGCGCGCGCCTCGGCCCCCGCCGGCGGCCGATAGACCCCCGCGGCGCGCGCCATGAGCAGGTACTCTCGAAACACCGCATTGGTCTGCGCTTCGTGCTCGCTCACGGTCGAGCGGTCGAGCGGATCGAAGAAGCAGGTCGGATCCTCGCCCATGACATCGCCGCTGTGGAAATAGGCCATCGCCCGGCAGCCGCCGCAGGTGTACTGATACCGGCAGCGGCCGCAGCGACCCTTCAGGCCCGAGCGATCCGTGATCGTGGCGAATAGCGTACTGTCCGCCACCAGCTCATCGAGCGGCTGGCGACGCACGTTGCCGGCACTCAGCGCATCGAGCAAGACCGGACAGATCGACACCTCGCCCTCGGCGTTGATCGTGAGCCAGGTACCCGCCCAGCACCCGATGGCCGGATTCTGCGGCACGGTGCGGTTGCAGGCCCCGCCGGACACCTGCGCGTGCAGTTCCGGGGAGAGAAAAAATGGTGTGTAACTGACGTAGCCGTGCGGACTGCGCCGCAGCGCGGGGTGAAAATGATCGCGCAGATCGTCCCGGTCGAAGCCCAGGTGCGCAAAGCATTGCGCGCCCGAGCCGCGCGGCACCAAGGGCGAGCGGTTGTACGCAATGTTGTGCTTGACGATGAACTCGATGGTTTTATCAAAGCTCTCGGTATTGTATTTGCCGATCGTGACGACGACGTGCTGGCCGATGCCAAGCTCCATGCAGTCGCGCAGCACCGCGAGGGTACGGCCGGATTCGCTGTCGCGGCTCCATTGATTCTCCTCGTCGACTGAGTTCAGTCCGACGACGATGCGGGCCTGCCCCCCGGTGACTTCGCGGATGCGCTCGAGGCGCTCTCGGGTGAGCTTCGCGCAGTTGCTGAGCACCGAGCAGCGATAGCCCAGATCCGCCGTCAGGCGCAGCAGCTCGAAGGCATCCTTGCGCAGCAGAAATTCCCCGCCGCTCCAGCCGATGGTGTGCACGCCGAGTCGGCGCGCCGGCAGCAGGATGCGCGCACGGATCTCCTCGAGCGTCAGCTCATTCAGAACGCTCGCGCGCAGCTGTTTGGGCTTGTTGCTGCCGGTCATGCAGAACCGGCAACGCAGATTGCAGCGGCGCGTCGCCTCGAAGTACACGACCTGAAACTGGTACGGCGCCATGGAAATCCCTCCCGAGGGCTCCCGATGTTGATAATGCGGACCGCCTCCAGGTGTCAACGCCGAAGTACGTCGAAGGCGAGGAATGTCAGTGTGCGCCGCCGCCCGCGGGTGCAGCGCCTGCGCTCTTGATAGAGCGCCGCGCGCCGATCGGGTGGTGCGTGCCTGAACCTCATCGACCCACTCGGCGCCCCGGGCGCGCACCGGGGGAGCGCCCGGCGGTTCACCGGGACCTGCCGTTGGTGCTCGCAGGGGGTGTGCTAGGCTCCTCGGGCGCATCCTGACGCATGCCCCGGCGCCCCCTCCCCCGCATGAGCCGCAACACGGATCTCGATCGAGGCGACCCGGCCCTGGCCCCGAGGGGCGTGCGCGGCGATCGAACGCGCCTGAAGGCGGCCCGCGCTGTGCTGCGAATCGCAGTGCTCCTCACGGTGAGCGGGACACCGGCGTTCGCGCACGCCCGCGCCCGTCTCACCGGCGTCCAGGTGGTGCGCCGCGGTTCTCGCTTTTCCATCGCGATGCGCATGACCTTGCCCGAATCCCCGCGGGCGGTGTTCGCAGCCCTGCAGGACTACCGCGCCATGCCCCGGTTTAACCCGGATCTGCGCCAGGTCCGGGTGGAGCGGACCGCACACGCCGATCAGGTTCGGCTCTTCACCGCCGTGCATGCCTGTGTTCTCTGGTTCTGCCGCACGCTGCGTCAGAGGCAACTCGTCACCGCATCGGCCGATGCGCACGGCGGGACTCTGCGCTCGCGATTCCTGCCCGGCGGCTCATTTCGATCGGGCCACGCGCACTGGACCGTGCGGCCCTGTGTGCAGGTCCCCACCCGAACCTGTCTCGAGGTGCACATCGCGCTCACGCCGGCGTTCTGGGTGCCCCCCGTGATCGGCCCCTGGATCGTGCGCATCAAACTGGAGCAGGAGGCCCGACGCTCCGCCATCGGGCTCGCTCACGTCGCGGCATGCCTCCCGGAGGCGCCACCGGTTCATCCCGCGAGCGTCCGGTCCGCGGCGCCCGGCTCGCCGGACCGGATCTGACCGCGGCGTGCGCCGCGGGGGGGCGGGAGCGCGCATCGTCCGGCGATCCGCGCCGATCGGCGCGGCGTCGAATCCGGGTCGGGACTGGCTGACCGCGAACGCGTTCGCGCGACGGCAGGCCATCGCGGGGCTCGGCAGGGGTGATCGAGGCCCGCGAGTGCCCCTCAGGCGCAGCCCGCCTGCCACCGCTCCGGTCGGGCCGGCGGTGCGCAGGCGTGTGGCCGTCTGCTCAGCCCGCCGTGGCCGGCGCGCTCGGCGGGAGTGGTTTCGGCACGGGTTTGTGGGGCGCGATCGGACCGCAACCCTTGGTCCAGGTGACTTCGCGAATCACCTCCCTGCGGTCGGTATGGACCGTGACGCTGCAGCCCGCATAATTGTATTGATCGAACCGCCAGGTGGCGATGCGCCGCCCGTGCACGACATGCAGCCGCGCCGGGGTGCTCCAGCGCATCTCCAGGCTGAACAGCGACTTGCCGAGGTGCGCCTCGGCCGTGGCCGACGGGTAATGGGCCGGAATCGTGGCACAGCCGGCCACGAGCGCAAGAGCGCCGAGCACCCCGAGCCTGCCGAGCAGACGGTGCGTGAGGCACGAGCCGAACCGTCGAGATCGCGCTGTATCGTTCACCCGGACATACTCCTTGAGACCGCCACGCGCGGTTCACCGCACGTCCTGCACGGCATTGTAAGCCCCCGGTGCACCCACTGCCCGCCGCGGCCCGCCGCGGCCCGCCGCGCTGCGCAGGGCGAGGGAACCCGCCGCAGAGCCGCACCCACCGAGTCACGGCGATGCAGGAATAACTCCCGGCATGACGGGTGGCCACGGGTCCCGTCCCCAGAGCACCGATCTCCTCTCGGTGTGCGGGCCCCTCGAGGCCCGCAGCTCGCAGGCTCGCCCTCACGGCCGGTGGACCGGACCGCCGGGACCCCCGGGGGGGCTGCGCATGTGTCGTTCTTGCCACATCAAAGTCCGGCCGCAGCGGATGTCGCAGCCGATGCGCCACAGTGATCCGCGCCCGGGGCCTCACGGCCCCGCGCTGCGCGGCGCTGACGGCTCTCTCCCTCTAAAGAATGACCGCTGCAACATTACTGCAATAAAACCGCAACGGTAATGTCATTCTAAACCCCTACTGTGCGAGCCCTCGGTGCGCGGTCGCATCCGCGCCACGCTAATAAAACGTCACGAGGATTCGCACCATGACTCGTCTTCACTCCCGCCGCGCCGCACCCCGTTCGAGCGTCGCTCTGGCCGTTGCCGCGGCCCTTTCCGCCGCGGCGGCACATGCCGCGCTGAGCCCGATGCCCAGCCCGATGCCCGGCCCGATGTCTGGGAGCGACATGCTGCAGGAAATCGTCGTCACCGGTAAGAAGCAGCAGCTGAAGAGTCTCGAGCAGCGCTCGATCTATCAGTCCGCCTATGGCGACAAGGCCCTCGACCGCCAGCAGCTGAAGTCGGCCGGCGTGGTCGGCGGTGCCGCCCAGGCGCTCTCGTTCGCCCCCGGTATCAGCGTCTCCGGCTACGGCCAGACCGGCGGCACCAAGGCGTCGATCAGCATCAACGGCATCAGCCAGGGGTGGGCCGGCGCCTCCCCGGGCGTGGTCGACAACGGCGGTTTCGCCGTCAGCTTCGATGGCATACCGATGTCCAACCCCATGACCGGCCTGTGGGAGACCCCGGAGATTCCGCAGACCGCGCTCCTGCAGGGCGCGCGCATCACCTACGGTCCCGGTGACCCGGAGAACCGCTGGTACAACAACATCGGCGGTGGCATCAACTTCGTGCCCGTCGAACCGTCGAACCAGGCGGGCGGCAAAGTGCAGCTCACCGGCGGCAGCTTCGGCACCGAGAACGCCGATGTGATTCTGCAGACCGGCAAGATCGACGGCTGGGAAACGGTGTTCGCCGGCGGCGCCGGTCGCTCCAACGGCTTTCGCAGCTCCCCGGACGGCTTCAACTGGCCGACCCGCAACTACTCGGCGTTCTTCAAGACCCGTAAAGTCTTCGCCACCGGCAATGCGAGCTTCGGGGCCTACCTCGGCGATGGTCACGGCTGGCGTCCGACGCTGATTCCGACCACTCCGGTGGCGGGCCTGACCGTCAACGGTCTCGGCCAGCCCGGCCAGCTCTTCAGCGAGCAGACTTCCGGGTACTACAGCGCCGTCAACGAGAACGTCTGGGCGAAGAACGACTTCAACCGCGTCTGGATCGTCTATGCGCGCCAGAACCTCAAACTCGACGAGAACGTCACGCTGCACAACCAGCTGTGGTACCGGCAGGGCAACCGCCTGCACCTGCACTACAATGACTACACCGCCTCGCTCGGGGTGCCGAACAACCTGTATGAGTGGAACAATCCGTCCTCGCACGACTACGGCGACAAGCTCTGGAGCGACATCTACCTGCCGCACAACCAGATCGGCGTCGGTGGATACTTCACCAATACCGAATACAACACGCTGCAGCATTTCTATAATCCGGCGGACTGCTACACGTACAACGGCACCACCACGCTGAGCGGCTACGGCGTCACCATTCAGCCCGGCAACCAGTTCTGCGGCTCGACCTCGTTCCCGGACGGTGGTTATCGCAACAACTTCTGGTACCTGACGGATCTGGCCGCCTTCGTGCAGGATGCCATCACGCCGATTTCGAGCCTGACGATCACCCCGGGCATCCGCGCGGTCGCCTTCGACACCAATTACTACCCCGAGGGATCGGTCGAGGCGCCCTATGCGGCGCTGCTCGCCACCGCGCCGGCCGGCACGGTCTCCCCCGGGTTCAGCAGTCAGGATCACGGCGTGCTGCCGGCGACCACCACCCACTTCAACAAGCTCGAGCCCTCGGTGAGCATCCGCTACCAGCCGCTGCACTGGCTGGCGCTCTACGGCAACTGGGCGACCACCTATCGCCTGCCCCCGGTGGGCGGCGGCGGCGGTCTGTACCAGAAGCAGCTGCCGGCGGGTGATTTGCTCGAGAAGGGCTTGGAGTGGCAGGTCGGCGGCAAGATGTTCTGGCCGCAAGTGGGCGAGTTCAGCAAGGTGCTGATCAACGTCAACTACTACAACCTGCACTTCAGCAATCAGTTCATCAGCAGCTGCACCACCTCGAGCGCGGCGAACTGCACGCTCGCCACGGGCGATTCGATCTACCACGGCGTCAATCTCTCTGCCGAGGCGAACCTCGGCACGCTGAAGATGTTCACCAACCTGAACGTCGAGAGCGCGTACTTCAACAATTACAACAATGGCGTCTCATACAACAACTTGCCAGTGTCGGATGTGCCCAAGAGCACGTTCAACATCGGCGCGTACTGGACGCACACCCTGCCGGGCGACATGGTGATCAAGCCGCGCGCGTGGTACCAGTACGTCGGCAAGCAGGCGATGTGGGACAACAACGTCGGCGCCCCGAGCGGCCAGTACCTGCCCTCCTACGGCGTGCTGAACCTCGCGCTCGCCGCGACGCTGCCCTCCTCCTGGTACGGCAACACCGTCAAGAGCGTCAAGCTCAAACTCGAGGTGATGAACGCGCTCGACCGGCGCTACAACACCTTCGGGTACCTCGCGGCGGCCGGCGGCAACGACATCTACGGCACGACGGCCGGCGGCTACGTGCTCGCCTACCCGGGCGCGCCGCGCGCGATCTACGGCACGATCTCGATGAGCTTCTGAGGATCCCCGCCCCCCCCGGGGAGGCTTTCCCCCGTGCCGCGCGCATCGCGCGCGGCACGGGGGGGTGAGCTCACTCGAGCTTGAACTCGATGGTGTCCCAGCGCGTGGTGTCCTCGTGCCGGGCCTGGCGCCGGATGGCATCGATCAGGGCCCGCTCGTCCCAGTCGATGAGTTCATCGGCGAGCTCGGTCAGCCCCTTCGGCACCGCCTGGCTCGAACCGAACGGACGCAGCAGGATGACCGGTTTCTGGCAGGCCTGGGCGTAGAGCAGCTGGAAGGTGACGAGGTCCTGATCCTGCTCGAAGAGGCTCGAGAGCCCGATCAGCACCTCGACGGGGCTGATCTGGGTGCGCAGCGCCTGTTTCAGCGCCTCCCGATCGCCGCTCGGGCGATGCTCCGGGTCGCCGAAGTTCTGGTAGAAGAAGTTCCGCGAGCTCTCCAGGTACTCAAAGACCCGCAGATAATCATCGGCGGGCGCCCACAGGTGGGTCACGAACAGGCGAATGGGATTGGCCTGCGACATGCGCTATGGTTCTCCGTGAACCGCGGCAGTGTCGCACAAGCGGCCGCCGCTGCGAAGTGCGGTGATCCGGTGGCTGCGGCCGGCGGCGCAATTGCATAAAATGCCACTTTTGCGCGCAGGTCGGACAGTCTCACGGTGCGTCTGGTCGTCTACAACATTCGCTACGCCACCGGCACCGGTCCGGCGTTCCACCTGCCCCTGCCGGGGGCGGGCTACCTGCGCAGCAATCCTCGGGTGCTCGCCGGGATCACCGAATTCCTGCGCGATGAGCGCGCCGATGTGGTCGGCCTGATCGAGGTCGACAGCGGCTCGGTGCGCACCGGCATGCTCAATCAGGCCGAGCACATCGCCGCACAGCTCGGGCACTACTCGACGTTTCAGTGCAAATACGGCACCTCCTCGCTCAATACGCTCGTGCCCATCGTGCGCAAGCAGGGCAATGCACTGCTCTCGGCACCGCACGTGCACGGGGAGCGATTCCATTACTTCGATACCGGCATCAAGCGACTGATCATCGAGCTCGAGCTCGAGGACGTGTGCGTGTTCCTGGTGCACCTGTCGCTGAAGTTTCGCCATCGCCAATACCAGTTGCGCTCCCTGCACGACCTGGTGATCCAGGCGCGCAAACCCGTGGTCGTGGCCGGGGACTTCAACACCTTCTGGGGCACGCACGAGATCTACCTGTTCATGCGCGCCGCGGGACTGCGCAGCGCGAACTCCGCCGGCCTGCCGTCCTATCCGGCCCGCGCCCCGCGCGTCGAACTCGATTTCATTCTGCTCAGCGAGGGCCTCGAAATACGCGATTTCCGCGTGCCGGACGTGCGCTTCTCCGATCACCGGCCGCTGGTGTGCGACTTCGAGGTGCGCCCGGGGCACGCCACGCCGGTAACACCGAACGCAGGGGGATGAACCGATGAGCACGGCAGACCGAGGGCACTGGCGCATCGAGCGGGATTCCGATCAGATCCTCTGGCTGTGGGCGGATAAGGCCGATGCCTCGGCCAATGTGCTCTCGAGCGAGGTGCTGCGCGAGCTCGACGGACACCTGACGAGGATTCGGGCCGAGGCCCCACGCGGCCTGGTCGTGCTCTCGGGGAAGAAAAGCGGCTTCATCGCCGGTGCGGACATCAAGGAATTCACCCGCATCCAGGGCGAGGACAGCGGCTACCGGCTGATCCATGCTGGTCAGGCGGTGCTCGATCGTCTCGCCGCGCTGCCCTTTCCGACGGTCGCGGCGCTGCACGGCTTCGCCCTCGGCGGCGGCCTGGAGCTCGCCCTCGCCTGCCGCTACCGCATCGCCGTCGGTGATGAGCGCCTGACGCTCGGCCTGCCCGAGGTGCAGCTCGGCATCCATCCGGGTTTCGGCGGCACGGTGCGCAGCGTGCAGCTGATCGGCGTCAAAGCGGCGATGCGCCTGTTGCTCACCGGTAAACCCGTCCGCGCCGAGGAGGCACTGCGCCTCGGCCTCGTCGATCGGCTGGTCGGCGCCGAGGCGCTGCGTGACGAGGCGCGCCGCCTGATCCTGGAACCCCCGCCGCCGCGGCGCGCCGCGCTCCTCGAACGGATGCTCAGCTGGACGGCGCTGCGACCCTGGGTGGTGCCGTCCCTGACGGCACAGGTCGCGAGCAAGGTGCGCCGCGAGCACTATCCGGCGCCCTACGCCATCATCGATTTATGGAGCCGCTACGGTGCGCGCGGCCCGGCCGCCTTCGAGGCCGAGGCACGCTCGATTGCACGGCTGTTCGTGAGCGAGACCGCGCGTGGCCTGATCCGGGTGTTCCTGCTGCAGGACCGCCTCAAAGCGCTCGCCGGCAAGAGCGCAGCGCCGCTCGAGCGGGTGCATGTGATCGGTGCCGGGGTGATGGGCGGGGACATTGCGGCCTGGGCGGCGCTGCGCGGCTGTCGCGTCTCGCTGCACGACAGCGATGCCGCGCGCATCGAGCCGGCGCTCGCGCGGGCGCGGGAGCTGTTCGAGAAGCGTCTGCGAACGGCCGACAAGGTCGCCGCCGCCGTGCAGCGCTTGAGCGCGGACCCCGAGGGCCGCACCCTCGCCGAGGCGGACATCGTGATCGAGGCGATCGTGGAGGACCTCGAGGCCAAGCGCACGCTGCTGCAGCGGATCGAGCCGCACATGAAGCCCGAGGCGCTCCTGGCGACCAACACCTCGAGCATCGACATCGGGGCGCTCGGGGCCGGACTGCAGCGCGCGGAGCGGCTCGTCGGCCTGCATTTCTTCAACCCGGTGGCGCACATGCCGCTGGTGGAGATCGTGGCGGCGCCGGCGAGCGGCGAGGCGGCGGTGCGCACGGCGAGCGCGTTTGCCCGCACGCTCGACAAACTGCCGCTGCCCTGTCGCAGCGCGCCGGGCTTCGTGGTCAACCGTGTCCTCATGCCCTACCTGCAGGAGGCCATGCACGCGGCCGCCGAGGGGGTCCCGCTCGAGGTCATTGATGCCGCGGCGGTGGCGTTTGGCATGCCCATGGGGCCGATTGAACTCGCCGACGTCGTCGGACTCGACGTGGCCGCCCACGTCGGCGCGATCGTGGCGCAGGGCCTCGGACGGCCGGTGCCGGACCTCGCGCCCCTGCGAGCACGGATTGCGGCCGGTCAGCTCGGGCGCAAGAGCGGTGCCGGCTTCTACCCCTGGCAGGACGGCAAGGCGGTCAAGGCGCCGGCCACCGGGACGGCCCCGGAGGACCTCACCGACCGGCTGATCCTGATTCTGCTCAATGAGTGCGCTGCGTGCCTGCGCGAGGGCATTGCTGCCGATGCCGATTTGATCGACGCGGCGGTGGTTTTCGGCACCGGGTTTGCGCCCTTCCGGGGCGGGCCTCTCGCGTACGCGCGCGCCCGCGGGGTGAACGCCGTCGTCGAGCGCCTCCAGGGGCTCGCGCAGCGCCATGGCGAGCGCTTCGAGCCGGATGCGGGCTGGGCAGGGCTCGCCCGCGGTGCCGGCGAGGCACAGCAGCCGCGCACACCGCCCGAATAGCCGGTAAAATCGTGAACGGCGACCGGTTCACCGGCGCCGCCGGCGTATTACCATCCCCGTCGTTCGGCGGTGCACACCGCCGCCACGGGCGCCAGTACTCTGTCCTTGGACACCGCCATGTTCGATGATCGGACCGTCAGCCCGAAGCTGCTGAGGCAGTTCGTGCCGCTCGATGGATTGAAGCGCGAGAACCTCGCGGCGCTGGCGCAGAAGATTACCCTGCACCACCTTGCCGCCGGCGAGGTGCTGTTCAAACAGGGGGCCGTCGACCGGCGCATCCTCTGGCTGCTGTCCGGCCGACTCGAGCTGCTCCAGCCGGGCCAAGCGCCGCGCAGTGTCAGCGCAGGCACGACTGGGGCGGCCGATCCGATCTGCCCGGGCACTCCGCGCCCGGCCACCGTCCGCGCGCTCGAGGCCGTGCAGTATCTGTCCATCGACAGCGAGCTGCTCGACGTGGCGATCACCTGGGACCAGACCGGCATCTACGAGGTGATCGAGCTGAAACAGGAGGACGAGGCCGGCGGCGATGATTGGATGACCACGCTGCTGACCACCAAGGCGTTCCACCGCATCCCGCCGGCGAATCTGCAGGCGATCTTCCAGCGTCTGGAGCGCGTGCCCTACCGAGCCGGTGAGACGGTGATCCGTCAGGGCGCGGACGGGGACTATTTCTACGTGATCGTGAGCGGCAAGTGCCTGGTCACGCGCGAATCTCCACTGAATCGCACGGGACTGAAACTCGCCGAGCTGTCCACCGGGGACACCTTCGGCGAGGAGGCGCTGCTGGCCGACGCGAAGCGCAATGCCACGGTGAGCATGCTCACCGACGGGGTGCTGATGCGCCTCGGGCTGGCGGACTTCCACGAGCTGATGAGCGCACCGCTGCTGCAGCGGATCTCCTACGAGCGCGCCGCCGACATCGTCGCGCACGGCGGGCAGTGGCTCGATGTGCGCATGCCGCGCGAGTACCAGACGCATGCCATTGCCGGCTCGCTCAACGTCCCGCTGTGCTTCATCCGCCCGAAGCTCAGTACGCTCGATCGCAAGGTGCCGTATGTGGTGCTATGCGACACCGAACGGCGCAGCTGCGCCGCGGCGTTCATTCTGATGGAGCTCGGCTTCGAGGCCTACGTGCTCACGGGCGGTCTGAACCAGAACCCGCAGGCGCTGCGCCGCAGCGCCTGACGCGCCGCCCCGCAGGGCGCCGCTCACTACATGGCGTGCGTCTTACTGCCCAGTACGTAAGTATCTTCAGCTACGCGGCCGCGTAACAGGTCTCCGGTGCCCTGAAGAAGCTGCGGACGCGATCGGGCCGCTTCTGCAGGAAGCGTAGCCGACTGACGACTGCGCGGTG
>JAJZDW010000021.1 GCA_021851405.1 Pseudomonadota bacterium
GGCCTCGGGGTTGGTTCGATGGCTGTGTGGTAACAACATCTTACCAATCCCAGCCAGCCTTTCCCCATACCTTTCAAAGCCTTACCGTCAGGCTCTCCCGGCACTTGCCGTTAAGTAAGTGCCATTGTCCCTAGACTGCGTGTCAAATCGATACGAGGGTCCCAAAAATGCCGAATCGACCCCGGCCTGTAACCGGTCTGTGGGTGCTGACGGCGGTCTCGATGCTGGCCGCTTCCGTCTCCGTGGCCTGCGCGCACCCATCACTGTACGCACAAATGGGCGGAACGAAGGTCGTGGCCGCCTTCGTGTCAGTGACCATAGACAAAGTTGCGGCTGACCCGAAGCTCAACCAGTCCTTTCGGGATGTCAATCTGATCCGCGTCAAGCGGGAATTGACCTCGTATATCTGCCAACTGGCCGGTGGCGGCTGCAAATACACGGGAATCCCGATCCGCGAAGTCCACGCGAATCTCGGCATCACGCAGGCCCAGTTTTTCGGCTTGGTGCAGATCCTCCGTCGTCAGATGCGACTGCATCACGTCAGTCTGCGCGATCGAAACCAGCTTCTGGCCCTCCTCGCGCCGCTGGAGCCCGATGTCGTAGACGTGAAAGTCGGGCCACCTCCGAGGAAGCATTGAAATGCGCTGGGCGGCAATGGCTTGGGCGGCGGTGTCGATCGCAGCGAGCGCAATGCCGATTTGTGCAGCGGCCGCCACCTTGCGGATCAGGGTCCTGGATCTTGCCGGCAGGCCGCTAAAAAACGCGGTGGTCTACGCGGTCCCCGACTCACCGTTGCCGTCGAGGAAGCCGCGCACCGCAATCATCGATCAGGTGCATCGGCAGTTCGCCCCGCAGGTCAATGTGGTTCAGGTCGGCACGTACGTCGATTTTCCGAACAGTGACAACATCCTGCATTCGGTCTACTCATTTTCACCCGCCAAGACCTTCGTGCTGCGGCTCTACGCGGGCAGGACCGAGCCGCCGGTCCAGTTCAATAAGCCCGGCATTGTCGTCATCGGCTGTCAGATTCACGACAGTATGATCGCCTGGCTCCTGGTGGTAAAAACCCCGTACTTCGGAAAAACAGGCGCCGATGGATCGGTAGCTCTGCGTCATTTGCGTGTCGGTCAATACAGGGTGCACGCCTGGGACGTCGGTATGCGCAAAGCGAGCCCGCCGCAAAATTTCATGATCGTCGCGGGCGCACCGCCGCGGCAGATCACCTTCCGTCTGAAGGCCGGGCGCATGCCGCAGCATGGGCCGACGATGCCCGGAATGTCAGCGCATCACGGGATGTAGCGTCCATGCGGGTTCGCAGTCTGAGATTTCGGCTGATCGTATTTCTCGTGACCCTGATCGGGTTGGTACAGATCGCTGAATTCGTGCTGATGAATCGCGCCAGCTACAGCGCGGCGCGCGCAAAAATCGAGCAGCAGTTCGGCATTGGTGAAAAAGTTTTTGCGCGAACGCTCGCGGAGAACGCCGCGCAGCAGGTTCAGTCGGCTCGCGTGTTGGCGTCCGGGTTTTCATTCCGCGCTGCAGTCGCCGTCGGTAATCCGCAAACCGTAAAGTCCGCGCTTGAGAACTACGGCAAGCGCATTGGCGCACGCGCCGTGCTGTACGTGAACCTGCACGGTGAGATCGTCGCCGATACGCTGCGCTCCTCCGTGGCGCTTCGTCCGTTCGAGCTGCCGGCGCTCATCAAAGCGGCCTCGGCGCGCGGACAATCCACCTCGATCAGCATGCTCGACGGCCATGCCATGCAGCTCATCGCCGTGCCGGTGCGTGCGCCGCTCACCATCGGCTGGGTGATCGTTTGCTTCCCGCTGGACCGATTGCTCGCCGAGCAGTTGCGTCAACTGACCGGACTGGAGGTGTCATTCGCAGTTGAACGAGACGCGCAGTGGACAGTGGCGGCCACGACGCTGCCGGCGCGCGATGCCGGGGTGCTGCCGTCGAGGCTTTCCCGGAGCAACGGGGAGCTGAAGAACGCCGTCCTGCAGATGCCCGGCGGTGCGCAGCTGACGCGCCTGCTGCCGCTGAATTCGCGTGGTCCGGACAAGATTGTGGCGGTGCTCGCCCAGCCGATCGCACCGGCGCTTGCGAGCTTTCGCGCGCTTCGGGAGACACTGGTCGGTCTTGGCATCTTCAGTCTGCTGGTGTCCGTTCTCGGCAGTATTCTGATCGCACTGGGGTTCACCCGACCGCTTGCGGCTTTGCTCGATGCGGTCAAGCGCATCAGGCAAGGCGACTACTCTCGGTTGGTGGCGATCCGCCGGGATGATGAGATCGGAACGCTGGCCCGGGGACTTGACCATATGCGCGCGGGGATTGCCGAGCGCGAGCAACGCATCCTTAAGCTCGCGTACGAGGATCCTCTGACGCATTTACCGAATCGCTCACAATTCTCAGAATCCCTGGAGAAAGCTCTGGCGGTGGCGCGCGCCAGAAAACGCTGTCTGGCGATTCTGATCATGGACCTGGATCGATTCAAGTACGTGAACGATACGCTCGGTCATGGTGTCGGGGATCACGTTCTGAAGGAAGTCGGAGAGCGTCTACGCTCGGTTTTGAGTGCCGCCAGTTGCATTGCGCGGCTGGGGGGCGATGAATTCGCAGTTCTTCTGGAGGACTCAGGGAGTGAGGAAATCGTCCGTCTGGCCGAGCGAGTCGTGGCGGTTCTGGAGCAACCGATATTTTTCGAGCAGCAGCCGCTCGATGTAGGGGCGAGCATCGGGATCGCGACATTTCCGGTGCATGGCGAGGACTTGCAGACGCTGGTCCGAAATGCGGACATCGCGATGTACGTCGCAAAGCGAACCCGCAGTGGCTACAGTGTGTACGACCGGAGCTACGACACCAGTCAGCAGGAACATCTGTCGCTGCTCAGTGAGTTGCGCCGCGCGGTAGAGCAGGGGGAGTTGCGTCTCTATTATCAGCCGAAGATGACGCTGTCATCCTCTAAAGTTCTGGCGGCAGAGGCGCTGATTCGCTGGGTTCATCCGGTTCGCGGACTGGTGCCGCCGGCTCTGTTCATCCCATTCGCGGAGCACACCGGATACATCAAGGCGCTGACCTTGTGGGTTCTGAAGGAGGCGATCTCGCAGTGTGGCCAGTGGTGCAGGGAAGGGCGCCCGCTGCAAATCTCGGTGAACATCAGTGCGCGCGATCTCACCAGTCGTGATTTGCCGGAGAGAATCGCCGCGCTTCTAGAGGAGCACGGTGTTTCGGCAGAGATGCTGTGTCTGGAGATCACCGAGAGCGGCTTCATGGAGGATCCGCAACATGCGCAACGGGTTCTCGACCGGCTCGCGCAGCAGGGGGTGCAGTTGTCAATTGACGACTACGGAACGGGTTACTCATCCTTGAGCTACATCATGCGTCTTCCGGTCAAGGAGCTGAAGATCGATCAGGCGTTCGTGAGCCGAATGAGCGAGAATCCGAATCTCGCCACGATCGTGCATTCGACCATCGAGCTCGGCCACAGTCTGGGATTGAAGGTGGTGGCGGAGGGGGTCGAGGATTTTCGCGGCTTCGAACTGCTGCGCGAGCTCGGGTGCGACAGTGCGCAGGGATATTATCTCAGTCCACCCCTGGCGCCTGCCGAGTTCACTGCGTGGCTCGAGGGGGCGCTCCCGGTCCGGCAGAGCCGGGATTTGCGTGGGGTGGGCGAGCAAGCGAAATTGGTCTCGAGCGCCATGAGCGACGCTGACGTCGCCTAGGGAGGCGCTCGTTCCGGGCGACCGGGAATTTTTTGGCGCGGTGCGAGATGCGCGCGTCGTCGACATACGGTCGATGGAGTGCCGCGGGATCAGCCGGTCAAGTCGATGGTCCAGGTGATTGGCGCCGCAGCGTCGAGCGAGGAGCGGACGCTGCAGTATTTGGTCACCGACAATTCCACGGCCCGCTGGGTCTTCTCCACGGTGGCGCCCGGCGCGTTGATGTGAAAATGCAAGATCGCGCTCGCCAGATGCCGCGGCACCGAGTCGACGCGCAGGGCTTCGACGCGCACCGAGAGGGACTGTACCGGTGTGCGCTGCTTACTCAGGATGGTGACGACATCCACCGAGGCGCAGGAGGCAATGGCGGCCAGCAGGAGGTCAAACGGACTGGGAGCGTTGTGCGCATCGCCATCGATGCGAACCTGGGGGCCGTCCGGGCGGCCGGCTTCGAACCTCAGGCCATCCACCCAGTGCACATCGATCGGGGGGTGGGCGGAAGCGTCTGCAATGGAACTGATCACCGGGGACTCCTGATGCAATGGACACGCGCCAGCCGGGCAGATCGGGGCTCGGGTGGGGCGGCCGCCCGCGTGCGGTGGATCTGCGCTCCCGGAGCGCGCGCACCGAGCCTGCTGCGGGGCTCGCCGAGGATCGAGGGACGCCCCCGCGCCGCGGTGGGGGGGATCCGCGCCGTTGGCGCACGCAGGATATCTCAGCGGCCAGAGTTCCGGCAAAGTGCACACGGGGGTGTTCGGGATACCGAGGCGCACCCGAACTGGCGGGTTGCGATGTGGGCAGTGGCCCCCGGCGCTGCGGTCTGCGTCCCGCGAGGGGGGTGTCCGCGGGTGCGGCAGCTCGGGGAACGTTAGCCCGCTTCGCGCGCGGCGCGGAACCTCGCGCCCAGAGGTGAGCCTTGGCCGAAGGCGTGACGGGACACGTAAAAGAGCGGTGACCCTGCGCCGACATCGAAGCGTGTGCCGCTCGGATGGAGGACGGCGCGCTCGGCGTCGCCCAGGGGCTTGCGGGTCTCCAGGTGCACGAATGGCGCCTCGCCGCGGGCAGAGTGCACCGCGGTCACGAAGGCTTCGAGTTGGACCGGGCACTGCGCCGTGCGCGCCGGCGCGACGCACTGCGCCGGCAGCGGGGTGAAGCCGGACACGGCGAACGTGTCCTTGGCGCCGACCATGCCGGCCGCCCGATGATGGTCCGTCAACGGCGAATGACCGGTGGTGTGTCCGAGCCGCTCGACTTCACGCCATTGGACGCGGTGCGGGAAGGTTCAGGACACACTCTCCGTGCCGGCGCGGATTCGCGGCGCTCCGCCCCAACACCGTCACGCCGAGCACGATGCGCTCGCCGAGGGCCCAGAAGCTCAAGAGGGCGACAAGGGTGGTGGTGCCATCGGGATTGAGGCGGCTCGGCACGGCCACCGGAGCTCGGAAATAGAGGATGTCCGGGCAGATGTGGCCGAAATCCGCGGCGGAGGTCCTCCGGGGAGCGTGCCTGCACCGCGGCCGAATCGTTTCAGATTAATCTGTAGCATCGACGGGTGTTCTTCGCGGACAATTCCGGCATGTCCCGCCGGAACGAGATGCCGAACATCGCCCGTATCGGTGCCCTGATTGGCAATCCGGTGCGTGCGCGCATGATCGGCTTGCTGATGGATGCGAGCGAACGGCCGGCGAGTGCGCTGGCGAATGAGGTCGGCGCGACACCGCAGGCGGTGAGCGCGCATCTTTCGAACTTGGTTGCGGGCGGACTGTTGGCCGTGCGAGCCGAGGGGCGCCAGCGCTGGTATCGGATCCGCAGCGAACAGGTCGCCGAGGCGATTGAAGTGTTGTCGCGAACGGCCATGGAGGCGATGCCGGAGACGAAGTTCGCACACGACATCCGCTGTGCACGGCGCTGCTACGATCACGTGGCCGGTCGGCTCGGCGTCGCGCTCTGCGACTACGCGCTGAAGCGTCGGTACGTCGTTGCCGACGGCACGGGCGCCATTCTGACCCCGGCCGGGAGCCTCTGGCTCGAATCGCTCGAGTTGCACGCACCGTCCGGTCTGCGACGGCCGCTGGTGCGGTTCTGCCTGGACTGGACCGAGCGCCGGTCGCACTTGGCCGGATGGTTGGGGGCTGCACTGTGCCGTCAGCTCGAAGAGGAGCGCGCGGTGCGGCGCATGGAGGGCTCGCGCGTCTTGGTCGTGACACCGGTCGGGCGAACGGTGCTGAAACGCCGCTTTTCGCTTGCGTGGTCGGCGATTGAACGGTGCGATGCGCGCTGATCAGTTTCGGTGGGGTCGGGGTGAGTCTATTCGACGATGCCTCAGGGAGCTCAGTGATGAGAGATCTGGCGATTCAATTGGCGGACCGGCCGGGCTCGCTCGCCGAGATGGGCGAGGCGCTCGGCGCCGCAGGGGTGAGTGTTGAAGGCGGCGGCGCGTTTGTATGCGCCGGCGGTGGCCTTGCGCATTTCCTCGTCGCGAACGTCGAGCGCGCGCGGCGCGCGCTCGCCCACGCCGGGATCAGGGTCCTGGCGGATTGCGAGGTCCTCGCGGTGCGTCTGAATCAGGAGCAACCGGGGCAGCTCGGGCGCCTGACGCGTCGCATGGCCGAGGCCGGCGTCAACATCGAGGTCCTCTATAGTGACCATGACCATCGGCTCATCCTCGTCGTAGACCGTCCCGATGCCGCAGCGATCGTCATCGAGGCATGGGAGGCGTGCCGAGATGACTAAGCAGCACGAATACGCCGTCCAGATCTTGTGGCGTGATCTCAACGGCGCAGGCACGCGCAGTTATTCCAGCTACTCGCGCGACCACGTGATCTCGGTCGAGGGCAAGCCCGAGATCGCCGCCTCGAGCGATCCGGCTTTTCGCGGCGATGCCCACCGGTACAACCCGGAGGAGTTACTGCTTGCGAGTCTTGCGAGCTGTCACATGCTCTGGTACCTGCACCTGTGCGCCGTCAATGGGATCAACGTGCTCGATTATCACGATGAGGCGCATGGGGTCATGGAGGAGGCCGGGGACGGTGGCGGCGCGTTCATTGGCGTGACACTGCGGCCTCGGGTGCGCATCGGCGCCGGCGGGGATAGGGCGCTCGCGCTGGCGCTGCACGAGCAGGCGCACGGGCTGTGCTTCATCGCCCGATCCGTCAACTTTCCGGTGCACTGCGAGGCACAGGTGGCGAGCTGAACCGCGCGGGCGGTGCGCTCAGTCATCGAGTGTCGGCGGCCGGCCCATCGCTTTTTCCCTCGCCGCATCGCGCAGATGCAGCCGGATGAAATCCGCAGCCGCCTGGCGATGACCGGCGAGCAGCAGTTCGATGAGTGTCTTGTGCTCGCTGCAGCGGCGGGCCGCAGCGTCGCGGTCGACCGTCGTGCGGTATTCCATCAGGCGGCGCAGGCGGTTGATCCGCTTCAGCGAGTCGAGGAAGAAGACATTGCCGGAGCATGCGGCGATGGTCTCGTGCAAACGGGTATTGGCGTCGAACAGCTGCGCCGGAGAGACCCAGCGGACCGCCCCGTCGATCAGAGTCTGCTGCTCCACGAGGCATCGGCGCAGCGCGGTCTCATCGACGGTGAAGCCCGGTTCGTTCAGGGCCGCCGGCTCGAGCAGGATGCGAAAGCGATAGGCCTGGTCGTACGTGTCACCGGAGGTGAGTACGGGCAGGAACTGCCAGCCGTGTCCGGGCAGTCTTTCGATCCACCCTTCATTGGTGATGCGCCGCAGCAGGCTCGCGAGCCGCGCCTTGGTCAGCCCATAGCGGCGCATGAGATCATTTTCCGAGACACGCTCCGGCAGGCGGCCTGAGAGACGGTCCGCGCCGATCTTCAAGTACGTCGCCTCCCCCGGTGGACCCTGTTCGAAGGATGCGCCGAAGGGCAGACGCGTCGGCCGCCGCTGCACGACGTATCCGCCCTGCGGGCGGGGACCGACGGTGCCGCGTTCAGCGAGGATCTTCAGTGCGGCGCGCACCGGGGAGCGCGACACCCTCAGACGCGAGGCCAGAGTGCGTTCCACCAGCGCAGCGCCGGGCTCGAGTGGTGTGTCCAGGATCAGTTGCTCGATCCGAACGGCGAGTTGCTCGCTCAGTGCGCGTAACGGACGCTCGCCCGGGGGGGTCACGCGGCCTCACACATCGGCGAGCAGATCAAAGTGCTCGACATGGGGCGGCTCGGCGAAATACGGTCCGATGAGCGCGCGCCATTCGGCGAATGCGGGTGATTGCCGGAAGCCGACCGTATGGGCCTGCAGCGAATCCCACTCGACGGTGAGCACGAATCGCCCCGGCGACTCGCGGCAGGCGAGAATCCGGTGGCCGCGATAACCGTCGGCTTTGGCCAGCACGTGCGCGGCGGCGTGTGTGATCGCCGTGGCGAAGAGTTCGCGCGAGTCGGGCAATATCTTGAAGTCAGCGATCTCGATGACCATGGCGATCCTCGGCGGACGGGGTGGCGGCATGATCGCACACCGGGATCGGCCCGGGGTCGGTTCGCCTGAAACGCAGCGCGTTCACCGCTGCAGTGCCGCGGCGACCGCCGTACCGAAGGCGCGCGTGCCGATGTGCCCGCCGATATCGGCGGTGCGGGTCTGAGGATCGGCCAACACCGTATCGACGGCCCGGTGCAGGGCCGCACCGGCCTCGCGGTACGGTGCCCGGCGGTGATGCTCGCCGAGCCACTCGAGGAGCATCGCCACCGAGAGGATCATCGAGGTCGGATTGGCTTGGTCCTTCCCCGCGATGTCCGGGGCGGAGCCGTGCTGCGCCTGTGCGCAGCAGAGCCGATCCCCGGCCATGATCGAGCCGGCGAGTCCGAGGCTGCCGGAGAGCTCGCTGGCGAGGTCGGAGAGAATGTCGCCATAGAAATTCTCCGCCACCAGCACATCGAAGCGCTCGGGGGTGCGCACCAGGTGGGCGGTGCACGCATCGATGAGGAGGTCATCGAGGGTCACCTCCGGGAACTCCCGCGCCACCTGCCGGGCGCATTCCAGAAACAACCCGTCGCTCATGTGAAAGCTGTTCACTTTGTGCACGGCCGTCACCTTGCGGCGTCGGGACATCGCCAGCTCGAATGCGCGGCGCGCGATCCGCTCGCTGCAGTGGCGGGTGATCTTGCGCACTGACAAGGCCATGTCGGGGCTCGGCATCATCTCGCCCCAGCCGCGACTCATGTTCCGGTCCGGATAGAACCCTTCGGTCGCCTCGCGCATGATCACGAGGTCCATGTGCTTGCCGGGCCTGAGGTTCGAGGGCAGGTAGCTGCGGGTGCGTGCCGGGCGCACGTTGGCATACAAATCCAGCTGCACGCGAAACGCCGCCGAGATGTTGCGGCCGCCTTTTTCCGGTGCCGGATACTCGGCGTGCGATTGTGTGCCGAGAATGATGCCCCCGTAGGCGCGCGCCCGCTCGAGCACCTCGGGGCGCAGTGTGGTGCCGTACTTCTCCAGGCTCACCAAGCCGACCTCGTCGTAATCGAGGTGAAGCTCGAGACCGAAGCGTCGATCGGCGGCGTGCAGCACGTCGAGCGCTGCAGCCGTAATTTCAGGGCCGATACCATCGCCGGGCAGGATGAGCAGGTTCATCAGCGGTGCCTCGGGGTTCAGGGGTGCCGGCCGTGCTCGGCGCTGACCGGATGGGTCACGCCAGTGGCGGTGAGCGTGCGGGTGGCGTTCGCGTGGGCGTAGATCCACAGGATCTTCATCGGCTCGTGCGCCGAGAGATTGCGGAATCGATGGGACACGCCGGCGGGGATGTAGGTGGCATCGAGTGGCTTCAGTTCATACGCCGTACCGTCGATGTCGAGTGCGGCGCGTCCTTCGATCAGGACCACGCTTTCGGCGCAGTTGTGACTGTGGAACGGAATCTCGGCGCCGGCGGTGAAGACGGTGTAGCCGGTGATGAACCCGGCGGCACCGACCGCTGGGGTCACCAGCGGGGTCGTACTGGCGCCGCCGCCGCGCTCGTAGCGGGGCAGCGTCTCGGGCTGGAGCAGCACGGCGTTCGACGGGGTGCGCACAGTCATGGGTGTCCTCGCGGCGGGCGGATCAGCGGGCCGGACCGATCCAAAGGGATTTGACGTTGGTGAATTCGCGGGCGCCGTACGCGCCGAGCTCGCGGCCGTAGCCGGATTGTTTGATGCCGCCGAACGGCAGGCGCGGATCGGAGGCCACCAGGGCGTTGACGAATACGGCCCCGGCCTCGATCCGGCGCGCGAGGGCCGTGGCGCGCTCCACATCGGCGCTCCATAGGGCAGCACCGAGCCCGTAGTCGAGACTGTTGGCCAGGTGGACGGCCTCCTCGGCACTTGGCACGCGCAGAATGGCGGCGGCCGGCCCGAAGGTCTCCTCGCAGGCGGCGGTCATGGCCGGGGCGACGTGGTCGAGCACCGTGGGTGGATAGAAGAAGCCCGGTCCGGCGGCGGGCGCCCCGCCGCCGAGCAACTGCGCGCCCTGTGCGACCGTCTGCTGCACCTGGCGGTGCAGTGCCGAGCGCAGATCGTCCCGGGCCATCGGACCGATGTTCACCTCGCGCTGCAGCGGATCGCCGACCTTCAGGGCATGAACGTGTTCGAGGAACCGCTCGACGAAGCGGTCGGCGATCGACTCGACGACGATGAAGCGCTTGGCGTTGATGCAGCTCTGGCCCCCGTTGGTGAAGCGGGCCTTGACCGCCGTTTGTGCGGCGAGTTCGAGCGGTGCGTCCTCGAGCACGATGAAGGGGTCGGACCCGCCGAGTTCCAGGACCTGTTTCTTCAGGGCCGCCCCGGCTTGAGCCGCCACCTGCCGGCCGACGGCGGTCGAACCGGTGAGCGTCACCGCGGCGATGCGCCGATCCTCGATGAGGGATTTGACCTGTGTACTGTCGACCCGCAGCACGGCACACAGCCCGTGCGGAATGCCCGCCGCGCGCATCAGCTGCTCGAGCTGCTCGGCGCACTGCGGCACGTTGTTGGCGTGTTTGAGGATGAAGCCGTTGCCGGCTGCGAGCGCCGGTGCGGCAAAGCGCATCACCTGCCAGAGCGGATAATTCCACGGCATGATCGCGAGCACCACGCCGAGGGGCTCGTAGAGCACGCGGCTGTCCGCGGCGGCGCTCGCGACGATCTCATCGCCGAGGAACTGCGCGGCATGGTCTGCGTAGAACTCGCAGTTCCAGGCGCACTTGTCCACCTCGGCCTCGGACTCGAGGATCGGCTTGCCCATCTCGAGGGTCACGAGGCGGGCGAGCCGTGACTTGCGCTCGCGTAATTCGGCGGCCATCCGTCGCAGCAGGGCGCAGCGTTCCTTAAGCGGTGTGCACGCCCACGCGCGCTGCGCCGAGACGGCGGCGGTCAATGCCGCATCCACGAACTCGGTGGTGTGCAGTTCGAACTGGGCGAAGGTTTCGCCCGTGGCGGGATTGATGGAGGCGTAGGTCATGGATCCTCTGGGGTCGTCGCACCGTGAGGGACGGCGAGGCGCGGGGGCCGGTCTGCGGCCATGCGATCCTCTTTGGCCGAGGCTGCATGGTATTTTGATGTGCTAAGAGACCAATTGCAAGCAGCCGCGGTTCCCCGCCTCGGCAGGGGCGTTTGAAGGACCCGGGCCGTGGAGGCGCTCGTGACGCCGGTTCTGCGCTCCGTCAGACCCGCAAGCCCATCGCGCGCATGAGCTCCACGCCATTGCTGGTCGTGACGACTCCCGGGCGCAGCGTGTAATCAAAATGCATCACCCCGTCCTGCATCGTTTCGCGCAAATGGACGTTGCACATCGAGGCGGCGATGCCGGGCAGTTCCGTCAGCGCCAGATCGTGCGTCGTGGCGATGCCGATTGCCTTCAGATCGATCAGCGTGCGCAGCAGTCCTTCGGCGCCGATGCGGCGGTCCTTGGAGTTGGTGCCCTGCAGCAGCTCATCGATCAGAAACAGCAGCGGGACGCCGCGTTCGGCGATCGCCACGATCTGGCGCAGTCGGGTGAGTTCGGCGGAGAATCGCGACTGACCCTCCTGCAACGAATCATTGACGCGAATGCTGGCCCCGATCGTCAGCGGCGCAAGTCGCAGCGAGCGGGCGTTCACGGGGGCTCCGGCCATGGCGAGCACGACGTTCAGCCCCACCGCGCGCAGCAGCGTGCTCTTGCCGGACATGTTCGAGCCGCTCACCAGCAGCACCGGCGCGGTATTGGAGAGACTCACGTCGTTGTGGACGCAGCGACGGGCGGGCAGCAGTGGGTGTCCGAGCGCCTGGGCGCTGAACACTGCGGCCTCGGTGCACAGCTGCGGATACGGAAATTCAGGGTTCTCGAAGGCAAACTGGGCGAGGGAGGCGAGGGCCTCGAACGGACCGATCGCATCGATCCATCCGGGCACGGCGGCGGCATGCTCGCCCCGCCAGCGCTCGGCGGCGAGTGCGACCTGCAGCGGATACAGCAGCGGCACGGCGAGAAACCAGCGCACCGTGAGGGCCTCGCGCGCCTCGGCAAACGCTGCGATCCAGGCCAGTTGGGCGAGTGAGGCGGAGCAGCGCCGCTCGCCGCGCACGAAGGGTGCGACGAGTGAGCGCAGTGCGGGGGCGTCGAACGGCTCACGCTCGATGCGTTCGACCAAACGGGCAAAGGTGCGCAGGCCATCCGTGTCGTACACCCCCGCAACGGCGCTCAGATTCGGCGCCAGTGTGCCGCGCAGCCCGTAGAGGACGGCCGCTTCGATCGCCAGCACCGCCAGCGCCGCCAGCCACTGATCACGCAGAAAACCCCAGAGCAGCGCGGCGATCAGCAGCGTCGGCAATCCCACCGCGAGGGCGCCGATCCACCGGGAGGTGAGCCCGTTGGGCGCGCGCGACCAGGCGAGC
Source organism: Pseudomonadota bacterium (assembly GCA_021851405.1). Classification (GTDB taxonomy): domain Bacteria; phylum Pseudomonadota; class Gammaproteobacteria; order Steroidobacterales; family Steroidobacteraceae; genus 13-2-20CM-66-19. The sequence continues at coordinate 12,549 of JAJZDW010000021.1, forward strand.
AGGCGCTGTGCGCTCACCGGCGGCTCGCCCGCATCGCCGAGCACTGCCAGGGCTTCGCGCAGCTCGAGCCGCGCGCGCAGATCATCGATGCATTCATGGCGGCGGCGGATCTGCGCGGTGTCCGCCGCGCCGAGCAGCCAGTCGGCGAGGGTCTCGCGCCCCATCGCCGTGCGCGCCGCGCACAACAGTTCGAACAGACTCCCCGGGCCGAATACATCGAGATCGGCGGCGTAGGGATGATGCGCATCATCGCGGGGGTGATCCTGGATTCCGGTGCCGGCCCAACGGTCCTCGAGGCGCGCGATGGCGCGTCGATAGAACTCGGCCGCGCGCACCGTGCGCATCAGCTCGCGCCGTTGGCGGGAGTGTGCTGCGATGAGCGCGGCGAACGCTGCGATCGGTACGGCCAGCCAGGCACTCGGGAACCAATGCGCGTACCAGACCATCCAACCGGCGGACAATCCGATCGCGGCCACGGCGAGACGGGCCGCACCGAAGCGCGCATCGCTGCGCTGCAGCGCGGCGATGCGCGCTTGCCGCCTCTCGAGTCGTGCCGCGTACAGTTCACCCGGTGTCACGCACGCAGTATAGCGGGGACGCCTGTGGACGGCCGGGCCGGCGAGTGCGCGCGGTGCGCCGGGGAGCTGGTAGGATCGGCGCTTCGGCCGGCCGGGGGGTCGGTGGTGCGTCGGGCCGTGAGAACATCAACGCCGCAGGCGGAGCATTTCGTATGCATGATGAGACAATGCCGAGCGGCAGTGCCGGCTCGGGGCAATCGCTTTGGGGCCATCCGCGTCAGTTGTGGATGCTGCTGGCCGTCACGATCGGCTTCAATTTCTGCTTCTACGGATTTCGCGCCTACCTGACGCCGTATATCGCCCAGCAGTTCTTCGCCACGCTGAGCGCCGCGGCGGCCCAGCGCCACGCGGATCTGCTGGCGAGCGGATTCCTCGCACTGATGTATGCCACGCCGATTGCCGGCGGTTACGTTGCCGACAAAGTGCTGGGCGAGCTGCGCTCCGTTGCGCTCGGCATGTGGCTGCTGGTGGCGGGGCTGGTACTGATGGCGCTGCCGACGCTGTTCGGGATGGAGATCGGGCTGGCGCTCTATGCGCTGGCCGTCGGCCTGACCATTCCGCTCACCGTGCTCATCGGGCGCAACTACGCCGCCCACGATCCGCGCCGCGAGGGCGGATACACGCTCTACTACCTGGCGATCAATGTCGGCTCGTTCATCGCGCCGTTCATCTGCGCTGATCTGGTCGGTCAGCGCTTCGGCCTGCGTTGGGGGTTCATCGCCGCGGCGGTCGGTGAGCTGCTCGCCGCAGTGCTGTTTCAGCTGCGCATGCACAAATTGAAGCCCAACGTGCCCGCCGAGGCCACCGGTGCGCGGCGCGGCGCACTGCTCGGGGTCCTGGTCGCACTCGCGGTGCTGATCGTTCCGACGGCGATGCTGCTCGCGCACCCGCAGATCCTCAGCGCGATGATGTACGTGTTCATGGGCTTGCTCGTGCTGTATTTCGTGGTGTCGTGCATCCGCCGCGGCGATCGGGTGCAGACCCAGCGCTACCTCGCGCTGCTGGTGTTGTTCGTCGCCCTGGTGGGATTCTGGACCTTGAGCTTCCAGGGCGTGACGTCGTTGAACTTCTTCGCGCGCGACTACGTCAACGCGCCGTTCAACTACGTGCTGTTCCAGTCGGCAAACCCGCTCTACATCCTGATCTTTGCACCGCTGCTGGCGCTGCTGTGGCCGTGGCTCGGCAGACACGGTCATGATCCCTCGACACCGAGGAAGTTCGGCATCGGGTTGCTGCTGGTCGCCCTCAGCTACGGCATCATGGCGCTCGGAATTCGTTACGGCCTCGCGGCCGACGGCAAGACCGGCTGGGGACTGCTCGCCGGATGCTACCTGGCGCAGACCCTCGGGGAGCTCGCGCTCTCACCGATCGGGTACGGCCTGGTGGGGCTGCTCGCGGCGCCCGAGGAGACCTCGTTCGCGATGGGCGGGTGGTTCTTCGGCTACGCGATTGCGTATCAGCTGGCCGGGTGGATCGCGACGCTCACCGCGGGCACCGGTAGTCTGGCGCGTCCGGGCATCGACGACTACGGACATGTCTACGTCCGGTTGTTCGTGTACGGCACGGTCGTGAGTCTGGTGTATCTGCTCGCGGCCAAGCCGATCCGCAAGCTCATGCACGGGGTGCATTGAACACCGGCGGCAGCATGCCGCCTCAGCGGTGCAGGCGTCGCTCGAGGCGGTTGAGGATGAGGGCGAGCGGCACGGTGCCGAGCAACAGAGCCGCGAGCACCGTCAGCGGCTCGCGCGGCCCGAAGCGGGCGATGGCCTCGAGTCCCGTGATCGGCCCGAGGCTGCCGCCGATGTCGCCGGCGACCTGGTAGATGCCGACGGCGCGCCCGTAGCATTCGGGCCGGATCAACTCGCCCATGATCACGATGAGCGGCACGCTGATACCGCCGAGGCCGATGCCGATGATGCCCAGTGCGGCCGCCGCCGGCAGTAGCGTGGGCGCGAAGGCGAGCACGGCGAACCCGCACGCCAGACAGATCGCCGCCGGCAGCAGGATGGCACTCTTGTGGCCGCGCCGATCGATCGAGCGCCCGGCGATCCACGAGACGATGGCGGAGGTGCCGAGCATCACCGCCATCAAGGTCCCGGCGGAACCCTCGGCGTTCAGGCCCGGGAGCATCAGGTGTCGCTCGCGCACGATGAGCACCAGGGAGGCGAGGATGACGCCCTGCGCGGAGAAGAAGATGATGAAGTTGAACAGCCACACGATCCACAGCGGCCCGGGACGCAGCAGCTCGCGCAGCACCGCGCCGGCCGGGGGCGTCGTGCGTTCGCGCGGCTGGGCCGCCGCACCTCGGGCGTGTGGCGCGATGAGGAACGCGACCACCACGCCACCGAAGGTGATGAAGGTCGCGGCGCGGAAGGCGGCACGGACCGAGACGAGGTTCGCCACCAGGCCACCGAGCAGCAACCCCGCCGGTACGCCGAAGCTCAGCGCCATGCGCACCAGTGCAGTGGCACGGCCGCGGGCCGCCGCGGTGCTCACGATCAGCGCCCCGGTGAGCGCCCCGACCATCAACAGCGAGGAGCCGACGCCCCAGAGCGCCCGACCGAGCAGAAACCATGCGGTGGGTCCGCGGCTCGCCAGTCCCGTCGTGTAACACAACGTGGCCAGACCCTCGATCAGCAGTCCGCCCATCAGCGGCCAGCGTGCACCGAAACGATCGACCAGATGGCCGGTGAAGGGATTGACGCCGAGGCGGGTGATGCGGTTCAGGGAGAGAATCAGGCCGATCATCGCTGGGGCGATGCCGAGCGCCTGACCGACGATCGGCAGGATCGGGAAGACCACGCCGCCGCCGAGACCGCCGGCGAATCCCAGCGCGGCCAGTGCCCAGATCGAGCCGTTGAGGCCGCGCGGTTCTGCGCTCATGCCGGCGCGCGGGCGCCGGCGCAGGGTTGTATTCGCCGTCGCTGCGCGGTGCCGGTGAGTCGCATCCGGACACTCTACGGGATGCCTCGGGCCCTTCCAAGGGCGCGGCGGCGGGACATGCCTGCCGCCTGTGGCGTCTCAGGCGGCCGCGTCCTGCGCGAGGGTCTCGCGCTCGAGCTGCGCGAGCGCGAACTGGCGTGTCTCGCCGGTCTCGAGCGCCATGAACGAGCGCTCCGCCACGCCGTGCTGCACGCGCGCGACGGCCAGATCGTGCAGCGGCTCCTCGAAGCCCTCATCGCTCAGGCGGAAGCAGCCGAAGTGCGTCGCGACCGATACCCCCGCATCGAGATCCAGGTGCGCCTGCACCGATTCATGCGGATTCATGTGATTGGCCGCCTCATACCAGCGTGGTGCGTAGGCACCAATCGGCAGCAGCGCGAGGTCCGGTGCGCCGAGCCGGCGGCGGATCTCGTGAAAATGCGCTCCGTACCCGGTATCGCCGGCGAAGTAGACGTCCCCGTCGGCGCAGCCGAGATGAAAGCCGCCCCAGAGCGTGCGGTTGCGCCCAAATAAGCCCCGTCCGGACCAGTGCTGCGCGGGAGTGAAGGTGATGTCGGCGCCGGCCCCGGGCAGATGCAGACACTGCCACCAGTCGAGTTCGTGCACGCGCTGCAACCCGATGCGCCGCAGCAGCGCGCCGGTGCCGAGGCCCGTGACGTAGCGGGGCCTGTGCACCGCCTCGATGCGCCGTAGCGTCTTGACGTCGAGGTGATCGTAATGATCGTGTGAAATCAGGACCAGATCGAGCGGCGGCAGCGCATCGAACGGCAGGCCGGGTGCGCGGACCCGCCGGGGACCGACGAGGCGCACCGGACTGACCCGCTCGGAATAGACCGGATCGGTGAGGATGTTCAGGCCCGGGAGTTGGATCAGGAAGGTGATGTGGTTCACGAAGGTGAGCGCGAGCTGCCGCGGCGCGAGGCGCGGCGGCGGCGCCGGGCGGGAGCGGTTTGCGATGCGCCGTGGCCAGGGGCGCGGACTCGCCGTCAGCGCCCAGCGCAGCAGGTCGCGCCAGCGGGTGCCGGTGCGTACGTGCGGATTGAAGAAACACCGTCCATCGAAGTGGTCGGAGTGATGCGCGGCGCGTCCCGTCAGTGTTCTGCTGTGCGCCTCGGCCGCCGTCAATTCAGTCTCGACTCGATCGCTGCTCGAGAGCATGTTGTCACACGCTGCGGCGGTTGTATTACCGTTGGACGCAAGTGTAGCGCTCGAGCGTTACCGTTTTGTTGCAACATCCAACAAGTGTTGTCGACGGTACGCGCGGCCGTGTTGTGGGTGGATCGGGGCGCGCTGAGGAGCCGGATCCGGATCGCCTCCGAAGGGGCGTCGTGCGCGGTGGCGCGGCGGTTCGGGTCCCGGGGGTTGTTTCCGGTACAGGGCTCTTGCTACGGTACGGTCTTTGCCGGCCCGAACGGCCGCAGGGTGGGGCAGCATGGGCGCTCAAGCAATCAATCTTCGCAGCAAGTTCGAGCAGATCACGCAACTGTGGTCGCCGCGGGTCGTCGCACAGCTGAATGACTACCAGATCAAGCTGGTGCGTCTGCAGGGGGAGTTCATCTGGCACGATCATCCCGAGACCGACGAGGCCTTCCTGGTGCTCGAGGGGCGGCTGCGGATCGATCTGGACGGGGAGAGCGTCGAGCTCGGCGCGGGTGAACTGTACGTCGTTCCGAAGGGGTGCCGGCACAAGCCCTCGGCGCTCCAGGAGGCCCGGGTGCTGCTGATCGAGCCGAGCGGCGTGCTCAATACGGGGCGTGAGGGCGGCTCGCGGACGGCGCAGAATGACCTCTGGGTCTGAGGTGCAGCCGATGAGCGCGACGGATGCGCAGCCCCAGGCGGGGGTGCTGGCGCGCGTGGACGGCTACGTCCTCTCGGACGATCCGGCCCGTCTCGATTTCGACGCGGTGCACGCGTACCTGTGCCGTTCCTACTGGGCGAAGAACATCCCCGTGGAGATTGTCCGGCGCGCCCTGCAGGCCTCGTTGTGCATCGGACTCTACGCCCCGGATGGCGCCCAGGTGGGGCTGTGCCGGCTGATCAGCGATTACACGACCTTTTGCTACGTCTCGGACGTTTACGTCCTCGAGCCGCACCGCGGCCGCGGTCTGTCCAAGGCGATGATGCGCGCGGCGCTCGAGCATCCGCGACTGCAGGGATTGCGGCGCTGGTCGCTGGTGACGCACGATGCGCATAACCTCTATGAGCAGTTCGGCTTCCGTTCGGTGGCCCATCCGGAGCGGCACATGGAGCGGCTCGATCCGGACATCTACCTGCGCGGCACGCCGACCGCGGCGGAATGATCATGAGCAGCGCGCCGCCGGGTCTGCGGTGCGCTCGAGGCGGTCCCGTGCCCATCGAGCAGAGCGGAGTGTCCCATGTCCCGTAGCGCAAGCGGATCGGCGCCAGCGCGCTCGGGCGGGCGCGAGTTGTCGCTCACGGATTACCAGCTGCTGGCCGAGTTTCGCCACGTGCTGGCGCGCTTCCTGGCGTTCAGCGCCACGGCGGCGACGGCGGCCGGTCTGGCGCCGCGCCAGCACCAGGCGCTGCTCGCCATCAAGGGTGCCTCGGGCGGGGCGCCGATCACCGTCGGGGATCTGGCCGCCCGCCTCGTGATCCGCCACCACAGCGCGGTCGAGCTAGTCGACCGCATGGTGAGGAGCGGCTATCTGCGCCGGCGCACCGACCCGGGCGACCGCCGGCGCGCGATGCTCGTGCTCACGGCCAATGCCGAACGGGCGCTCGCGGGACTCTCCGCGGCGCACCGCGACGAACTGCGCCGCATCGCACCGCTGCTCAGCACGTTGGTCAACCAGCTCGGCGCGCCGCCTTGAGCGGATCGCTCAGCGGGGTCGGCGGTACGGCTGCAGCGAGGGCGGCAGCGCGATGTCCGAGCGCAGCGCCGGATCGGCAATCGGCTGAGCCGCCGTGAGTGCCAGCGGAACGACTCCGGCCCAACAGCCGAGCGCATGGTCGCGCTCATCGTCTATCGGCGGACCGGTGCGGATCTTGGCCGAGGCCTCATCGATCGGCAGTCGCAACAGGGCTGTGGCTCGGGCCTCCAGGTCATCTGCGGGGCGCACCTCGCGGCTGCGGCCCGGGGCGACGTGCTCGACGAGTGCGTCGAACGCCTGACGCTTCTCCTGCAGTTCGGTCACTTCCTGGGCGCGGCCGAGGAGCACCACGGAGCGGTAGTTCATGGAGTGGTGAAACGCCGAGCGGGCGAGAACCAGGCCATCGAGCAGAGTCACCGTGATGCACACCGGGGCCCCCTGGCGCAGCGTGCGCAGCATGCGGCTGCCGACCGACCCGTGCACGTAGAGATGGTCCTCGATGCGCACGTGGACCGTCGGGAGCACGTAGGGCTGACCGTCGACTTCAAAGCCGATGTGGCAGATCAGGGCCTCGTCGAGGATGGCGTGGACGGTTGCTCGGTCGAAAGACCCTCGATCGGGCCGGCGTACCAGGCGGGTTCGGGGGGTGACGGTCAGGGTGCTCATCGGCGCTCCTGCGGGCTGTCGGGACGGACAGGGTGGCCGTAGAATGGTCTGTCGCGAAGGGCCAGTTATCTGGAAATAAGTAGACCAGTTGCGCGGTGGGAGATCGTCCTCAGCCTGGACGAGGCGGGTGCCGAGCCGCTGGCGCGACGCATTGCCCGCGCCATCGCCGCGGAGGTGCGGCGCGGTCGATTGCGGCCGGGGGCGCGGTTGCCCGGCAGCCGCACGCTGGCGCGCGAGTTGCGCGTGCATCGCAACACCGTGATTGCCGCCTACGAGCAGCTGGCCGGAGAGGGCTGGACTGAGCCGCAACAGGCCCGCGGGACGTTCGTTGCGCATTCGGTGCCGCGCCCGCCGCAGCGACCGCGGCGCAACGGCCCGAGCCCGGTCGGCAGCGCGGGGTCGGCCGGGTTCGAGGTGCGCGGAGCGGACGGGCGAAGCGCCGGGACGCCGCAGGGGGGGCTGCGACCCTTGAGCGAGGGCGCGCCGGACGTGAGACTCGCGCCGGTGGGCGAGCTTACGCGCGCGTATCGGCGGGTGCTGCGCCACGGCGCACCGGACCTGCTCGCCTACGGTCATCCGCAAGGCCATCCGCGGTTGCGCGCCGCGCTGGCCGAGCTGCTGCGCTCGCGGCGCGCCATTGCGGCCGATGCCGAGCACCTCGTGGTGACCTCCGGCAGCCAGATGGCGCTGGAGCTGGCGGCCCGCGCGCTGCTGCAGCCCGGCGATACCGTGGCGGTCGAGGCGCTCGGCTACCGGCCCGCGTGGCGGGTGTTCCGCCAGCACGGGGCGGCGCTCGCGGCGGTGCCGCTCGATGCTGGGGGCCTGGACGTCGCCGCTCTCGAGGCCCTCGCCGAACGCACGGCGCTGCGCGCCGTCTACGTCACCCCGCATCATCAGTACCCGACCACCGTGACCCTCAGTGCGCCGCGGCGCATGGCACTGCTCGAGCTCGCCCGCCGCAAGCGGTTCGCGATCATCGAGGATGATTACGATCACGAGTTTCACTACGAGGGACGGCCGGTCCTGCCCATCGCGAGCGCCGATCGCGCCGGAGTGGTGCTGTACGTCGGGACGCTGGCGAAGGTGCTCGCTCCGGGGGTGCGCCTGGGCTACCTGCTGGCGCCGCCGCCACTGCCGCCGATCCTGACCGCGCTGCGTACCGGCATCGACCGCCAGGGCGATCACGCCGTGGAGTGCGCGGTTGCGGATTTGCTGGAGCGCGGAGAGCTGCAGCGGCACGTGCAGCGCGCCCGGCGCACCTATCGGGCGCGGCGCGACCACGGCGTGAGTGTGCTGAAGCGTGAGCTGAGAGGATCGATCTCCTTCACCCCTCCCTCGGGCGGCATGACACTCTGGGCTGAGGCTGCCGTGGGCATCGACGTGGAGGCCTGGGCGCAGCGCCTGCAGGGGCGGGGCTGGCAGGTGCTCACCGGCCGACACTATGCCTATGACGAGGCGGTGCGGCCGAACTTGCGTCTGGCGTTCGCGTCCTACGAGGAGCAGGAGTTTGCCGAGGCCATCGGCCAGTTGCGCGCCGCGCTGTGAGGCCGAGCAGCGCAGGCCGGCATTCCGTGGCACAGTTCCTGGAGCGTCCCGCGGCCCTGGCGTATTAAAGAGCGACCATGCGCGGAATGTTTTCCTTCATCGGCACGACCGTGCTCGGCTCCGTGGGCTGGGCCATAGGTGCCTACGTGGGCATGGGAACGGCCATTGTCCTCAGCTGCGTCGGCAGCGGCTTCGGGATGTACTGGGGACGCAAACTCTTCGACCACTGGCTCGGCTGAAGCGCGCGGCCGGCGATTGATTTACCGCCGCGCCCCCCTCTAATAGCATCATCGCAACCCGTCGCGGGCCCAGGCTGATGCACGAAGAGGATCGAAAACTCGTCAGTCGATTGATGTCGCGGGACACCGCGGCATTCAACGAGTTCTTCGCGGATTATTTCCCCCGCCTGTTCCGCTTCACGCTGCGGCGCGTCAATGACGACCCGGAGGCGGCGCGCGACATCGTGCAGGCGGCGCTCACGCGCGGCGTGCGGCGCCTGGAGACGTACCGCGGCGAGGCGAGCCTGTTCACCTGGTTGTGCCAGATCACCCGTCGTGAGCTGTCCGATCACCTGAGCCGATTGCGGCGCGAGCAGACCTACGTCCACCGGCTGGTCGAGCTCGAGGACGATCCGCACAGCCGCGCCATCCTCGAGTCGATTCCGGCCGATGCGTCCGGCGAGCCGGACGCCGTGGCGCACCGGGACGATCTGGCCGCGCGCGTGCATGCGGCGCTCGATTACCTGCCCAGCCATTACGCCCGGGTGCTGGAGCTGAAATACCTAGAAGATCTGTCGATGGAAGCCATCGCGACGCGGCTCGGTGTCAGCGTCATCGCCGTACAATCTCTGCTCGCCCGCGCTCGGCAGGCGTTCCGGGATGTGGGCAGCACGCTGTTGCCGAGTGCCGGGGGAGCACAATGACGAGTGAGCGAGACCCGCGAACGCAAGGGCACGATCAGATTGCCCGCCTGATCGCCGAGGCCGGTCCGCGGCCAGCGCCCGCGGCGCCCCTCGAGCAGCAGGTGCGCACCGCGGTCGAACAGGCTTGGCAGCAGGCCACCGCGCAGCGCCGTCTGCGCCGGGGCGCCCGCTGGGTCGCTGCGGCGGCCGGTCTGGCAGCGCTGACCGCCGGACTGCTCTGGGTGAGTCTGCACCGGCGCGCACTGCCGAGGGCGGCCGACGCCACGCTGGTGGCGGTGCGCGGTGACGTGACGGTGCGGGCGCGGCACGAACAGCGTCTGATCGCCGCGGGCACCCATCTGCCGGCCGGGACCACCGTGCAGACCACGAGCAACGGTTTCGTGCTGATGAGCGTGGCGGCAGATTCGATGCGCCTCGGCCCCGACAGCCGCCTGCGGATCGGTCCGGGGGGGCAGGTCCGGCTCACGGCCGGACGGATTTACGTGGAAACGAGCGAACCGGCCCGCGGCGCGCCACCGTTGATCGTCAAGACGCCCTTCGGCCGAGTCTCGCACCTGGGTACGCAGTTCCAGGTGCAGGTGAACTCCGCATCGATGGCCGTCAGCGTGCGCAGCGGTCAGGTGCGGGTGAGGGATGCGTCCGGCCAAGAGCAGCATCTGACGACGGGGCAGGAAGTCGAAGTGCTCCGCGGCGGCCAGGTGCAGCGCAGGGCGGTGAGCCCCTACGGTGCGCAGTGGGCGTGGGTGGATGCGCTGGTGCCGGATCTGCCGATCGACGGCCGACCGCTCTCGGCGTTTCTCGACTGGTATGCCCATGAGATGGGATTGCGGCTGGTGCTGGTCGGCCCTGGCACGGCGATGGCGGTGCGCCACACTCGCTTGTCGGGGAGCATCGCGGGGTTGACGCCGAGTCAGGCGTTAGTGGCCGTCATGGCAACGACACGCTTCGAATATGATACGACGGTTCCCGGTGAACTGCGGATCCGTATGCCCAGCCCCACGAGTCGAGGCAGCTGAAGCGAGACGGCGGTACTGATTGCGATGTTCTAGCCCTGTGTGGGCCGCGCTGCTGATCGCAGCCGGCCCCTGCGCTCTGGCGACGGGCGCACGAGCGGATCATCCCCTGGTCACTCAGGTTCTGCGACGCATCGCGAGAACGGGAATACGTCTCATCTACAGTTCGCAGGTGGTTGCGCCCGAGCTGCGCGCCCGCCGGGCGGTGCATGGCGCAACCGCGCTCGAGCAGCTACGCTCGCTCCTCGGGCCGCTCGGGCTCGCGGCCCGCCGCGTTGCCGGCGACACCTATGTCATCGTGCCGGCGCCGGCGCGTCCCGCGGCCCCGCGACCGGTCCGATCGCCGCAACCGCTGCTCACTCAGGTCGTGGTGCAAACCAGCCGATATCAGACGCGTATCTCCTCCAGTCGCACGGCCCGGCGCGTGGCGCTGGAGAATTCGCCCGAGACGCACAACGATGCGGTGCGGGCGTTGCAGGTCATCCCGGGCACCACGGCCGCCGGCTACACCGCGCGCACGCATGTGCGCGGCAGTCGCGATGATGAAGTCCTGTATCGCTACGACGGCGTGACGCTGCACGAGCCGTATCACCTGAAGGAACTACAGAGTCTTTTCAGTCCGGTCGATCCGATGGCCGTCGACTCGGTCACCGCCTGGACCGGGCTCGCCCCCATCAAATACGGCAACGCGATCGGTGGGGTCGTGAGCATGCGGCCGCGGCAGATCGTGCGCCGCACGGTCGATCTGCAGCTGTCCGAGCAGGGCGCGAGCGCGATGGCCGGCACGCCCTTCGCCGACGGGCGCGGCACGGTGTTCGCCGACCTGCGGCTGCAGAACCAGTTCGCCCCGGTCGGTTGGATCAACTCCGGCGTCGGTACCCCGACGCTCAATGATCTGATCGTGCACGCGACCTGGCGCGCCAACGCGCGCACCGAACTCGCCGCCGGCGCGCTCGCGATCGATGATCACCGCAAGTACTTCGGAAGCGAAAGCGCACAGAGCAAGGGCGTCTCGGGCGGGGAGTACTACGCCTGGCTGCGGCTCGATCACCGCTTCAGCGCCACTCTGGGCAGCACCACGGTGCTCTCCGGGGAACAGTCCCATGAGAACGTCAGCGGCACGGTGGCGGAGCCGAACATCGTGACCGGCTCGTTGTTCGAGCACAGCTGGCACGCGGTCTACACCCTGCGCCAGGAGTTGCGCGATGCGGCGGCGGCGAACTGGTACTGGCACCTCGGGGCGCAGGTGAGTTGGGTGCAGCTGGTCGATATCTCGTTCGGCTCGGCGCAATTCTCCGCGCCGTTCTATCCGGATCTGCAGCCGGCGCGCGTGGCCGACGCCAACGAGGCGCTCGCCGCCCATGCCATCACCTATGCGCTCTACGGATCGGTCCGCTGGCAGGCGTCACCGCGCACGACGGTCGATATCGGCGTGCGCCGCAACGCCCGGCATTACATCGGCGGGCCGTCCGACGCGCAATGGAACGTGCGGGCCAACCTGCGCTACCGCCTCGCGCCACGGACCACTGTGCGGCTCGGTTGGGGTCAGGAGACCCAGGCGAACGTGCTCGATCCGCACCTCGAGAACGGCCGGTTCGACCCACCGGACGTGCGGCGGGTGACGCAGACGGACTTGAGCCTCGATCACCGCTTTCGCGAGCGCAGCGCGGTGCGCGCAGAGTTGTATTACAAGAACGAAGGATCCGCCTCCAGTTACACCGCCTACCTGTTCTCGCCGTTCCCGCTGCTGCCGGAGCTGGCGGTCGATCAGCTGCACATCAGCGCCCAGCGCTCGCGCATGTATGGGGTGGAGCTCAGTTTCGCGACCGATCCGAACCGGGCATTGAGCGGTACGATGTCCTACGCCTGGTCGCATGCGCAGGATCGGATCGCAGGGGCGTGGATCCCGCGCGCCTGGGATGAGCCGAATGCGGTCAAGCTCAACGCGCTGTGGCGTCACGCACCGTTCAGTGTCGCCGCTTCGCTCACCTGGCACAGCGGCTGGCCGTACACCCCGCTGCAGATCTCGGCGATGAGCTGGAGCAATCCGTCGGCGGTGCAACTCGCATTCGGGCGCTTCGACAGCCAGCGCCTGCAGTCGTTCTTTACACTCGATCTGCGCCTGAGCTGGCAGCACCGCCTCGGTCGCGGCACGCTGCAGACGTTTCTCGACATCTACGATGCAACCGACGCGGCCAGTACCTGCTGTTACAACTATACGCTACGCCGCTCCGAATCGGGTCAGTACACGCTGATTCAGACGCGTGCACCGTGGTTGCTGTTCACTCCGATCTTGGGCGTGCGCTGGCACTTCTGAGCTCCCGGCGGCAGCCACCGCACCCGGATCCTTCCGCGCCGCATCGAGCGAGCCGCAGAGGCGGGCCGTCCCCAATGTGTCACCGCCTGGCGACAGGTGCACGCCTCCCCGATTGATCCGAGCCGCTGCTCCCGTCTCACGTTCGGAACAGCCGTCTCGGTCGGGCAAATCTCGCCCGGCTCCGCACTTCGACAGGTAGGTGAACCGTGGATCAATGCGTGTCAGCCAGGAATCATCTCGAGCGGCGCTTCAATGCGCAGCGGATTCTCGGCAGCGTGCGCGCCGCTGCGGCGGTGCCGAAGGTGTGCATCTATTCGCATGACACATTCGGGCTTGGGCATCTGCGCCGCAATCTGGCCATTGCCGATCAGCTGTTGCGCAGCGAGCCGCGTTTCGAGGTCTGGCTGCTCACCGGCTCGCCGGTCATTCGCCAGTGGACGCTGCCGCCCGGACTGCACGTGCAGCCGCTGCCCCCGGTGATCAAGACCGGTGCGGACCAATATGCCGCCCGGGCCCCGGGGCAGTTGTTCGGGCTGACCAAGGGGTATCGCGAAGCACTGATCATGAAGCTCATCGAGGAGCAGCGCCCCGATGTCCTGCTGGTCGACCATGCGCCGTGCGGCATGAACGGGGAGCTGCTCTCGACGCTCGCTCTGATCCGCAACGAGCTGCCACAGACGCGCACGGTGCTCGGTCTGCGCGACATCCTCGATGGTCCGGCGACCGTGCAGCGCTTGTGGGCCGAACAGGACGTGCACGCGCTGATCGAGCACGCTTACGACGATGTGTTCGTATATGGCAGCGAGCGGCTCTTCGATGTCGTTTCGGCCTATGGACTGTCGCTCGCCGTGGCGCAGCGCGTGAAGTACTGCGGGTACGTCCTCGGCCGCTCCCGCGCCGAGCAGCTCAGTGCGGTGGCGACGACGGGGGTGTGCTGGGATGCTGAGCGCGCTGCCGGTCGGCCGGTGGTGTTGGTCACGGCCGGGGGCGGCGGTGATGGCCATTTCCTCATGCACTCGTACTTGCAGGGCCTGTGTGCAGGGCGTGAGAACGAATTCTTCTCCGTGATTGTCACCGGGCCGCTCATGCCCGCCGATCAGAGCGCGGCGCTGCAGAGCGCGATCACCGGGCGCCGTGACGTGCAGATCGTCACCTACACCACCGAGCTGGTGCCGAGCATCGCCGGCGCCGAACTGGTCGTGTCCATGGCCGGATACAACACTAGCGTGGAGCTACTGGCGGCGCGCAAGAAGGCGATTCTGGTCCCGCGCAGCGTGCCGCGCGAGGAGCAGAAGCTGCGCGCCGGGCTGCTCGCCCGGTTGGGGTTGTGTGAGTGCGTGCCGGGCGATGAGCGGCTCGCCGCCGCGCTGGCCGAGCAGGTGCCCGCGGCGCTGGCCGCACCGGTCCCGCACGAGCACCTGTGGGGGGCCGTGGATCTGCAGGGAGCTGAGCGCATCGCGGCGGAACTGACGGGCGGGGCGCGGCGCGCCGCGCCGCGCGTGCAGGGGGCGGCATGAGCGCCTCGGGCCGCGGACCGGTCATCTACGTGCTCAAGCGCTTTCCGCGTCTGACCGAAACGTTCATCCTCAATGAGATTCGCGCCATGGAGCGGCTCGGCGAGCGGCTGATCATCTTCTCTCTGCTGCCGCCCGAGCCGCCACCGCACCATCCTATGGTGGCCGAGGTGTGCGCTCCGGTCCACTCGCCGCCGCCGCATCTCGGTGGCCAGGTGTGCCGGGTCCTCGGTGCGCACGCACGCATGCTCGCGTTCGCGCCGTTGCGGTATCTCCGGGCGCTGGGTCTTGCGCTGCGCCGCACGCTCACCTCGCGGCACCCGATGTCGCTGTGGCGCCAGTTCGCGCGGGCCGGGGTGCTAGCGGCGCTCTGCCGTCGTGCCGGTGTGCGGCACATTCATGCGCACTTCGCCAACGCTCCGACCTCGGTCGCGCATTTTGCCCATCGCATGAGCGGCATTCCGTTCAGCTTCACCGCGCACGCCAAGGACATCTATCTGTCGCGCCCGGCGATTCTGCGCCGGCATCTGCATGCGGCCGAGTTCGTCGCGACCTGCACGGCATACAACGCCGAACATCTGCGCCGGATCGCCCCGGGCCTCGATCCGCGCCGGGTTCATCTGGTGTACCACGGCATCGACTTGCAGAACTTCGCGGCAGCCGAGTCGCCCGCGGCGCGCACCGGCGGGCGGCGTGCCCGGATTCTCTCGGTCGGTCGGCTGGTGCCGAAGAAGGGACACGAGGACGTGCTTGCTGCCTGCGCCCGGTTGCTCGAGCAGGGGGTGGATTTCGACTGCGAGATCGTCGGCGACGGTCCGTTGCGCGCCGCGCTGATGGCCGAGGTGCTGCGGCTCGGTCTCACCGAGCGGGTCCGCTTTAGCGGGTCGATGACCCATCGGGATCTGCTCGGCCGCTACCGGCAGGCCGACCTGTTCGTGCTCGCGCCGCGCATCGCGGAGGACGGCGACCGTGACGGAATCCCGAATGTCATCGCCGAGGCGATGGCCGTCGGCGTACCGGTCGTGGCGAGCGACGTGTCGGGCATCCCGGAATTGGTCCGCCACGGACAGACCGGACTGCTGGTGCCTTCGCGCGACTCGGCGGCACTCGCCGTGGCGATGAGCCGGATGCTCACCGACGCGTCGCTTGCGGCGAACCTCGCTGAGAGCGCCCGGTCAGTGCTCGCCCGGGAGTTCGACCTTTGGCAGACGACGCGCGCTTTGCATGTCCTGATGGACTGCGCGCCGTGTTGCGCCGATGCGGCGTCGAGCGACGGTGTGCTCGCCGGGGACCTGCCCGGCGCTGCGGCGATCGCCGGGGAGGGTGCGCCGTGAGGATTCTGTATCTGAACTTCGATCAGGGCATTCCGGTACTCGGTGACAAGGGTGCCTCGGTGCACGTGCGGGAGTTTGTGCGGGCTGCCGCGGCGCTGGGCCACGAAGTGCTGCTGGTGTGCGCGCGGCTCGGCAGCGGCAACGAGGCCCCGCCGGTGTCGATCGCACCGTTGCCGCCTGAGCGAGCCGCGGAGCAGCAGGGGCGGCAGGAGCGCCAACCCGGCGCTGAGGCTGACGCGGTGCAAGCGGAGCTCGTCGAGGCGGAACTCGTCAAAATCGCCTACGACCGCGCGCTCCCGGCGCGCGTTGAGCGATTGCTGGCGGCGCGTCAGTTCGTGCCGGACTTCATCTACGAGCGGCACGCGCTCTTCGGGAGTGCGGGGGCTCAGATCGCCGCCGCTCTCGGCTGCCCCCGCATTCTGGAAGTCAACGCGCCGCTGGTCGAGGAGCACAAGCGCTTCCGCGGCCTGCGCCTGGAGTCGATTGCGCGGCGCATGGAGTGCGCTGCATTTGCCAGCGCCTCGGCCATCGTGGCGGTTTCGAGCGCGGTCCAGCAGTACATCGCGGCGCAAGTGCCCGAGCGTGCCGGCGCCACCCATGTGTTGCCCAACGGGGTCGACCTGAGGCGGTTTGCCGCCGGTCAGCAGGATCGCGCGCCGCTGCGGGCACGCCTGGGCGTGGGTGCGCAGACCGGCCTCATCGGTTTCGTCGGCAGCTTCAAGGCCTGGCACGGCACGGAGCTGTTGCTCGAGGCGTATCGGTCCGTCTGTGTCGCTCGCGATGTGCATCTGCTGGCAATCGGCGACGGGCCGCGTTGGGAGGCATTCTGCAGTACGGTGGCATCTGCGCCGTGGCGCGACAGCGTCAGTGCGCTCGGCCGGGTCCCGCACGCGCAGATCCCCGGGTGGACCGCAGCGTGCGACGTGGTGGTGGCGCCGTATCAGGCGGCAGCCGATTTCTATTTCTCGCCCCTGAAAGTGATCGAGGCGCTCGCCTGCGGTCGGCCCGTGGTCGCGCCGCGCATCGGGCAGCTCACCGAGCTGATCGACGACGGGCAGAGTGGCCTGCTCTATCGCCCCGACGATGCGCTCGATTGCGCCCGGGCGATCATCACGCTGCTCGATGATCCGCAGCGGCGCACGCTCATGGGGCGCACCGCGCAGCAGCGCATCGCCGGCCGTGGCTGGGAGCGGATCGTGACGTGCGTGGCGGCGCTCGCCGATGCCGCGCGCGTCGGAGCGGCGGCATGACGGCCGCGCCGCCACGCTGGCGGCTCACCGCGTATCTGCTGCGCGAGCGCGCCCGGCTCGGCGGGGGCGCGGCGGCGATGGGACTGCGCGCCGCGGTGGCGCTGCTGTTGCCCTGGCCGCTGAAGTTCATCGTCGACAGCGTGATCTTCCGCAAACCGCTCGGTGCGTGGGCGGTGCTGCTGCCGGACCCGCAGTTGCATCGCCTGCAACTCTTGCACGTGCTCGGGGCGACGATCGTGGTCCTCGGCCTCCTCGATGCCGCGTTGGCGTATCTCGGCAATCGCCTGTTGCTCGATGGCGCGCAGCGCATCGGCTTTGCTCTGCGGCGGGACTTTTTCGCGCATCTGCTGCGTCTGCCGCAGTCCTTTCATCGCACGCACTTGAGCGGGGAGATTGCCGCGCGCATCGGCGGCGACGTCAACGCACTGCAGCAGTTCGTCGCGGCCGTGGGGCTCGATCTGCTGCCGCAGCTGCTGACGATCGGCGGGATCCTCATCGTGATGCTGGCGATGAACTGGCGCTACGGTCTGCTCACCCTGGCGATCGCGCCGGTGCTGATCGGGATTGCGCGGCACTTCGCCGCGGCGATCCGCACCGCGGCCCGTCAGACACGCCGCCAGGAAGGGCAGCAGAGCGGTGCGATCCAGGAGACCCTCGGCAACATCCAGTTGGTGCAGGCTTGTGCGCGCGAGGCGTTCGAGGAGCATCGCTTCACGGCACGGGCCCGTCTGGTGCTCGAGGCCGCGCTGCGCGGCAACCGGATGCAGGCCGGCTTTGCGCCGGCTATGAATCTCGCCATTGCGTTGGCCACCGGTGCGATCGCCTGGTACGGCGCGGTGCTCGTGTTGAACGGGACGCTGAGCGCCGGCGATCTACTGGTGTTTCTCGCGTACCTGCGGGCGATCGTCGCGCCCGCTCGGCAACTGGCGAAGGCGGGACGGGTGTTCGGGCGCGCCGCCGTCGCTCTGGAGCGGATCGAGGAGTACTGGGCCGATTTCGGCTCTTTGACGCCACCGGGTGTGGCACGCGAGCCGCAACGCTGTGCCGGCGTCCTCGAGTTCCATCAGGTGACGTTCGGTTACGGCGCAGAGCGAGCGACCGTGCGTGAGGTTTCGTTCGCGCTCGAACCGGGGCGCACCGTGGCGCTGGTGGGGCCGACCGGGGCGGGCAAATCGACGCTCGCGGCGCTCGCGACGCGCTTTCAGGATCCGGACTCCGGTGCGGTCACCCTCGACGGGTGCGATCTGCGCGAGCTCAGTCTGCACTACGTGCGTTCGCACGTGGCACTGATCGGTCAGGAGCCGCAGCTCTTTCACGCGCCGATTTGGGCCAACATCGCCTACGGGCGGGAGAATGCGGGGCGCGATGAGGCGATCGCGGCGGCCCGTGCCGCCGGAATCGATGAGGTGCTCGCGGCGCTGCCGGAGGGATTCGATACCGTCGTCGGTGAGCGCGGTGCGACACTCTCGGGTGGTCAGCGTCAGTGCGTCGCCGTGGCGCGCGCGATGCTGAGCGGGGCCTCCGTGATCATTCTCGATGAGCCGAGCAGCAGTGTCGATCCGCTGACCGAGCAGCGATTGATGCGTGCGCTGAGGTCCTTGGCGAAGACCCGTGCGGTGCTGCTCATCGCCCATCGTCTGGCGACGGTCAGCGCCGCCGAGACCATCCTGGTGCTGGCCGAGGGGGTGATCGTGCAACGCGGTACCCATGCGCAGTTGCTCGGCGCCGGGGGACCGTATGCGAATCTGTGGCAAGCCCATCGAGACGCGGCGAATGCACACCTGCGGCGGGCGGTCTCGGCATGAGCGGTGCACTGCGCGGCCTGCGACGTCTCGGCGTCCTCATGCTCTGCGGGCCGATGGTGGCCGCCCATGCCGATCCTTGGGTGCCGACCGCCGGCAACGGGGCGTTCGACTTCGCACTGCGGCAGTACGAGGCCACGCGGGTATTCCTGCCCGGCCAATACGGCACCGCGACGCTGCCGGGCAGCGAGCTGCGCTACACGATGGTGCGCATCACCGGAGTGCAGGGACTCGGCGGGCGGCTCTCGCTCGAATACGACCTGCGCGCCGCGCGCGTGCAGAAGATCCGCGTGCATCATCACCTGCGCACCGTCGCGAGCGCCACGGGCGTTGAGGACCAGGAGATCGGGCTGAATCTTGCGCTCGTGCAGCGCGCGCACTTCGCCGACTCGATCGCACTCAACGTGGTGGCCGCCAGTGGCTCGACACGCTCGAATCCGGCGCTCGGCGTCGGCCAGAGCGCACTGGAACCTGACTTCCAGATCGGCATGGCTGGGCGGCGGTGGCGGGTGGCGCTGAAGAGCGGTCCGCGCATCTTTCTCGATGGCGGTGTGGCGCAACTGCGCGCTGAGCTCGATGCCGAGACGCGCGTGACCGACCGGATCGAGCTCGGGGTCGAGCTCTTCTATGTGCGCACTGTGAAGCTGCGCTCGCCGTTGCCGGTACAGGATCGGTCCGAGCCCTACGATTTGCTGCGTCCGGGCGTCCGGCTGAAGTATCGGGTGACGGCGCATCTGAAGCCGTTCATCGAGTACGAGCAGGACGTGGCCGGCCAGGGGATTCATGCGGGCCGGCGCATCACGCTCGGCGTGACGTACGCGTATTGAAGGCCGATCCGACCATGCAGTTGTGTTTCGTGCGCCATGGGGAGACCGAGTGGAACCTCCAGGGGCGCTACCAGGGCCGGGCCGATCCGCCGCTGTGCGCCGCGGGAGCTGCAACCGCCCGGGGGATTGCCGAGCAGCTGAACGCGGATGCGCACCTGTTGCTCGTGTCCAGTCCTCTGCAGCGGGCCACCGCGACCGCGGCGCTCGTTGCAGCGGCATGCGGTGCGGCCACCGTGCTGCCTGATGCGCGCCTCGGTGAGATTGATTTCGGCGCCTGGCAGGGTCTCACTCAGGCGCAGGTGAAGCTGCGCTGGCCGAGGATGCTGCGCCGCTGGAAGCAGGCGCCGGAGTCCTTCCGGTTTCCGGACGGGGAGTCGCTGGTCGATGCGCAGGAGCGATTGAGCGACTTTCTGCGCCGCCCGCCATGGCCGGTCGGGCGCGCCGGTGCGGTGCTGGCCGTGTCGCATGCGGGAATGATTCGCCTCGCCGCGTTGATTGCCGAGCGCCGTCCGCTCGGGCAATTCCGTCAGGTTGCGGTGCCGTCCGGGGCGCTATGGGCGTTCGAGTGGTCTGCGGGCGGTGCGTTGCGCCGGCTCGGGTCTGACTGAAACACAGGATCGATCATGAACATCACGATTTTCGGATCAGGGTACGTCGGGCTCGTCACCGGGGCATGTCTGGCGGATGCAGGTAATCACGTCATGTGCGTGGATGTGGACCGGCACAAGATCGAGCTGCTGCGCCGCGGTGAGGTGCCCATCCACGAGCCGGGTCTGCAGGCGCTGCTGCAGCGCAACGGTGCCGCCGGCCGGCTGGTGTTTACCGAGGATCCCGATGCGGGCGTCGCGCATGGAGTGTTCCAGATGATCGCTGTGGGGACGCCGCCGGATGAGGACGGCTCGGCCGACCTGCGCCACGTGCTGGCGGTCGCCGAGACGATTGGGGCTCGCATGCGCGAATACAAAGTCGTGATCACCAAGTCGACGGTGCCGGTGGGCACGGGGGACAAGGTGCGCGCGGCGCTGGCCGGTGCACTGCAGCGGCGCGGTGCGGCGGTGCCCTACGACACGGTCTCGAACCCTGAGTTTCTCAAGGAAGGAGCCGCCATCGCCGATTTCATGAAGCCGGATCGGATCGTCATCGGCGCCGAGAGCGAGCGGGCGATCGGGCTGATGCGCGAGCTGTACGAACCCTTTACGCGCAACCGCAGCCGGTTGATCGCGATGGATGTGCGCTCTGCGGAACTCACCAAATACGCGGCCAACGCGATGCTCGCCACCCGCATCAGCTTCATGAACGAACTGGCTGGATTCGCCGAGCGAGCCGGTGCGGACATCGAGAGTGTTCGTCAGGGGATGGGTGCAGATCCGCGCATCGGCTATGCGTTTCTCTACCCAGGCGCCGGCTACGGCGGCTCGTGTTTCCCGAAGGACGTCAAAGCCCTGGTGCATTCGGCCACCGGTGCGGGCTGCGCGGCAACGTTGCTGCAGGCGGTCGAGGCGGTCAACGAGCGACAGAAGCACCGACTGTTCGAGAAACTCAGCGCGCATTTTCCGGACCTCAACGGCAAAACGATCGCGCTGTGGGGACTCGCCTTCAAACCCAACACGGATGATATGCGCGAGGCGCCGAGCCGGGTGCTGCTCGGGAGCCTGTGGGCGGCCGGCGCGCGGGTGCGTGCTTACGACCCGGTGGCCATGCCCGAGGCACGGCGACTGTTCGGTGAACGGCGCGGCCTTGAATTGTGCGCCTCGGCGCTGCAGGCCCTCGAGGGCGCCGATGCACTCGCCATCGTGACGGAGTGGCCGGAGTTTCGCAGTCCGGATTTTGCCCGGATGCGCCAGCGGCTCAATGAGCCGGTGATCTTCGACGGCCGCAATCTCTACGAGCCGGCCCAGATGCAGACGCTTGGCTGGCGTTACTTCGCAATCGGACGCGGCGCGGGGAGTCGCTCGGCGACGCAAGACGATGCGCACGCCGCGCGCCGGGATGGGCGGTCCGCCGTGGCCGCGGCCTGAACCGAGGAACCCGCAGCCCCGCGCGGTGGGTGTTCGGGGAGAGCCACTGAGCCCGATGGCCCGATCAGGCGCGCAGCGGTTCGATCAGTTCCGGTCCATCGTTGCGCGGGCTGTTGACTTTGAGACTCACCGGGTACGCCGCCATGCGCTCGGGGGAGTACGCGTGCAGCATCGCCAGTGCCGCCTGCGGTGCGCCTGCGAGCCAGGCATCGAACTGCTCGGGCGCGAGGATCGCCGGCATGCGGCCGGGATGGCGGGTGCCGTTGTGGATGTCGCGCAGCAGCGCGTTGGCGGGCAGCGTGATCAGAGCGCAGCTCTCGACGGTCGCACCGTTGGGCGCGATGCTGGCGTCCCAGAGGCCGGCGAACCCGAACACCGGGGCGTCGGTGAGGTGGATGAAGTACGGCTGCTTGCGCCCGTCGTCCTCCAGATGCCACTCGTAGAACCCGGCGGCAAGCTGGATGCAGCGCTGCCCGCGCGTCCAGGGCCCGCGCCAGACCGGCGAGAGGGTCAATTTTTCCACCGTCGCGTTGATGGTCGAGTACTTCGGCGCCACGCCGTGGGCAAAGGAGGGGATCAGCCCCCAGCGCATCATGAGTCCCTCCTGCACGCCGGCGTCGGCCCGCACTGCGGGCACGGGCTGGGACGGTGAGACGTTATAGCGTGCGGTGAATTCCCAGTGCACGCGGCCGAGGTGCACGGCACGCTCGAACTTCGCCTGCTGGGCCAGAATGTACCGTCCGCACATGCGCGCACTGTAGCGGAACGGCCGGTGGCCGGTCACGGGGCCCGCGAGCGCCCCGGACCTCGGGTCGATGCGGATCAGCCGGTTGCGGGAGTGAAGCGCGCCGGGCGGCGCTCGCCGAAGCGCTGATGCGCCCGCGGGGGGTGCGAGGCAGCGCTCAGACCTCGCCCTCGGGCGGCTGCGGGGCTCGGGGTGCGGTGCACGCCGGGTCGAGATCGCTCCCGGTCAGGAGCGCAAGCCTCGCGGTCGCGCCTCTGCCCTTAACCGGCGTCGGCCTCGTCGAGGAGGCTGCGAATCGAGACGGGCAACGCGTTCGCGGTGTCCTGCTTGCTGACGAACGCACGGACGCCCGCTTCGGCTGCCATGGCCCGGTAGACGTCGGTGTCGCTGCGCGAGTGGATGATGACCGGCACGGCCGGGGCGATGTCGCGCAGTCGGCGCGTCGCCTCGATGCCGTTCATGCCGGGCAGTGAGATGTCCATGACGATGACGTCCGGCGGAGCGGCGCTCACCGCTTCCAGCGCGCTCTCCGCGTCGCGCACCGTGGCCACCGTCATGGTGCGCCCGGCCGGTGCGCAGCGGCCGAGCGCTCCGTGCAGCAGCGCCGCGATGGCCTGCCCGGTGGGGACGTGATCTTCCACGATCAAGATCCGGATCGCCGGGGAACCAGCGCTCTCGGAACCCTCCGGGGGGGGCATTGTCATGGACAAAAGGCTCGATCGCTTCACCAGAACGCACTCCAACATGCCGCCTGCGGCGGGTCTGTAGGGAATTCTCGATCCGAGGTCTATTGCAGGGGCGTTAGCCCGTGCAGGATGGCAAATTTGATCAGCCCGGCCAGATCGGTGATCTGCAGCTTCTGCATCAGGCGGCTGCGGTAGGTATCGACGGTCTTCGGCGAGAGAGTCAGCCGGCGGCCGATCTCGGCGCTCGAGAGGCCATCGGCGACGAGCGTGAGGATTTCGCGCTCGCGGTGGCTCAGGCTCTCCAGGGGGCTCGTGCTGCGCCGATTGCTGATGCCCTCGGCGACGATCTCGGCAATCCGCCCGCCGAGGTGGCGCCGGCCCAGGTGCACCGCGCGGACCGTTTCGGCGATCTCCCGCCCGGCGCTCTCCTTCAGCATGTAGCTGCGCGCGCCCGCCTCGAGTGCCTGGAATACGTGCTGCGCCGAGGAGTGCATCGAGAGGATCACGATCGCGGTCTTCGGGCGCGTGGTGAGGATCTGGCGCGTGAGGCTGATGCCGTCGAGTTCCGGCATCGACAGATCGAGCATGGCCACATCAGGGCTGAGCGCGACGATCTGCTCGAGTGCAAGACGGCCGTTGGCGGCGGTGCCCACGACTTCGATGTCCGGGGCGGCCTGGAGAATGGCGACGATCCCATCGCGCACCAGCGCGTGATCGTCGGCGATGAAGACTCGGATGCGGCTCGATGCCATCGACTCACCGCGCGCCGGCGGGGGCCGGCCAGGGTAGAGTGATCGACACGCACGTGCCGGCGCCGGGGGCGGAGTGCACCGCGCAGTGTGCGCCGATCGATTCGGCCCGCTCGGCCATGGTGAGCATGCCCATGCCGCCATCGCCGCGCGCTGCGCGCGTCGCCGAATCGAAGCCCATCCCATCGTCGCGAATCGTCACCGTGGCGCTGTCGCCGCTGGTCTCCAAACGGATCTCCACGTGCCTCGCCCTGGCGTGTTTGACGGCATTGTTGAGCGCCTCCTGGGCGATCCGAAACAGCGCGATCGCCGCGGTGGGGCTGAGCCGCGGCTGCGGCTCCGTGCCGTGCACCGTCACTTTGAAGCCGGCGCGGCGGGCCACCCGCTGGGCGTGTTCGCCGAGCGCGGCGAGCAGACCAAACTCATCGAGGCCGGGCGGGCGCAGCTCGAGCATCACGTCGCGCAGCCGCTGTGCGGCATCCTCGAGCAGCTTTTCCGAGTCGTCCAGGCGCTGCGCCACTGAGGGCTCGAGCCGCTCCCCGAGCAGGCTGCGCACGATGGTGAGGTTCAGGCTCACGGCACCGATGTCCTGTGCGACCGAGTCGTGCAGCTCCCGTCCGAGGGCGTTGCGCTCGGTTTCCTGGATCTCGAGCACCTGGCGCGAGAGGCTCTGCAGGCGCGCGAGTTGCGCATCGAGCGCCTCCTCGGCGGCCTTGCGCTGGCCTATGTCGATGCCCACGCCGATCAGGAAGTCCTCTCCGGAATAGTGCAGGCGGCGGCCGGTGAACACGTACGGCAGGGTTCGCCCGGACTTGGTCCGAAACGGCGCCTCCACCGATTCCTCGCCGCGCTCGAATACGGTCTCGATCCGCTCCTTCAGCAGCTGCTGGTGCCCGGCGTCGAAGAAATCGAGCGGATGCATGCGCTCGAGCTCCTGCGCGCTGTAGCCGCTCACCTCGAGAAAGTTGCGATTCCAGCGGTGGAACCGTCCGGCGCGGTCGTAGAAGTAGACGATGCCGGGCATGCTCTCCATGATGGCGTTGGCGAAGCGCTGCTCGCGCATCAGCGCCTCCATGGACTGAATCTGCTCCGTGACGTCGCGGAAGCTGCCGATGTAGTGCGTCACGTGCTGCTCGGCGTCGAGCACGGCGGTGATGTTGAGCCAGCAGACGATTTCGCGGCCGTCGCTGCCGCGGTCGACGATCTCCCCGGCCCAGCGCCCGAGAGTGCCGAGCTCGCTCCACATCGAGCGGAAATACTCCGCGCCGTGCCGGCCGGAGGCGAGCAGCGACGGGTCGCGTCCGAGCAGCTGGTCGCTGCGGTATCCGAACAGCGATTCGAACGCCGGGTTGATCGCGGCGATGCGGTTCTGGCCATCGGTGACGACGACGGCTGCGACGCTGTTCTCGAATGCGCGGTGCAGGATGGCGAGTTCTCGGTCCTGCCGCTCGCGGTGCTCCCCGGCGGCTTGGAGCGCCGCGCGGCTGCGCAGCACTTCCAGGCACACGCCCAGATCATCGCCGAGCAGGCGGAACTGCTCGAGTTGCTCGGCGCTCACGGCGGATTTCTGCTCGGAGTAGACGGTGAGCAATACCGCCACGGCTCCTGCGGGCAGGCGCACGGGCAGCACGAACGAGGAGCGCAGTCCGAAGGCGCGGGCCCGGTCACGCCAGGGTGTGAAGCGCTCGTCGGTGTCCAGGTCGTCGTTGACCTGCAGCTCACCGGTGTGCAGTGCGCGGCCGGCCGGCCCCTGGCCGAGCGGGGTATCGTCCCAGCGCACCGTCAGTCCCTCGACATACCCGAGTGCGGTGCCGGCGGCGGCCACGACCTGAACCGTGCGCACCGCATCGTTGCGCGCACAACTGATGGTTGCGAGCGCGAAGGGCGTCTGGCGGGTCAGCGCCTCGCAAACCGATTGATAGAGGTCTTCCTCGCACGAGGCGCGCATCAGTGCGCGATGCGCGTGGTTGATGGCCGCGAGGACCCAGGTGAGCTTCTGCGCGCCGGCTCGTGGCGCGCGTTTAGGGGCCGTTGGCCGGACCGAGTCGCGTTCGAGTCTTGTGGGTTTGGCGCGGTCCAAGGCCCTGATCTACGCCTTTTATCATTATCTCCAACCCACTGTAGCGCGCTCACCGACGGCGGTCAACGCACCGACGGCCGGGGAAGCTCAACGCTCCACGGCGGTGGTGGCGTCGGCCGCGTCGGTTCCGCTGAGCTGGCGCATGAACTGCGGCAGGGGGACGGGGCGACCGAAGAAATAGCCCTGCGCGATCTCGAAGCCGATGCCGGCGAGCACCTCGCGCTGATACGGCGTCTCGACGCCTTCGATCACGAGTTCGACGTTGAGACTGCGGGCCATCGCCACCATGGCCTTGAGAATTGACACTTCGCCGTTGGCCGTCGGCTGCAGGTGGCGGATGAAGCTGCGGTCGACCTTGAGTTTGTCGAAGGGCAGATGACGCAGGTAATGGAACGAGGAGTAACCGGCGCCGAAGTCATCGATCGCGATTCGGATGCCGAGCTTGCGCAGCGCGGCGAGCGCGTGCGAGGTCTCGGTGCTGTGCTCGATGAGGAACGTCTCGGTCAGTTCGAGCTCAAGCATGCGTGGATCGACACCGGTTTCGGCGAGCGCCGCCTCGACGGTGGCGAGAAATCCCGGATCGGAGATCTGCACGCCCGAGACGTTGACCGCGATCCGCGGTGGCGGTCGCTGCGTCGCGCGGCACCGGGCCGCGGCACGCAGCGCATCGCGCAGGATCCACGCGCCCAGCGGTCCGATGAGACCGGACTCCTCGGCGATCGGGATGAAGCTGTCGGGTCTTTGCATGCCGAGCAGCGGATGGTTCCAACGCACGAGCGCCTCGGCGCCGAGGATCCGCCCGGTCCTGATCTGTACGATCGGCTGGTAATGCAGCTCGAATTCCTGGTGCTCGATCGCACTGCGCAGCGATTGCTTGACGATCACGTTGGTGCGCAACCGATCGTCGATGTCGGTGCTGTAGAGGCTGATTCCGGGCCGGGCGGTGCGCTTGGCGGCGTGCAGTGCGATGTCCGCGCGCTGCGCGAACTCCAACGCACTCTCGACGCTGTCCTCCTGGGTGGCATCGTCGGCGTCGATGTACAGGCCGATGCGCGCCGGCAGGTTGATCGCCCCGCCGGGCAGACTGAACGGTGCCGAGAGGATCGGCGCGGCCGCCGCGGCGATCTGCCGTGCGCACTCCTCGGAGTGCGCCGCGCTGCCGAGCACGGCGAACTGGTCGGCCTGCAGTCGGTAGAAGCGGCTCGCGGCGGGGAAGGCCTCGTGCAGCCGTCCGGCGATCAGGGTGAGGATCTGGTCCCCGGTGGACATCCCGTAGGTGTCGTTGATCTCGTGAAAGCGCACGAAGTCGACCATGTAGAGCGTGGCGCGCTGAGCGCCGGCGCGCGCCGCGGCGAGGTACGCGGCGAGTTCGCCGTGAAACTTCTTTGCGTTCGGCAGGCGCGTCAGCGGATCGTGATCGCGCAGGTAGGTCAGTTCTTCCTTGGCGAGTTTCTCCGGCGTCACATCCAGCGTCACGCCGTTCCAGAGAATCTGCTCTGCGGCGCGGCGGATCGGGCGCACGCGCGAGCGCAGCCAGCGGCGCTGGCCGTCGGGTCGTTCGATCGCGAACTCCAAATCGAGCGTGCTCAACGTCGAGGCGGCCTCGCGCCAGCGCTGTTCGAGGCGCGCGCGGTCCTCCGGCAGCGTCAGGGCGAAGAACTGCAGTGGCGTGAGCGGCTCATCGGCGTTCAACCCGAGGAGCGCGGCGGCGGAGCGGCCGAGGTAGGTAAAGTGCGGCTCGCCCTTGGCGCTCTGGCTGATCTGGTAGACGAAGCCCGGCAGCGTATCGCTGATGCCCTCGAGCATCTGCGCGAAGTGATCCTGAGCCGCCTGCGCCTCGTGCCGGGCAGTGACGTCAGTCAACATCCCGGCGAAGGCGATGACGCGCCCGGCGTGGTCGCGTACCGGGGAGATCAGCAGCTGGTTCCAGAACGTCGAGCCGTCCTTGCGGTAGTTGAGCAGTTCGCATCGCACCGGTTCGCCGCGCCGGATGGCCGCGCCGATCTGCGCAATCGTCGCGCGGGAGGTGTCCGCGCCTTGCAGGAAGCGGCAGTTGCGCCCGAGCACCTCGTGTTCGGCGTACCCGGTCATGGTGAGAAAGGCCGGGTTGACGCGCACGATGGGCTGATCGGGATGCGTCGCGTCGATGTAGACGATGCCGCTGTCGGTGGCCTCGATGATCGCCGTGTGCGGCAGCAGAGGGATGCGCCCGGCGGGTCCTTCGACCCCGGAGAGTGAAAAGAGGCGCGATCGCGGCAGCTCGCGCAGCTCACCGGTACAGCACAGGTAGTCGACCTTGAGGCGCTGTGCGAACTGCGCGTCGGCCTGCGTTGTGCAATGGGCGCTGAGCAGCGCTATGCCGTGCGCGTGCAGCCGGGGCGCGAGTGCCTCGAGCCGCTGCGGGTCGCTGCGGTAGCCGTCGGCGAGGCGCTCGGCGGGCAGGGCGAGCATCGCGATGCCGAGGTCTGCGATCGACTCCGGCAGCGCATCGGGCGTCTCCAGCGCGAGGGCGAGCTGGCCGGCGAACGGACGCAGGGCCTCGAGCGCCGCGGCGAGCGCGGCGGGGGGCAGGTTCGGCGGCAGCGCATCGAGCATGAGCATCAGACTCTGGCGCAACGCCTCGGGCAGTGCGCGACACGCAGCCAGGAACGCCATCGAGTGTTCGCGTTCGGAAAAGACGCTGAACGGCACCGGCACGATGTACGTTCGGTTCACGCCGGTTCGCTGCTCGCGGCGCATCACGGCGGCCACGCGTTCGATCTGCCGGCGCACATCGGCGCCGCGCAGCAGTCCGGACTGCAGCGCGAGGATCGGCACTGAGCGCCCGGCGGCATCGAGCAGTGGCCGGCAGAGGATCGGGACTTCGCTCTCGATCGCCGCGGGCACCTCGTCCGTCGCCCACCGGGAGTTGCTCTGCATCTGCAGCGTCATCAGGTGCAGCGGACGCTCGGTCGGCGCGTTCAATCCCGCCAGCGTCACGGTCAGCTCGGCGTTGGTGCCATCGAGGCGGCGGACATGGGCGGGAGCAAAGCGGCTGCGACCCGGTTCGAGCGGCAGGTGACGCAGCTCGAAGTCACTTTCCCAGGCCTCCAGGCTGAGCAGTGCCGCGACGCGCACGCCGATCAGCGCGGGCTCGCTGCGCTCGAGCACGGCGCAGAACGCCGGATTGACGGCGAGCAGACACAGCGTCTCATCGGCGATGGCGGCGGCCATCGGCAGCGCCGCGAGCAGCCCGTTCAGCCACTGCTGCGTCGGGGCCGCATCGAGCGTCGCGAGCACCGCTTCGCCGCTCAGTTCGCTCGCCGGTTGTGTCCCTCGCTCGGTGCTCATGCTCCGACCGTTCGTACCGGCGGGAACATTTGCCGCGCGCCTGCATGCCGCATGAAACCCTCCGGTTGTTGATCGGTGTGCGCAGCGGGTGCCACGCCCTCTGATAACGGTACGATACGCAGCGCAGCGGTGCGCCGATGCCGGGAGCAACGTATGCGGGCCGTGGGGAGTTCTTGACGGGGCGCTCTCCGATTGGAATGCAATCGTTTGTATTTGAACGGAAGATCGACCGAGCGATGGCTGCGACCCCGCTCAGGGCGTTGTGCAGTGACCTTGCCGGCCGACCAGCTGCGCCAGGCCGTCGAGCTGCGCGGCGATGACCCGCAGCAAATCGTCCGTCGAGACCACCCCGAGCAGTGCGCCGTCGCGATCGACCACCGGTGCCCGGCGCACCTCGCGGGCCTGCAGGTTGCGCAGCGCATTGTCGATGCCGACGTTCGCCTCCAGCACCAGCGGCTGCACCGTCATCACGTCCGCGACATTCAGCGTCGAGAGCGCGCCGGAGTGCTTCAGGCGCGCCCGCACGATATCCCGGTCGGTGAGCATGCCGGCGACACGGAGGTGTCCGCCGAGATTCTCCGTGACCACCACCGCGCCGGTGTGCCAGCGCAGCATGAGCTCGGCGGCCTGTTCGAGCGAGGCCCCCACAGGAACCGTCACGGCCGGTATGCTCGCAATTTGCCCGGTATTCACGGCGGAACACCTCCTTAAACTATTGACGCATGGCGCTGCGCGCCGTGCCATGCGTATGAGTGCTGATGGTCCGCGGCGCACGGGGGTGCGAGAGTCCGCCGTGCGGGAGGTGCGTCGATGCGAATCGGGGATTTGTGCAGCCGCGATGTCCATCCGGTCACGGCCGAGGAGCCGGTGCTTGATGCGGTGCGCGAAATGCATCGCCGTCATGTGGGTGCGGTGGTCGTGGTCGACCAACCTGGAGCCTCAGCTCGGCCACTTGGCATCGTCACGGACCGCGATGTCATGCGGGCCGAGATCACGCAGCGGGCGGACGTGTTTACGCTGACCGTCGGGGACGTCATGAGCGTCGAGCTGTTGACGCTGCGCGAATCGAGTGAGCTGACCGACGCGATCGAGCTGATGCGTCGGCGCGGCGTACGGCGAGCGCCGGTCGTGGATCCTGCCGGAGTGCTGCTCGGCATCGTCACGCTCGATGATCTGTTGCCGGCCGTGGCCGGGCAGCTCGATGCGCTTGCGCGCCTGCTCGGCCGCCAGGCGCGGCACGAGCACTGAGCGCACGGCTGCATCGATGCGCTCGGTGCTATGCTGATGCGCGCCAGCATCAGCGGGGGCCGTGATGAGCAATGCCAAAGCGGGAGCGCGCGAGCGCCTGGAATCGGTCCGCAGCGATTTGATCGCATTGAGTCACCGCATCCATGCTCACCCGGAGCTCGGCTTCGAGGAGGAGAAGGCGAGCGCGTGGCTGTGCGAGCGTCTGAGTGAGGCGGGTTTCGCGGTCGAGAAGGGCATCTGCGATCTGCCCACCGCGTTTCGCGCCCGCGCCGGCGCCGGGCCGCTGCACGTGGCGTTCTGCGCCGAGTACGACAGCCTGCCGGCCATCGGACACGCCTGCGGACACAACATCATCGCCGCCGCTGCAGTGGGAGCGGCCATCGCCGCTGCGCAGGTCGCGGACGAGATCGGCCTGACGGTGAGTGTGATCGGCACGCCCGCCGAGGAGGTCGGTAATGCCAGTGGCAAGATCCTGCTGCTCGAGCGCGGTGCGTTCGCCGGAATCGACGCGGCCATGATGGTGCACCCGGCGCCGATCGACATGTGCCGCGCGAAGATCATCGCCGCCTCGATGTTCGACGTCCACTGCACCGGCAAGGCGTCCCATGCCTCGGCATTCCCCGAGCTCGGCATCAATGCCGCCGATGCGCTCACCGTGGCGCAGACCGCCATCGGGTTGCTGCGCCAACACATCCGCGATACGGATCGCATTCACGGCATCGTCACCCACGGCGGCGATGCGCCGAACGTCGTGCCGGCGCACACCTCGGCGCGCTACATCATCCGTGCCGAAACGCTCGAACAGCTGGCCGAGTTGCGCGAGCGGGTGCATCGCTGCTTCGAGGCCGGGGCGCTCGCCACCGGCGCGAGTGTCCGGATCGTCGGGGGCGAGAAGCCGTATGCGCAGATGCGCCACGATGCGCGCCTGGCCGAGCTGTATCGGCGCAACGCCGAGCAGATCGGGCGGTCGTTTCCGAACCCCGAGGTGTGGGAGAACCGGCCGACGGCATCGACCGACATGGGCAACGTCTCGCTCGCCGTCCCCTCGATCCATCCGATGATCGGCATCAATTCCCTGCCGGCGGTCAATCACCAGCCGGAGTTCGCGGCCCATTGCGTCAGCCCCGATGCCGATCAGGCGCTCGCCGAGGGGGCGCTCGCGATGGCGTGGACCGCGATCGATCTGGCCGCCGCCGCGCACTGAGGCCGGGGACTGCGCTCAGTGCAGTGCGAGCACCTGCTCGTCGCGGTCGACCGAGGGCACCGACAGCACGATGCGCTCACCGGCATGTAATCCCGAGAGCACTTCGATGCGATGGATCGAGCCGACGCCAAAGCGTACCTTGCGCCGCACGGCCCGGCCGCCCTTGGCCGTCAGAACGAAGACACGCGCCTTCTTGCCGCTTGCGACGCCGTTCGGTCGCGCGACGAAATCGACATGGTGTAGCGTCGCCACGCGCAGCGTCGCATCCACGCTTTCGTTGGCGCGTGAGCCGGCCGGCAGCGTGCCGGTGAGGCGCACGTACACCGTGACCACACCGCCATTGACGGTTGGGTCGACGCGCAGCACCTGCCCGGCAACGATGCCGTCATGCGTGTCGATGCTCACTCGCAGTCCGGGCTTGACGCTCGCTGCGGAGTACTGGCTCACGTGCAGTTGCGCCATGAGCGCATCGGGCGAACTGATGCGCGCGAGGTCTGCGCCCAGGGCAACCTCCTGGCCCATCTGTGCGTTGATTTCCTCGATCTGGCCGGCGACCGGTGCCCGTACGGTGAGGGTGGCGAGTTCCGACTCGCGCAGCGCCGTCAACACGGCCTGCTGTTCGACGCGCTCCCGTTCGGCGCGCAGCAGCGCGCGATTGCCCGATCTCAGGCGCGCCAGGCGCTGCACCTCCAGGTGCAGCTGCTTTTGCTGCAGCCCGTAGCGCAGCTTCTCGTCCGCGTACTGGTAGTGTCCGACGATCCCCTCGGCTGCGAGCTTGCGGTCGGCCGCGACGTGCATCGCGGAGCTCTCCAGGTGCACTTTCATGCTCGCGATCCTTGAGCGTTCATTCAGGACTGCGCTCTGTTCGCTCTGCTGCTGCGCGATCAGCTCCGCCTTCGCGGCGGCCAGGGCCGCCACGGCGCTTTGCGCCGAGTTGGCCAGTTGCGGGTTCGAGAGCGTCACGAGCGGTGCGCCGCGACGAACCCGTTGACCGGGCTCGACCCAGACCTGCTCGACCACGCCGGTGTTCGGTGCGGCGATCCAGCGCGACTGTGCCGGAAAGAGTTTGCCCGTGGCCTTCACCCGCACGGGGAAGGTGCCGTACTCCACCGTGCCGATCGACAGGCTGCGCAGAGCGACGTGGGCGACGTTGCGCGTGCGAACCTGCCAGGCCCAGCCGGCACCGGCGAGCAGCGCGATCAGTGCCGCGACGATCCAGCCGCTGTGCCGCCGCCACCACGGATGCTGCGGCAGGGGCTTGTGGCCCTCCCATGGGGGAACTCGCAGCGACTCTGGCTCAACACTCATGCACATTCTCCACCGGCGCCGCCTCAGCGGCGCGCCGTCGCGGCCGCAGCCGCCCAAAAACTAGAAATATCGAGCGGGCCGCGCCGCCGTCCGGCGCAGTCCGTGATCCGTCCCGGGGTGCGAGCCCGTGCTCGCGGGGTCCGCGACGTCGGCACCGCCGTCATCGTCGCCGCCGGCCGGCGGGCGAACCCCGATGACGAACGTCGCAAAACGGCGACAGCGGAGAACTTGCCCGGTCTGCCCCCTGCATGTCAACCGCGGAGTGAGCCTCGGCCGTACGGGTTTTGCGCTCACGGGGTCCCTGGCGCATGGGCGCCGTCGGATGGTTCCGGGCGAGAGCGAGGACGGCCGGCGGGGGCGGCGCCTGTGACCTGCTGCCGGTACGCCAGGGGCGGTGCACCGCGAGTCGTGGGCGGTGGCGCCTCAGTGCCTATTGTGCCCGAGCCGTGTGCGCAGGGATGTGGCCAAGCACACAGCCCATCGATGGAAAGGGGCGCATCGGCTCACGGCGCGTGGCGCGCCGCCGCGACCGCGCAGCTCTCGATCGCCGGTGGCGCGTCTCAGGGCGCGCCGCAGCCCTCAAGCGGCGAGTCCGCGTGCGGCCATCTCATGGGTGTTGCGGCTCAATCGTGCGTCCGCCAGGATGCGCTGCAGCTCGGCGCGCATCTTCGCCCGGCGCTCGGGGTCCATCCGCCGCCACGGACACAGCGGAGCGACCAGCCGGGCGGCGACCTGCGGATTGACCGGATCGAGCGCGAGGATGGTGTCGGCGAGGAAGGCGTAGCCGGCGCCCGAGGCGCTGTGGAAGTGCACCGGGTTGCGGCTGCTGAAGGTGCCGACCAGCGCGCGCACCCGGTTCGGATTGCGCAGATCGAAATCGGCATGGGCCGCCAGGGCGCGCACGGCCGCGGGGGTTTGCGGCAAAGAGGCGCACGCTTGGATGGCGAACCACTTGTCGAGCACCAGCGCATCGGTGTGCCAGCGGGCATGAAATGCCTGCAACGCCTCGGTGCGCTCCGGGCACTCGACATGAGACAGCGCGGCGAGCGCCGCCAGCACGTCGGTCATGTTCCCGGCGCGGTCGAACTGGGACTTGGCGAGCCTCAGGCCGTCGGCCTCGCCGGCGGCGAGCAGATAGGCGAGGCAGGTGTTGCGCAGCGCGCGCCGACCGATCGACCCGCCGTCGATGCGGTACGGTCCGGAGTCGCTGAGCCGCTCGTAGGTGGCGCGCAGTTCCGTGCGCAGCGCCTGCCCCAGTGCGCGCTTGGTCGCCTCACGTGCCGCGTGGATCGCCTCCGGATCGACGAGCTCGAGCTGATCGGCGAGGTACGCCTCCCCCGGCAGCACGAGCGCCTGGGCCGCAAAGGCCGGATCGGCCTCGGCCGTCGCGAGCGTCGCGGCCGCCGCATCGATCACCGCCGGCTCGAGCTCGGGCGTCTCGCCCCGGCGCCAGGCCTGTGCCATCGCCAGCATCACGTCGGTGGCGTAGCGCTGGCCGGCGTCCCAGCGGACGAACGGATCGCTGTCGTGGGTGGCCAGCAGGCGCAGCTGCGCGGCGCTCAGGCCGCTGAGGCGCACCGGGGCGGAAAATCCCCGCAACAAAGAGGGCACCGGCCGGCGGGGCAGCGCTTCGAACACGAAGCGGGACTGCTCGGCATCGGCCAGCAGCACGCGCGGGCCGGCGGGCGTCGCCGCCTCCCCGGCGAGCCGAGCAGGCAGGGGGGCCCCGGTCTGATCGAGCAGCCCCAGGGCAAGCGGCACGACCAGCGCCCTCTTGTGCGGCTGGCCGGGCGTCGGCGGCGTGCGCTGCGTGACGTTGAGCACGTAGCGGCCGCTGGCGTCGTCGTATTCGTCGGTGACGGTGAGCTCGGGCGTGCCGGCCTGGTGGTACCAGTCCTTGAAGCGGCTCAGATCGACGCCCGAGGCGTCTGCCATTGCCGCGACGAACTCATCGATGGTGACGGCCTGATTGTCGTGGCGGGCGAAGTACAGGTCCATGCCGCGGCGAAACGCATCGCGACCGATGATGGTGGCCATCATGCGGATGACTTCAGCCCCCTTGTTGTACACGGTCGCGGTGTAGAAATTGTCGATCGCCTCGTAGCGGTCGGGCTGCACCGGATGGGCGAGGGGACC
Source organism: Pseudomonadota bacterium (assembly GCA_021851405.1). Lineage (GTDB taxonomy): Bacteria > Pseudomonadota > Gammaproteobacteria > Steroidobacterales > Steroidobacteraceae > 13-2-20CM-66-19. The sequence continues at coordinate 47,595 of JAJZDW010000021.1, forward strand.
GGCGTCCTCACGGAACTGCGCCTCGCGCAGCAGGCGTACGTCGCCGATGCGTTTCACCGCGCGCGAGCCCTGATCCATGCTGAATTCCTGGTCGCGGTAGACCGTCAGACCCTCCTTCAGCGACAGCTGGAACCAATCGCGGCAGGTGACGCGATTGCCGGTCCAGTTGTGGAAGTACTCGTGGGCGACCACCGACTCGATGCTCTGGTAGTCGGCGTCCGTGGCGGTCTCGGGGTCGGCGAGCACGCACTTGGTGTTGAAGATGTTCAGACCCTTGTTCTCCATCGCACCCATGTTGAAGTCGGACACGGCGGCGATGTTGAACACGTCGAGGTCGTATTCGAGGCCGAACCGCTCCTCGTCCCACCGCATCGCCGCCTGCAGTGAGCGCATGGCGTGCGCGCAGCGCCCTTGGTCGCCGGGGCGCACCCAGATCGCCAGCGCCACCTCGCGTCCCGAGCGGGTGGTGAATCGGTCGCGCACGGCGACCAGCGCGCCGGCGACCAGTGCGAACAGGTAGCAGGGCTTCGGGTGCGGGTCGATCCAGGTGATGCGGTGGCGCCCGTCGGGCAGCAGCTCCAGCGGTCCGGGGTTGCCGTTCGAGAGCATCACCGGGCAGGTGGCGCGATCGGCGGTGATGCTCACCGTGTAGCGCGCCATCACGTCCGGGCGGTCCGGGAAATAGGTGATGCGGCGGAAGCCCTCCGCTTCGCACTGAGTGAAAAAGGCACCGTTCGAGACGTACAGGCCCGAGAGCTCCGTATTCGCCGCCGGGTCGATGCGGGTCTCGATCTCGAGCAGGCAGCTGTCCGGAACCGCATCGATCACGAGCGCGGTGTCTTGCAGGCGCCAGCGCTCGGCGCTCAGCGCGATGCCGTCGATGGCCATGGCCAGCACCGGCTGACCGGCTCCCTCGAGCCGCAGCGCCGCGCGCCGCTCGAGCGCAGGATTGCGGCGCAGCGCAAGCCCCGAGCGCACCCGGGTGGCCTCAGGGTCGAGGGTGAATTCCAGTCGGACCGTATCGATGAGGTAGGCGGGCGGCTGGTAGTCCGCGAGCCGGGTCTCGCGCGGCGCGGGGGTGGCGGCGGCGGCAGATCGGGGGGAGTCGGGCATGGCGCGTCCGGAATCCGAAAATGCGATGGGAGGATGAGCGGGAAAACTACCACGAAGGGCGGAGGGATTCCGCTGGGAACGGCCGTCCCCGGGCCGATCATGCGCCCCCGCCGCCGCACGGGCAGCCCTTCGAGCGCCCCCGGCCGGGCGCCGGGGCGTTCATGCGGCTATCGCGCCGCGGCGCGCAGCAGCAGCGGACTGTGTCCGCGGGCCTGCGGTCCCATGGCGTACAGGTACGGTCCGGTGACCTCTTGCGGCGTCGGATGCGCCCCGCTCGGCTCACCCGGGTAGTGCAGCCGCCGCCCGGGGGTCATCACCGCCCCGGTGTCGATCCCGAACACGCGCAGCGGATGCGCACTGCCGGCGTGATATTCGTCGGCCAACACCCCGATGAGCGCTTCCTGCGCGCCCTTGGCCATGGCGAAGCCGCCCCAGAACGCCCGGTCCGCCGCATGCAGCGAGAAGCCGACGACCGGATCGGGCGCCTTGTGCAGCAGCGGCATGCACCACTGGGTGAGGAAGAACGGTGCCGCCAGATTGATGTTCATGACCTTGGTCCAGGTCGCCGGCGGATAGTGCTCGAAGGGCGTCAGCGCACCGATCCAGGCCGCATTGTTGAGCAGGCCGTCGAGTCGTCCGAAGCGCTCATCGATGCGCGCGGCAATCTCGCGCAGACCGGCGATCGTGATACCGGACAGATCGGCCGGACAGAGCAGCGGTTCGATGGCACCGAGGCTCGCCAGTTCGTCGTTGAGTGACTCCAGCCCCGCGCGGTCCCAGTCGAGCAACACGAGCTGCGCGCCGTGCCGCGCATAGCGCAGCGCAACGGCGCGGCCGATGCCCTGCGCCGCGCCGCTCAACAGGATGATCCGGCCGGCGAGGAGGTCCGTGCCCGCATCGTAACTCAACAGGCTGCCGTAGTCGGCGGCGCCTCGGTCACTCGAGTCCATCGCGCTCTGTGTCGTGGGGAAAGGTGCGCGCACTATACGACAAAGCCATTTGCGCCGCGCATCTGCGCTCGGACGCGCCACTGGGTGATGATTATCAGTTCTCTCGCGCCAGCATTGCGGTGAGTACGTATGAGCGTAATGCGGCGCGCCCGATACCATCTGCGCGCAGATGGAATCGAACGCGCCCATGGTCACGCCCACACGCAGCTCTGCTGCGGCGGGCGGCACCGGCGGCCGGGACGTGCGCCGAGGGTGCTGATTCTTGATCGAGACAACTGAATTTCCCACCGCTGGCGCGATGCACAGCCGGCCGCTGCGACGAGCGGCGCCGCCGACTTGGTGCGGCGCGTCGCTGCGCACGCATCCGATTGAGCCGACCGCGCCGGCACGGCGGTCTCCATCCGGCTCGTATACAGTTCACCGCACAGCAGAACCGACGGCAGAAGGGCGCAAGCCATGAGAGATGATGCGAAGCAGGCAGAACAAGACGTGGTCATGGATTCCATCCGACCCGCGCCGCAGACCGATAAGGCGCGCCGGAATTTCCTGATCGGCACCGCCGGGGTGCTCGGCGCCGGGGCGGTCGGGCTCCTCGCCGATGCGCTGATCGACAACATGAACCCGGGCAAGGCCGTCGAGGCGCTCGGTGCGCCGATCGAGGTGGACGTCAGCCGGATCGAGCCCGGACAGCTGATTCTCGCCGAATGGAAGAAGAAGCCGATCTGGATCCTCAGGCGCGAGCCGTGGATGCTCAAGACGCTCGAGGACGCCTCGCTGCTGCAGCGGCTGAAGGATCCGCGCAGCATGCAGAATCAGCAGCCGACCGCCCAGTTCGTGAACGGCAATTACCGCGCGCTGCGACCGGAATACTTCATCGCCGTCGCGCTGTGCACCCACATGCAGTGCATTCCGGGCTACCGGCCCGCTCCGCACACTCTGACGCCGTGGTGGCCGGGCGGCTTTCACTGCGCCTGTCACGGTTCGATGTACGACTTCTCCGCGCGTGTGATCGAGGGGTCACCGGCGCCTTCGAACATCCCGATCCCACCGTACTTCTGGAAATCCGCGACCGTGGCCCGCATCGGCGAGGTGGACGCGTCCGGGGCGAAGAAGAACTGGTCGCCCGATATCTGGTGAGTGCGCCGCCGCGCCGCACATCGCAATCCATCAACGAAGGAAACGACCGCAATGAAATCCGCGTTGGCCGCACTCCTGATCGCCATTGCCATTCTTCCCCCGGTGTACGGCAAGGACGATTACCACGGTCTGCCGCCGGCCGGCGCCGCGACACAGGGCGCGGCTCTGCTCGCCGTGTGTGCCGCATGCCACGGCATGAACGGGATCGGCATGAGCCCGACGCACCCGAATCTCGCCGGCCAGGGGTACAACTACATCCTGAAGCAGTTGGAGAACTTCCGCAGCGGCGCGCGCAAGTCGAGCATCATGACCGGGATGGCCATGACCATCCCGCCCTCGCCGAAGCACGCGAACCTGAAGGACATCGCGGCGTACTTCTCGCAGCTGAAGCCGATGTGGACCTATGTCGCGGTCGGCGCGGTGCCGGCAACGGCCGCGCAGCTGCAGCTCGGGAAAATCATCTACCGGCGCGGCAATGCGGCCGAGGGACTGCCGGCCTGCGCGGCCTGCCACGGCCTGAACGGGGAGGGCAACGGCCCGATGGCGATCCCGGCACTCGCCGGACAGCATGCCCCGTACATGCTCGGAGAACTGCAGCGCTTCGCAAGCGGCCGGCGTACCAACAGTCCCGGCCAGGTCATGTACACCATCTCCCGGGCGATGACCGCGGATGAGGAGAATGCCGTCATCGCCTATCTGGCGCAATTGAATCCCGACCAGGTGCTCGGTATGGGACCGAAGAATTTTACCGCTTACGCGCAGCTGCACGGCGCGCCGGGTGCCCCCAAGGCGCACTGACGGCGCTCCTGCCGAGCGGCGCCGTCCGAGGGGCGCTACGGCTTCTCGATGCGGCGGCAACGTACGAACTGCAAGGTCTTCAAATCCATGAACAACAGCAAGCCATCAAAAACGAGCGGTGTGTTCGGTTGGTTCGATCAGCGTCTGCCGATCTCAGCCACCTGGCGCAGCCAGGTGTCGCGTTATCCGGCGCCGAAGAACTTCAATCTCTGGTACTTCTTCGGCTCGCTCGCCATGCTGGTGCTGGTGATGCAGCTGGCGACCGGATTGTTCCTCGCGATTCATTATCAGCCGAATCCGCACCTCGCCTACTGGTCGGTGCTGCGCGGCATCCAGCGCGATTCGCGCTGGGGTTGGCTGATTCGCGACATGCACGTCGTCGGAGCCTCGGCCTTCTTCCTCCTGGTCTACCTGCACATGTATCGAGCCGTGATGTACGGTTCGTACAAGAAGCCGCGCGAGCTGCTCTGGCTGGTCGGGATCTTCATCTACCTGGCGCTCGCCGCCGAGGCATTCCTCGGGTATCTCTTGCCCTGGGGGCAGATGTCGTACTGGGGTTCGGCGGTTGTGACGAATTTCGTCACCGCACTGCCGGTGATCGGCAAGCCGATCGCGACCTGGATGCGCGGCTCGTTCGTGGTCGACCTGCCGACATTGAACCGATTCTTCGTGTTTCACGTGTTCCTGATGCCGATGCTGCTGCTCGCGCTCGTGCTCGTGCATCTGATCGCGCTGCATCAGGTGGGCTCGAACAATCCGGACGGCATCGAGATTCACGAGAACGTGAACGAGTCCGGCTGGCCGCGCGATGGGATTCCCTTCCATCCGTACTACACGGTGAAGGATCTGTTCGGCGTCAGCGTGTTCTTCGTGGTGTTCTTCTGGTTCGTGTTCTACAAGCCGGCCGGCTGGGGTCTGCTGCTCGATAAGCTCAATTACACGCCGGCCAACATCCTGCACACGCCTGCGGACATCCACCCGTTGTGGTTCTTCCTGCCGTTCTACGCGATGTTGCGCGGTGTGCCGGACAAGCTCTACGGGATCATGGCATTCGGTGGTTCGTTCGTGCTGCTCGCATTTCTGCCGCTGCTCGATCGAAATCCCATCCGCTCGATCCGCTATCGCTCAAAGCTCTACAAGTTCAACGTGCTGATGATGGCAGCGTCCTTTCTCTGGCTCGGCTGGATCGCGCATGGGTTCGCCACGGAGCACAACATGGTGTACGGCCTGCACGTCACCGAGGTGTTTTACGCGACGTTCCTCGTGCTGCCGTTTTTCAACCGCCAGCGCTCGGTGCGCGCCAAGGTCCTCTGGTTGGTGCTCGCCGAAGCGGCGGTCTGGCTGATCGATGTGTGGATGTACTCGATCCACGCCCATGGCTGGGACCTGATGTTGCTCACGGACTGGATTCCGACGCTGTACCTGCTGGTGGTCTTCGGCAGTGCGCTCGCCTTCCCGGCCTTGACGCGCGATGCGGCGAAGCTTCCCGAGCGGCTCACCGCCGGCGGGATCTTCCACTGAGCCCAGATCGGCCGGCGCTTCTCTGGGCTGGGCAGCGCCGCAGATGGACGACACACAGACGAACTTATCTCGGCAGGTTCATGCAATGACACAGAAAAACTCTCCGCGCCGGCATCGTCCCGTCTTGGCGCTGGCCGCGGTGCTGCTGGCCGCATGCGGTGCGGCGTGGGGCTCGGTGGCGAGTACGGTCCCGCCGCTGCGCCCGATTACGGTCAACCTGCAGGACAAGGCGGCACTGCGCAACGGCGCGCTGTACACGGTGCACATGTGCGTCGCGTGCCACTCTCTGCAGGGCGTGCGCTACAGCTCGCTGCCGAAGGTTCTCGGCCTGAGCCGTGCGCAGTTCCTGGCCACGATCGGCACCAACGGCCATCACTATCACGACACCATCACGAGCAACATGCCGGCGGCGATGATGGAGGCGTACGTGAAGATCGCGCCGCCGGATCTGACCGTGATCGCCCAGCGACGATCGGCGGCGTGGCTGTATACCTACCTGACGTCCTTCTATGTCGATCCGTCGCGCCCGACCGGTGTCAACAATACGGTTAGGTACAACGTCGCCATGCCGGACGTGTTCGCCTCGATGCAGGGGCTGCAGAAGCCGGTCGTGGTCCAGGGGCTGCGCTTTGGCAGCCCGGCCAAGGTGGCCATCGGCGTCGAGCCGCTGACTCAAGGGAGCATGACGAAGGCGCAGTTCGACCAGACGGCGCGGGATATCGTGGCCTTCCTCTACGCGGTGGCGCACCCGCATCAGCAGGAGCGCGCGCGCCTCGGGCCTTGGATTCTCGGGCTCTTCCTCGCGCTCTCGGTGCTGACCTACCTCCTCTATAAACTCTATTGGCGCCGCGTCATCACCAGCGAGGAGCGCTGGTGGAGAGTCGGGCGGTGATCGCGGCGCTCGGGGCCGACGGGGCGCTCGCCGCGCCCGAGGCCGGGCAGGATCTGCGCGATTCCTGGCGGGCCTATGCGGCACTCGCCCTCGGCACGGTGTTGTTCGTCTTCACGATCTGGTACGAGGTCTATCGCGACACCCGTCCGGATGCGGCCGCCTGGCGCGATGCGGTGCTGCAGAGCCACCGCCAATGGCGTCTGCGGACCTCGTTCCTGTTCCTGATCTGGTCGATTCTGGCCGGGTTCTGCGCGCCGTTCGGGTTCGCCTCTGTGGTGTTCGTGCCGGTGTGGATCTGGTTCGTCTACCGCGTGGTACGCGGCGCGGTGCAGTTCGCACGTCACCGCGTCATCTGACGGCACCGAGACGCGCAGGGCACCTTGGCCTCGAGGCGCTGCGCTCAGCGGGTGTGCTCGTCGACGGCGCGCGCGAGGTCCGCGAGGGCCGTCGCGATGGTCACCGGGTAGGCGCTCTCGGGGGTGAGCGCACGCAGAGCTTCGGGCAGGCGGCGCCGTTGCTCGGCGGCGAAGGCGCGCACCGTGGTCAGGGGCGGTGAGGGCGCCAGTCGCTTGCCCTCCGACATCACCGGCTTCAGCAGCGCCTCACCGAGCGCCGCATCGTGCTCGACGCTGAGTGTATCGCCCGCCATGCGACCGTCTGCATCGTAGCGGCGCCAGATCTGCTTGCGGCCGGGCCACGTGGCCTTGCCTTCGGAGCGTTTGCGGCGGGGCGTACCGGCGTATTCCTGCAGCTTGTAGACGCACTCGAGGTAGGGCTGATCGGCCGACGTGTTCATCCGGGTGCCGACCCCGAAGCCGCTGATCGGGGCCCCCGAGGCGATCAGCTCGGCAATCGCGTATTCGTCGAGGCCGCCGCTGGCGAAGATCTCGATCGAGGCGAGGCCGCCCGCATCGAGGATCTGACGCACGCGCCGTGCGAGCGTGGCGAGGTCGCCGCTGTCGAGGCGCACGGCGCGAATCGGGATGCCATCGGCCGCGAGCGTCCGGGCGAGCGGCACGATCGCTCGCGCCGCCGCTTCGGTGTCGTAGGTGTCGAGCAGCAGCGTATTGGCCTGCGGATGCGAGCGAGCGAAATGCTCGAAGGCGGTCCGTTCATCCGTCTCGGCTTGGATGAACGAGTGCGCCATGGTGCCGAAGAGCGGAATGTCCCAGCGCATGCCCGCCAGGACCGTGGCCGTGCCGTCGAATCCGGCGAGGTAGCTGGCCCGCGCAGACAGCAGCCCCGCCTCGGCGCCGTGCGCGCGGCGTAGACCGAAGTCCACCAGCAGGTGCTGCGGCGCGGCAAGGCGCACACGCGCGGCTTTGGCGGCGATCAGCGACTGAAACTGCAGCAGGTTGATGATCCGGGTCTCGACCAGCTGTGCCTCGCGCAGCGGGGCCACCACGCGCAGTATGGGCTCGTTGGGAAAGAACACCGACCCTTCGGGCATGGCCATGACGTTGCCCGTGAAGCGCAGATCGGCGAGTGAGGCGAGGAAGCGCGAGTGAAGGCGTCCGCTGCGCTCGAGCTAGGCGAGTTCCGCGTCACTGAAGCGCAGCGTCTCGAGGTACTCGAGCACCTGCTCGAGGCCGGCGGCGACCAGAAAGCCGCGTGTCGCGGGCAGTTCGCGCACGAAGAATTCGAACACGGCCGTGTCATTCATGCCCTGATCGAAATACGCCTGCAGCATGGTGAGCTGATACAGGTCGGTGAGCAGAGCGCTGGTCTCGGGCATGGTCTGGCTTTCGAGCGTCGAAGGGGGGGCTGCGGGTGATGCCGTATCCACGCGGCTCCGGGACCACCGCCGCGCCGTCGGCATCGATCCTCTCTGCATCCCGGAACCCGGTCCATGGCGCAGCGAGCGGGCGGTGGCTCGCGCCGGACTGAACCGTCCGGTGCGGGGATTTTCGGCTGAAATACCCCAGCAGGCTCAAAAGCATAGCACGCGCCGTCACCGCATCGGCACCCGCCGCGCAGCGTGCTGCGACGCGCCCGAGTACGCGGCATGCCCGCGTGGACCGCACGGCGATCGGGGGCCGCGGGCCGCGGCCGGTGCGCCGACTCGAGCACGGCAGTGCCGGTGCGGCGCGCTCACGCTTGCCGAGTCGCGTGCGCCATGGTATTTCTACGCCGTGCCCAAGTCTCACACCCTCCGCTCTGCGTATTATCGATTTTATTGGCCGCATTCGCAGGCGGTTGGCGGGCTGTTGTCGGTTTCATGATCTAGTCGAGACGAGAAACACCCCAAAGAACCGCCAGTCCCCTGGCGGTTTTTTTTCGCCCCGGGGACTCGCCACCGGAGCCCAGCATGCATTCTCAGACTGACGATCTGCGTATTCGCGGAATGACCGAACTCGCGACGCCCGAAGAGGTGGTCCGCGAACGCCCCTGTTCGGACCGCGCGGCCGGTACGGTGAGCGAGGCCCGCCGGGCGGTGCAGGACATTCTGCACGGCCGGGATCAGCGGCTCGCCGTGGTGATCGGCCCGTGTTCGATTCACGATGTGCACGCGGCCCAGGCGTACGCCGAACGTCTGGCGAGTGAGCGGGCGCGGCTCGCCGACTCGCTCGAGATCGTCATGCGCGTCTATTTCGAGAAGCCGCGGACCACCGTGGGTTGGAAGGGTCTGATCAACGATCCGGAGCTCGACGGCAGTTTTCGCATCAACGATGGCTTACGGCTGGCACGCGCGCTGCTGGTGGAGATCAACGAGCTCGGCCTGCCGGCGGGCTGCGAGTTCCTCGACATGATCACCCCGCAGTACATCGCCGATCTGGTCTCCTGGGGTGCGATCGGGGCGCGCACGACCGAGAGCCAGATCCACCGCGAGCTCGCCTCCGGTCTGTCCTGCCCGATCGGCTTCAAGAACGGTACCGATGGCAACGTGCGCATCGCGGTCGATGCGGTGCGTGCCGCCTCGCAGCCGCATCATTTCCTCGCCGTCACCAAACAGGGCCGCAGTGCGATCGCGGCGACGGCCGGCAATCCGGACTGCCACGTCATCCTGCGCGGCGGACACGTCCCGAATTACGATGCCGCGAGCGTCGAGGCGGTCTGTCGGGAGACGCTGGCGGCAGGACTCAGCACCCGCTTGATGATCGATGCAAGTCACGGCAACAGCGGCAAGCGCCCCGAGCGCCAACCGCTCGTCGTCGAGGATATTGCCGCACAGATCGAGTCTGGGGAGCGACGGATCGGCGGCGTCATGATCGAGAGCAATCTGGTCGCCGGCCGCCAGGATCTGCTCCCCGGTAAGCCCCTCGTTTACGGCCAGAGCGTCACGGACGGATGCCTGGATTGGGCCGGCTCGGTGCAGGTGCTCGAGCGCCTGGCGTGCGCAGTCGCCCGCCAGCGCGACCGCACCGGTCGCAGGCGAGGTGGCTCGGCGGTCAGCGGCTGCTGATCGCGCGGGAGGCGCGTCTCGGCGGAGTGGACAGGGCGTGGGATGGGTGCGCGTCGGGCCGACTCGATCAGGACAATCACGGATGACTGTGAACCTCTGATGGCTCAGGCTGCCCGGCAATGCCTCAGCGCGCGGCCCGGAAGGAGTGGGCGGCATGAAGCGCATCGTCCTGTTCGCCGCGGTCAACATCGCCGTGCTCGCGGTGATCACCGTCATCCATCGTCGAGCTTCTGGGCCTGGATCGGTATTGGGCGGTCCGTGGCGTCAGTCTGAATGACCTGCTGATCGTGAGCGCGCTGTTTGGCTTCGGCGGCGCATTCCTCTCCCTCGCGCTCTCGAGATGGATCGCCAAGACCTCGATGGGCGTCAGGGTGATCGACGTCCCGCAGAATGCGACCGAGCATTGGCTGCTCGAAGCGGTGGGGGCGCACGCCACGCGGCTCACTCTGGCGATGCCCGAGGTGGGTCTGTTCGAATCGCTTGCCATGAACGCCTTTGCCACCGGCGCTCGGCGCAACGCGGGACTGGTGGCCGTCAGTCGCCGATTGCTCGAAGGCATGGGAGCGCAGGAGGTGCGGGCCGTCCTCGGGCACGAAAATGACCCATGTCGCCCATGGCGACATGGTCACGCTGGCGCTCCTGCGGGGGGTGCTCAACACCTTCGTGATCTTTCTGGCGCGAGTCGTTGGCACCGCGATTGACGGGGCCATCGGCGGGCAGCGCGACGATCGGGTCGGGGGAGGGATGTTCTACTTCCTCACCGTGATCATTCTTCAGGTCGTGTTCGCGGTGCTGGCGACCGTGATCGTGATGGCCTTCTCGCCTCACCGGGAGTACCGGGCAGATGCGGGCGGCGCGCAGCGTGCCGGGCGCAACAGCATGATTGCGGCGCTGCATGCCCTTGAGCGCACCGAGCCGGCCGCACTGCCGGGACAGTTCCAGGCCTTCGGGATGGCCGGCCTCCGCACGCACGGTCTGCTGCGCCGCCTCTTCATGAGCCATCCGCCGCTCGAGGCTCGGATTGCGGCATTGCAACGGCTGAACGTGGCATAGACGCGCGCGCATACCCAAACCCGCCGCATCCGTGGCATGCGGGTCGTGGCACAGTCCCCCCCGGCGCCCCCCAGTGGGGATGCTCACGATCCCCAGAAGCGGTAAGCTCGCTCTGATCCTAGGCGCGAGGGAGTCTCATGCGCGTACTCGGGAATATTCTCTGGTTCATCTTCGGTGGATTCCTCACGGGTTTGGGATGGTGGGTGGCGGGCCTCCTTGCGGCCATCACCATCGTCGGTATCCCGTTCGCCATCGCGGCGTTTCGGATCGGCGCCTTCACATTCTGGCCATTCGGGCGGGACATCGTCGATGACCCGGCGCGCAGCGAAACCTCGAGCCTGTTGGCCCTGATCGGCAACATCGTGTGGATCATCTTCGGTGGTCTGTGGCTGGCGCTCGGGCATCTCGTCTGCGCGCTTCTCTTCGCCGTGACCATCATTGGAATCCCCTTTGCACTGCAGCATCTGAAACTGGCACGGCTGTCGCTGACACCGTACGGCAAGCGCATCGTCGTGCGGCCATGATCCGCGGCGGGCGCATCGAGTACGGGCGCGACCGACAGAACTAGCAATAGCGCGGGGACACGCGCGGGAGGGACGGGAAATGAACTCCGGAGTGTGCAGGTCGATCCTCGTGGTTCTTCTGGGGCTGCTGGCCGGGTGTGCCAGCACGCCTGAGACGGGCCCGCAGACGCTGACCGCCGCAGCGGCGCGTGTCGTGCCCGGATCCCCGTGGGCGCCGGTGCCTCGATTGATCGCGCCTGCGGCGGTCCAGGCGCACGAGAATTTCACCGCAGCGCATGCGGCCGCCGTTCATGGCGACCCCGCGGCGCAATTCACGGTCGGCTCCGATTATCTGCGCGGTGTGAACGTCCGCGAAGATGACCAGAAGGCGGCAATCTGGTTGCGCAAGGCGGCGTTGCAGGGTGTCGGGGCGGCGCAGTGCGATCTGGGGTATCTATACGAAAACGGGCGGGGTGTTGCGCAGGATGATCGCCGCGCCGCGAAATGGTACGGCAAGGCGGCCGCGGCGGGCGTCGCCAACTCCCAATACAATCTCGGGTTGCTCTACGCACATGGGTTCGGCGTTGCGCGCAATTACGGCGTGGCGCTGAAGTGGTTTCGGGCCGCTGCGGCGCAGGGGGATCCGGACGCAGAGGCGCTCATCGGATTTTTGTATCGCAAAGGCTGGGGCGTGCCGCTCGATGACCAAACGGCGCTGCTGTGGTTTCAGAAGGCGGCCACTCAAGGGGACGCGTACGCCGATGAGAACATTGGTGCGCTCTACGAAGACGGCGAAGGCGTCGCGCAAAGTGTCTCGCGGGCGGACCGATGGTTTCGGCGGGCCGCACACGGAGGCGATGCACTGGCGCAGGCCGCGCTCGGCCTGGCGTACCTGGACGGGCAGGGTGTTTCGCAAGATCGCGCGCGCGGCATTTTCTGGCTGCGCCAGGCAGCGATGCGGGGATATACGAACGCCCAGGATTTGTTGGGGGATATCGACCAGCAGCAAGGGCACTACGCTCGCGCGGTCAAGTGGTACCGAGAGGCGGCGGCGGCGGGGAATCCGAACGGTGAATACTATTTGGGCGCGGCCTATCAGACCGGTGAGGGTGCGCCGCGGAGTTCGCGCGAGGCGCTCGCCTGGTTTCACAAGGCGGCGATTGCCGGTGACCCACTAGCCCAACTCCTGCTCGGGGTGCAATACGCGAGCGGTCGCGTGCTGCCGGAAAATCTCGAACTGGGCTATGCGTGGGTGGCAGTCGCGGCGGCATCCGCGCAGCCTCCGGCCCACGCGCGGCAGGTGCGTCATTTGATCGCGGCGCACATGACCGCAGCGCAGCTCACGCAGGCCAAGCACTGGGTGAGCGCGTGGCGGGTGGGGCACGACATCAAATGATCATGGTGACGGTGACGGTCTGGGAGTCGCCGCGCATCGAGAGAATCCGTTAGGCGCGCGGCTCTTGCGTGCGGATCCATCGATTCGAAGAGCCTTCATTCGATAGGGTGCCGGTAGCGGTGGCGACGCCGTGTCGGATCTGGATGTCTCTGCGCGGCATACCGCCCGCGAGCAACGCTCGATCTCATGCTCGTCAGGCCCGATTTCCCCCTGCTCCAAGACTGGGGCTGATGCACGTCGGGGGGCGTTAGCGCCCCACTCGGGCCAGAAGCAGAGTGCAACCGACGCCGATCAGCAGAGTCCCGCTGATGCGACGTTGCAGCCGGAGCCGCCCTGGCGCGGTGAGCCAATTTCGCGCGCGTCCGGCCAGAAGTGCATAAGACCCGTCGAAGAGCAGGCCTATGACGATCATCGTACCGATCAAGAGCAGAAGCTGTGGCCCGATCGGCAACTTGGGATCGACGAACTGCGGCAGAAAGGCCACGTAGAAGACGAGTGCCTTGGGGTTGGTGATCGCCACCAGGAATCCCTGCAGGAACGCGCTGTGCCAAGACCGTTCCGCGGCCGGTGAGAATGCCGCTCCCTGGGCGCCGTGGGACCGCCAGGCGTTGATTCCGAGCCAAATGAGATAGAGCGCACCAGCCCAGCGCACAACCTGGAAGATGTGGCTCAGCAGCGTGAAGAAGGTCATCAGTCCGATCGCAGTCGCGGCCAAGAGGAGCGCATTGCCGATCCCCGCGCCTGCGACAGTCACGAGGCCCGTCCGGCTGCCGTGGCGCAACGAATTGGCGACGACGAGTGTGACGACCGGTCCCGGTATCAGGACGAGAATGGCCACCGCGAGGCAATAGGCAAGATAAAGATGGAGGTTCATGTTCGGGCCCATGGCACTGACGCCGGTGCGCGTGGAGAGTACCGGGTCGCGCAAGAGACCGATAGTCTCTCGGCAGTCAGGTCCGGAGGGCCACCAACGGCTGCGCGGAAACCTTGGTGCCGGCTACTCCTGTCATCGGTGCATGCGGCGCATGACTCACCATCCTGTCGCGATCACCGGCACGGTGCGTGATTGAGATCGGGCCGAGCATTGAAGTCCGTAACTGGCCCGACAGGACGTCCGTCATCGCGGCTTCCGTGGACTCTTGGCCAGGCATTGCGGCGCCGGGTGTGGACTCCGCGAGATCCATCCTCATCTGGCGATTCGTGCCGGGAATTTTGCTCTTCTGCGAGAGGAGCACGGCGGCATGAGGCGGTCCGGGCGCGGGCCGCGCGGATGAGATGCCCACGAAGTCCTGGCCGCGTGAGACCCGGCAGAATTCGCAGGATTGCACTCAGGGTGTGTGCGCGGCAACCAGTGGTCGTCCCGGTGTCAGGAACGTATGACAACCTGATCACGTCATCGGCGATCAAATCGCTGCCCACGAGGTGCAAGGGTGTCCGGTCGCCGGCGAAGAATGGCGGGCCACCGCCCAGCACCGCGGGGCGGAGGTAGAGTCGATATTCATCGACGAGGCCAACATCGCTGAGGCTTTGCGCCAGGACTGGTCCGGCACCGTGAATGTCGCCGACCCGCTCAGCGTTCAGCCTGCGTATCCGCTTCTCGAGGTCCCCTGCGGCCAACGTAGCGTTGGGGCCGACGGACTTGAGGGAACGCGACACGACCCACTTCGGCTGGATCCGCCATGCCGCCGCGAAATCGCGGTCCTGCGCGTTCCAGTCAGGAAAGTCTTCGTCCCAATAGCGCATGATCTCGTATGTGCGTCGTCCGTAGATGAGGCCCGTGAGAGCGCGCACCTGTTCGGTGAAGTGACGGGAGACCGCGGGTGCAGGCGGCCCGAGCTTCATGTGATCGACGTAGCTATCGAGGGACTGCATCCATGCGTAAATCAGTTTTGAGATGTCGCAAAGCTCCGCACGAAGACGCCACCGCGCGCGGTGGCGACGCACGCCGCTCGCAATACAGGACACCACGTCCGACGAATGGAGCTACGAATCCCGCATCAGCTCGGCGATGACTCGGGCCAACTTGTCGAGGATCTGACGCATGCCCTCGGCGGCGCCCTCCTGCTCTTCCGGGGTGGCGGTAGGGTCGTTGCGCTTGAAGGTGAGCCGAGTCTGGTTGACGCCGAAGTCCTCAAAGAGGATCTCGTCAATATTGCCTTCGCGATCCTCGGGAGGGAAGCCGTAGTGTGACGGGTTGACCCGGTTGCCGTCGGCGTCGGCGAAATACCAAAGCCAGACGATCTTCTCGAGGGGAACGATTTCGAGGAATTCTCCGCCGTTGTAGAAGTCACGGCCGTCGGGCGTGCGCATGCAATAGGTGAAGCGACCACCGACGCGCAGATCGATCCGACAGAGGGGGGAGGTGCAGCCCTTTGGGCCCCACCACCTCGTCACATATGCGGGGTCGGTCCAGGCCTTCCAGACGAGTGCGCGCGGCGCGTCGAAAATGCGCGTGATGACCTGGGTTTCATTGGCGGCGACGCCGGGTGTGGGGTGATCTGGCGCGCCGGGGCTTGGCGTGGTTTGTTTGGTCATGGCGTGTCTCCTCGACTTTCATCTGGTGTAAGACTGCGACGAGCTTATCCAGGCTCTCCTCCCAGAGGCGCTGGAAGTCGAGCGCCCAATCGGCAACCGACTGTATGGCCGCGGGGCTGAGAGTGCAGACGCTCTCGCGCCCGCGCTTGTGCTTGATGACGATGCGTGCGCGCACGAGGCAGGCCACGTGCTTTGAGATCATCTGCTGGGAGAGATTGAAGGGCTGGGTGAGGGCGTGGATGGTGGCCGGACCCCGCGTGAGCCGTTGCACCATGGCGCGGCGCGTTGGGTCGGACAAGGCTGCGAAGGTCATGCCGAGTTCATCCACAACCAAAAGGTAGTGGAACAATGCTATGGTGTCAAGATCGAATCTGGAGATTTGCGCGGGGCGCCGGGGGCGCGACGCGCTGGCGCTCGGTCGGTCGGCGCGGCCGACCGGCTCCGAGCGCTGAGTCCTGCAGTTCGCGAGGTGCGAAGGCTTCTCGGGTACTCGAGTTCACAGATGGGCGAGACAAGGCGTACCCGACGCAGTTCGCGCTCCGTGGGCGCGACCTGGAGGCGGCTCAGCCACTGTAGGAGGAGGTCGCAGTCAAGTGCGGCGGTGCGGAAGTGGCGCGAGAGGCTGCGGTCCGCGCACGCCGACCGTGTGGCCGCGTTGGCGAGCAGCGGCGAAGCCGACGCCCGAGTGGCTCGTGCGCTCGAGGTGCTCGAGGATTCGCGCCGCCGCGATGTCGAGGCCGCCCAAGCCGAGGCGCTCGCCCGAGACGCTGCGCGCGCCTGGACCGCCGCGGGCTGCCCCCAGGAGGGGCGCCCGGACCCAGACCTGCTCGACAATGCTGCCACCGCCTCGAACCTGGCGCTGGATGCGCGCACCGTTGCTGCCGGCGCGCAGGATGCACTCGCCGACCCGCGCCAGGCCGCGCAGTCAGCCCCGATCGACCTCGCGCAGGCCGAGGAGCGCGTGCGGGCCGCTGTTATCGAGGTGCTCCGCGCGAACGCCGCGCCTCGCTGAACTCGAGAGGCTACGTGATTTGTACGAGGCCGCGCTGCGCCCCGTTGTGGCGCTCCAGCAGTTGGTGCGCGCCTGGGGACTGGCTGCCGAGCTGTACGGGTTTTCCAGCACCGAAGTCAACACAGCGCTGGACCGGCGCCTCAAGCAGTTGGCGCCCGAGACTCCGAGCGAGACCGACTTGCGCGGCACAGCGCTGTACCTGCGCGACCAAGCGCTCAAGCTGCTCGAGGACGCCGGCGCAACGCTTGATGCATGAAGTAGTGCAACCCGCAGCGGCGGGCGCGCGTAAGGCGGGAGTGGCGCGAAAATTCAAACTCCGTCAGCCGGTCGATGCCTCTCTCCGGTCGAGGAATCCTCAAGGCATAGGGCCGACCGCTTGCCGGTGCGAGAACCGGCCTTTACTTCTGCTCCTGCTTCTTTCCGACTCCCACCGTCTGTTCGTCGATTGTGGACTTCCCACTTTCGGGGGCCATCACTTTCCCGCTGCGCGCGCGCGCGATCATTCGCTTAACCTCTGAATCTGCATGGAGAGCGAGAAGTTCGATGTCGGGGTGGGCATTTGCAAAGACCCGGAATATTTCATCAGAGAACGCCTGCCCGATGTAGTCGACGCCGTTGAAGTCGAATACGACTGTCTTGAACAGCTCCACTCTGGCGAGCACTCGCTTGGCCTGGGATCGGGACACGAGGTTGTCGGTGCCATAGCGGGCGAGGTTCACAGGAACGACAGTTTTAGTGAAGTCGAAGTCGTCACCCGAGACGTACGCGTCAAACACTTTTTTGGTTGTGCGCGATGTGTGATTGTTGAGACTCATGAAAACCGTAGTCCCATCCCGTTCGCGGCTAGCCTCAAGCATCCAATCTTGCGGCTTGCCGTGCTGGTGCGTAAAGAATGAGCCGCCTGACAGAATGTCGAAGGAGTCAAACATACGTGAAGTGAAAAAGATGCCCTCGCCTGAATGATTTTTTGGGTCCGTGGTGAGCTTCCCTTTGGACAGTTCAAGGATTGCATGCCTTTCATCCAGCAGCCCTAACCTGCTTTGAATTTTTCTGAAAATTCCGACACCATCGTCCTCGACGATCACGTTGGCACTGGCTGCGGTTTTGGTGACCGTCACCAAAATCGATTTGCCGTCCGAGTGATCGATGGCATTGTTGAACATCTCGGTAAAGCCGTGATGCCAAATGTCTTTGGCGTTGTCCGGTAGCTGCCCGAGAGCTTGTGACACGTCGTTGGTCCACACAACGTCCTCCGCGAGGCCCGGAACAATCTGGTAGGTGCGCTCCCAGGTGGACAGCGCAGCAAGCTTGTAGGAGCGATTCCTCGTATGTCCTGTTTCAGTGAGGTATCCTTCGGCGGTCAGTCTCTGCAGATGCTTGTTCACTGCCTGGCGTGTGATTTTGAAGTGTTCCGCCGCAACCTTGGCGATGTTCCCCGGATGCTTCTCGACTTGCTCCACGATGAAGCGGCGGACGTTCTCCCCGGGGGAATTGACTCGGGTCATCATCAAATCCACTTTATTTTGTCAACCTTAGGCGTCCATATTGTCAACTTAAGGCAGAGGTATTGTCAACCTTCGCCAGTTCATAGATCAGGGCCATCCTGTTCGGTCGGCGGGGCCAGTGACGGGGGGGTAACGGGGCTGGACAGCTCTCGTCCGAGGCATTGGCCCGTTACGGCTTCGCGCCGGCATCTGCTCCTGGTCATGGCGGCAATGCTGCTCCGAGCGCACGGCGAGTGCCCCCGCATTGGCCGGCACCAACCGCGGCGCGTTACAGCGCACCAGTGGATTACGGACAGGGTGCTTTTACGCTACTGCTACCGGACTGCTACGGGGAGGATGGCGGAGCCGTCGGACTGATGGTCTGGAGTCGTAAGTCTTTGATTTATTGGCTCCCCGGGTTGGACTCGAACCAACGACCAACGGATTAAAAGTCCGCTGGAGAATGAGGCTTATTGTGCGTACAATTTGCTAGGTAGGTATCAGCTTCGACCCGAAGAAGAGTCAGCGAAACGAGGAACGTCGCGGGCTCTCCTTCGAGGAGGCGGCTGACTTCGACCTTGAGCATGCGCTCGTCGTAGTAGACGACCGACGAGACTACGGCGAGAGGCGCTATCGGGCGCTTGGCATGCTCGGTGACAAGCTCCACGCGCTCGCGTTCACCGAGACTGCGCGTGGTATCCGAGTAATCAGTTTGCGCCGGGCGAACAAGCGCGAGAGGAGGCACTATGAGCAAAGCAAAGCGGCGGCCAAGCCCTGAACTGCCCGACACCGACAATCCAGCGTGGACAGCGGAGGATTTTGCGCGCGCCAAGCCGGCCGCCGAGGTGCTGTCTGCCGGCCTCATGCGCAAGGTGCGCGGACCACAGAAGGCCCAGACCAAGGAACGCATCACGATTCGACTCTCGCGAGATGTACTCGAACACTTCCGCGCGGCCGGACCGGGCTGGCAGGGCCGAATCGACAAAGCACTGCGCAAAGCCAGCGAGCGCAAGCCGCGCCTGACGCACGCATAGCCCGCAGGATCGGCGCAGCGGCAGTCCGCAGGCCCATGTGTAGCGGTCGGGATGGTTCGGCCAGCCGGCGCGCACGTAGCGTGGCTCGGCGGTGTATTTCGACCACAGGATGATCTATCGCACGGCGCCGTTCGGCCCTTCTCGCGGTCTAAAAACCATGAACAACCGATTTCTAATCACTTGCTCGTAAATCACGAGTAACAGCCTCAATGACTTAGCAAGACCGTCTAACGGATTTCTAACGGCGCGCGAGGTCATGCGGAGTGTTGCTCGGTGCCGCTCGCAGGCCGGCCAGCGCCGCGGGAGGTTACTAAGCAGTACATATCTTAGAGACTATGATATGATGCTGGGATGCGAGTTGATGGTCGAAAGGTCAGTCACGCGAAGCTCGAAGAGGCGCGCTTCGAGGCGGTCAGGCGAGTCCAGGCGGGAG
>JAJZDW010000022.1 GCA_021851405.1 Pseudomonadota bacterium
CGCCAACTTCTGCTCTCGCGTCGCGTGACTCTTGCGCTGTTGATTCCTCAAGGTTCATCATTTGGAGCACGAAAACCGGTGAGAAAGACGCTCGCCCCCTTGACAAAGGTCAGGCCATATCAGCCCGATCGCACGGCCGGGTTGCACCCGGCGCGCTCAGGGCCTCTCGCCGTGCGCGTGGTGGGCGCCGAACCGCGGAGGGCACGCGCAAGTGCGCACGACATAATCTGCCTGGAGGTGCCGCCGAGCGGGGGACTCGCGCCCTGGGAGCGCGTCATCAGGACTCAGGCGAGCGCGCCGCTGCAAATCACTTGTTCTGGGGATACCTCCGCTCCCCGGGCGCGCGACAATAGCCTCGGCGGCCGGCCCCGTGGAATCTCGGGTGATCTCGGCTGCAATTGCGAAGGAGCGAGAGCTGCGGCCCGGCGCCATGTGTCTGAACTGCACGACGGGAACTCCGTCCCGGCAATGGGGCGCGCACCGAAGCGACTCGTGGATGCGTCACCGGACAGAGGAACAGTCAGAGGATTCAATGGGCGACTCGCACACCCATCGGGAGCGATCCGCAGCCGGCGGCGGGCCGGTGAAACGCTCTGTGCAGGGCGAAGGCACGCTGCGCGGGGCGCTCATCGTGGCCGATCGCGCCGACCGTCAGGCGAGGCTGCGCGCGCTGATCAGCCGGGTGTGTCCGAACACACCCGTGCATTGCGCGACGACTCTGGATGAGGCGGTACGCATGTTGTCCTCGAGGTTGATCGATCTGGCGCTGGTCGATGTCTGTCTGCCGGCGAGTTCCGGGATCGAAGTGGTGCGCCGGATCATGAGCCACGACCCGCTCGCCGTCTCCGTGGTCGTCACCGAGGACGATGCGCACGTCATGGCGGCGCTCGCCGCCGGAGCGCACGGCTATCTTCTGAACGATCAGCCCGATGAGGCGCTCGAGTCGCAGCTGGATCTGACTCTGAGGGGTGTCCCGCCGCTCGTTCCGGCGCTCGCTCGCCGTCTGCTGCGGCACTTCGAGGATATGATCGCAACCTTCGAAACGCCCGTCGCCGACGCCGAACTCGACGAGAGTCGCTCGATGCGCCTTTCGAGCCGCGAGCGTGCCGTGCTGTCGCTCATCGCCAAGGGGCTGCAGATCACCCAGGTGGCCGACGCGTTGCATATCAGTGCGCATACGGTCGGCAGCCATCTGAAGAACATCTACCGCAAGCGCAACCTCTCGTCGCGCGCAGAGGCGGCACTCGAGGCACGCAAACTCGGATTAGTCTGAAACCGCGGGCCGCCCGCGGCCGCACCGGAGTCATGGACCATGATGCATCCGTCGACCCGCGAACCACCACAACCCACCGGCACGCCATCGCCGCTCCCCGCGCACAGATTCGAGCATTACGCCCGCTGCGTGACCGAGCGGATTGCGGGCAGGACCATCGCCTTCCTCGACCGATGCGGCACCATCTGCTGGTCGTGTGGTGCGGACCTCGGCGCCGATGAACGCTTAGGGGACCGGTTGCGCACGCTGGCGGATCTGTGTCGCCGGACGCAGTGGGTCGATTGCGTACACCTGCTGCTCGCATTGCCCATCGCAAACCATTCCGAAGCGCTCGGGGCGATCATCGTCTCCTGCGCGCGCGCGCCCGATGAGACGCTCGATCAGCTGGCGGCGGCCATTGCCCGGCAGGTCAGTCCCGTCGCGGCGCGCCTGGCGCACGAATGGGCCGCGGTGGGCGCGCCGGAGGAGTATCGGTGCGACATCGAGGAGCCGACGGTGGAGTTGAAGGCGCTGTTCGCAACCGGGCGGATCGCCGTTTCGCTCTCGTGCGAGCCGGTCGGGCTCGGTGAGCTGCTGCACGAGGCGCTGTGTCAGTTGGGGGCAGTGTTCGCCGCGGCGTTCATTCCGGAACGGGCCGTCGATCTGACCTGCAGCACTTGCGCGAACGAGGCACCGACGCTCGGTCTCTACCGGGGTATTCAGTTGCACTTGCTGCGCTTCATGCTGGCGCGCGCCGAGACGTTGCTCGTCAACCGGCCGGCCGTCGCGCCGAGTATCCCCTCGCGCAAGACGCTCGCCGTTCCGATCGAACTGCCCGGCCGTGGCGCCATTGGACTGCTGTTGTTCCTGCGTGATCCTGAGCAGCCGGACTTCGCGGACCGCGAAGTGCTGCTCGCAGGCGCGGTCGCCTGTGGTCTCGCCGCGCATTCGCACCAGGATCATGACCCGCTGACGGCCTTGTTCACCGGCCCGGCGATGCGCACCGCTGCGCTCAATGCGCTGGCCTATCGGGCCGCATATGAGCGTCACGTCCTGATGTATCTGGACATCGATGGACTCGGTGCGCTCAACGAGGACTATGGATATGCGGCAGGTGATGCGGTCGTCACGCATCTCGCGGCGCTGCTGCGCCCTCCGGTGCTGCCGCCCGAGGCCATCGCTGCGCGCCTGACGGGGGACCGCTTTGCGGTGCTGTTGCCCGGCAGCCGCGCCAGCGGCGCGGAACGCTGCGCGCAGCAGGTGTGTGCCGCCCTGGCCGCGACGCTGTGGCGCGGAAGCATCGGCCGACGGGTCATCACGACTAGCATCGGCATCACCCGTCTCGCCCTCGAGCCGGGCTGCGTGAGCTTCGATCGTGCACTGCTCGCCGCCGAACTCGCCTCACGCGCCGCCAAGCAGCGCGGCGGGAACTGCATCGAAATCTACTCGCCGCTGAGCGCCGGTGGCTTCTATCGGGAGAAGGATCTGGTGCGCGTCATGAGGCTGCGCGCGGCGCTCGAGGCGCCGCGCGGCCGCGGCACCTCGAGACCGTCATGAGTCGTGCCTGATCGATCCGACACATCCCCAGATCACGGGATTGTGTGTCCGCCAGCGGACGCGGACCATCGAGGTCTCTTCAGGAGTGAAGCGCGTGATGTTCCCAGATGAACCTGCAGTGATGGACCTGTTGCTCGATCGGTCGCGCGAGTCGATATTGGTGGTCGATGCGCGCAGCACGCGTATTCTCCTCAGCAACGGTGCGGCGGCCGAGCGATACAGATGCGATCGCGCGGCGCTGCGCAATTGTTCGCTGTTTGAACTCGCGCCACGGGAAGATGAGCCGATGCTGCGCGCACACTGGCGACGCAGCCCGCCGCTGCTGCATGACTATGGACAGTGGCGGCAGCGATGCTGGGACGGGAGCGTCTTCTCCGTCGGCATCATCGGGGACAGCCTCACTTTTCGGGGCGGTGTGGCGCGAATTCTGCTCCTCAGGCCGCGACCGACAGGCGCTGAGCCGGCGGTGTCGGCATGGCTGGGTGCGCCGGCGGCTCCCGAGCGCTTGCGCCCCACGCCGCGCGCACTCCTGAAGGTGCTGGCGGAAATGGAAGCGATCCGGGTGTGTCTGGCGCAGGTCGCGCCGGGGCGACTGCCGACGCTGATGCGCCTCAGGGAGTGGCTTGATCGCGCCGAGATGCCGCCCGGGGGGCGCTCGAGGGGCGAGTCCGCGCACGCCTCGCCACCGATCGGCCGGCAGGACACCTGGGCGGATCTGGATCTGAGCGCGCTCGCCGGTCGCCTCGTCGTACAGCTGCGCCGTGCACACGCCGATCACGAAGTAGAGACCTACGTCGCCCCGGGCCTGCGGGCGATCGGTGAGCGGCGGCTGGTCGAACTGCTCCTGCACGAGCTGTTGGAGCACTCCTGGCGGCAGACGCTCGGTGTCGCGGCTGCCGGTATCCGCGTCGATTGCGCACGGAGCGCCGATGAGCAGATTTTCTACGTGCGGGACAACGGGCCGAGGTTCGATCCGGCAGAAATGCGGGCGCTGTTCGAGGGGCGCACGCGGATCTCCGCGCGGGCAGGGCGGCGCGAGGCGCACATTGGGTTGCTGGCCGCGCGTCATGTGGCCGAATCGCACGGCGGTCGGCTTTGGGTGGACGGATTCGCCGGGGTCGGGGCGACCTGGTATTTCACGCTGCCGATCGAGGCGGCCAGGTTGCCGGCGCAAGCGTCGCCGCGGCAGATGAGCGGGCTGCGCAGCTGACGGGTACGGCTGGGGTGCCGGCGCCGGTGTTGAGCGGTGGGCGGCCGCTCATGAACGGCCCGGATGGAAGGGGCGGATCACCGGGACAGGTCCCGCACCGCCGGTTCCGGTGTGCCGTCCCGCGAGACGGCGGATCAGGCGGCGGCGGCTGCGGCAGGCGGATGTAACCAAATGAGGCGAGATGCCTGGTTCAAGGACGTGCTGACGGGCCACCGTCTGGAGCTGTATGGCCAGAAGATCGTCGCCTGCGCGGACGGACTCTCGCCCTGCGGCGCGGAGTGCCTGCTGCGCGTGCGCAGCCAGCGCGGCCTGGTGCGCCCGCCGATGTCCCTGCTGCGTGTCGGTCAGCGCCTGCAGTGCATGGCGCTCGTGGATGAGTGGGTGCTCCGGGAGGTCCGGCGGATCACCGCGACCCACGGAGCGGCCCTGCGGGCGGGGGGGCGGAGGATTTCGGTCAACCTGTCGGGCCAGTCGCTCAGTGACCCGGATTTTTTGCAGTCCTTCGAGCAGTGGGTGTTCGCCGCGCCCGATCTTCAGGGCCTCATCACCTTCGAGATCACCGAGACGGCAGCCATCCGCGATTTAGGTCGCGTTCGCGGCTGCATGCAGCGGCTGCAACGGATCGGGTGTCGATTCGCACTCGATGACTTCGGCGTGGGCGTGAACTCGTTGTCCTACCTGAAGGCGCTGCCGGTCGATGCGCTGAAGCTCGATGGCATGTTTGTGCGCGACCTGGCGTGCAGCGCGCGATCGCGCGCCACGGTGAGTGCCGTCACCCAGCTGGCCGAGGCGTTCGGCATCGTTTGCGTCGCCGAATACGTCGAGTCGCAGGCCATTTTGAATCTGGTGCGCGAGCTTGGGGTCGATTACGCGCAGGGCTATGCGATCCACAGACCCGAACCGCTCAGCGCCGTGCTCGAGGCGCTGCGGCTCGATGCGCAGCACCTGCCGGCGGCCGCGCACTGAGTTCTCGGGCACGTCTGACCCTTTAGATGGAGTGCGCTTCACATGGCGCGGTATCGTGCGTACGATGCCGGGTCTTGTCCATTGATCTGCGAATCCGCGCTCCATGAGCACAGCTCTGCCGATTATCTGTCTGGTTCGCCACGGTGAGACGGCCTGGAGCCTCAGCGGACAGCACACGGGGCTGACCGATCTGCCACTCACGGAGCGCGGCGAGCGCGCCGCGCGCGCCCTGGTGCCGCGACTGCGTGATCCACAGTTTTCCCTTGTGCTCACCAGTCCGCTGCAGAGAGCCGCGCGGACCTGCGAGCTGGCGGGATTCGCAGCGGCGGCCGGTACCGACGCGGACCTGCGCGAGTGGGACTACGGCGCCTACGAGGGGCGCCGCACCGCGGAGATCCGCGCCGAGCGGCCCGACTGGGACCTGTTTCGCGACGGGTGTCCGGACGGGGAGTCGGCCGCTGACGTCGGCGTGCGCGCCGATCGGGTGATCGCCCGAGCCCGTGCCGCCGGCGGCAACGTGCTGTTGTTCTCCAGCGGTCATTTCCTCAGAGTGTTGAGCGCGCGCTGGCTCGGACTTGCGCCCGACGGCGGCCGGCTGTTGCTGCTCGGAACCACGAGCGTGAGCGAACTCGGCTACGAGCACAATGCCGATGAGCCGGTGGTGCGGCTGTGGAACGATACGCGCCATTTGGCCGCATGAGGCAGGGGCTGCGCGCCGTCCGCGTGCTGACGCACGCCATCCGAATATGCTACCCTGCGGTGCATACGGAGTAGCGCCGGGTGACGTTCGCACAACCTCTGTCGCAGCGGTTGTGTGGCCCTCACGTCATCCTCGCGGCGATCGTCCCGATCGAACGAATCGTTCCCTGCGCCTATTCGCTTCGCCCTTCGGCAGCGGCGCTCGATCCGGTTTGCGATGGAGGTTAGATCATGAAAGCAACCCAGCTCCTGAATCAGTTCGGCCAGAGCATCTGGCTGGACAACATCACCCGTGATTTGCTTGACAGCGGCACGCTGCGGCAGTACATCGCCGAGTGGTCGGTCACCGGGCTCACCTCGAACCCCACCATCTTCGATCATGCGCTGAAGAAGAGCGGTGCCTATGACGGGTCGATCCGCGCCGGGTTGAAAGCGGGCCGCAGCGGCGAGGCATTGTTTTTCGACCTGGCGCTGCAGGACATCACGCGCGCCGCGGACGAGTTTCGCGCCACGTTCGATCGCACCAATGGCGTCGACGGTTGGGTGTCTCTCGAGGTCTCCCCGCAGCTCGCCTATGACACCCGCGCGACGATTGCCGCGGCCAAGGAACTGCACGAGCGGGCGAAACGGCCGAACCTGTTCATCAAGATTCCCGGCACCCGTGAAGGGTTGCCGGCCATTGAAGAGGCGATTTTTGCCGGCATTCCGGTCAATGTGACGCTGCTGTTCTCGCGCGAGCAGTACGTCGCCGCCGCCGAGGCTTACCTGCGCGGTATCGAGCGGCGCATCGCGGCGGGCCTGAACCCCGAAGTTGGCTCGGTCGCCTCGGTGTTCATCAGTCGCTGGGACGTGGCCGTGATTGGCAAGGTCCCGGATGATCTGGTCAATCGGCTCGGCATCGCCGTGGCGGGCCGGACGTATCGGGCGTACCAGGACTCGTTCCACGCCCCGCGCTGGCAACGGATCTTCAACGCCGGTGCCCGAGCGCAGCGGCTGCTCTGGGCCAGCACCGGGACGAAGGACCCGAAGGCCGACGAAGTGCTGTACGTGAAGACGCTGGCCGCCCCGTTCACCGTCAACACCATGCCTGAGGCGACGCTGAAGGCGCTGGCGCAGCGAACCGAAATCGGCGGCAGCATGCCCGCCGACGGGGGCGACTGCGAGGCGGTGCTCGCGCGGTTCGTCAAGGCGGGCATCGAGATCGATGCGCTCGCCGCGCAGCTGCAGGACGAGGGAGCGAAGTCATTCGTGAAATCCTGGCAGGAACTGCTCGGCATGATCGCCAAGAAGAGCTCTGACCTGGGCGCGGCAGCGTAAGCGCATGAACGTACTCGTCGTCGACGTCGGCGGGACTCACGTCAAGATCCTCGCCACGGGTCAGACCGAGAAGCGCGAATTCGCCTCCGGCCCGACACTGACGGCCCGGCAGATGGCCGCCAAGGTCAAGCGGTTGGCGCACGGGTGGCGCTACGATGCCGTCTCGATCGGTTACCCCGGGCCGGTGATGCACGGGCGAGTCCTCGCCGAGCCGCACAATCTCGGTTCGGGCTGGGTGGGCTTTGACTTCCGCAGCGCGTTCGGCTGCGCGGTGCGGCTGATGAACGACGCGGCGATGCAGGCGCTCGGCAGCTACCAGGGCGGCAAGATGCTCTTCCTCGGCCTGGGTACGGGCCTCGGCACCGCGCTCATCGTCGATGGCCTCGTCGAGCCGATGGAAATCGGCCACCTTCCGTATCTGAAACACACCTACGAAGATTACGTCAGCGACGGTGCGCTCGAGCGCATGGGCAAGAAGAAGTGGCGCAAGCACGTCACGGATGTCATCACTCGCCTGAGCCGCGCGTTGGAGCCTGACGACATCGTGATTGGCGGCGGCAACGTCCGGCATCTGAAGGAATTGCCGGCACACTGTCGCGCGGGCGATAACGCCAATGCGTTCGCCGGCGGATTCAAGCTCTGGGAAAAGCCGCAGTCCTCCGGCGGGGCCCGCGTGGCCCGCGTGGCCCGCACCAAGACGCGCAAGAAGTAAGGAGACCCGCATGAGTCCGAACACCGCCGCGCTGGTGACCCGTCCGGCCTGGAGCGCGCTCAGCGAGCATCATCGAGCCGTCGCCGATCGGCATCTGCGTCAGTTGTTCGCCGAGGATCCGCGTCGCGCGGAGCGCTTCAGCGCCGAGGGCGTCGGGTTGTTCCTCGATTACTCGAAGAATCGCATCACCGAGGAGACGGTGCGACTGCTGCTGCAGCTCGCCGCGGAGTGCGGACTGCGCGAGCGCATCGAGGCGATGTTCGGCGGGCAGAAAATCAACGCCACGGAACATCGGGCGGTCCTGCACGTGGCACTGCGCGCCCCGCGTGGCGCGAGCATCCTGGTCGACGGCAAGAACGTCGTCCCCGAGGTGCACGCAGTTCTGGACAGGATGGCCGCCTTCGCCGAGCGCGTGCGCAGCGGAGCGTGGCGTGGCCATACCGGTCAACGGATTCGCAACGTCATCAACATCGGTATCGGTGGATCGGATCTCGGTCCGGTCATGGCGTACGAAGCGCTGCGGCACTACAGCGAGCGCGCGCTGTGCGTGCGCTTCGTTTCGAACGTGGACGGGGCGGATTTCCTCGAGGCGACCGAAGGGCTCGATCCGGCCGAGACGCTGTTCATCGTGTCCTCCAAGACCTTCACGACGCTCGAGACCATGACCAACGCGCAGAGCGCGCGCGACTGGCTGGTGCGCGGTCTCGGCGCCGACGTCAAGGCGGTCGCAAAGCACTTCGTCGCTGTATCGACCAACGCGCAGAAGGTCGGCGAGTTCGGCATCGACACCGACAATATGTTCGGCTTCTGGGATTGGGTCGGCGGTCGTTACTCGATGGACTCGGCCATCGGCCTCTCGACGATGATTGCCGTCGGTGCGGAGAATTTCCGCGCCATGCTCGCGGGCTTTCACGCCATGGACGAGCACTTCCGCAGCACACCGTTCGAGCGCAACCTGCCGGTGCTGCTCGGACTGCTCGGGGTCTGGTACACGGACTTCTTCGGCGCGCAGACCGTGGCCGTGCTGCCGTACGAGCAGTACCTGAAGCGCTTCCCGGCGTACCTGCAGCAGCTGACGATGGAGAGCAACGGCAAGCACGTGACGCTCGAGGGCATGCCGGTCGGCGTCGATACCGGACCGGTCTACTGGGGCGAGCCGGGCACCAACGGGCAGCACTCGTTCTACCAGCTGATCCATCAGGGAACGCGACTGATTCCGTGCGATTTCATCGGCTTCGCGCAGGCGCTGACGCCGCTCGGCCGGCATCACGATATGCTGCTCGCCAATGTGTTCGCGCAAGGCGAGGCGCTTGCATTCGGCAAGACGCCCGAGCAAGTGCGCGCCGAGGGCACGCCCGAATGGCTGGTGCCGCATCGGGTGTTCGAAGGGAACCGTCCGTCGAACACGATTCTGGCGGAACGGCTGACGCCGTACACGCTCGGTACGCTGATCGCACTCTACGAGCACGCCGTGTTCACCCAGGGCGCGATCTGGAACATCAATTCGTTTGATCAGTGGGGCGTCGAGCTCGGCAAAGCGCTGGCCCAGGCGATCATCCCGGAGCTCGAAGCTGCGGGTGACTCGGCTCTGAACCACGACAGTTCCACCAACAGCCTCATTCGCCGGTACCGGAGGATGAAGAGCACATCGTGAGTGCGGCGGCGCTGAGCGGTCGGCCGCCCGAAGTTTAAGGAGATTTCATGCAACTCGGAATGATCGGCCTCGGACGCATGGGTGCCAACATGGTCAGGCGCCTCCTGAAGGGTGGCCACGACTGTGTGGTGTACGACCGGTCGGCGGATGCCGTCGCCGGCCTGGTCAAGGAGAAGGCCACTGGCGCCGCCTCGCTCGCCGAGTTCGTCAAGAAGCTGAAGACGCCACGCGCCGTGTGGCTGATGGTGCCGGCGGCGGTCGTGGATGACACCCTGGCGGAGCTGATCCCGCTGCTCGCCACAGGGGATATCGTCATCGACGGCGGCAACTCCTACTACATCGATGACATCCGCCGCTCTCAGGCGCTCGCCGAGAAGGGCATTCGCTACCTCGACGTGGGCACGAGCGGCGGCGTCTGGGGTCTGGAGCGCGGCTACTGCATGATGATTGGCGGCGACCGCGCCGCGGTGAAGTCGCTCGATCCGATCTTCGCCGAGCTTGCGCCCGGGATCGGCACG
Organism: Pseudomonadota bacterium; assembly: GCA_021851405.1. Taxonomy (GTDB): domain Bacteria; phylum Pseudomonadota; class Gammaproteobacteria; order Steroidobacterales; family Steroidobacteraceae; genus 13-2-20CM-66-19. The sequence continues at coordinate 9,886 of JAJZDW010000022.1, forward strand.
ATCGCGCGTACGCCCGGTCGAGAGGCAGCCGACGGTACCGCCGAGCTGGGGTACCTGCACTGCGGACCGAGCGGCGCCGGCCATTTCGTCAAGATGGTCCACAACGGAATCGAATACGGCCTGATGGCCGCGTATGCCGAGGGTCTCGGCATCCTGCGGGCGGCGAACGTCGGCAAGCGCGCCAGCGAGGTCGACGCGGAGACCACTCCGCTGCGCGATCCGCAGCACTACCAGTACGACCTGAACCTGCCGGACATCACCGAAGTCTGGCGTCGTGGCAGCGTGATCGCCTCCTGGCTGCTCGATCTGACCGCTGCGGCGTTGCAGCAGGATCCGCCGTTGGCGAAATTCGCTGGGCGGGTGTCGGACTCCGGTGAAGGCCGCTGGACGATCAAGGCGGCGATCGACGAGGGACAGCCGGCGCCGGTGCTCACCACCGCGCTGTACGAGCGCTTCAGCTCCCGGGGTGAGGCGGACTTCCAGGCCAAGGTACTCTCCGCGATGCGCTATGGGTTCGGTGGACACCTCGAGAAACCCTCGAAGTGAGTCAGGATGGCGGGAGATTCCTATGAACGAAATCCACAACGACGCGTTGGTATTCTTCGGGGCGACCGGAGATCTGGCGTACAAGAAGGTCTTCCCGGCTCTGCAGGCCATGGTGAAGCGCGGCACGCTCAATGTGCCGGTCATCGGCGTGGCCAAGGCGGGCTGGGGGATCGAGCAGTTGCGGGCCCGGGCCCGGGACAGCCTCGAGAAACACGGTGGCGGAGTCGATGAGGCGGCCTTTGCCAAGCTGACGCAGCTGCTGGCCTATGTGGATGGGGACTACTCCGATGGCGCGACCTTCAGCGCACTGCGCAAGCTCCTCGGCAATGCGCACCGGCCGGCACATTACCTCGCCATACCTCCTTCGCTGTTCGGCAAGGTCGTCGAGCAGCTCGCCCAGGCCGGCTGTACCGAGGCTGGTGCGCGCGTCGTGGTCGAGAAGCCGTTTGGGCGCGATTTGCAATCGGCCCGTGAGCTGAACGCCATCCTGCTCGGCTCGTTCGATGAGGATCACATCTTCCGCATCGATCACTATCTGGGCAAGCGGCCGGTGCACAACATGGTGTTCTTCCGGTTCACCAACGCGCTGCTGGAGGCGTTCTGGAACCGTGATTACATCAAGAGCGTGCAGATCACGATGGCCGAGAACTTCGGCATCCAGGGCCGCGGCGCGTTCTACGACCCGGTCGGTGCCGTGCGCGACGTGGTGCAGAACCACCTGTTCCAGGTGCTGGCCAACGTCGCCATGGAACCCCCGGCCCGCACCGACAGCGAGTCGATCCGCGACGAGAAGGTGAAGGTTCTCAAAGCGATTCCGGAGCTGACGACCTCAGGCTTGGTACGCGGCCAGTTCCGCGGCTATCTGAACGAGCCCGGTGTCGCGGCCGGATCGAAGACCGAGACCTACGCGGCGCTGCGACTGGCGGTCGACAACTGGCGGTGGCAGGGCGTGCCGTTTTACATCCGCGCCGGCAAGTCGCTGCCCGTCACGTGCACCGAGGTGGTGGCTCATCTGCGCCGACCGCCGGCCGTATACCCGGGCTGCACGCCGCAACACGACTATTTCCGCTTCCGCATCAGCCCGCAGACGGAAATGGCCATCGGCCTGAACGTGATGGACGAAGCCGAACTCGGCATTGGCCAGACCAACGAGCTGCTCGCCAGCCGTCACGAGGGCGCCAACGAAATGGACGCCTATGAACGGGTGCTCACCGATGCGATGGCCGGGGAGCGCACCCTGTTCGCTCGTGAGGACTACGTGGAGGAGGCCTGGCGCATCGTCGATCCGGTGCTGAAGGCCGACACGCCGGTCTATCCGTACGAGCCCGGAACCTGGGGCCCGCCGGAGGCGGACCGCGTCGCGCCGCCGGAAGGATGGTACAACCCGGACCTGTCCGAGTAGGCGCATACCACGCGCTGTAGACGGCCGAAGCGCTCGCTTCCTACACTCGCGGCCGTCTCGGAATGCCCATCCGGTTGAAATGACCGGAACTCCCTTGCACCCCCAAAACTGACGGCGCATGCTCGTCCGCGGGGGGGCAAGTGAGTGGCCGGAGCTGTCAGTCGGTATCTTCTCGAGGCCCTGGAATGCGAGGGGCTCCTGCGGGCGTTCCTGTTCCGATACGCGCACAACGTGGCGGACGTCGATGAACTCCTGCAGGAAACCTACGCGCGCCTGTTGAGCGCGCAGGGCGAATCCAGTGCCGAGATCCGCTCCGTTCGCGCATTTGCGCTGACGGTGGCACGCAACGTCGCGCTCGACTGGCTGCGGCATCGGGACGTCGTGCCGATCAATCTGGTTGCCGATATCGCCGCGCTCGATGTGCTCGACGAATCGGCGCAGGTGGAGGAAATCGTCAATGCCCACCAGGAGCTGGCGCTGCTCGCCGAGTGCGTTGCGGAGCTTCCGGAACGCTGTCGGCAGGCCCTGACGCTGCGACGCGTCTATGGGTTGTCCCAGCGTGAAATCGCCGTGCGGCTGTGCATCAAGGAAAGTACCGTGGAGCAATTGCTCGCGCGTGCGGTTCGCCGCTGCGCCGAGGCGTTGTTTGCCCGCGAGGTGGGTTCGGACCAGCCGTACTCACTGGCCGGTCGCCTGGCGCGCCGGTTGAAACGTCATGAGTGAAGCGACGAACATTGAGGAACGCGCAGCAGCGTGGATCGCCCGCGGTGACGCGCGCGGCGCGGCTGTCGACGCGGAGCTCGCGGCGTGGCTACTGGCAGATCCGCGCCATCGCGCCGCCTATCTGCGGCTGGCTGAGGCCTGGGCCCGGACCGAGCGCCTGGCGCGGCTGCGCCCGCGCAGCGATGCCATCGACGCGGATCTGCTGGCGCCGGCCGGCGAGCGCAGAGGAGCGCGGCTTACGGTCGCTCCACGGTTGCGCCGCCATGGCGCGGCTGCAGTGGCGGTCGCGGCGGCCCTGGCGGGCCTGCTGACGTGGTGGAATTTCACCCCTCGCGGCGCGGTCGAGATGATTCGCACCGGTCCCGGTACGCTCTCGCGCGTAATGCTCACCGACGGTACGGTTGTGACCCTCAATGCGAACACCGAACTGCGCGTGCAGTTCACTCGCGCGACGCGGACCGTGGTCCTGATGCATGGAGAGGCGCAATTCAACGTCATCCACCATGATCGCTGGCCGTTCCAGGTCCGCGCTGATGGGCGCACTGTGCGCGACGTGGGCACCGTATTCGACGTGCGGCGCCACGATGCGCATACCGTGCAGATCTTCGTTCGCCGGGGCCGGGTCGCGGTGCTGCCGCCGGCCGGCGTCTCGGGCGTTTCGGCAGGCGCCTTACCGGTGCTGTGGGCCGACGATGAGGCCATGGTGACGGCGCATCGCGTCGTGGTGCGCCATAGCTCTGCCCGAGAGATCACGCGACAGCTGCAGTGGCTGCGACGCCGGCTCAATTTCCGCGGTGAGACGCTCGGTCGGGCCGTTGCGCAGTTCAACCGCTCCAATTACCGCAAGATCGTCATCGCCGACCCGGCGCTCGGGGGACTGCGCATCGGCGGAACGTTCCGGGTCCTCGCCGTGCACAGTTTCGTCGCGGCCCTCGCCCGCTCGTTCAACATCCAGTCCCTGCCCGGCCCGCATCACACGATCCTGCTGTACCGTTCCGCTACCAAGTGAGGATGATGGCGGTATAGGAAACTCCGGCGCCATCCGTCGACACTCAGGCACACGAAGAAAACGACTGAGGGGGTCGCATGCTACGCATCGCACGATGGCGGTGGATCTTGCCGATGGCTCTGCTGCTTTGCGCCTCGATGGCGAGCGCGCCGATCGCAGCTGCCGCAGACCATTCGATCGCATTCAACATTTCCGCGCAGCCGATGCCCGCAGCTCTGCGCGCGTTCGCGCACCAGGCGCACCTGCAGCTGTTGTTCGATTACCGGGCGCTCGAGCACCTCCAGGCGCACCGACTCACCGGACGCATGGGTGCCCGTGCGGCATTGCAGCGGCTGCTCCTTGGCTCCGGCTTCACGTTCACCCGGGTGAATGCGCGCACCATCGCGATCCGTCGTGCCGGTACCACGGATCGCCCATCGCCTCCGTCGCAAAGCTCGGTTGCACCCGATTCCCCGCCGCCGCGGCCCACGATTAGCCCAGCTCGGGTGCGCAAGCGACCTCCGGCCTTGCAGACGGTTCTGGTCGAGGCGCGATTCATCTCCAAGGCGGGCTTCAGTGCCATGAAGATGAATCTCCCGGCCAAAGATACCCCGTTCTCCATCTCGACCTACACGCAGAGCTTCATGCATGCCATCGAGGCGCAGCAGGTCTCTTCGCTCTACTCCTACATGACCGGCATCCAGAGCGCCGGCTCGACCGGCTACGACATCGTGTTCCGCGGCTTCGAGAGCGGTGCAAATGACCAGAATTCGATCCTGGTGGACGGACTGCCGGGCCTGGAGACCCGCTTCGGCTCCCCGGTGACGATCGGCATCCAGCGCATCGATGTGGTGCGCGGGCCCGCCTCGGTGATGAACGGCGAGGAACAGCCCGGCGGGTTCATCAACCTGGTGACTAAAAAGCCCCAACCCCGCACGTCGGTCGAGCTGTCGGCGATCGGCACGACCTACGACGGGCACGGTGTCGGGGTGACCCAGCGGCCGGGATTCACGGCCGGGATGGACGCGACCGGACCGATCGCCGGCAATCGTCATTTTCTCTATCGACTCATCTTTTCCGACCAGAATGCCGACACCTACCGCACGTACGCCTACAACCGCAATATCTACCTCGCACCGAGCTTCACGTGGCGCATCTCCGCGGCGACGAAGCTGACGCTGCAATACGTCTACCAGGCGCTTCGATACAGCTACGACAGTTACCTGGTCGCGCCCAACAACGACATCAATCTGGTGGCGCCCATCACGACCCGCTACCAGCAGCCGAACGATTACGGGACGGAGCATGGCAGCGTCCTGTCGATGTTCTTCGTGCATCGGTTCGCCAACGGCTGGACGTGGCACCTGGAGACGCGTGATGTGTGGCACACGGACGAGGCGCACGGCTTTGACATGTACGCGATCAGCAAGAATCTGCAATTCATCCAGCGGCGCGCCCGTGGTCAGGTGAATCAGCGTGGCTACCATTATGCCGATACGCACCTGCAGATGAAGTTCGGTACGCTGGGCATCACGCACAGCATGGTGGCGGGGTTGACCGTCGGCCGGGATTCGGCCTATGAGGATCGCACGCAGTTCTTCAATGCACCCGCGACTGGCCCGGACTCACTAAACATCAGCATCTACGATCCGAGTTACGCGAATGTGCCGCCGCTCTCCTCGCTGCCATTGGTGGCGCCGGGGCACAGCACGCTCCTCGATGACCGCAACGAGGTGATCGAGAATTTCGGGGCGTACATGGCCGATGAGTTGTCGTTCGGGCACCATTGGAAGGGTTCGATCGGCCTGCGCTACGCTTACGACAAGCAGTGGCAGCGCACTTTCTATCCGATTCTCGGGAGCTGGTCGGCAGAGTCTGTGTCGACGGCGCACGACGTGTTGCCTATGGGCGGCATCGTCTATCAGCCGGACAAGCACTGGAGTCTGTACGCCAGCTACAGCACGTCGTTCGAGCCGCCGGCCTCGAACGCCATCAGCATCGACGGCACGAGCAATTTTGTGCCCACGTCGGCGACGCAGTACGAGGTAGGGGAGAAGGACAGCTTTCAGCATGGCCGATTCGACTCCACACTCGCGCTGTTTCGGATCGACGAGAAGAATACCTTCAGCCATTTCGCCTGCGCCAACTATGGAACCTGCTACGAGCAGGTGGGCACGGCGCAATCCAAGGGCGTGGAGTTCGAGTTGAATGCCCGGCCGCTGCCAAATTGGCAGATCACCGCCGGGGCGGCCTATACGCGCGCACAGGTCACGCAGTCCACCGACCCGTACGAGATCGGGTTGCAGCTGCCGAACGTGCCGCGAATGGCCGAACACCTCTGGTCGCGATATCAGTTCTCGACGCCGGCGCTGCGGGGTTTTGGGTTCGGGCTCGGGCTCATTCATGACGGCCAGCGCAATGGCATCAGCCCGACCGGCGCCGAGCCGATGTTGATCTTGCCGGCCTATACGCGGGTCGACACTGCGCTCTATTACGTGCGCTCAAAGTACACGCTGACCTTCAAGGTGACCAACTTGCTCGATGCCACCTATTACCAGAGCTCTGGATTCACCAATAATCTCAGTGTCCTGCCCGGAGCGCCGCGCACCTTCACGCTCGCGGCGCGGGTGTATCTGCAATGAGGCGGAGCCGATCTGCACTCACGGTGTGGGCTGGGGCCGCGGCGCTCGGGCTGGCGGGACCGGGGTGTGCCTGGGCGGGCGCGGGGGTCGGTGGGCCGGCGACGGTGGAGTGGCAGTTGCCGCCGGCGCCCATCCACGCCGTGCAGACGCGTGCACAGAATCTCGCCGGGATGCGCGAGGGTCGCACGCTGCCGGGCTCAGAAGTGCTCCAGCCGACGCTGGATCCTCTATTGAAGCGCTTTAGGCCACATTACGCCCGGACGCTGAGCGGCACGCTGCGATTGATGTGTTCGGACACGATGCCGGCACTCGTGCGTTCGTGGCTGCGCTCGTTCGCGCACGACTATCCGCAGGTGCATGTCGTGTTCGGTCCGCCGTTCGAGGGCAGCGACGGCGCAACGGCGTTGCGGGATGGACGTCTCGATGTCGCGTTCGTTTCGCGGGAGCTGAAGCCGACCGACGTCACGTCGTTCCGGGCCAAGTACGGCTATCGGCCGACCAGCATTCCGGTATCCGGGGGCTCGTGGCGCCACTTCGGTTACTTAGATGCCGTAGCCGTCATCGTCAATCCCCGCAATCCGGTCAAGCGCCTGACGCTCACGCAGCTCGATGCCATCTTCTCCCGTTCGCACCTGCGCGGGGATCGCCCTGCGCTGACCTGGGGGGCCGTGGGGGCACGCGGGGCCTGGGCGAATCGGCCGATCCACGTCTATGGCATCAAGCCCTGGAACGGGTTCGAGGAGTTCGTGCGCGAACGTGTGCTCGATCGGGCCGGGCGGCGCGGGCACTGGCGCAAGGGGATGCGCTTCAGTCGCACGGTGTTCCCGCTCGCCCGGCGCATCGCTGCGGATCCGGAGAGCATCGGTTATACCGGCCTCGCCTTCGTCGATGCGGGGGTGAAGATCCTCGCGCTGGGCCGGGGTGCCCAGGCACGCTCCCCGACGTATACGAATGTCGCGCTGGCGCGCTATCCGCTCAGCCGCGTGATCTATGCGAACGTGAATCTGCGTCCAGGTGGGCAGCTCTCGCCGGTTGTGCAGGAGTTTCTGCGTCTGATTCTCAGTCGCCGCGGGCAGCGGGACGTGCGCCGCCAGGGGGTGTTCGTGCCGTTGCGCGAGTTCCAGGTGCGCGCTGCATTGCAGCGGGCCCGTCTGACCAATGGAGGCTGACACGATGCACGCGACATCAGTGCGGCCTCTCGGGGTGCTGGCGGCCGGCATCTTGCTGCTGACCATAGGGCTGCCGGCGGCGGCCGGGACCGGATTCCCGTATCGCCTGATGCGTCGCATCGCGTTGCCGGCCACAGGCGTCGTGCACGCGCTGCTGTTCGATCCGCAGACCCGAGTGATCTACGTCGCTCAGGGACATCGAATCGAGGGCTATTCTCCGGCCGGAAAGCCGCTCGCGCTTCACCGCCGGCTCGGCGGGACGGTGAGCGCGTTGGCGCGCACGCAATCCGGGCAGATCGTCGCGGCGGTGCGCGCGCCGGCGCAGCTCGTGTTTCTGTCGCCGCGCACGCTCGCCGTCGAGCATCAACGCTCGCTCGATTCGGGACGGCCTGCCGCGCTGCTCTATGACCGCACCGCCCGCATGCTCTTTCTCGAGAGCCGCTCGAACGGGTCCATCGTGCGGCTCGATCCGCTCTCCGGTCGGCCGTTGGGGCGGGTACGGATCCTCGGTGCGCTGGGCCAGATGGCGGGCAACGGACGCGGCACTCTGTATGTCACGAACACGGCACGCAATGCGCTCGAGGTCATCGACGCGCGCACGATGCGTCGTGCCGGCTCGATTCCACTGAGCCGCTGCCACGCGCCGAGCGGGTTGGCCATGGACAGAGTCGGCCGGCGGCTGTTCGTCGGCTGTGCCAACGGTCGGGCGCTGATCGTCGATGCGGACCTTGGGTTCACGTTCGTGCGCTTGCCCCTCCCGGGTGGCCCGCGGCTGCACGCGGCGTTCGCATTTCACCCCTTCGGTGCGCACGGCTGGAAGGGCGGGGCGTTCTTTGCCGGCGCCAAGGCCGTGGCGGGGATTCAGATGCAGGCATTCATTCGATATCGCAATCACGGGCAGTTGCCGCTTCCGGCGCGGTGCAGCGCTTTGGCGTTGGCGGCACCGGTCGGGGAGCTGTGGCTCGCCCTCGCGTCCGCTGCGACGGGGCGGCCCGTCATCTGGGTGCTCGGCGCCGGCCGATCGGAGGCGCAATGACCCGCGGCGCCCGCGTCGTGCGCCTCCTCGCCGCCGGCGTGCTCGGGGTGCTGATCGGCCTGCCACAGGCGCAGGCGGCGCTCGCACCGTGGTCGGCGCTTGCGGGCAAGACGGTGCTGTTCGTGACGGGCGGGATACGCGCGCCGCAGCCCAATGACGATGCGCGCGTGGCGCGTTACCTGCGCAAGCTGGGCTTGCGAGTCCGTACGGTCGATGCGCGGGTGAGCCCCTCGGCGGCGCACGGGGCGGCGCTGATCGTGATTTCCTCGACCGCCAATGCGCGCGTGCTCGGGAACAAGTTTGCCGCCGCGCCGATCCCGATTTTCACCTGGAACACGTTCGATTATCCGAATCTCGGCATGACTGGCGCGACGTTGCATCGGGATTTCGACGTCATCGATCCGGTCCAGCACTATGCGGACAGCTTCGCGGTGCTGTATGGATTCGGGGCGAACATCACCTCCGAGATCAGTCGCGCCGTCGGGTTGCGACCGCGGCTGTTCGGGACGCTGTACCTCGAACCGCAGACGGCGGGCTGGGGAGATCCCGGACCCGGCGGCACGGTGGTCACGGACTTCTTCGGGTCGCGCCACTATGCGGGGGTGTTCACTTACGAGCGCGAGGCGACGCTGGCCGACGGGCGCACCGCGCCGGCACGTCGAGTCGGATTCTATCTGGGCAGCGACAACTTCCACCTGCTGACCGCGGTGTATGGACCGGCGGCTCAGGATCCGAATCTGCGCCGCTGGGCGATCGGACTGAAATTGTTCGATGCGGCGTTGCGCTGGGCGCTCTCACCGCCGCCACCTGAACCGATCTACGACCCCCGCGCGCTCGATGCGGCGCTACTGAAGGCGGCCCGCGGCAAGCGGCTGCTGTACGTAGAGCGGGTCAACGGCGGGGAGGGCCGCCATTCGGATGCGCACATCGTGGCGCATCTGCGCCGTCTCGGCTTCACGGTCACCGTTGCCGACCAGACCGCGCCGCAGCGCATCGCGCGCGGGATGGATCTGATCATCATCTCCGGCACCTGCTCGAAATGGAAACTGGCCAACAAGTACATCGACGTGCCGGTGCCACTGATCTCCCTCGAGGGCCTCCTGTCCGATTCACTGCACTTCAGCGGGCGCAAGCGCTACGTCGATTACGGCGAGCACGGCGAGTTGCTCGAGAGTGAGGATCCGCCGGAGAACTATCTGGACATCGTCGGTGCGTGGAGTCCGATGGCGGCCGGTTTGAAGCCGGGTCTGGTGAAGTTCACCGATCATCCGGGCGTGCTGAAGTGGGCCTGGCCGCTGCCGGACGCGACGGTGATCGCCACGCTGCCGAATGAGCCGCGCGAGGACGCGATCTTCGGCTACCCCAAAGGGGCGCGAATGGCCGGGGGGTTCATCGCCCCGGCCCGCCGCGCGCTCTTGCCACTGGACAACCCGTCGTACGACCAGATGACTGCGCAAGGCAAGGCGCTGTTCGATGCCGTCGTGCTCTGGGCGCTCGGGCGCTAGTGCCGGTCAGTCCGCGGCGAACATACCGCGCAACCGCTGCGGCTCGCAGCGCAGGTATTGGGGCGCGGGGCGTACCTGGCCGCCGAGTGCGGCGGCGGCATGCCAGGGCCAACGCGGGTCGTAGAGCGCCGTGCGCGCCAGCGCCACCAGATCGGCATCCCCGGTCGCGACGATCGCTTCGGCCTGCTCGAATCCGGTGATCAGCCCGACGGCGACCACCGGGATCCGTACGGCCGCCTTGACCGCGCGGGCGAGGGGCACCTGGTAGCCGGGTCCCACCGGGATGCGCTGTGCGCCGTGCAGGCCGCCGCTCGAGACATGCAGCGCATCGCAGCCGCGCGCCTGCAACTGCTCGGCGAATGCGATGGTCTGCTCGCAGTCCCAGCCGCCCTCGATCCAGTCGGTGCCCGAAACCCGTACCGAGACCGCCCGTTCAGCCGGGAAGGCTGCGCGGACCGCATCGAACACCTCGAGCGGAAATCGCATCCGGTTCTGCAGCGACCCGCCGTATTCGTCCTCGCGGTGATTGCTGAGCGGGGAGAGGAACTGGTGCAGCAGATAGCCGTGCGCGGCGTGGATCTGGACGGCATCCAGACCGATGCGGCCGGCGCGGACCGCTGCGGCGGCAAAGGCCTCGCGCACGGCCCGCAAACCGTCCCGATCGAGCGCCGCCGGGGGCAGCTGACCGGGGGCAAACGCCAGGGCGGACGGGGCGAGCGTCTGCCAGCCGTGCGCATCGGCCGGCGGCAGCTGTTGTCCTCCCTTCCACGGCACCTCGGTCGAGGCCTTCCGTCCGGCATGGGCCAGCTGCACCGCAATGGGAATCGGCGTGTAGCGGCGGATGCGCTCGACGGTGTCGGCCATGGCGGCCTGCGTCTCGTCGTTCCACAGACCGACGTCCGCATAGGTGATGCGCCCTTCCGGGAGGACCGCGGTGGCTTCGATGGTGAGCAGTCCCGCGCCGCTCAGGGCGAGCTGGCCGAGGTGGATCAGGTGCCAGTCGGTCATGCGACCGTGGTCGGCCGAGTACTGGCACATCGGAGCGATCACGATACGGTTGGCAAGTTCGAGATTGCGCACGCGTAGCGGCGTAAAGAGAGCGGGCGTGTTCATCGCGGTCCTGGGAGTCGCCGGAGGGGGGCCCGGACGTTCGGGCGAGTGGGATTTTACCAGCCGTCACGCGCCGCGACGATGTCCGCGGCAATGGCGCGCCGGCCGGTGCCGAGGCGCCCCTTCAGCGGCGCAGGCGATGCTCGCGATCCTGCTCGCGCGTGACGATGTCGGCGAGCACCGCGGCATCGGCGGCCAGCCGCTTCAGCAGATCATCGAGCGAGAGAATCCCGGCGAGCTGCTCGGTGTCATCGAGCACCGGAACGCGGCGTACGCCGTGCGCGCGCATGCGCTCGAGCGCACTTTCGGCCTCTTCGGACATCCGGGCGATCACCAGCGGCACGCGCATGATCTGGCCCACGCGGGTGGTGGCCGGATCGAGGTCCTTGGCGAGGACCTCCACGACGATGTCGCGGTCCGTGACGATGCCGATTGGGGCATGCGTGTCCGCGCTCTCATCGATGACGACCAGATCCCCGACGTGCCGCTCGCGCATCAGGCGAGCGGCGTGCAACGCACTGATCTGTGCAGTGCAGTACACGACATCGGGTGTGCAGAGCTCTTTCAGCTTCATGGCGCGCTCTCCTCGCTACGGTGGGAATCGACCTTGAGGGTGACGACGATGGCCGCGGTGCCCGCTCAGCGTGACAGGACGTGTGCCAGGTGAAGCCATTGCGGCTGCAGCGGCTTCGCACGCTCCAGTGCCTCGCCCAGCCGGCTCACCGTGGGGCGAGCGCCGCTCAGCCCGAGCAGAATGCCGTGTTCACCGGCACACCAGCGATCGATGGCCTCGGCCCCGAGCAGCGTCGCGCTCAATCGGTCGAATGCACCGGGGCTTCCGCCGCGCTGTACGTGACCGAGCTTGGTGACCCGCAGCTCGAAGTTCAGCCGCTCGGCGTGCTCGGTGAAATGCCGCGCCAGCGCGTCCGCGTTGTGTGTTGCGCCTTCGGCGACGACCACGATGGCGTGACTCTTGCCGCGCCGGTACGCATCCTGGATGGCGAGGGCGATCTGCTCGGGGGACTGTTCCGCCTCTGGGATCACGATGGCCTCGGCACCGCCGGCGATGCCGGCCATCAGTGCCAGATAGCCGCAGGCGCGCCCCATCACCTCGACGAGGAAGACCCGCCCGTGCGCAGCGGCGGTCACGCGCAGACGGCTGATCGCCTCGAGCGCGACATCGACGGCCGTGGTCGCCCCCAGCGTGACGTCGGACCCGGCCAGATCGTTATCGATGGTCGAGGCAATGCCGATGACGGCCACGCCGCGCTGCGCCAGCGCCAGCGAACCGCGCTGTGAGCCGTTGCCGCCGACGATGATCAGCCCGGCGATGTCGTGCTCGGCGAGCCGACGTACGGCCGTCTGCTGCCCTTCATCGGTGAGAAAGGCCGGGCAGCGGCTGGTGCCGAGCATCGTCCCGCCGCGGTCGATGATGCCACCGACTTCGCGCGCCCCGAGGTGGCGGAAATCCCCCGCCATCAACCCGCTGTAGCCGTGCCGGATGCCGAACATCTCCAACTCGCGCGCAACACCGGCGCGCACCACCGCACGGATGGCCGCGTTCATGCCGGGCGCATCCCCCCCGCTGGTGAGAATGGCGACGCGCCGCGTCACGGCGCACCGCGCCTGGCGAGGGCCGCAGCGGTGAGGCTGATGGGCCGCACGGTCACTCGGCACGAGCTCCGCTGTGTCGCGTACCGCGGACCGTGCCGGAGACCTCGCGGAGCTCTCCGGCGAGAACGTCCAGCACGTCATCGAGGGAGAGCACACCGGTGAGCATTCCGCCGGCACCGACCACCGGCAACCGGCGCACGCCCATGCGGCGCATCGTGCGCAGCGCCTCCTCCAGCGGATCGGTCTCCTCGGCCATCGCCGGATACTGCTTCATCACATCGGCCACCGTGAGCCTCTTCGGGTCCGTCCCCCCGGCGACGACCGACACGATGATGTCGCGGTCCGTCAACACGCCGACGGGGCGGCCGTACGGGGTATTCGGCTGCGGATCGACGGCCACCAGGAAGCCCACGTTTTTCTCGCGCATGCACTGCGCCGCGGTGACCAGATCGATGTGCGGCCTCACCGTGACGAGTTCGCGGGTGCAGATGCTGCCGACGTTCATAGTCCTCTCGCCTCCAGCGAAGATTTCACGTTCCGGTGCGCCCGGGCGAACCGGCCGAGGCACTCGTGGCGAGTTCGCGCTCAAGCGCCAGGACACGTACCGTGGTGCGAATCAACGCATCGGGGTTCAAGCCGATCGAATCGATGCCGAGCGCGACCAACTCGGCGGTGATTTCCGGGTAATCCGACGGTGCCTGGCCGCAGATCCCGCTGTGGCGGCCATTGCGCCGGCAGCCCTCGACCGCCTGCTGCAGGAACTTGCGCACGCCCGGATCACGCTCATCGAAGTCGAATGCCACGGTTGCCGAGTCGCGATCCACCCCGAGCGTCAACTGTGTCAGATCGTTCGACCCGATCGAGAAGCCATCGAAGAGTCTGCTGAACTCGTCGATGAGCAGAATGTTGTTCGGGATCTCGCACATGACGTAGATCTCAAGCCCGTTCTTGCCCTGCTCCAAGCCGAGCTCGCGCATGCGGGCGATGACCGCGGCGCCCTCCTGGACCCGTCTGCAGAACGGGATCATGGGCGTGATGTTGCGCAGTCCCATCACCTCCCGTGCCCGTTTGATGGCGGCGCATTCGAGCGCGAAGGCGGCCGCGTAGGACGGATGGGTATAGCGGGCCGCCCCGCGCAGCCCGAGCATCGGGTTATCCTCCTTCGGCTCGAACCAGCGCCCGCCGAGCAGTCCGGCGTATTCGTTGGTCTTGAAGTCGGACAGGCGCACGATGACCGGCTTGGGGAAGAAGGCGGCGGCAATGGTGCCCAGACCCTCGGCGAGCTGCGTGATGAAGAACTCGCCTGGATCGGTATGGCGATGCGTCAACTGCGCCAGCGCGCGCCGCTCGGCCTCATCGGCGACACGCTCGGGGTGCAGCAGCGCCATCGGGTGAGCCTTGATGTGCTCGGTGATGATGAACTCCATGCGCGCGAGCGCCACACCGTCATTGGGCAGGAAGCTCATCTGAAAGGCGGTGGCGGGATTGGCGAGGATCAGCATCATCTGGGTGCGCGGCCGGGCGAGCCGCGCCAGGTCGGTGCGCTCGACGGCGAAGGGAACATCGCCGGCGTAGACCTTGCCCGTTTCGCCTTCGGCGCACGACACGGTGACGCGCTGGCCACTGCGCAGCACTTCGGTCGCATTCCCGGCGCCGACGACCGCGGGAATGCCGAACTCCCGTGCCACGATCGCGGCGTGACAGGTCCGTCCGCCGCGATCGGTCACGATGGCCGCGGCGCGGCGCATGATGGGCTCCCAGTCGGGCGTCGTGCGCTCGGTCACCAGAACCTCGCCGCTGCGAAACTGAGCGATCTGCGCGCTGCTTTCGATGCGCCGCACCGCGCCGCTGGCGACGCGTGCGCCGACGGCATGTCCGGTCACGAGCGGCACCGGTGTGGCGCCGAGCCGATACTCCTCCAGCAGCGCCACGTTGCGTCGCGCGGCGCTGGTTTCGGGGCGAGCCTGGACGACGTAGATCGATCCATCGGGGCCGTCCGTGGCCCACTCGATGTCCATCGGCACCGGCTCACCGGCACGTTCGCTGAAGTGCCATTCGATCTTCAGCGCATAGTCGGCGAGCGTGAGGATTTGTTGATCGCTGATGCAGTAACGGTCGCGCTCCTCGTCGCTCGTGGCGACATTGCGGGTCGACTGTCCTGCGCCACCCTCGGCGTAGACCATCTTGATCTTCTTGCTGCCGAGCGTGTGGCGCAGCACCGTGCGCCGGCCGGCTCGCAAGGTCGGTTTGAAGACCAGGAACTCATCCGGTTCGACGGCACCCTGGACGATGGTCTCCCCGAGGCCGTAGCCGGCGGTGATCAGCACCACGTCGCGAAAGCCGCTTTCGGTGTCGAGGGTGAACATCACACCGCTCGCGCCGCGGTCGGCGCGAACCATCGTTTGGACGGCGACCGACAGGGCGACCTTGAAATGGTCGAAGCCGTTGTCGGCGCGATAATGAATGGCCCGGTCCGTGAACAGGCTCGCGAAGCAGCGCCGGGTCGCCTCGAGCAGCTGCGCCTCGCCTGCGATGTTGAGAAACGAGTCCTGTTGTCCGGCGAAACTCGCCGTCGGCAGGTCCTCGGCGGTCGCCGAGCTGCGCACCGCGACGCTGGTCATTGCGCCGGACTCGCTCATCAGCTGCCGATACGCATCGAGAATCTGCGCCTCGAGGTCGGCAGGAAGTCCTGCGGCGTAGATCCTCTGGCGCGCCTGGCGGCCGCGCTCGGCCAGGTCCGCAGGATCATCGAGACGAAGCGGCGCCAGGAGCGCACGCAGCGGCTGCCAGAGCTGACTGTGCTCGAGGAGGTGCCGATAGGCGTCGGTGGTGATTGCGAAACCGTTGGGGATCGGTACGCCCTGCGGGCGCAGCGCTTGATACATCTCCCCGAGCGAGGCGGTTTTGCCACCCACCAGCGCCAGATCTGCCGAGGAGATCTGCGCGAACGTACGGATGAAGCGATCTGCGCCGGCCATCTTCGCCCCCGTGGCTGCAGGTGACACGGAGCGCACCGCGGTGCGGTGCCTCAGTGTCTTCGCGCAGACGGTACGCGCCTGGGAGATGGAGCGAATCCGCAGTTGTGCTTATCGGTATCGCGCGCTGCGCGGCCGCCCTGGGGCGATGCGCCCAGCGGCCCGACCGATGAGCGCCCGCACCGCAGCGCGCGGGCGCTCGGCTCAGGCGGCGACGGTGCGCAGCCGGTGCGCGTCGATCGGCAACGAACGGATGCGCGTGCCCGTTGCGGCAAAGAGCGCATTGCACAGCGCGGGCAGAGCCGGTGGCAGCGCCGGCTCGCCGAGGCCGGTCGGGGGGTTGGCGCTGCGCACGAAGTGCACCTCGATGGGCGGGGCCTCCTCGATGCGCAGCAGCCGGTACGTATCGAAGTTCTTCTGCAGCACGCGTCCCTCCTCCAGAGTGACGAGCAGGTGCAGTGCCTGACCGAGTCCGTCGAGAATCGCGCCTTGCGCCTGGTTGTAGGCGCCGGCCGGGTTGATGATCTGGCTGCCGATGTCCACGGCCGCCCAGACCTTGTGTATGCGCGGGATGCCGTCGGGCGTAACGCTCGCCTGGATGACCTCGGCGACATAACCGAAGTGGCTGTAGTAGAACGCCAGGCCCATGCCGGTTCCGGGCGGCAGGCGCTTGCGCTGCGCCCATCCGGATCGGCGCGCGACGTCCTCCAGTACGCCGCGAACGCGGCCGGTGTCGAACGGCGGAGGCGTCACTCCGTACCGCGGCGGGGGTGCCGGCAGCACGCGCGCCGGACCGTACAGCTCCAGGCGCAGTGCGAGCGGGTCGCGGCCACCGGCATGCGCGATCTCGTCGAGAAACGATTCGAAGGCGAAGGCGAGTGCGTTGCCGCCGGGGTTGCGCATCGGGCCGGTGGGCGCATCGAGTTGGATCAGCGACTGCGCGAACTGCAGGGCGGGTACGTATCCGGCCGGGAAATGGTCGCGTGGCAGTTCGGCCGAGGAGGCGACGTGGCCGTTCTGGCCGAAGGTGATGAAGTGATCGCGAAACGCCGTCAGGCGGCCCTCGGCATCGAGCCCGGCGGTGAAGTGATGAAATCCCCCGGGGCGATACGAGTCGTGGCGGATGTCCTGCTCACGGTTCCAGAGCAGTTTGACCGGGCGGCGGGCGTGCTGCGCGATCGCGGCGGCCTCGATCATGTAGTCATTGTTCAGCCGCCGCCCGAATCCCCCGCCGATCCGTGTCATGTGGACGCGGATCTTGCCCGGATCGATGCCCAGAGTCTCGGCGACCTGCTTCGCGCCCGGCGCGGGGTTCTGGGTGGGCGCCCAGATCTCCACGCTGCCATCCCGCCCCACTCGGGCGGTGCAGTTCTGCGGCTCGAGCGTCGCGTGTGCCAGGAAGGGATATGCGTAGGCGGCGCTCACGGTCCTGTGGGCGCGCGCCAAGGCGGTCTCGACATCGCCGTCGCGCCGCAGGACGGATTGAGGTGCGAGGCGCGCCAACCGGTCGGCCTCGAGGGCGAAGGCGTGCGTGCTCTGGTTCGAGGCGGCCCGCGGTGCCCACTCGGCCCGCAGCATGCGCAGCGCCTTCTGCGCGTCCCACCACTTGTCGGCGAGGATGGCCACGCCGTCGACCAGCCCCATCTTGATCGCGGCATCCGGCTGCGAGGCGCGCAGCACGAACGCGTCGCGCACCCCTGGCTGCGCCTTGAGTTCCTCGAGGTTGGCGTGCACCAGCCGCGCGCCGAAGACCGGGGACTTCGCATACACCGCGTAACTCAAGTCCGGCAGCTGCACGTCGATGCCGAACAACGGCTCCCCGGCGAGCACCCGGGGGCTGTCGACGCCACCGGTGAACCGCCCGATGATCGTGTATTCGGCCGGGGTCTTCAGGCGCACGGTGCTCAGATCCGGGGCGGGCAGCGCGGCGGCACGGCTCGCCAGGGCGCCGTAGCCGAGCGTGCGCCCGCTGGTGCGGTGGCGCACGGTGCTGCGCTCAGCGACACATTCCTCGAGCGGCACGTTCCAGGCGCGCGCGGCCGCCGTGAGCAGCATCTGCCGGCCGGCCGCGCCCACACGCTGCATCGGAATCCAGTTCAACGGCGTGCCGAGACTGCCGCCCGCGAACTGCGGGCCGTAGATCGGATTGAGCATGGCCTGCTCGACCCGCACGCCACTCCAGTCCGCGTCGAGTTCATCCGCGATCAGCATCGGCAGGGTGGTCTTCATGCCCTGACCGATTTCCGGGTTCTTCGCCACGATGGTGATCGTGCCGTCCGGGTCGATGCGGATGTAGGGGTTCAGAGGCGCGGCCGGCGCGGCTTGCCCGAGGGCGCCGGCGGCGCTCGGCACGTTCAGCGTCAGCAGCAGACTGCCGCCGGCGGTGAGTGCGACGCTCAGAAATTCCCGGCGCGAGAGCTCTGCGGCGTCGCGGGCCGGCTCGCGATCATCTCGGATACTCATGAGCGTGCCTCCCGCGTGTCGGCGGTGGGCAGACCCGCGGCCCGCTTGATGGCCGCACGGATCCGGGTGTAGGTGCAGCAGCGGCAGATGTTGCCGTGCATGGCCTGGTCGATATCCGCATCGGTGGGCCGAGGGTTCTTCGCCAGCAGTGCCGTCGCCGACATGACCTGTCCGGCCTGACAGTACCCGCACTGCATGACGTCGAGCTCGAGCCATGCGGCTTTGACCTTGCGGCCCCACTCGCTCGCGCCGATGCCTTCGATGGTGACGACCGGAGCGGTGCCAACGGCGGAGATCGGGGTGACGCACGCACGTGCCGGTACGCCGTCGAGATGCACCGTGCAGGCCCCGCACTGGGCGATGCCGCAGCCGAACTTCGTGCCGCTCAGATGCAGATCGTCGCGCAGCACCCACAGCAGCGGGGTGTCAGGATCCTCCTCGACGATGCGCCGCTCGCCATTGACCTGGATCGAAAAGTGCATGCGCGCCTCCGCGTTCGTGGCGCCGCCTGGAGCGGGCGGCCGGGCGTTCTCGCACCCAAAGTATAGGGGATCATGCCCGCCGGGTCAGCCGCGGCGGGCATACCGGGAGCGTTGTCTCGGGCGTTGGGTCGCGGCCGAACTGCGCTCAACGCGGGGCGGGCTGCAGGCCGGCCTTGAGGTCCGCCGGCGTGTCGAGATCGAGGGCGGCGCTCGGCATCGCGAGCGTCCTCAGAGCGTCCGCGTGCTCACGCAACACGAATCGCGCGCCAACGTCGCCTTCGAGCGCGAGCAGCGCCGCGAACAGCCGGCGGGGAAAAATCGCCGGTGCCCCCGCGTGGCCGTCGAAATGCGCCGCGACGATCGAGTCCGGGACCTGCCGCCAGAGGGTGGCCAACTGCGCGTAGTGCTCGGCGCGGATCGCCATCTGGTCGGCGAGCACCAGCATCGCGCCGGCACAGGAGGGCGGCAGCGCCGCGATCCCGGTGCGAATCGAACTGGCCAGCCCATCGGCCCACTGCGTATTGACGTGCAGCGCGAACGGCTCCGCGGCGAGCAGCGGCGCGAGCCGCTCAGCGTGGGCGCCGAGGACCACGGTGGTGTGATCGACGGCGGTGGCCGCGCGGCGAGCGACCCGCAGCAGGAGCGGTTCGCCCTCGATTGGCTGCAGCTGCTTCAGCGTGCCGAAACGGCGTGCGGCGCCGGCGGCGAGCACGATGGCGTGCAGTTCGGCGCGCGGGGCGTTCATCGCCGCGGTGCGGCCGTCTGGCCGGGCGCTGTGCCGTGGGCCTTGCCGTGGGCCTTGCCGTGGAGGAATGCGAGAATCTCCGCGACGATCGAGAGCGCAATGGCCTGCGGCGAGCGTCCGCCGAGATCCAGTCCCACCGGGGCGTGCAGCCGCGCGCGCACGCGGTGCGCGTCCTCGCCGAGTTCCTCCAGCAGGCGTTCGGCTCGCGCCGCCGGACCCAGCAATCCGATGTACGGCACGCTCGTACGCGCCAGCGCCCGGAGATAGTCGCCGTCCGCTTGCAGTTGGTGCGTCATGACGACGGCGGCTTGAAAGCCCTCGACCTCGAGTCCGGTCACGAGCTGCTCCGCAGCTAACGTGAGGACACGTTCCGCCGCGGGAAACCGCGCGGGCGTGGCGAGTGCGCTGCGCTGATCGGCCACGGTCACTTTCCAGTGCAGCTCGGCGGCGAGACGCACCACGGGCAGAGCGTCCGGACCGGCGCCGAGCAGCAGCAGCCGTGGGGGCAGCGCGAGCGGCAGCAGAAAGAGCCGATAACGTTCCGGTACCTCGAACTCACCGGGTGCGCTCGTGTCGGCGGCGCGCTCGAGCGCCGCGCGGGCGGCTTCGGGGAGCAGGGCGTGCGCACCCGTCCCAGGGAGTGCCAGTGCGCCGAGGGCGACGTGCGGATCGCGGGATTCGCTGACCAGTCCGACGGCCGTCGAGCGGTGCGCCGCGTACGCTTCAGTGAGGTGCGCGAGCGGCTCCCAGTGTTCCTGCGGCCCGACGCGCACGAGCAGAATGCGCATCTCGCCCTCACAGCCGGCGCCGAGGCCCCACAGCAGGTCGTTCGGGTCGCGCAGATCGTAGGTGATGCGCCGTGCCGGTGCGCCCGCGATCACCTCGCGGGCATGTTCGGCGAGGTCGCCCTCGAGACAGCCGCCTGAGATCAATCCCGCGAATTGCCCGTCAGCGGCGATGCAGACCAGGGCGCCCGGGCGCTGGTAGGTCGAGCCGGCCGTGTGGATCAGGATCCCGAGGACGACGGCGCGGCCGGCGGCCCGCTCAGTGAAGAACAGCGGCAGCAGGGCGCCCAGGGTGGAGTCCATGTGCGATCCTAAGCGCGATCCGCGCCGAACGGCAATCCGCAGCCGCACGGGTGGGGCGGCGGATGCGCTGTGCGGTGCTCGTGGCCGATGGTATTCTCGCTCGTCGATCAGGCAGAAGCGTGTGGAGTCCCGCATGAATGCGACTCGTGCCCGTCCCGTCAGTCTGACCCACCCGATGCTCCTCGGCGCAGCGCTGGTCCTGATCGGGATCCTCGGTCCGCGGGCGCTGCCCCAGGCCCATGCCGCCGCGATGCGGCCGATGCAATCGACGGCGACGCTGCAGGCTCGTCGGCTCGCCGCTCAGACTCGCCCGCAGCATGAAGTGGCCTTCAACCCGGTAGACTTCGACAAGTTCGTCGGTGACTACGAACTGTCGCCCACGGCCTTCTTTCACGTCTTTCGCCGCGGCGATCATTACTTCGCGCAGCTCACCGGACAGCCGCCGGTGCGGGAATACCCGGAGAGTCCCACCACATTCTTCGCCACGGTCGTGGCGGCGCAGATCAGTTTCCTCACCGACGCGCACGGTCGGGTCACCGGGTTGGTGTTGCACCAGAACGGAGATCTCAGATCCGCGCCCCGGGTGTCCAGACAAATCGCCGCACGCGCCGCGGCACGGCTGCAGCGGCGGATCCAGAACAACATTCCCAGTCCGGGAACGGCCGCCGCGGTGCGGGCGCAGATCCGCTCCTTCGAGCGCACCGGTCACGCGCGCTATGCCGCGATGGCGCCGGCGCTCGCGGCCGCCGCGCGCAGTCAGGCAGGCAAGGCCGCAGCGCTGTTTCATTCACTCGGCGCATTCCGCTCGTTGCGTCATGACAAAGTGCTTGCCAACGGCGCGGACGATTATGTGGCGACTTTCGCTCACGGCCAGCTCGAGGTGATCATCGCGCCGCTCACCTCGCAGGGCAAAGTGCAGGGACTGTTCTTTCATCCGCTGCCCTGAGCCGGGTCGCGTGGGCGCGGGCCGCTGCGCGCACAGTGCTCGGGGTCCGGTCGGCCTCAGGCCGCAAGCGCGCGCAGGCACGCCATGATGTGATCGGCGGCAGCGCCGGCGCCGTCGAGCCGGCCCGATGTGTCTGCGGCCTGCGCCGCGGCCCGCGCATGCGCAGGCTCATCGAGGAGTCTGCGCAACTCGCGCGCCAGGCGGGCGGGATCGTGCGCCCGGCGAAACGGCAGCACGCGACCGACCCCGAGCCGCGCGGCGCGGGCGGCATTGTCGAACTGATCGAATCCGGCCGGGGTGAGCAGCTGTGGTCGACCGCTGCGCAGAGCCTGCGCCAGCGTGCCGATGCCGGCCTGATGAACCACTGCCGCGGCGCGCGCAAACAGCTGGGAATACGGCAGGTAATCGAATGCGGCAACCGTAGGCGGCAGCGATCGCTGCAGGGGCGTGCCGGTCAGGAGCACGCCGCGCACCCCGAGGCGGGAGCAGGCGGCGATGGCCTGTGGCCAATAGTCGCGGGCGAGCCACACGGCCGAGGAGCCGAGCGCGAACACCACCGGCGGTGCGCCCGCGGCCAGGAAGCGCTCCAGCCGCTCGTGAGCGGACGGTTCCAGATTCTCAGGATCCGCCGCGTCGTGCAGAGCGGCCCCGCACAGCATCGTCCGGGCAGGCCAATCGGACTGGGGTGCCGCAAGCTGCGGATCGAACAGTGCGAGGGTGCCGAACGGGGAGAACTGGCCGTCGAGCAATTGGGCCCCGCGGATTGGTGCCAGCCCGAGCTCGGCACGCAACGCGTGCAGCGGCCGTTCCCAACGGCGCATCGTGGCACCCACGAGGCGGTGTACCGCGCCGTGCGGCCAGCGGCCGATGCGCGGCAGATGGTGCAGCCAGGGGACATTCGGGAGCACGGGCGGGTCGAGCGCCGAAAACAGGCTGCACGGGGCGAGCACGCTGGAGAGCCAGGGCAGTCCGCGCGCCTCGGCCAGCAGAGCGAGCGCGGGCGTCAGTGGATGCGAGACCGCGATCGAGACGCCCTCAGTCGCCGCGCGCAGCGCCTCACACGCTCGCGGCAGTGGAACGTTGATCATCGCCTCGCACAGGCGCTGCGGTCCCCGCCAGGGATCGAAGAAGAATGGCGCAACCTGCTGCGGTTCCCCAAGTTCGGCGAGCGAGGGCGGCAGCGCAGCACATTCCAGGCCGGCGGCTTCGACGCGCGCCCGATAGTCGATCGACGTGGCCAGACGTACCTGCTGTCCGCGCGCGACCAAGGCTTTGCCCACGGCGATGTAGGGGTGCAGATCGCCGAGCGAACCCAACGTCGCGAGCAGGATGCGACTCATGATGGCGGCCTAACCGGGTGATTCCATCGTGCGCTCTGGCGGCAGGTGTTGCCCTTGCGGCCCACTGGGTCAGGGTTTGGGGCCGTCGTGATCAGCGACCACGTAGGAACCCGGTTTTGCCGGATCGGGGCGCACGGCCGCGCCCGGCGCCAACTTCAGCACCCAGCCGCCCCTCTGAAGGGTCCGGCCGGCCACCGAGGCGGGTGCCGCGACCGTGAGCGCCGTGAATTTCGCATCGATGAGCGCATCGCCGTGGACGACGGTGATGCGCCCCCAGGGGGCGCTCAGCATCACGCGGTGATAGACCGAGCCGTAGCGGCCGAGCGGCGTCAAGGTGCTGGGATTGAAGCTGATCTTGAACCGCTGCAGCGGCATGCGCAGCGTCCTGCCGGAGACGAGCTCGGCGCGCAACGCGGCGCTCCTGGCCGCCTGATGCGCCGCGCGCACCGCCTCCTGGGCTTCGATGGCGGCGCCGCCGTAACGGGCGAGGATGTTCTGTGCGAGCCGCGCCGAGGGGACTGTCACCGAAATGCCGTAGGCCCGTGCCGCCAGCGCCGCGATCGAGGTCTTCATCGTCACGGTGCGGCGCCAATGCGGATCTGCCGCATCGAGGAGCTCGGAGTAGGCCGGCCCGATCGCGAAGAAGAACGTGCGCGCATAGCTGCGGGCATGCTCAACGAAGCGCATGTCATGCAGCGCATACGCGATGCGGCGCGCCGGCGGCAGTCCAACATCGATGCCCGTCGACTCCGCGAGGCCCTCCATGATGTCCAGTTCGTGCTCGGGTGCAACGCTCGCCGGCACAATGGCGTGCCGATAGGCGCGCATGCGCAGCGCATTGGCGAGCGCTCGGGTGCGGGCCGCGCCTCTCGAGATGAGTGCGACGCGCAGCGCATGGATTTCCCCGCGCAGCCAGATTCGGCCCGTTTCCGTGTCGAGGGCTGGGTCCCCCGAGATCATGCTGTCGGCGTTCGCCGCACCGCGGACCACGAAGCCGAGCTGCGGCTCGATCCGATGAAAGGACTCGTGCATGAGATTGACCGCTTCCTGAGCCGCGCTCTGCACGGGCGGCCAGGTGACCTGCGCGAAGCGGACGCCTTCGTATTCGAACGGCGCATTGGCAATCGGTTCGCTGCGTGCGAGCGTCAGGAGATAGTCAGCGCCGACGCGTCGGGCGCCCGGCACGGGTGTATTCGTGATGGCGGCGCCGGTGCGCGGGTCTGCCAACATGAGCGGGCCGCACAACGACACGCCCCACAGACGGCCGCCGTCGGCCGCGCACAGCGTGTGCGCGCGAGCGAATACCGCCGCCGCCGCTGCTACCGGGATGCTCGGTGCGCTCGCCGCTGCAGACTGAATGGCAACGGTCAACAATGCACTGGCGACCATACGCTTCATGGACCGACTTCCCCGCTGACCGCCCTGGAGTCTGGCGTTGCGCGGGACTTCTCTCGCGCACCGGCGCATCATCATATCGCCGTCTGCGATCGAGAGGGCGCGTGAGCAGCAGGGCAACCGCCGGTCCGGGCGCGCTAGCTTGCGCTCAGCGGCGCCTCGAGGGGTTTCGCGCAACGCACCCGGTCGGCTCGCAACCGGGTGCCTGGGAACCGGCCGCCTCAGCGGCGGGGGGGCTTGCCGCGATGTTTGGGCGCGTGACCGTGCCGAGGTGCCGTGCCTTTGCCTCTCGGGCCTTGCATGCCCTTGGGCGCGTGAGGACGGCGCTCGGCGTGCTCGGGCCTCGAATCGGCCCGGCTGATGCGCAGCTCCGTTCCCCGCACCCGCACGGCCTGGAGGTTCTCGAAGACCTCCTCCGGCATGCCGGGGGGCAGATCGACGAAGCTGTGATCCTCGCGGATGTCGATGTGCCCGATGTCGCGACCGTCGAGGCCCGCCTCGTTGGCGAGCGCCCCGACGATATTCCCCGGCTGCACGCCATGGGCATGCCCCACTTCGATCCGATACGTCTCGAACCGCGGGCCCTTGCCGGACGGGGGGCGTGAGCGCCCTTCCGGGGCGGATTCCCGATCCGCAGTGCGGCGGCCCTTCTTGCCCGACGGTTCGTCGCGGCGGGAGTCCTCCGGCGCGAACGTCTGCGGCGCCTCGGCCTTGGGCGTCATCAGCAGCGGCGTGGAACCCTGCAGGAGGCTGGCCAGTGCCGCGGCGATTTCTGCCGCCGGCAGATTCTGCTCACGCTCGATCTGCTCAATCAGCGGCTGGAAATCCTTACCCTCGGCGCTGCGCACCGCGTTCGTGACGGTTTCCTTGAATTTCAGGATGCGCTGTTCATTGACGTCCTCGATGCTCGGCAGGCGCATCTGTTCGATCGGCTGCTTGGTCGCCCGCTCGATGACGCGCAGCATGTTGCGCTCGCGCGGCGCGACGAACAGGATCGCCTCTCCGTTGCGTCCGGCCCGTCCGGTGCGCCCGATCCGGTGCACGTAGGTCTCCGAGTCGTACGGAATGTCGTAGTTGACGACGTGCGAGACCCGCTCGACATCCAGGCCGCGCGCCGCGACATCGGTTGCCACGACGATATCGACCTGCCCGGCCTTCAGGCGGGCGATCGTGCGCTCGCGCTGCTGCTGCGGGACATCCCCATGCAGGGCAGCGACGTTGAAGCCGCGCGCCTCGAGTCGCTCGGCGAGTTCAGCCGTCTCGAGCTTGGTGCGCACGAAGACGATCATGGCCTCGAAGCGCTCGACCTCGAGCACTCGCGTCAGCGCGTCGAGTTTGTGCATGCCGCTCACCAGCCAATAGCGCTGGCGAATCTTCGGCGTGGTGCTCGCGCGGTTCTGGATGGTGATCTGCGCCGGATCGCGCATGTGGGTGTGCGCGATGCGGCGGATCGCCGCCGGCAGCGTCGCGGAGAACAGCGCGGTCTGGCGCTGCGGCGGGGCCTGCTGCAGGATCTGTTCGATCGCATCGACGAAGCCCATCTGCAGCATCTCGTCGCCTTCGTCGAGCACGACGAAACGCAGCGTGTCGAGCGCCAGTGTGCCGCGCGCCATGTGATCCATGATGCGTCCGGGCGTGCCGACGATCACGTGCGCGCCTCGCTTCAGGCCCTTGAGCTGCGGGATGTAGCTCTGGCCGCCGTAGAGCGGCAGGACGTGAAAGCCGCGCAGATGCGTCGCATAGCGCTGAAAGGCCTCGGCCACCTGAATGGCCAGTTCGCGCGTCGGGACGAGCACGAGTGCCTGCGGGCGGGTGTTCTGCAGATCGAGCTGCGCAAGAATCGGCAGGGCGAAGGCCGCAGTCTTGCCGGTGCCGGTCTGCGCCTGCCCCAGCAGGTCGGAGCCCGAGAGCAGCAAGGGGATGGTCTGGGCCTGGATCGGCGAGGGCGTCTCATAGCCGACGGCCGTCAAGGCTTCGAGGATAGGTTCGGGCAGGCCGAGCTCGCGAAAGCCGGCGGGGGTTTGTTCATCGCTCATATCGGTCACTCAACTCGTTCTTCCCGGCCGAGGCGCCGGCGTATCGCTTCTTCCCGCGCGTCCTCGATCACCTGAATGACGCCGTCGGTGTCCGCCGACGACTCGTCGCGGACGACGATTCCTGTGAGGCGGCTGTCGGGATGCAGCTCGCCCGCTTCATACAACGCCCAGATCTCCCGGGCGAACTCGGTCTCGAGCAGCTCCGGCGCAAAGCGCCCGAGCGTGCCTCTGAGGTTGTTGACGTCGCGCTCGAGCATCGCGAAGGCGGCATTGTTGCCCGCGGCGTTCACGACCTGGGGCAGGTCAATGATCACCGGCCCCTCCGGCCCGAGCAGGACATTGAATTCAGACAGATCCCCATGGATCAGTCCTGCGCTCAACATGCGGGCAATCTGCCGCATGAGAAATTCGTGATAGTCGCGTGCGAGCTCCGGTGTGAGCTCGACTTCCCCGAGCCGCGGCGCCGGGTCTCCTGCGGCATCGGTGACCAGCTCCATCACCAGCACGTCGTTGAAATAACCGATCGGTCGCGGCACGCGCACATCCGCCGCCACGAGCCGGTAGAGCGCCTCGACTTCGGCGTTCTTCCACTCCTGCTCCTGCTCTCGGCGGCCGAACCGGGTGCTGCGGTTCATCGCGCGCGCCTCACGGCTGCCACGCACCTTGCGGCCTTCCTGATACTGCGCGCGTCGCTGGAAGCTGCGCTGCGCCATGTCCCGATAGACCTTCGCGCAGCGCAGATGCGTCCCGCAGCGCACGATATACACCGTGGCTTCCTTGCCGCTTTTCAGGGAGCGGACCACTTCATCGATGACGCCGTCATCGATCAACGGCTGTAAGTCTTTGGGAACTCTCATGGTCTCCGTGGGCGCGGTGGTTCGGCCCGCGAAGCTCGTATGGAAGGGGGGGTGCGCGAAAGCGCGTCGAGACGTCTGACTTGCGCAGTATAGCACGGCAGCGCGGTTTCTGCTGAGAGAAGCCCGGCCCGGGCGGACCGGTATGCCCCCGGGCCGTGCGTGCCGCTCGCGGCGCGGCGATCCCCCGCAGGCGATCGCCGCGCCTGGGAACCGAGGGGGTGAGCGGTGCGTTCCGGGCGGCTTTCGGGGCGGGGCTCGTGCGCGCCTCCCCGCGGCCGTAGGCGCCCAAACCGTTGCGCTCTGCTTGAGCGCCCATGAGGGTCGTGTCATTCAAGCCGACGGGTGCCGGGTCGGTGACCGACAGCACCCGCACGCGCCTCAACAGCATGGTCGGCACGACGCCATATCCGTCGAAGAACAGGCCGCGCTTCAGGCGCAGATCGGTGAATACGAGACTCGCCGCTCGCATCGGGGCGTTGAGGGCCGAAGAGGAGGCGCCCAGGGTGGTCACGAGGGCCTCCCGCCGGGCCCGGCGCTTGCGGGGTGAGCCCGACGCGGCCGTTCGAGCACCGGTGACAACGTCCCACTAGAATCACGACGAGCGTGCGTCGTGTCGCGAAGACCTGTGGGCCGGCACATCGGCCCCTCAGGTCCCGATCCACGCGGGCGCGCTCAACAGCGGTGCGATGCGGGGACGAGGCCGGACCCTGAGTCCAGTGATCGAGGGCGGTGAATGCGGGAGCGTCCGATGCGGGAGCGCAACGCAGGGGGCCGGCAGAATGGGTGCGGCGGGCGCTCCTGCGCTGCGCGTGAGAGGGTGACGTGCGGGCAATCTGCCCGATCGGGGACGATGCGTGGACCATGATGCGGATGAGCTGATCCGACGGGCGCGAGCGAGTCTCGGGCATGCGTACGCGCCGTATTCGCGCTTCCCGGTGGCCGCGGCCGTGTGCGACGAGCAGGGGCGCGTGTTTACGGGCGTGAACGTCGAAAATGTCTCGTATGGGCTGAGCATGTGTGCCGAGCGCGTCGCGATCTTCGCGGCGATCGCCGCCGGCGCCCGCCGTGTCACGGCGATTGCCGTCACCAGCGGTGTGGCGGAAGTGCTCTCGCCATGTGGCGCCTGCCGGCAGGTGATTGCGGAATTCGCCGCGGGTGACACGCCCGTCTACTGCGTCGCGGCCGCCGGCGAGCGCCATCGGTGGACGGTCTCGGCGTTGCTGCCGAGCGGCTTTACCGCCTCGCAGCTGCGCAGCCGATGACCGGTCGCGCCGGCGCGTTCGGCGGATGGCCCTTCGCACGACGCAATGCGTGAGGACCCGATGAATCCGCTCCCATCCGAACACCTCGGCCCCGAGGCCCCCGCCGTCGAAACGCTCGGAATCGCTCCGGTGCCTGAGCGCGAGCGCACGATGCGCATCCGTTCCCTGTTCGTCATCTGGAG
This sequence comes from Pseudomonadota bacterium, assembly GCA_021851405.1. Lineage (GTDB taxonomy): Bacteria > Pseudomonadota > Gammaproteobacteria > Steroidobacterales > Steroidobacteraceae > 13-2-20CM-66-19. The sequence continues at coordinate 38,392 of JAJZDW010000022.1, forward strand.
TCTCGCCTCGGCATCGGCGACGACGCCGGTCATCGGACTGGTCTTGAAGGGGATGGGCCTGGCGGAATTCATCGCGGTCAACGTGCTCGCCCTGCTGATTGGTCTGGTGCCCTCGATGTTGCTGGCGCACATGGGCCGGCAGGTGCCGATCATCTCCATGGTGATGGCGCGGCGTACCTTCGGGATGGGCGGCGCGACGGTGCTGTCGATCCTCTACACGATCGTGGGCGCCGGCTGGTTCGGGCTGAACACCGACGTGGGCGGGCAGATCCTCTCCACTTTATTCCCCGGGCATGGCGTGCTGTGGTTCGTCCTGCTCGGAGTCCTCCAGATCGCGCTCGTCTTCTTCGGCATGGAGGTGTTGGAGAAGTTCTACAACTACACCGCACTGGTGTTCCTGCTGTGCTACGCAGTGCTCGCGTATTACCTCTTCGAGCGGTATTCCTTCGTTATGCCGCAGCAGCGGGGCGCGATCGACTGGGGACAAGACATCGATCTGATCTTGAGCTTCAGTCTGCTGTCGTGGGCCTATATTTTCCCGACCGTGACGCGATTCTGTCCGCCATCGGCTCCAGAGGAGAGCTCCGTTCGCCGCGCCGCGTACATGCTGGCGCCGGGCATCGGCGTCATGAGTGCGGTCGTGATCATGGGCGCGCTCGGGCGGGTCGCGCTTGGCATGACGGGCGAGTGGAACATCGCACTCCTCGGTCAGCATCTGCCGATCTGGGGGGAGGTGTCGGCGATCGGCGTGATTCTCGCCATCGCCCATACCAACGCGATGAATCTGTACCCGGCGGTCACCACGCTGCTCGCGGTCAATCCCTCGGGCCGAAGCGAGCATCGGCTGCTGCAGCCGATGCTGGTCATCCTCCTCGGGCTGTTTTCGACCGCTCTGGCGATTTTCGGCATCTTGGCGTTCATCCAGGGATTTCTCTCGGCGCTGGGCGCGGTGCTCTTTCCGTTTACGTTCATCCTGGTCGTCGACTGGTTCCACGGTCGCTACTATGCCGATGCGGTGTCTCGGTTCTATGTGCACCCCCGGCGACTGCAGGACTGGTTCATCTGGCCGGCGCCGTGGGCCATCACCATGCTGCTTGCCGGAGTGTGGTTGGGCGCCTCGGCGCGTTCTCTGGCGCAACTGCAGGTCCACTTCCTGCCCTGGCAGGTCTGCTCGGCCGCCGTGGTGACCCTCATTTACTACCTGGGTTTGCGCATCGGCGCAGCGCGCGTGCATCGCTCGTAAGCCGCGTGAGCCGACACGGGCCCGCGGGCGCCAGGGCCGGCTTTATGGAACAATAGCCGCCGTGGAGAAGCTGTTCATTTCCGCCGATCAGCTGCTGGGCGACTCGATGGAGCTCGCCCGGCGGGTCGTGGCGAGCGGGATGCGCCCGACCTTCCTGGTGGCGATGTGGCGGGGCGGTGCCCCGATCGGCATCACGGTTCAGGAGGTGCTGGAGTACCACTCGATCCAGGTCGACCATATCGCGATTCGCACGTCGTACTACGACGGCATCGACGTTCGGGACAAGACCGTCAGGGTGCACGCGCTTGACTACCTGGTGTCGCGGCTCGAGGCGCACGACGAACTGCTGCTCGTGGATGACGTCTACGATTCAGGGCGTAGTCTGGAGGCGGTCATCGAGGAGCTGCGGCGCCGGTGTCGGCGCAATCTCCCGGAGCGAATCCGCATTGCGACCGTGTACTACAAGCCGGAGCGACGGCAAAGTGCGCTGATCCCGGACTTCTTCGTGCACGAGACCTCCCAGTGGCTCGTTTTTCCGCATGAGATCCAGGGTTTGACGCGCGAGGAAATCCTGGCGCACAAGCCGGTCGGAGTCGAGTTCTTCGACGCGGCAAACGCCGGGGCGAGCGGTGCGTTCAGCCCGCAGGTCACGTCAGGTAAATAAAGCGAGCGACACAGAGCGCCGCCAGCAGATACACCAGCCAGTCACGGGCGCGCGCCTGTCCGCGCACGAGCTTCAGGACCGCGTGGCTGACGATGCCAAAGGCGAGGCCGTTGGCGATCGAGTAACTCAACGGCACCATGATGACGGTGAGAAAGGCGGGGATCCCGTCGCTCGGCTCCTGCCAATCGATCTCCGCGAGTGCACCCATCATCATCGCACCGACCAGGACCAGAGCCGGTGCGGTCGCCACCGCGGGAATGGCCTGCACCAGCGGCGCGACGAACAAGGTGGCCAGAAAGAGCAGACCGACCGTGACGCTGGTGAGACCGGTGCGTCCGCCGACCGCAACTCCCGAAGTGCTCTCGATGTAGCTGGTGACCGGGCTGGTGCCGGCGAGCGCACCGAGCAGCATCGCGATCGAATCGGCGAGCAGAATCCGCTTCATGCGCGGGACGGTGCCGTCGGCGTCGACGAGCCCTGCGCGCCGGGTGACGGCCATCAGGGTGCCGACGTTGTCGAACAGATCGACGAACAGGAAAACGAAGACGATCTCGATGAGCGACAGTCCGAGACCGCCGCCGATGTTCAGTGCGGCCGGAATATTCAGCCGCAATGCGGTCGATGACAGGTCGCTCAGGCGATAGGCCATCGGCGTGAAGTGCGTCAGTCCGAAGATCCACGCGACGGCCGCCGTGCCGAGGATGCCGAACAGCATGGCGCCCTTGACGGCCCGGGCCTGCAAGGCCGCGATCACCAGTAATCCGAGGAGGGCGAGCGCCGGTGTTGCGGTAGTGAGCTTGCCGAGTCCGACCGTCGTGCCGGGATGGTAGGTCACGATTCCGGCGTCCTTCAGACCGATGAACGCGATGAACAGGCCGATGCCGCCGCTGACGGCGGCGAACAGCGAGCGCGGTACCGCGTTCATGATGAGCTGTCGCACCCCGGAGAGCGTGAGCAACAGGAAGGCGACGGCCGAGAGAAATACGCATCCGAGGGCGACCTGCCACGGGACGCCCATGGTCTTCACCACGGTGTAGGTGAAATAGGCGTTCAGGCCCATGCCCGGCGCGAGCGCGAGCGGATAATTCGAGAGCACGCCCATCAGGATGCTGCCGAGTCCGGCGGAAATACACGTGGCGGCGGCGACGCCGGCGATCGGCATGCCCGCCATGCCGAGCACCACCGGGTTGACCACCACGATGTAGGCCATCGTGAGAAATGTGGTCAGTCCCGCGAACAATTCCGTCCGCAGGGTCGTTCCGTGACGTTCAAGATCGAAGAATCGTGCCAGCATGAGTGTCAATCTTCGGGGTGAGACGCAGATGGCGGAGACTCGACCGTAGCGCGGAAATGTACGGCAAACTCCGGCGCATGAGTAGCGGGTCTTCCGTGAACGCGGTCGAGGCGCTCGTCAGGGCAGCGCCGAGGGCGGCGCTGTGCCGGCATCGCGACGACATGCGCACCGCGGAGGGCGATGCGCGGGGTCGCGAAGGGCGGCAGGGGTATCGCCGCTTGCGCGCGTGAAGACTTGCGTGCCGCGTACGATGTTTGGGATCAGCAGGAGTGCCTGAACCTCGATGCGAGCACGAGCGCGCGAAGCCGCGTCGGTTCGAGACATTCGTGCAGGATGCCGGTGGGACCTCGGCGATGACGTTCTGTTGGTGCGCGCAAGATGCCTGATGACCGTCGTCACACGGTAGGTCAGTCCCGTTCATTCTGGCCGGCGGGGCATTCGAGATGACGCGGCTCTATGTCGTGTCATTTGCGTGGCGGACCCGGCGGGTCGGTGCGGATGCTGTCGCCTCCGCGGGCCGTGCGCGGGAGAAGCCGCGAGATTCCCGGCGCCGTGCCCTCGGGTGTCAAGAGCGGCGGCCGGGTCGGTCATGCGTTGCGGCCGTGCGGGGCGCGCTCGCACGGTGTCGGGCCACCCCACCAGGCCCCTGACCCGCGGCCCGGAACACCGGTCGCGCGGTCAGGAGGCGAGGCCGGCCGAGGCTCCACGCGCGGCGTTCCTGGTCAGAGCGGCGCGCCTGACGGAGCGGCTCCTTCAGTGCGCCGAAGGGTGAGCATGGCCCGGATGTGAGGTCACCAGGGACGGCACAACGCCTCGCCGTTCACCGCCCGGGCCGAGCGTGCGGCCCGCAATCCGGCGGCCCGCGCCGCTTTCCCGGATCTGGGTCTGCGCCGCTTCACGCCGCCGCTCGCTTCCGATACCATATCAAATTATATATCGTGTTATGGAACTGTCATGCCAGCGGACATCTTGCGCGATCTGGGGCCGATTTTTCTCGGCAGCCGCCTGAAGAGGTTGGCGGAACGCATGCAGGCCGGAGCGGCGCGAGTGCTCACGGATGCCGGACTGACGGTGCAGCCCTCTCACCTGCCACTGCTGAGCGCGCTCGATCGCAGCTCGTTGACGGTAGGACAGCTGGCCGAAGCGGTGGGCACGAGTCAACCGGGGGTCACGCGCGCCGCCCGCCAGCTCGTGAGCCTCGGGCTCATCGAGGCCTCGCCGGGGGCGGATCAGCGCCAGCGCACCCTCTCGCTCACCGCGGCCGGGCGGGCGGTGATGGCGCGGGTCAAGATGCTCGTCTGGCCGCGCGTCACGGCGGCCGTCAACGAGATGTGCGCGGGGCTCTGCGGACCCTTGCTCGAGCAGATCGAGGCGCTCGAGACCGCCCTGGCCTGCAGGCCGCTGCACGAGCGTGTCGCCGGCGTCGCGTCCGAACGACTCCTCATCCGCGAGTTCAGCGATGATCTTGCCGCCACCTTCCATGAGATCAATGCCGAATGGATCACTTCCATGTTCAAACTGGAGGGGAGTGACCTGGAGGTTCTGCAAGACCCGCGCGGGCGCATCGTCGACTCCGGCGGCACGATCCTGTTCGTAGAAGCGCCCGGACTCGGGATCGTCGGTACCTGCGCGTTACGCAAGACGGGCGATGAGAGCTTCGAGTTGACGAAGATGGGCGTGCGCGCCAGCGCGCGCGGTCTGAAGGCGGGCGAGTTCCTCCTGGCCGCGACCATCGAGCGGGCTGCGACGCTGCATGCGAAGACGCTCTACCTGTTGACCAACAGACGGTGCGAGGCGGCGATTCATCTCTACGAGAAGCTGGGCTTCCGTCACGATGCCGAGATTATGGAAAAGTACGGCTCGCGATATGAGCGCTGCGACGTCGCCATGCGGTATTGTGGACAGCCGAACGAATGACTTGCAGCGCGCCATCGCGGGCGCGGTGCGCGATGTTGCGGAGGCGATCAGGAAGGCTGGCGGGGAACTCATCGCGCGCCCGGAAGAAGATGCCCAGGCAGTGAGTGGCAACGTCATTGAACGTCTGCGGCCGTGATGCCGCCGAACTCACCACATCAGGTCATCAGGCACGTCATCAGAGGCCGTTGCATCGTGGGTGAGGCCGCATCCGATCACCGCACCTTCATCGCGCTCGCGAATCCGCACTGCGATCTCTGCTGGCACGAGCTCGTAGCCTGCGTTGCGGCGCACGATCGCGATTTCCCCACGGCTGAGCCGCTCACGTAGCACGTGATCGGCGGGGATGCTGCGAATCTTGTTGCCGTCGACAAAATTGTATCGTTCATCAGTCCGAGATCGCGGCAGGCAATTCTGTTCGATCAGTTGCTCGATCTGCGCGTGGCGGGCTCTTTTGTCTGCCTGCTCCTTGAGTTGACGGCTCAGCTCCTGGTCGCGAGTGGCTTTGGCAAGCTGCGCCCGCTGTGCGGCGAGTTCCGCCTCGGTCGGCGTCGCGCGCTGATCCTTCGGGAGTTGCCGCCGACCCCGCTGTTGTTTCTCGAGTTGCCGTTCGGCTTCCTTGGCCTGCTTTTCGTTGGCCAAGCCCCCCTGCAATAATTGATCGCGCAATGACATGCTCATGAAAATCACTCGGTATCAGGAGAGTCGTACATCAACCGCATCGATGCAGCCGCTGCATTTCGCCGCCGATTATGCCGGATTTATCAGCGCCGATCGTGCCAAGTGCTTGCCTCTGGGTGGGGGTGAGGATTCGGACCCGCCGGCCGTTGCGAAGGGCAGATCGGGAATCATTCTCATCCGCTCTCCGGCGTGCCTTTTCTGAGGATGGCGCCGTAGTGGTAGGGCGCGAGGTCGACGATGTGCTCAAGTCTCAGTGCGCAGGGCGCGAGCGCCGCGGCGAGCGCCGCTGGCTCCATGCGCGTTTCGCTCTTCGGCCCGCGTGGCTTGCCGAGCACCCGTGTCTCCTCGCGCGGGCGGCGCTGCCAGTTGACGACGACGAATCGGCCGTTCGGCTTCAAGATCCTCGCTACGGCGCGCGCGAGGCGCTGCGGATCGGGCACTCCATGGAAGGTGTTCGCCATGAAAACGAGATCCACCGGCCGCGGTACGAGGGCGGCGAGGTCGTAAGCATCGCCCTCGATGAACGTGCAGTGGCCGGCGTCAGCCGCCGCGACTTTCGTCCGCGCCAGCTCCAACATCCGCGGATCGATGTCGATGGCCGTGACCCGGGAGGCTTGCTGGGCGATCGCTGCCGTGAAATGACCATCCCCGCAGCACAGATCGACGAGTTCCAGGCCCGGCTCAATTCCAAGATCCACAAGGACCCGCCCCGGAGCGGGCCATAGGGCGCTCCACCAGTCGCGATCGGGCATCGCCGTCCCCGGGAAGGAGTCCTCAGCAATCACGGCGGTTGCGCGGGCGCACGGTGGTGGGCTCGCTTTCCAGCGCCGCGATCAGCGGGCAGCTCACCGTGCCTCTGTTGCAGCGGCACTGGTTGACGAGACCCGCGAGCGCCCGCTCCACGTGGCGCAGCTGCGCCAGCCGCTCCCGCACTGCGGTCAACTTCAGCGCGCCCAGCCGTTCGGCTTCGCGGCAGTGCCGGCCGTCCTCGAGGGTGAGCAGGTCTTTAACCTCCTCCAGGCTGAAGCCCAGTCCCTGGGCTTGCTTGATGAACCGCAGTCTGCGGGCGTGCGCCTCGCTGTAGCGCCGAATGCCACCCGGTGGGCGGCGCGGTTCCTCGAGCAAGCCGCGGCGCTGGTAGTAGCGGACAGTTTCCACGTGGACGCCCGCCTGTCGTGCCAGCGTCCCGATCGTGGGTAACTCGGGCATATTGACTCCGTACGTGACTACGGTCATAGAGTACGCCCATCGCAGAAGTGACGACAGGAGCCGAGGCATGAGCGCAGCACGCGATCGCTCCGCCGCACGGCCGACGACGCGGCTGCTGTTTCTCGCCCGCATCGTGGTGGCCATTGGGATCGTCTCCGGTGGCGCGATCCGGCGCTCGCCCCTGGCCCCGCGGGTGCGGGGAGCCTGGATCGGCATTCTGACGGCATTCGGCCTCCCCGATCCTCTCCATGCGCTGATCACGCCCTGACCATCGCCGCCGGAGCCGCTCATGACCCCCCACTGCATTCTTCCCCGCGCCACCGTCATTTGCCTCGGCGTCATGCCCGTTGCGGCGCTTGCCGTCGATACCTCGGTGGTGCCCGATCTGTACCACGCCGGTCGTGTGCGCTGCGGCCCGATCGTCACGGGCACGCTCGCACACGTGACGGACGTGAAGTCGCTCGCCGTCAACCCGCCGAATGGCACGGCGAAGGTCGTCGCGGCGGTGTCCGACCACTCAGCGGCGAGCGGGGTGGCGACGCGGATCAAGGCGCTCACTCAGCGCATCTGCGCCGTCAGCCTCACGTCGTAGTCACCGAAATTTCCGGAGCTAAAATATGAGTCTCGGGACACGAATTGCGGATAAGGCCGGCGTGCTCGGCAGCATCGTCTCGGCGATGGGCTGTGCGGTGTGCTTTCCGGCGCTCGCCAGCCTCGGTGCGGCCCTCGGCCTGGGTTTCCTGAGCCATTTCGAAGGGCTGTTCATCCGCATCCTGCTGCCGGCATTTGCCGGCATCGCCTTGCTCGCCCAGGTGGTCGGAGGATGGCAGCAGCGTCGCTGGCGGCGCGCAGCGCTGGGTGCGACGGGTCCGGTTTTGGTGCTTGCCGCCGTGTTCGTGATGCGCGCCTCGGGCCACCGTACCGGCTGGCTGCTGTATCCGGGCCTCCTGTTGATGGTCGCGGTATCGATCTGGGATGTGTTCTGGCGACCGCGCAATGCCTGCGACGCGACCACCCGCGACACGGCCGGGAGCGGCTGACATGGATACCGATTCATTTCGAGAAGAGCGACCCGTTGCGCACCGTGGTCGCGACGGTGATGCTTCCGGGCAGGGGGGACGCGGCAGCTCGTCGTTGCCCTTATTGCTGCCGAGGTTGAGGACATCTGCACCGCACTCCTTGGGAACATCATGAACGAACAGACCCTCGCCGTGACCGGGATGACCTGCACGGATTGCGCCCAGCATGTCGAGAAGGCGCTCCGCAGTCTCTCCGGCGTGCACAGCGCCGAGGTGCACTATCGGCAGAGCACCGCGACGATCCAAAGCGACGCCCCGCTCGCGATCGACACGTTGAATGCCGCGCTGCCCAAGAACTACAGAGTCACGTCTGCGGCCGCGCCGGAGGCGCATGATGCGGTACGGCCGTCAGGCCCGCGGCGTGGCCGGGCACCGGAAGCCGTCAGCGTCTCGCGGCGCGAGCACGCCGGCACTGAGGCGCCGCTGAAGATCGCGGTCATTGGCACGGGCGCTGGCGCGATGGCGGCCGTCATTACCGCGGTCGAACGCGGCGCGCAGGTCACGCTGATCGAGCGCGGCACGATCGGCGGCACTTGCGTCAATATCGGCTGCGTGCCCTCCAAGATCATGATTCGCGCCGCGCACGTTGCTCACGCCCGCAGGCGCAGTCCCTTTGATGCCGGCATCAGCGCCGGCGTACCGCAGATCAACCGCGAGCGGTTGCTGGCGCAGCAGCACGCACGTGTCGAGGCGCTGCGCGCGGCCAAGTACCAAGGCATCATCGACAGTCACCCGAACATCAGCCTCCTGCGTGGCGAGGCGAGCTTCAAAGACCGCGAGACATTGAGCGTCAAGTGCGCGGACGGTGATGAACGGACCGTGCACTTCGATCGCGCCCTGATCGCCACCGGGGCGCGTCCGGCCCTTCCGCCGCTTCCCGGATTGCAGGACACGCCCTACTGGACCTCGACCGAGGCCCTCTCGAGCGACACGATCCCACCGCGGCTGCTCGTGATCGGCTCCTCGGTCATCGCCGCGGAGCTCGCGCAGGCCTACTCACGGCTCGGCAGTCGGGTGACGCTCATTGCACGCAGGACGCTGTTCTTCCGCGAGGACCCCGCCATTGGCGATACCTTGGGCCAGGTGTTTGCCGACGAGGGGATCGAGGTCTTGCGCCAGACCCAGACTCATGCCGTCGCGCACGTGAACGATGAGTTCGTGCTCGAGACCTCGGCCGGAACTCTTCGAGGCGATGCGCTGCTCATTGTCACCGGCCGGACGCCGAACGTCGAGGCGCTGCATCTGGATCAGATCGGCGTCAGAACCGGCAAGGACGGCGTCATCGCCGTCGATGCGCAGCTGCAAACCAGCATCCCGCACATTTACGCGGCAGGGGACTGCACCGATCAGCCGCAGTTCGTGTACGTCGCAGCCGCAGCGGGCTCGCGCGCTGCGCAGAACATGACCGGCGCCGAGGCGACACTCGATCTGCACAGCATGCCGACGGTGGTGTTCACCGATCCGCAGATCGCCACGGTCGGCCTGTCGGAGGCCGAAGCGCAGCTGAAGGGCATGAAGACGGAGAGCCGCCTGCTCACGCTCGATAACGTGCCGCGCGCTCTCGTGAATTTCGACACCCGCGGATTCATCAAGCTGGTCGCCGCAGCCGACACTGGCCGGCTACTCGGTGTCCAGGCGGTCGCGGCCGAGGCCGGTGAGCTCATCCAGGCGGCGGCGCTGGCCCTTCATCACCGCATGACGGTCGTCGATCTGGCTGGCCAGCTCTTCCCGTACCTGACGATGGTGGAGGGATTGAAGCTCTGTGCGCAGACTTTCACCAAGGACGTGACGCAGCTGTCCTGCTGTGCGGCGTAGCGCAAGAGCGCGGCTGCATCAGGTCTATCGAGGTCGACCGGCCGCTGAAAAGAGCCGCCCCTGGGACGCGAACTGTTGGGGCGTACTTGCCGCTCCGATGCGCCCCGTACCGCCCGCTGCTGTTCACGGCTGTGCTCGCAGGCGCTAGTGTTTTCAGTGGGAAGTTCGCATGCACCACGGCCCGAGGCTCTTGAGGATCTCATCCGTGGTCCGGGTCCATACGAAGGGCTCTGCGCTGCGGTGCTTGGCCGCGAGGTTCTGGCAGATGGCCTGCTCGAGCTCGACGACGCTGCGCCGACAGTGGCGCTCAGCTCTTTGGGTGCCGGCATGCTGCGACGGCCGTGAAATTCGTGATGGTGCCTTTCCTCGAGTACGAGGAGGTGCTGACGCGCCCGGAGCAGCGACTGGTGACCGGCATGGACGAGACAATCATCGGCGGTATCATGGCCGCGTTTACGAGCGCAGCTGAGCCCGGCGAGTTTCATTTACTCTGGCGTCCACAGCTCACCGACCCAGACCCCTCAAGGGCGCGACGATGAGATCGTACGGGAGGCCGCGGTCAATGGCAGGACACAGGCGATCGTTACGCATCATGTGCGGGACCTCCTGCCGACGGCCGAAGAATTCGGTATCGGGGTGGTGACGCCCGGGACGTTCCTGAAGAGGATCAAGCCATGAGGAAAAGCACGTATCCCTTGATGCTGCCGGCGTCGGTCAAGAAGGCGGCGGCCGAGCGGGCGGCGCGCGATGGGGTCTCGTTGAGCCCGTTCATTGCCGCCGCAGTGGCGCAGAAGGTCGGGTGCCTGCGGACTGCGGGGGATTTCTTGCGCGAGCGCGCAGGAAGAGCGAAGCCAAAGGAAATGCTCAAGGTTCTGCGCCGCGCACCGAAGGTGGCGCCGTCTGCCGATGAAAAGGCTTAGCGAGTGGCGCGACTCGCCATTTCGATGGAGCCGCAATGTAAGGCTTTCAAGAGCGTCGTTCAGGCATGAACGGGGTCATGATTTTAAACGGTCGGGGTGAGGCGCTACACGCTGTTCCTGCGATCGCCATTCGAATTCGCCTGAGATGACCCGACTTAGGTAACAGGAACGGTTCCTACCCTCCAACCTCTCTGTGCTTTCGGGAGCAGCCTGGAGTGGCGCACCTGCCGGCCGAATTCCGGTTCGAGGACTCCGACGCTGTCTACATCCGCCGGGATACCGTGACCGGCGACGGCATTCTTTCGCCAAAACCCGCCAGCCGCGGCTGGGCAGATTTCTTCGCGTTGCGCGATCAGGCACAAAGTGCGGGCGATTTTGCGACGGACCGGCCGATGAACGATGCTCTGCAATCTCAAACCGCGCGCGAGGAGGCCTGATGTCGCTGTTCATGTTGCACACGGACACGGCGACCGCTCTTATTCCAGGGCAAATCGCCGGCGCTCGATGGACGTATCGCGTCGGTAGCACCGCAGGACCTATGTATATCCGCTGTCACACGTGAAGAATTGCGATGCGCTCTATCGCGGCAGATGCTGCGGGCGAAAGGGCGCGAGTCCACGTCGCAAGCGTCGGCACACAAGGAGACCGCGGCAGGTAAGGTCGGTCATCGCGCCGGCGGTGGCCGCAAGGATTCGGATCTTGGCGATGTCATCGTGGCGCAGCGCGTGGTATGACAGGACGACCGCGGAGTCGCTGCGGAACACCGCCCATGCGATGCTGGCGGCGTTGACGCCGCGCGAAGCCATGCCGCTACGCATGCGTTTCGGCATCCACGTAGGCACCGGTTACCCACTCGAGGAAATCGCGGAGCGATTCGATGCTGCACGGACTGGCATCCGTCTCGAAGAGCGGGCGCGCATTCTGTCGACAGCGCGGGATCATTTCCTCACCCGCGTACGGTGTCTTCCCTGGGCTGAAGGTGCAGCCACGCATTTGGCGAGAGTCGCAGTCGACCTGCACGATTGCGGCTCGCCGATCGTCAGCATGGATGCGATGATCGTCGGCCATGCGCTCGCCGTCGGCGCTGTGCTCGTCACGCGCAACGGCCGTACCTTCGCCCGGATTACGGGTTTGAAGACCGAAAACTGGACGCGGAGCTGAACGGGACCGGTGTCGCCGCATCGACGGATGCGTGCGACCGGGTAGCACCAGAAACTTCAGGACTCCGTGGAAGTTGGCGGCCTTCCCGGGAGTGATCGGTGTGATGGATTCGCCCCATTCCTGCAGTCACGGTACGGACCAGGATCCGGTAATCGAGCAAGCCGCGCGACTGCTACCGAGGAGTGGCATTCATCCCTGAGGTCTCGCGATTTGATATTCCTCAGCATTATTTACCAATCTACAAATGGTATTTAGAAGTTGCACTAAATGGCCTAAGGCCGTAATATGATACTTAAGAGTACCATTCAGTGACCACACTAGCCGAAGTCGCGGGACAGCTCAAGCAGGCGAGGGAAGCGGCGGGGCTGACCCAGCAGGAGCTCGCCTCTCGGGCCGGAGTCAACCGCCTCACCGTCGGGCGCATGGAGAACCTGGTTAACGGCGACATGAGCGTCTCCGCCCTGGTCCGACTTCTCGAGGCTGCAGGCTACGACATCAAGGTCGTGAAGGCCGGCCACAACCGCACGCTCGAGGACATTCTGGCCGAGCAGCGTTCCGGAAGGGAGGGTCCGTGAAGCTCGACGTGCAGGTGGGTGGCAAAACGGTCGCCCAACTTTACCGCGAGCGCGATGAATACGTGCTCAAGTATCTGCCGGGCACTCCGGATGAGGCCTTCGTGAGCCTCACCATGCCAGTGCGCGAGGAGCCCTGGCGCTGGCCGCGAGACCTTCACCCCTTCTTCCGGCAAAATCTCCCCGAAGGCTATCTGCTTTCCGTGATCCGTGAAGAGTTTGGCCGACTCCTCGATGGCACCGATCTGTCACTGCTCGCGGTCGTGGGCGGAATGAGCATCGGCCGTGTCACCGCGACGCCCGAGGGCGCAAGGCCCGGTGAGGAGCTCAAACCCCTCGATATCGAGCACCTGCTGACTGCGCAGAGCTCTATCGAGACCTTCTCGATCCTTGTTCGCACCTACGCGCGTGCAGCAATCTCCGGGGCGGTGCCAAAGTTCCTGGCTCCCCAGGAGGACCGAGGCCCGAGCGAGCCGCTCGGCAAATCGAGTCTTCGCACCGCCCTTCACATCGTCAAAGGCTCTGATGAGGCCGCACCGTATCTCGGTTTCAATGAGCACTACTCGATGCGCGTGCTCGAGCGTCTCGGGGTCACGCCCGTCGCCAGAACACGAATGTCGTCCGACGGACGCCTACTGGTCGTTGATCGCTTTGACGTCGATGGGGAGCGTGTTCCCATACGCGGCGTCGAGGATGCATGCGGACTCCTGGGCCTCCCGCCCAACGAGAAGTACCGGCCCAGCACCGAGGCTGTACTGAAGGCCACTCGGGTCTATATCCCCGCGAGGTTCATGCGCGCTCAACTCGAGAGCTTCGGGTGGCATCTGCTCGTGAGCTATGTCGTGCGAAATGCCGACTGCCATGCAAAGAATATTGCGCTCTACTACAGCAGCCGCCGGGACGTCTCCTACACCCCCGTCTATGACATCGTGACCACCCAGGCGTACCCGCGCTATGCGATCAACTCCCCCGGGCTCTCCGTCGGTGGTCGCAAGACTTGGGCGCCGGGCAAAACGCTCGAGCGGTTCTTCAGCGCTCAGCTCGGCATTGCGCCTTCACTGTACAGAGAGATGGTGGAACGGTTGTGCGAGTCTGCAGTCGAAGTGGGACGCGAAGTCATCGAGGCGGCCAAGAACGAGCCGCGCTGGCGCGAGGTTGCCAAAGGCATGGTGCACGCCTGGAACGAGGGTATGGCCTCGCTTCGCAGCGTGCGCCGCGAGGGCGGGTTGAAAGGGCTCACTCCCCATATCGAAGCTGCCGGCTTTTCCGACCCACCGTCGCCTGAGCCGCCGACGCGGACCGGGCACTCCGAGCTCCTCGCCAGCCACCGCTCAGCACGGCGCCGTCGAGTCCCCGCGACGGCCAAAGCGCGAACACGCAAGTAGCGTTGCAGGGCGGGTGGCACAAGGGGGTCGGGATCCGAACTCCATGGAACTCGGCAGCCTTTCCCGGAATGGTCGGGGTGAGGCGCCACGCGCTGTTCCAGCGATCCCGATTCGAATTTGCCTGAGGTGACCCTGGGATTCCCTCCCGCGCCGCCGAAGCGCGAGCGGTCAGGCAGCGATTTCGGACGATCGCAATGGCGGGATGAGCAGGTCCGCGGGAATATGAAACCGCTGGCGGAGCTTACGCACCATGGTCATGCTCAGCTCGCGTTTCCCGGCCAGGACCTCGCTTACACGGCTGGCCGTTCCCAGGAGGGGTATGAGGTCGGCACGCGTCAATCCGTGCTGATCCATCAAATAGGTGAGAAGGTCGGGGAGCGACGGCACACGGCGTGGCCATCGAGAGCGCTCATACGCTTCGGCCAGGCACGCCTGAGCCACCATCCGGGCCTGGTCCGCCGGATCGCGCGCGTTCTCCGCATCAACCTTACCGTAGTCCCCGTGCGACCCCAAAAACCGGATCATCAATACGTCATGGTCGTACTGCACGACGGCAATCAGCCGATAGTCATTGCCCTTGATGTTGATACCGCCGGGCTGCCCTTGAGAACGCTCGCCTTCGGGTGAGCCTTCATCCCGTCCTCCGGCCTTCTCCACTGCGCCGTCTCTACGATGGCCGCCCAAGCATCGTACTGTGCTCGTGCAGCCTTGATCCCACGGTGGCCGGCGCATAGCCCTGCTCGCCGATGCGCTCCGTGACGTAGCCTTCGATGTCCTTCGGCACCACGTCGGCGAGACTCTTGAAGAGCCATTCGAGCCCCAGGCGCGGCGTGGGGTGCGGTCGCAGACCGCGCCGGGGCGCGTGGGCGTCGCGGCAGGGCGGACGGGGCCGGCCCGCGATGTCGTAGGCATCGTTGAGGAAGCTGTTGAGGGTGTAACGCTCGACGTCGCAGCCCTTGTGACGCGGACATTCCTCATCGATGTAGCCCTGCTGTTGGCGGGGATGAGGAACTGCGTAATTCCGGGGGTGACAGGCGGGTTCTGAAGGAGCGCCAGGAGCCGGCCGTGACGTCGGCCCTGTGGGCCCACGACCGCAGCCAGACCCGGCGGCAGTGGAATCAAGAAGTTGTGTGGCGAATGCAAGAGGCAGATCCGCGGAACGAGCAAGTGCCATGCCCGGAAATCTCGAAAACGCGTCGATCACCAGAAAGCGGCGGATTTCGATCCCCATCAACACCCTGCACGAGTTCGGCGGCGGTAATCTTGCGCGCGGCCGTGTAGTCGATCATCAATCCGCGCGCGCGCTGAGCCTCGATCTCGTTGACCGTGTGCCGGGCTTCTTCGCGCGATCGGGCGGCGAAGGAGGTGCGGTGCCGACCGGAGCCGATGCGCACGAGCCAGGCATCGCTGCCCTGGCACAGCCTGGGCGTGAGGCCCTGCTGGCGGAGCATCGCGCAGTGGTTAGCGACAATTAGAACTTTCGGGTAGTTGTCGTACGACGATGGTCGTCATTGACGCGGCTGGTAATTGACGCCGGCGGGGTTGAGGCAGTGGCGACGACCATTAGAATTTTCCGGTTCGGACCCCTCACGGCGGTTTTGTTTAGGCTCTCCCTCGGGGCATCCCCAGGGCACGGTCGATGGGTCGGTCCAGAGCGCGAAAAGCCCTTAGAAATACCGGGAATTGATGGTCGGGGTGAGGCGAATGGGTCTGTTCCTGCGGTTCGAGTCCGGCTCCGCGTGCGATGAGTCGGGCTCAATGCTCCGAGAGCCTTCCGTGGACAGGCCGCCGTCCGCCGAGAGCTTGGGCCGCCGAGGAATTTGTGCAACAACAGGTTGCTGCCCAATTGCCTTGCGGACATCACCCATGGGTGTCCTCGCCGGCTGCGGTCGGTAGGCTGAAATCGTAGTCGCCCTGGGTCTGCCCAGCCGGGGAGCGTGGTCGCGCCTGGGGTCACGAAGAGTAAAACGTTGCAGATATATTGAACTAGCCACGCTCGCTCGTTAAATCTCTTGCCATACCAAGAGTGCTAGTTAAAAATAAGGCGCTATGTTTAAATAATGGAGCCGGCGGGTAAAGTGCTTCCACCCTGGGACCGAAGCGATGAAGCGGGATCTGTTCGGAACATACATTGAGACCACGACCCTCGGCGAGACCGTCCGCGCCTTCGTACCTCCGGTGCTGCCTCCCGATCCGCCTCTCGCCTTTATGGCGGGGTCTCAACGTGCACTGGATCGAGCGATGCTCTCCCTCGGACGACTCGACGGCGCTGCGACGACGATGCCTAATGTGGACTTGCTGCTCTATACATTCGTTCGCAAAGAGGCAGTTCTCTCCTCCCAGATCGAAGGCACCCAATCCACGCTGGATGAGCTGCTGGCACACGAGATCGCGGCGGTGCGCGGCGCACCGGGTGATGACGTACGGGAGGTCTCGCGCTACGTCGACGCAATGAACCACGGCTTGGAACGAATGGCCGGCGGCTTCCCACTCTCGACCCGGCTGCTGCGCGAAATGCACGGCATCCTGCTCGCCGATGGACGCGGTGCACAGAAGCAGCCCGGTGAAATTCGCCGCTCCCAGAACTGGATCGGAGGTACGCGGCCTGGCAATGCGGCCTTCGTGCCGCCACCGCCCACTCACCTGGATGCGTGTCTCACGAATCTGGAGCAGTACTTGCACGAACCGGCCACTCCCGTCGTGAAAGCGGCCCTCGCCCATGTGCAGTTCGAAACCATTCACCCATTTCTGGACGGCAATGGCCGTGTCGGGCGCTTGCTGATCACCCTGATGCTCTGCCACGACCATGTTTTGCACAAACCATTGCTGTATCCCAGCTTGTATTTCAAACAGCACCGGCAACAGTACTACGCGGAGCTGAACGCGGTGCGTGCGCAGGGGGACTATGAGCGCTGGATAGATTTTTTCGCGGAGGCGATTCGTCACAGCGCAGAGGTCGCGATCGAAACCGGCCGGCGTGTCACGCAGGCGTTCCACGAGGATCGAACACAGCTACGCGCGGTACCTAGGATTGCCGGCTCGCTGCTCATGATCCAGGAGGCGCTGCAAGCCAAGCCTGTCGCCACGGTGGCGACACTGAGAGAAGCTACGGGGCTCACGACGCCGACCGTCAATTCATTGCTGCGCGAGCTGGAGTCGCGCGGGATCATCAAGGAGTCTACGGGACGCGCCCGAGATCGGGTGTACGTCTACCGACGTTACCTCGAGGCATTGGCTGCCGAGGAGGAGGCGCCCGTGAATGTCGCCGCGGCATCCGGCGGGTGAAGAGCTCGGGATGAGCGGCAAGCAACAGTTTGAACGAATTTGGAAGTGTGATCCGGAAACCGCATGGGGTTCGCGCAGCACGAGGCCGATTCACCTGCGGTTTGGCAGACAGAAACCCCGCCGAACACTGGCGTTTCTGATCCGACCAGAACACCGTGGAAGTCTGCAGCCTTCCCTGGACTGGTCGGGGTGAGGCGATTTGCGCTGTTCCTGCGGTCCCTATTCGAATCAGAGTTCGATGACTTCCCAGCACTGCATCGACTTCTGCAAAGGAAGTCCGGGTCCTATGCTTCGCCGGTGCACTGAAGCCAGCTCGGTGCACGCCCGCCTCGCAAGAGGTCTGCCCCGGTGGTAGGTAAGCGGATCCGGACTGACGAAGCCCCGCTCCCGGCGGGGTTTCGCGTCTCCGGGGGGGCGGCGCGGGGGCCGGATCGCCTCTCCCATGCCGTATCATTAGTACATTAGTATCAGTTTTATGATACTATCGTGCTAATATGATCTTCTCTGCTGGTGATCTCGGTTTCAGCCCGGAGGCTGAGTTTCGCGACCGGACTCAGATGCAATTCATTGCCCTGCTGGTGCGGCAGGGGGCCAGCCGCCTCATCCTGAAAGGCGGGATGGCCATGCGGGCACTCTACGGAAGTACGCGCCTCACCAAGGACGTAGATTTCGACTGCGAAGACAACGTCTCGCAGCAGTCCATGCAGACTCACATGAACAAGGCGCTCATGCAGGCAGCCCGGCTTGTGGGACTGGCGGGCGTAGAGGTCGCCCAGACCAAACGGGGCGAGCGCTCCGCCCGGTGGCGGATCGTGGGGACGGCGGCGGGTGACGTCAAGATCGTTTGGGAAGTCGAGGTATCACGTCGGGGAGTTCCGCCTCCCGAATTTATCGAGACGAAGCCTTTCGATACACCGATCGCATACCGCATTCCGCCCTTCAGTGTCCGCGTGTACGGACCGGCCGCAATGGCTGGCGGCAAGGTAAATGCATTACTGAGCGAGAACCGCAGTGTTCCGCGCGATGTGTACGATCTGTCGGAGTTGATCCGGCACGGCGCTGATCCGACCGAACTATGGATTCGCCGGATTTCGCGACAGATCCTCGAGCGGAAGCGGCCGGTCATCATGGCCAAGATCGAGCTCATCGATTTTGCAATGGCTGCCGCGGAGCTACTGCCGTACATCGCCCCAGAGATACGCCAGTCCATAGACGAGGTCCGGTGGGATGAGATTCGCCTCGACGTTGCGCATCATTTGGAGCGGTGGGTCGACTCCGCCATGGCACGTGCGGAAGACTCCGGCGAGGATGATCATGTCCAGACAGCCGACATCGATCTTGCTGGGCGCTGAGGCGCCGCGTGTCCTCACGATCCCGATGCTTGCCGCGGTTCTATCGGACCGGCGCAAGCAGCCGGCCCGCAACACGCTTTTTCGATGGGTCCGCGAACAGGTCGCGAGCGGCTCTCTGCGACCGATGACCCGTGGGCTCTATATTAACCAACTGGCGGCACCGAGACCGACAGCGGCCGAAGCCGCCGGATTCATACGAACCGGGGCGATCGTGAGTCTTCAGACTGTGCTGGGCGAGGCCGGTATCACTAATAACTTTCCTGATGTCGTGACTAGTGTGGTTCCTCACGAACGCGGCCACGTGCCGTCCGTGGGGCCGGTGAAGGCGGCCGACATTGAATTTCGCTTCCATTCCATGCCGGCGCGACTCCTCGACGACCGCGCCGGGCAGCTGGAGGATCGTATTGACCTCGAGGTCAAGTATTCTCGGGCAACGCCGGAAAAGGCGCTGCTGGACTGGCTCTACCTGGGGGAGTCTCGTTATTCGAGAATTGCAGGCCCACCTCTGGATGTCGAGATCGAGCGGCTCAACGGCCCGCGCTTACGCAGGCTGGCCCGGTCCATGGAACTCGTCGAGCAACTCAAAGTCTGGCAGACACGAAAGAAGGAATACGATCTCGACCCGGACGTGAGGGAGAACGCGTCTGACGATGAGTAGCGCGAGGTGCCATCCATCCGTCGCCGCTATGGCAGCGGGTGCGGCCGGAACTCCGCGGAAGCCAGTGGCCTTCCGTGGAATGGTCGGGGTGAGGCGCTACACGCTGTTCCTGCGCTCGCCGTGCGTGTCCGGGTGAGATAGCTGGGTTTCTGGGAAAGCGCGTTTTGGATCAGCGCCCTAGAGGCGGTCTCCGCGAGGACAAGTCGGGGGTAGGCCGCGCATCAGGCAAATTACCTTGCAGTCATTTCTTCCAGAATGATATCATTGACAGCATTCTGGTCGTCCCGAAGTCGTTATGGCTGTCGTTACCGTTCGCAATCTACCCGACGAGACCCATCGCGCGCTCCGAATGCGAGCTGCACAGCACGGTCGGAGCACGGAAGCCGAGATCCGGGCGATCCTGGAGGATGTCGTGCGGCCCGAGGGTCGGGTGAAGATCGGCTCGGCGCTCGCCGCTTTCGGTCAGCGCTTTCGCGGCCTTGATCTCAACGTTACCCGTGATCAAAGCTCGCCGCGCACGGCCTCGTTCGTGTGATCATTCTCGATACGAACGTCGTCTCCGAGCCCATGAAGCCCGACGCTGATCGCCGGGTGCAGTCCTGGCTGGATGAGCAGATCGCCGAAACGTTATATCTCACTTCGATCAGCCTGTCGGAACTGCTTCTCGGGGTCGAAGTTCTGCCAGATGGAAAGCGCAAGGAAGGACTCGCCGTCGCGCTCGCCGAGCTTATAGGGGCGCTCTTTGCATCACGGATTCTGCCATTTGATCAGCAGGCCGCCACGATGTATGCAACACGCATGAGCCGAGCCCGTGCGTCCGGACGGACGGTCTCCATGGCCGACGGCCAGATCGCCGCCATTGCTGCGGTGCACGGATTTAAGGTCGCCACGCGCGATACTGCACCGTTCGTCGCCGCTAGCGTGCCGGTCGTAAATCCGTGGAAGTTTGGAGAGAAGACCGAAAAGCCTTGATCACGCCACGAATGTGCGTCCGTGGATCGACAGGCACAGCGTGCGGGTGTACCCGGAGGCTGCATGTTGGCATGTGTTGATCAGTCGGCGAGCTTGCCAAGCAGCGCTGTCGAGCGCTCAGCAGCCTTCCCTGGACTGGTCGGGGTGACAGGATTTGAACCTGCGACACCTACGTCCCGAACGAGCCCTAGACACCCCTAGACCCGCTCCGGTTGGGGGTACACGCATGATAAATCAAAAACTTGCGTTCCGTTGCGCTCAGGTTCGCGCACTTTCACGCAGCGTCGAGAGGGTATGATTTGCCACCAAATTGCCACCAGCCCCCTCGCGACGGGGAGGTAGAGCGACACTCGGCC
Organism: Pseudomonadota bacterium; assembly: GCA_021851405.1. Classification (GTDB taxonomy): domain Bacteria; phylum Pseudomonadota; class Gammaproteobacteria; order Steroidobacterales; family Steroidobacteraceae; genus 13-2-20CM-66-19. The sequence continues at coordinate 58,952 of JAJZDW010000022.1, forward strand.
AGCCCCCGTCGTCCGGTTGCACGTGGGCGGATAAACTCCATTCCATAGACCTTGGACCCGAACTTTTCGAGTCCAATATGACCACCGCCAACGCCTTCAAACCGCTGTCCAAGGAAGACCTTGCCGACGTGTTCGGCGTTTCCATCCGCACAATCGAGAACTGGGTCAACGAGAGCATCCTGCCTGCGCCGACGAAGCTCGGCAACCGGGTCTACTGGCATCCCAACGCCTTTTATACCTGGCTGGACCGGCGCTTGTCTCCCGACGCTGGAACGGCCGAGGCGGCGCAGGCCAGCGCCACCGAGCCACAACCGGCGGGCGCCAAGCCCAAAGCGCGGGGTCAGTCAGCGACGGCGAAGACCGAGCTGGACAAGGTTCGCAATCGTACCCAGGCGCAGCTCGATGCGCTGATGGCCTGAGTTCGTCGCCCCCTGGTAGCTCTTGGGCACCGGTCCTCGTGTACGGCGCCGAGTCGCCACTGGCCTCTAATCGGCGCTCACCATCTGGTCCAGCAACTTCATCAGGTCCGGCGGCTGCTTGACCAGATGATAGCTCCAGCGTCCGAATCGCCCGTCGTTGTTGACCGCGTTGCACCAACGATGTGCGGCGGCGCCTTTCACCTCGGCGTCGCCGGTCTGACCCTTGATTTCCACCATCAGGTGCTCGCCGTTGTTCACCTTGACGATGAAGTCGGGCAGATACCGGCGGCGCACACCGTCCTTGCGGTAAGGCACGACGAAGCCCAGATGGTCGTTCTTGACCCACCGGAGTACCGCCTCGTGGGCGTCCAGTGCCGTCGCGGCCGATTGCTCCCAGGTCTTGGTGTCTGCCACCATCGCGTTCAGATGGCACTTCTGCACTGGCCAGGGCTGGCGCCCGGTGAAGAACTCGACATGCCGGGTCGAGCGTTCGCTGGCCGGCCCCGGCGTGATGATGGGGCGTTCCTGGTTCTGGCCGCTCTGGTCCACCGCTTGCAACGCGTCGAAGAGGATGCCCACCGCACGCTGGAAATACGGATTCAGCGCCACGTCCTGCGCCGCGCGGTTGCCCTTGCAGTCCAGCTTGCTCGCTAGGAAGCGCTGCGCGTAGGTCAGCAACTGAGGGAACAGGCGGTGCGTGGGGATGGTGTCGCCCTGCTCCTGCTGCCAGTGCTGCGCCACCACCTTCGCCAGCGTGAACGCGACCTGCTGCACGCGCACCCGCTTGCGCCAGGCGTCCAGTGTCACCACGGCTGCGGCACCCGGGCCATAGGCCGCAAGCGCACCGTCCTGCGTGGTCAGCCCCTTCATCAGCACCGTGTCGGGCACCTCCATCGGGTCCAGCACCAGCGTCGGCACCGTGGCCCAATCGATTGCCAGCCGCGTGATGCCGGGGTCGGTGTAGCCCTCCACCACGGGGAAGCTGATTTCGAATTGCGCCTTGGCCGGCACGGCATAAATCTGGTTGGCCGGCGGCGTCGGCGGCTGCTGGGCGCCGCCCTCGACCTTGAACGGGATGAGTTCGAACGGCACGCCGAAGACCTTGGCCGTCTCCTCGCGGAAGAAGCCGGTGGCTTCGTCCACCGCATAGGACGTGCGCCGCAGCGCCCGGCCGACCACCTGCTCACACAGCAACTGCGACCCGAAGGGCCGCAGGCCGACGACGTGCGTCACGCTCGTGGCGTCCCAGCCCTCGGACAGCATCGCCACGCTGATGATGCAGCGCACGTCGCGCCCGGGCGGCACGCTGGCGTCGATGGTCACGAGGCCGTTGTCGTCGTCCTCCAGCGCCTTGTGGTTGTGTTTGTCCACGAGTGCCGCGTATTCCTCGGGCACCTTGCCGCCGGGCCAGGCCGTCTTGCCGATGGTTTCGAGCACGAAGCGCAGGCGCCGAGCCTCGTCGTTCTTGCCGCCGCCCTCGGCGATGTCCTCAGCCACCTTGCTATCAACCCGGACGGTCCATTCCCGGCCGGGTGCGTTGCGGAAATGCTCGGGGGCGGCACCGTAGTCGCTTTTGCCGTTGCCAAGCCAGTCGAACAGCTCCTTAGCCAGCGCCGTGTCGCGGCACACGATGATGAAGACCGGCGGAACGTTGCTCTTGCGGTGGCCGGCCTGGAACTGCGCCTGCCACTCGGCGGCTGTCTTGCGCCACTCGTCGGCGAGCTGGGCGATGGGTTGGGTCGCGTAGCGCATCAGCACATCGGGGGTAAGCTTACCGCTCACGCCGTCCTTCTCGGCAATCTGCTGCACCCACCGCCAGACGTTGAAGTAGGCCGGCGTCTCGGTGCCACCGATGTCCTGCGTCGGCAGTTGCGGAATCTTCACCAGTCCGGCTTCGATGGCTTCCAGCAGGCTGAAGTCGGACACCACCCAGGGGAAGGGCTTGCCCACCTCGTTGCCGCTGCCCTGGATGAAGAAGGGCGTGGCCGACAGGTCTACGCACAGGCGGATGCCGTTGCTGCGTCCGCCCAGGGCCTTGTTAATGCGGTCCAGACCCTCGACCCAGACTGTGGCCTCGCGGGCATCGACCTCGGCCGTTTCCTCGTCCACCGCATACACGTCCTCGGCATCCACCTTGCCGCGCCGGTAGGCATGGTGCGCTTCGTCGTTCATCACGAGGATGGCCGAGCTGCGCCCCTTGCGGTTGCCCAGCACGCGGCGCAGGAACGCGGCGTCGCTCTCGTAGTAGCGCACCTCCGTCACCTCGAAGCCGGTCAGGTTGCCCTTGGCGTCCCGCAGCTCGCGCAGGATGTCGAACGCCCCGGTAACTGCCTGCTGCCGGATGTCGGCCTCGGTCAGCTCGTCGCGCCCGCCAAGCTTCACGGTGCGGACTTTCTCGACCGGCACGCCACGCTTGACCACCTTGGCCGTCGTGCCGTTCACGTCGGACAGCTCGCGCCGTTCAAGGTTGTGCCAGTTGGTGATGAACACCTCCCCTCGGCGTAGGTCGGGCATGCGGTGCAGCGGCACCAATTGCCGTGTGCGGTACAGGCTCAACTCGTCCAGGTTGGGGTCCAGCTCGCGAAGGCGGTCCCGGATGGTGACGTTGGGGCAGACGATGAGCACCGTGTCCGAGTAGGCCGCCGCCTGGGGCTGCGCTACCTTGTTCAGGATGGACCAGGCGGTCAGCATGCCCATGACCGTCGTCTTGCCGCTGCCGGTGGCCATCTTCAGCGCATAGCGCACGAAGGCCTTATAGCCCTGGGCTTTTGCGTCTTCGCTCGGCTCATCACTGGGCACGTTGATGCCCTGCTTCAGGTCATCGGGTCCTTCGACAAGGAACAGCACCGTCTCAACCGATTCAAGCTGTGCGAAGAAGAGACGTTGCGCGCGGTCGGGCGAGTGCCACAGCTCCAGCAGTTCCCGCGTGACCTTGGTCGCCCCAGCGTAGTCGCGGGCTCGCCAGTCCTTCACCCGCTGGCGAACCAGGTTCGCTAGGTCGAGAAGGTATTCCTCACCCTTAGCGGCATCGTCGAGCAGCGATTGCTGGCCCTTGACCTTACGACCACGCGCCGCGCGCTCAGGGACTCGGAAGAAGTAGGACGCCGGGCGCCGACCGGACCGCTTCTCCGGTGGTTTGGCCGCCTCGATGTGCCAGTGGTACGCCGGCTCGTCGTAGGGCGAGTTGATGATGGGCGCTTCGACGGCGTTGATTTGGCTCATGCCGTCCCTCCGGCCTTGCCTGTCGCCAGCTCTGGGTTCACGGTCCGGCTGCAAATCTCCCAGATGCGTTGCAGGCGGCGGTCGCGGAAGCTTTGATAGGTTGCCACGTCGAAGACCAGCTTCTTGGTGTCTGCCGCGAACTCATCAAGGAGCAGGTGCTTCTCTATAGGAGCGCCGTAGGACTTGAGACGCCCGAAGTAGCTGTCCGGTAATTCTGCACGCTTGCGGATATTGTCGGTCGCGCCGACGAAACGATAGTTACCGAGGGTGTTCACCTCAGCACTTCCGAGCCCAAGTTTGGTTGACAGGGCATGCCGGGGATAGATGTGGTCAATATGGGGTTCGTTACCCTTGTACTTCACGTCAAAGGGCGAAGCGCCCATCTGGTCCACGTAGACCAAGTTGAGCAGCAAGAACCGAAGGCGTGTCTGCTCCAGGTGCCCGTTCTCCAGCTCGGTGGGATTGCCGCGCCCGACGAAGTAGTCCTTGATAGACTGCATCGGAAAACCGCCAGGCCAAGACTGGCCGACCACTGAGTGCAGGCCGTTGATAACCTTGTCCGTGCCTTGCGAATACCAGCCGAATAGCTGGGCCTTGTAGTAGTACCCCCGCATGAGCGCTCGGCTGCGCTCATTGGGCTTCGGGTTGAAGTACAGGTAGTCAAAGAGCGGGATGAAACTATTGTGGCTGCGCACCACCTTCTCGGCATAAACCTTCAAGTCCGTCTTGAGGAAGTCGCGCAACTCCTGAAATGCTGCCTCGGCCTTGTCCCAGTCGGTCTTCATGTTCGCCAGTAGCTTGGCGCCGTCCGGGCCTGTGAACTTCTCAGCCGACGCTTCGGCGCCGCGATTGTGCACAACCAGTAAGCACTTCAGCGGGAACGTCTTGTCAAAGCCGATATTGGTGCTGTTCAGTAGCTCAGTGGTTTCTTCGATGGCCTCTTCGATTTCGTCCCAACCTTCCTTCATTGCGGCGAACATCAGGTCGGAGGCGTCGAGCTTGGTGCCACCGGAGTTCACTCGGACGAAAATGTCCAAAACGGTCCCATAGGTGTAGCTGTTCGCCACCCCGTCGAGTTCCTGAATCCAGAAGTGCTTGTCTTCACGCAGCAGCGAAACCAGCTGTCCGAAGTTGCGGCGCACCCGCTTCTGCCGCGCCTTTTGGTCCGCTGAAGTGGGCTGCTTCGCCGGGGGAAGTGCATCGTCTGCTGCGTCGAGGCTGTCGTTCATTTCTTCGGACAGTTCCTCGGCGACCCGCTGCACATCTTTGCCCACTAGGTTGGCAACGCGGTACCAGGGCCCCGACAATGCTTCCTTCGAAAACTTCAACGCATAGAGCAAACTGTCGTCGGACACGGTGTCGCCAGTGCTCGTATTGAAGTAGGCCTCCAATCTCTCACCGCTCGGTCCCTTGATGGCGCCGGCGAACGTCGTGTAGAGCGTCTGCAGGCGCTGCTGCCCGTCGAGCACAAACGTCTTCTCGAAGCCTGCCTTGCTGACGTTGGGTTCGTAGTAGTCGCTCAAGTCAGGGTCCCATTCGACCTCTTCCATGAACTTGCGGGCCTTGATTTCGTCCTTGGTCTTCCAGAACAACAGCGTCTGAATGGGGTAGTTGCGCATCAAGCTGTCGAACAGCTTGAGCATCTGGTCCTCTTCCCAGACGAAGGGCCGCTGGATGTGGGGTAGAAACAGCCCCTTGTTGATGACCTGGATGAGGTTGAAGAGCGAACTGGGCTTGTAGCTCATGCCTTCGCCTCCAGCACGCGCATGAGTTCATTACCGCGCTCGTCGATGACCTTTGCCGCTATACGCTGCTTCGGACCGAGGGCGAATGGTTCGCTGACCGTACCGGCCAGGTGCGCCCACACCGAGGGGTCGAACTCCGCCTTCAGCGACTTCTGCAAGCTGTCCCATGCGGCGGTCTTGGGGAAGAAGACCTGGGTGGCGTAGAAACATAGGCCGTCGTAGTCGGTGTCGAGCATCCACGCCGGCATGTTCTGCCCCTCAATGGCCTCCTGCTCCATCGTTGCCGGGTTGAAGATGTCCAGACCCAGCAACTCGACTTCGTAGAGCTGGGCGCCGTCGTCGTTCTTCTTGCCGGTCATGCGCAGCACGGCATCGGGCAGGCCGGTGACGGAAAAGATTTCGCTGGCCCGGCTGGTCTTGAGCAGGTCTGACATCGCCACGTCGGGCGTGACGGTGACATAGGTGCAGGGCACGCGCAGCTTGGCGCGGTCTTCCAGCAGTTCGCGCGCCTTGGCCTGAATGGCGAAGCCAAAGAAATACAGGTGCGGAAACTTCAGGAAGTACGCTTCCCGTGCCGCCTCGAACACCACGTCGGACGAGATGGCGCCATCCTCGGGGCCGAACACCACCGCAAAGCGCTTACCCTCGGCATCCGTGCCTTCGGCATGCAGCACGTCGCTATCGCTCATGCGGCGGATGTCGTCTAGCGTCAGTTCCCGGTTACCGGGTAGGCGTAGCGTTTTGGACTGGCGCAGCACCTGGGTCATACGTTCGATGTGGGTTGCCGGGTCACCATAGCGCGCAGCGACCTCGGCCACGGTCAGCGGCAGGCCGCCGTTCGCGGCATCGGCCGCGCCGATGGCGTCATCCAGCGACTGCGGAGCAGCCGGCGCCGCCACGGCGGCCGGTTCGGGCTCCACCCCTTGGGCCGGCGCGATGGTAGCCTCGACTACGAACGGCCCGGCCACGCGCACCACGCCGGGGTTCACCTCAGGCCGGTCCACCAGTACTTCCATGGCCGGCTGCTCATCGTTGGCGATGGACTTCAGCGTGATGTGCGGCACTAGCCCGCATCATTCGCGAACGGCGCGATTTGGCAGCTGTTCTACCCGGGTAGCGTACTTTGGAGAGGCAGAAGCGGTTCTCGATGACGGATTGGTGGATTATCGACGTGTTTTATGTGCATAACT